>NZ_WOTO01000098.1 GCF_010993775.1 Fodinicola feengrottensis | reverse complement strand
GGCCTGACCCGACCGGTAGGCGTGAGGACGAGCTGGCTGCCATCCGCTCCGCATCGGATGCGCCTCCAGCAGGCTGGTCAGCCCGCTCGAATCTTCTCTTTGCAGCCGCGAGGCGCAGCAAGGCGTCGGCCCGGTCCTCCAGTGCGAGCAGCCGAGCCTCTTCGAGATTTCCGCACAGCCGCAGTCGTACGTCCGAGGACACCGCGCCGTCCATCGGATGCGCCTCCAGCAGGCTGGTCAACCCGTCGATCAGGCTCCGGTGCGGGCTTTGCCGCATCGGATGCGCCTCCACGCGACGAAGCGGTGTGCGTCGACCAGTTCTGGATCGATGTTCAGCCGATATCCCGAGCCTTCGCTGACCAACGCCACCCCGTGCGCGAGCCCGTCGGCGGCCGCGATCGTCGCCCGCAGCCGGGAAATCCGGCCGTGGATGGCGGTCCGCGCCGACGCCGGCGGGTCTTGTGGCCAGGACAGGTCCACGAGTCGTTCGGTCGAGATGACCCGGTTCGCCTCCAGGAGCAGGACGGCGAGGACCAACCGCTGTTTCGGCGGCCCGAGTTCCAGCCGCCTGGGACCCGACCACGCTTCAACGCAGCCCAATACGCCGAACTCGATTTCCTGGTGCGCCACCACGACCCCAACCTAAGTGGTCAGCGTGGTGTTTCACAGTGCCGGAACGGACGGTCTGATCGTTCTGGACAGGATCGTGTTAGCGAGGTGTTAGCGGCCCCGGGAACACTCCGCTCATGATCGCGCTCGAGCTGCTCCCGCTCGGTGTCACCGCTGGTCGTACGGGCGCGGCTGGTCGCGGCCACGGTGGTCCGAGACACCCATGACTCCGACCTGTGTTCTGGAGGCCGCCGTGGTTGATCAAACGTGCGGTCGCTTTGCTCGCGGACGTGGTGCCTGGCGTTGTCGTACGCCGGCTGCGTGGTTAGCGGATTTGTCCAGTAATTCCCGACGGAATGGAGACCACATGTCCCTCGCGAAATTGTCCGACGCCGCCGTCCGGTGGCTGCTGCCCCGTACGACCGCGGCCGCGTGTCGCCCGCCGGACCCCTGTGACAGCTGCGCGAACCCCGTTCGCGTTTGTTACAAACGGCCGCATGAACACGATAAAGTACACGTTGAAGGTCAACAACTGTTCGGGCCAGTGCGTCGTCGGCAAAAAGCAGGTTTGCTGGATCGGAGACCCGGGCCGAATCTGCTAGCTTCGATCTCTCGCGCTGCTCACCGCGCCGATGGAGACCCGGTCGCGGCTGGGCACCCGCCGGGTCCTCGCCGCCGAGGCACGCAAGGTCGCCGTGGACACTTTCCTTCGCGCGTACGCCGTCGACTGACAGCGCAACAACCCGCAGCCCCGCTGGGCACTGATGCGGTCGCGTAACGGCGGGGTCCCTTGTCGCAGTTGTTGTCCCGCGCCTAACTCGACCACGTACGCCGAGGATCACGTGGAAATCGACGACATCATGGGGATAGGGAGGGAACAGTATTCCTCACTCGGGGGTGGTTCTGGCAGTGCCTTTTGGATCCAGGACTGGGAGTATCCGGCGATAGGTGTGTATTTCGGCACTACGCCGAGCGCAGGCCACGACATGATCGCGTTCGACTACCGCGAGTGCGGTCCCGATGGTGAACCGCGGGTTGTTCATGTCGGCCAGGAAGACGACTATCGGATCACCGTGCTCGCACCGGACTTTTGTGAGCGTCATTCAGGCGCTCCGGCCCAGCGAGGATCACGCCGACGACGTCTTCTGACCCTGATTGCGGGGCTCAAGGCCAAAAATATTGCCTCCGACGGACCCTCGCCGGCGCTCCTTCCTACCGTTAGAACGGTGGTGGTGGGTATTCGTCGTTGGGTGTGACGTCGTAGGTGCGTCCGGTGGGGCTGGTCCAGAGGAATCGGCCTGGTGTTGGTTGGGTGACGGTCCAGCCGTGTTCTTTGATGTCGTTGTGGAATTTGCAGGCTGGTCCGGTGCTGTCGTACGCGGTCTTTCCTTCCGGGTCGCGGCAGGGGATGGTGTGGTCGAATTCGCAGGTGGCGGCGGGTCGGTTGCAGGCGGGGCCGCGCAGCATCGTTGGTCGCGTGCGTTGACCAGGTCCCGTAGCGCTTTGGTGGGGGCGATAGCGCGTACGGCCATGGTCGATGACCACTCCGCTGACGGGGTCGGTGAGGATTCGGTACCACTCACTGTTTTCGTCGCCGGCGAGTTCGCGGGCGCGTTGCGCGGTCATCGGGCCGTAGCCACTCAGGATCGCTGGGTTGTCGTCCAGGCCCATCAGCGTGGTGGCGTCTACGCGGAGTTCGATTTTGGTGCGTACGTTGCTGGGGACGCCGAGACAGAGGTCGGTGAGGGTCGGCGGCGCGGAGTGCGTCCATGGTGCGGGTTTCGTCTTTGGTTTTGAGGCTGCGGGCGATGGTGTCGATGATGCGGTAGATCGCTTCGGCTGATTCGGCGGGCAGGAAAGCGCCCAGCAGAGCCATGCCGTCTTCGCAGGGTTGTTTTTTTACTCGCCTCTCGGAGACGAGTTTCTTGCGGCGGGTTTCGGCGGCGGCTGGGTCGATTTTGATGACCTCCCGGCGGGCCCTGTCCCGGATCGATCGAGGCGTTTTCGAGTCGGCGCCGGGTAGCACCTTCTCTTCGACTTTCCGGGCGTCTTCGGGTGAGAGGTGGCCGACCTGGTCCGCGAACGTGAACGCCTTACGCAGGTCAAGGGCGCCGTGAGACATCCCCGCCATCGTGTCCGGCAGCTCATGGACCAGTTGGTACGCCAAATTCAACCGCTTCTGAGCCGCTGACAGGCTCCAGGTCAGGGATGCGGCGATTTCACCGGCCGCGTATTTGGAGAATGGTGCGCCTACGGCGGGGCGGGCGTTGGTGAAGCGGTCCATGAACCGCATCTGCATCGCCTGCGTATACGAAATCACCTTGTCCAGCGTCTCGACCGCGGCCAGCGCGGTGTCAGCGTCGGCTCGGCCGTACCGGTCGAGTTCTTCCAGCATCTGCAGGGGGACCCAGCTGGGTGGCATGGTGCGCCACGGCTGCTTGTTGGGGTCGGTGAATTCCGGTCGCCGTCGTTTTCTGCTCATGACACGATTTTACCGGCCGCCACCGACAGTCTGGTCGCCGATTTTGTTTCTGTGGATAAGAAACGGACCACCTAAACGCCCCTGTGGAGAACTCCTCTTTCAAAGCGCGTGCTCTGGTCCGGTATTCAACTCATTGTTTTCTTCCAAGTCGGTATTGAGTGGGGCGTTGCTGGCCGCGGTGACGCCCTCGGCGACCAGCCAGTACGACAGCGGACCAGCCCGCCGAACGTGGTGGTGTACACGGTGGCAGCGGCTCGGGTGCGTTGTTATTTGGTGAGCCAGCGGTCCAGTTCGGTGAGGACGTTTTCGATGGCTGGGCGCAGTGCGTCGGCTAGTTCGGCTGGGTTCTGGCCTTCGTGGATGCGGCGGCCGGATTCGCTGATGAGGATCTGGAACACGCCGGCCAGTGCGATGCCCTGCAGCCGGGCGATCTCCGGTGCGATCGGGGTTGTGTCGCTGATGGCCGCGGCCAGCGCGGTGGCGAGGCGGTCGGTGAGTTCCAGCGCCAGCCGGTGGACGGTGGGGCTGATGGTGGCCAGGTAGCCGAGCGTGCCGCGGGCGGCTGCTGGCGGCATCTCGGAGCTGTCCGGCAGGGTCCGCAGGATGAAGTCCCGGATGGCGGCGGCGGGGCTGGTGCCGGCCGGGCGAGTACGGATCAGGTCGCTGAGCTGGTCCTGTATCTGCTGCTCGCGGTCGGTGACCAGCTGTTCCTTGGTCGGGAAGTAGTTGTAGAGCGTCTGCTCGGCGACCTCGGCCGCGCGCGCGATCTCGCTGACCGTCACCGCCTCGTACCCCCGCTCGGCGAACAGCCGCGCCGCGGTGTCGGCGATGTGCCGATGTGTACGAGCTTTCTTGAGGTCACGAAGTCCGGTACGAGCCATGCGTGAAAGTGTATCAAGCCACAAGTTTGGGGTGAACTCTAAGAATGGAGTAAGGTCTGGATCATCAGCTCGGTACGGAGGGACGAACTCATGAAGGCAGCACAGTTCAGCCGGTTCGGCGGCCCAGAGGTTCTGGAGATCGTCGACCTTCCGGATCCGCACGCGGGTCCCGGCCAGGTCCGGGTCGCCGTACGGGCCGCTGGCGTCAACGCGAGCGACTGGAAGAAGCGCCAGGGCCTGATGGATCAGGAGCTTCCCCAGACGATGGGGTACGAGGTGGCCGGCATCGTCGACGAGCTCGGCGAAGGCGTCACGAAGGTCGATATCGGTGATCGGGTCTTCGGATTCAGCACCGAAGGCCCCGCACAGGCCGAGCTGGCGGTGCTGTCCTTCTACGCACCGATCCCGGCATCGCTCGACTTCGCCGCGGCCGCCGCGTTGCCGGTCGCGGTGGAGACGGCCGCGCGGGCGCTCGACCAGCTCGGGGTCCGGAACGGCAACACACTGCTCGTCAACGGCGCTTCTGGAAGCATCGGCCGCGCCGCCGTCTCCTCCTCGCGGTGGCGCGTGGCGCACGCGCGATCGGCACCTGCGGCGCGGCCAACCACGAGGTCGTACGGTCATGCGGCGGCGAACCCGTCACGTACGGAGACGGCATGGTGCAGCGGGTCCGCGCGCTCGCGCCGGACGGCGTCGATCTGGCGCTCGATGTCGCGGGCAACGGGGTCCTACCCGATCTCATCGACCTCGCCGGGGGGCCGGAGCACGTCGTCACGATCGCCGATTTCGCTGGCGCGGAGCAGTACGGCGTGCGCTTCAGCAGGGGCGACGCCGGCCGCGCCCTCTACACGCTCGACCAGATCGGTGACCTCATCGAGTCCGGCGGATTCTCCGTGCCGGTAGGAGCGACGTTCCCGCTGACCGACATCGCGGAGGCACACCGTGCCGGCGAGACCGGTCAGGTCGGCGGAAAGCTCGTCCTGCTGGTCGGAGGTTCGCGATGACCGCTCGTCTCTCGCTGCCCGACGACCGGGTGATGATTCTCGGCGCGTTGGACCTGGAACGTACGCCAGCCGGTGTACGCCCGCGGCGGCTGCCGGCGTGGACCCGGCCGCGGCTGTCCGACAGTCGGATGGATCTGGTCGTCTCGCAAGCCGCGGGGGGGCTCCGCTGCGGCTGCGTACGGCAGCGCGGTCGTTGGCGTTGGGCGTACACGTGACCGTGTCGGTGATGCCCGACGGGGAACTGCCGGCGTCGTTCGACCTCGCCGTCGATGGCACCGTGCTCGCCCGCGTGCGAGCCAAGGCCGGCGATGTGCTGACCCTCGGCCCCGAACGCGCTGACGCCCGGCTGACCCCTGGTCCCGCCGAGATCGTACGTTTCGACGATCTGCCGGCCGGGGAGAAGGACGTCGAGATCTGGTTGCCACATAGCGCGACGGTTGAGCTGCGTACGCTCGAAACCGACGCGCCACTGCTCGTACCGACCCCGCCGTCCGGCCGAGCCTGGGTGCACTACGGCTCCTCGATCAGCCACGGCCTGGAAGCAATCGCCCCGACCCTGACCTGGCCGGCCATCGCGGCGCTGACGACCGGCGCAGCGCTGACCAACCTCGGATTCGCCGGCAACGCCGTACTCGACCCGGAGGTCGCTCGCGCCATTCGGGACAGCCCTGCCGACCTGGTCTCACTCAAGGTCGGGATCAACCTCATCGGGGAAGCGTCGATGCGCGAACGCACCTTCGTGCCGGCCGTCCACGGATTCCTGGACACGATCCGCGAGGGCCACCCGACGACCCCGATCGTGCTTATCTCGCCGACCGCCTTTCGCGACCGGGATGCCACCACCGGGACCGAGGTGGACTCCGGGACGCTGACCCAAACCAGCGTTCGTACGCTGCTGGCCAAGATCGTCGACCTCCGTGCGGACCCGGCGCTGCACTACCTGGACGGGCGCGAACTCCTCGGACCGGACGAAGCCAGCGCGCTGCCCGACGGCGTACACCCCGACGCGGCCGCCCACCTGCGCATGGGCGACCGAGCCGGCCGGCTGATTTTGCTTCCCTACTTGCGATAAACGCGCCCGGGTTCAGATCAGAACGCTGGGTTGTCGTGGTAAGTCCAGCTCGCGTAGCTGTTGTTCGAGTGATAGGTCACCTTGTTGCCGGAGTTGCCGCCGACGCTGGCGACGATGAGTTTGCTCCCGGACCTGGTCACCCCGACGACGACCTCCACGTGGTGGCCAGTGGACTGCACGGCCACGTCACCGACCTTCGGCGTACTGACCCTCGTCCACTTCCGCCACGAAGCCGCGGCCGGATAGCCGCTGGGAGCCGAGCCGCCGGCCTTGACCATAACCCAGGCGGCGAAGTCGCCGCACCATTCCTCGCAGCGGGTGGTGTACGGGTTGCAGTTGCTGCCCCATTCCTTCATGCCGTTCTGGCTCCGGGCGATGCAGCTGATTTCGGCGCCACTAACGCCGGTTTTCACGCAGGGCTTGGCCAACCGGGCCGCTTTCTGCGCCGGCGTTTCGGCCGCCGGCGCGGCGACCACCCGCGTCGTGGTCGGTGCGGCGGCCTGGGCGGGAATGGCGCTGGCAGCGAACGCACCCATGACGCCTACGGCCACCATCAGTCCGAGCAGCTTTCGATGGAGCATGTCATCTCCTTCCGGCGGAGGCGGGATTGCCTCTGACAGAGCTCGATGGTCGCGATGGCTCCTAATAAGTCTCTAATTTCTCACTATGTACTGGGCCGGCTGAGTAGCTGTTGCGTAGCGCCGGTGTATCGGCGCAGGTCAGGGGCTTTCTGGTGCCCTTTCCAGGTATTGGCTGGTTTCGTAACCTACGTCTGCTCGGGTGAAGGGCATTCCAGAATTCTCTTTTGACGGGGGTGGAACGATGGTGCGTACGCTGACCGGTCTCCAGATTGCCGCGATGGCTGGTGTTCTTGCTATGCCGGTGATGGCGAGTACGACCGCGGTCGTACGTCCGAGCGATGTGCCGCCGCCGGCGTCGGGCCGGACACTGACGGTCGGTCCCGGTGCGCAGTATGCGACACCGCAAGCGGCCGCGAATGCCGCCGCGCCCGGCGACAACGTGCAGATCGCGGCCGGAACGTACAGCGGTGGGCTGTCCATCAAGACGAACGGCTCGTCCGGAATGTATGTCACGTTCTACGGTTCGGGCGGTACGGCCGTCATCACCGGCTCGGGCGGTAGCAAGGGCCTGGTCGCCGTCGGTAACCATTCATGGCAGCGTTTTATTGGGTTAACGTCCAAGGGTTCGAGCGGCTTCGGTGTGATGGCCAACGGTGCGCACGACCTGGTTTTCCAGGACTTCGGCGTCGACGGATCCCAGGACGGCGGCCTGGTAGCGCTCAACACGAAAAAACACTCTGGTCGACGGATGCGACATTCACGGCACCAACGCGCGTGGCACGTCAGCCGACCACGAAGCGCTGACCCTCGGTCAGGGGTCGAGCAACCTCGAGGTCAGAAACACCAAAGTGCATGACAATGGCGAAGAAGGCATTGACGTCAAGTACGACGACAACGCCCAGGCCAAAATCCATGACAACGTCGTCACCGGAAAACCGGCCCCGAACATCTATGTGGACGGCTCGTCGCACGTACAGATCTACAACAACGTCTCCACTGGCACGAAAAACAACACCAAGGCCGGCATCATGCTCGCGGTGGAGGAATGCTCGTCCAGCCGCAAGACCGACGACGTGCAGGTTTACAACAACGTCCTGGCGAACAACGCGGCGGCCGGGCTGGATTTTTGGATTGAGTCCAGCGGCACGATATCCAATATCCATGCGGTGAACAACACGTTCTACGGCAACAAAAAAGGTGCGGTCGGGTTTGATGCCGATTCCTTCGGCGGCCAGAACATCCTGCGCAACAACGTCTACGCGGAAGGCGCGGTTTCCCACCCAAGCTTCGCCAGCGACCACAATCTCACCGGCGACCCCGGTTTCGTCAACCCGCAGGCCGGCGACTTCCACCTGAGTGACGGTTCCCGTCCCATCGATGCCGGCTCGGCCACCGACGCACCCGCCTTCGACCTGGAGAACCACCCCCGACCGGCCGGCGGCGCCGGCTACGACATCGGTGCGTACGAGCGCTAAACCCGCCAACCCAGACAGCGCCACCCCAGACAGCGCCAACCCAGACCGTGCCAACCCAGACCCTGCCAAGGGGAGACCCGAAATGTTGATCCAACCCAAGCGCCAAAGATGGATGAGACTCCGCGGCGCGGCGGTGGTCCTGGTGATGGCCGGCTCGGCCCTGGTGGCGCCTCCCGCGGTGGCACAAGCGGACCCGCCCCCGGACACCTCGGTGAACTACGCGTACGACGCGGCCGGCCGGTTGGCCGGGGTCACCCAGCAGCAGTCCGGCTCGGCCGGATACCGCTACGACCCGAACGGGAATCTCACCACGATCCATCGGCAGGCCGCCTCCGCCTTGTCGGTGCTGAGCGTGGTCCCGGCCGCCGGGTCCAGCGGCCAGACGGTGACGCTGCACGGCGCCGGCTTCGTGTTGCCTGCCAGCGAAAATACGGTCCTGTTCGGCGAGACCGCGGCGACCGGACACCGACCACTCTCACGGTCACCGTGCCGGACGGCGCGACCTCGGGGGCGGTCACCGTGACCACCTCGGCAGGATCGGCCACGAGCCGGGAATCCTTCACCGTACGCGCGAACGCCGGGTCGTTGGCGGTCTCCGATGTGTCGCCAACGAGAGGTGGCGCGGGTACGACGGTGACCATTTCCGGCGCCGGGTTCGACCCGGACGCGGCGCTGGATGCGGTCAGTTTTGGCCACACCAGGGCACAGGTCACCGCCGCGACCGCGACCGCATTGACGGTGACCGTGCCGGAGACGGCCGGCTCAGGTCCGGTCACGGTGGCCGCCGGCGGGCGGTCCGCCCCGTCGCCGGCGCCGTTCCTGGTGGTGCCCAGCGCGCTGGACCCGGCGGACAAGGCGGTTGACGCCACCGTTGCCGTGGACGGCCCGTCGACCACGGTTTCCCTTCCCAGCAAGGACAAATACGCGCTCGTACGGTTCGACGGCAGCCGCGGTCAGCAGCGGTCAGCCTCGGAGCGAGCGGCGGCACCGTGGCGTACAGCGCGTGGGTGGAGCTTTTCGACCCGTACGGCGCCGGGTTCGGCCGCGACGAGTACGACCTCGGCCGCTGGATTGACCAGCTGAACGGCGCGTACGACCTGCCGCCGCTGCCGGTGAGTGGCACCTACCAGATCATGGTCACGCCGGACGTGGACAACGTCGGTCCGGTGACGCTGACGCTTTCCAGCAAGACCACCGGCAGCCTGGTCGTCGATGGCGCTGGCAGCGTCGCGCGGTTCGACCGGCCGGGCCAGGAGACCGAGCTTTCGTTACCGGTAACCAAAGGACAGCAGGTCGATCTCGGGTTCGACCAGGCCACGTTCCCGAAGGGGAACACCACCACCGTCACCGTCCGCGAGCCCAACGGCACCCCGGTGCTCTGGGATTCCGACGGCGCGACCTCCGGGTTTCCGCAAACCAACGGCCCGGGTTACTACGTTCTGAACCCGGCCGAGACCGGCACACTACACCGTCGTACTCGCATCCAAGGATCCCCAGCCCGGCTCGTTCCGGGTCGTCGCGTCGAGCCTGCAGCAGGGCGGCGCGTTGGCACTGGGCACCGCCGTGACGGCCACCATCGCCCGCCCGGGGCAGCAGGAGACCTTCACCTACGCGGGCACCATCAACGAGGAGCTCGGTCTCGACGTTTCTGGCATCACAGCAACAAAATATGTGCCCAACGTGACGGTCGCCGGCCCGGACGGCGCGGTGCTGTTCGCCGGCCAACTCAACGGACACCGGGACCTGCCACCGCTGACCGCCACCGGGATCTATCGAGTGACCGTCCACACGTACTCGTCGCCCGGGTCGGCGACGCTGCGCCTCGCGACCCGTCCGGTTTCCACCAGCATCAGCCCGACCGGTCCGACCGTCGTGTCCACCATCGCCAGCAAAGGAGGCACCGCGCAGTTGACGTTCCCCGCAACCAAGGGAGTGCCATTGACATTCGCTTACCACCACTGGGCTTTGGGTCCTCGGTGACCCTGCACGCGGAGGTGCTCGATCCCAACGGGGATGAGGAGGATGAGTACGACGGCCTCGCCGACGTTTCCACCTTCGCCTTCACTCCCGATCGCACCGGCCAATACCGGGTGCAGCTGACCGCTGACGGCGGCAAGAGCACCGGATCGGTGTCGGTCACGCTGTCCGGTGAGGTGGCCGCCGGCGCGCTCGACCTCGGCGTCGAGACGCCTTTGTCCGCCAGCCGGCCCGGTCAACCCAGCCGCTTCACTTTCGCTGGTACGAAAGGACAAAAACTC
The DNA here is from genome assembly GCF_010993775.1 of Fodinicola feengrottensis. Lineage (GTDB taxonomy): Bacteria > Actinomycetota > Actinomycetes > Mycobacteriales > HKI-0501 > Fodinicola > Fodinicola feengrottensis. Next base: position 8,199 of record NZ_WOTO01000098.1, on the reverse strand, counting down.
AGCTTTGTGCTGGGTACGAACACGTTCAACTACTACCTGCCGATCACCATAAAGCGGCCGGACGGACAGACGCTGTGGAATGACTCGGCGTGGTCCGCGGTCGACCTCGACGCGCTTCCGCAGACAGGCACGTACCAAGTCGTCGTGGCACCTTTCGGTGAGACCGGTTCCGGGCAGGTCAGGATCGCGCCAACGGTGGTGTTCCCGGCGGCCACCATCGGTGGCGCCAAAGCGAGCCTCGCCGTGGGCCTGCTCGGTGGTGTCGTCCAGACGACCTTCACCGCCAAGGCCAATGAAGGAGTCTCGCTGGGGGTCTCCGGCTCGGACTTCACCACACCGGTGGCGTTCCGGGTCCTCGGGCCCGACGGGTCGATCCAGTCCGACAGCTCCATGGGCACCGGCAGCTTCGCCGACTTCAACGCGCCCAAGGACGGCACCTACCGGCTGATGATGGAACCGCTGGACGGTGACTACGGCTCGCTGTGGATCACTCTTTCCGATCAGGTCAACGAGGGGAGCATCAGCCTCACCTCCGCGAAGACCCTGACTCTCGGGCGGACTGGCCAAACCCACTATGTGAGCTTCAAGGGCAACGACGGGCAGAAGCTCGAGCTCTCGTTCGCCAAGATGACCACTCGCAGCCGCCCGTGGGTGGGCGTGTCGACGCCGGCCGGCGACACTCTCATCTCGGCCAGCGGGGATGCCAATCCGGTCGTCCTGCCCACGTTGCCGGCGGACGGTACGTACTGGATCTACCTCAATCCGTACAACGGACCTGGGTCTGTGACGATCACGCTGGCGGCTTCGGCGTCAGCGTCGGCGGCCACTCGTACGAGTGATCCAGCACGCAACGGCGTCCACTCACCGGCCCCGCTCCCCGGGAAAGCCAAACCCATACTCCGGACAAGGCCAAAAGGTGGGCACGTGACCCGCGGACTGGCTGCCAAGCCGGTCGCGCTGGCGTCGAAGAAGGCGCCCACCGTACGAAGCCAGCCGGGCGTCCATAAGGACATCCAGCATGGTCTGCGGCCGGCCTGCGCGACCTGCTCCGGTGGGACTCCACCGCCGCCGGGCACCGGGCCGCCGCCGGGTGGCAACGTCGCTGGCGGCGACCCGGTCGACCTCGCCACCGGGCTGCTTATCGACACCGAGACCGACCTGACGGTGCCGGACACGATCCCGCTGACGGTTGCCCGGACGTACCGGCAGAACGACAGCGGCATCCACGACTTCGGGGTCGGGGACAGCGGGGGATACAACCTCTTCCTCTATGCGCCGCATGGCGCCACCTCCAGCCAGCTGGTGTTGGCCGACGGCGGCCGGATTTCCTTCCAGCGGCTCACTCCCGGTGGCAGCCGCCCGTACGACTATGCCGACGCGGTGTTCACCGCGACTCCCACGCCGACGAAGTACGCGGGCGCGGTGATGGCGTGGAACGGCGACGGCTTCGACGTACGGCTGCTCGACGGCACGACGCTGGTGTTCGGCGAGAACGCGCCGCTGCAGGCGATCCGCGACCGCTACGGCAACACGGTGACCATCACCCGCGGACCCGGCACCGCCGACCAGGACACCGGGTTCGGGCTGTCCAACGGCCCGGTCACCCAGGTCACCGCCCCGCACGGCCGCTGGGTGCGGTTCACCTACGACGCGCTCAACCGGACCACCGCCGCCATCGACAACACCGGTCGTACGGTCAGCTACGGCTACGACTCGCACGGCCATCTGGCGACCGTCACCGACCCCACCGGCGGGGTGTCCTCGTACACGTACGACAGCAACGGCCGGATGGCCACCGCCGCGAACCATCGAGGTCAGGTGTATCTGACCAACACGTACGACTCATACGGGCGGGTCAGCAAGCAGGTGCTTGGTGATGGCGGCACCTATCAGTTCGCGTACACGCTGGATGCCGCCGAGCGGCTCACCGAGACCCGGATGACCGACCAACTCGGCACGGTCCACCAGTACATCTTCAACAAGACCGGGTATCTGACCAGCTACACGACCGGCTACGGGAACTCGCTGGCGCAGACCGTCACTGTCGTACGCGACCCGGTGTCCAACCAGCCGACCAGCTACACCGACGCCCTCGGCCGTCGTACCGACCTGACCTACGACGCGTACGGGTCCCCGATCACCCGCGTAGAGCTGGCGGGCACGTCGGCGGCGCGTACCGAGAAACAGGTCTATGACGGGCCGTTCCACCAGCTCAGCCAGTCGATCGACGCAATGGGCCAGTCGACCACGTACGCCTACCGGCCGGACGGATCCCTCGCCACCGTGACCGACCCGCTGTCCCGCGTCACCACGTCCCAGACGAACGCGGACGGTCAGGTCACCGGCGTCACCGACCCGCTCGGGCACCGCACCTCCACGACCTACCTGCTCGGCGACCAGGTGGCGATCACCGACGCGACCGGCCGGGCGATCCGCCGCAGCGTCGACGCGGCCGGCTGGGTCGACGTCACCACCGACCCGCTCGGCGCGGCTACCGTGGTCACCCACGACGCCGCCGGCCGGGTGCTGGCCAGCACCAACCCGCTCGGGCAGCACACGACCATCGGTTACGACGCGGACGGGAACGCCACGAAGTTCACCGATCCGAGCGGCCACAGCACGACCTACACCTTCGACGCCGAGAATCACTCGACCGCGATGACCGATCCGCTCTCGCATGCCAGCAGCTACTCGTACGACCCGGCGGGAAACCTGACCAGCACCACAACCGCCAGCGGGAAGGTGACCAAGCAGGAATACGACGCGCTGGGACGGCTTCGGACGACCCGCTATTCCGACAGCACCATCACCTACACATATGACGCCGGCAACCGGGTGGTGTCCGTCGCCGACTCGAAAAAAACGGCACGGTCAGCAATGTCTACGACGGGTCTGACCACAAGACTCGCGTGACCACACCGGCCGGCCGGATCGACTACACGTACGACACCGACGGCAACCGCGTCTCGATGACCGTCGCGGGCCAACAGCCGGTGAGCTACACCCTTGACGCCGCTGGCGAACTCACCGATGAGGCGCAGGGCTCGAACGCCGTCAGCATCGCGTACGACGGTGCCGGGCGACGCACTTCGGTCACCCTTCCCGACAGTGTCGTGCAGAGTTACACGTACGACTCGGCCAACGAGATCACCGGCATCGGATATGGCCGCAACGGCACCAATATCGGCGACCTGACCTACGCGTACGACCAGAGCGGGCAGGTGTCCAGTGTCGGCGGCAGTTTCGCCAGGACGACCATCCCGCAGGAGTACGGCCCGGCCACGTACGACGCCGGCAACGAACTCAGCAAGGTCGGCGACACGGCCTATTCGTACGACAAGGATGGCAATCTGCTGTCCAACGGCACCACCAGTTACGTCTGGAATTCGCGTGGCCAGCTCGCCAGCAGCGCGTCCGGCGCAGCGACGACGACGTACGGCTATGACGCACTCGGCCGTCGTACGTAGCAAGGGTGCCGCCAACTATTTGTTCGATGGCGCGAACGTTGTCGAGGAACTGTCCGGAAGCACGGTGACGGCGACGAGAATGACTGGCGGTGTCGACGAGGTTTTTCGCTCGTACGGCCGCGGGATCGACCCGGTCGTTGCTCACCGACCGGCTCAACAGCACGGTCGCCGTCGCCGACGGTTCCGGCGGCGTCACCGGGCAATACACGTACGAACCGTTCGGGGCCACCACCGCGCGGGGACGATGGTGGCAATGCGACCCGGTTCACCGGACGGGACGACGATGGCTCCGGGCAGTATTTCAACCGGGCGCGCTATTACACGACGGCCGACCAGCGGTTCCTCAGCGCGGACCCGACCGGTTTGGCCGGCGGAGACACGAATGTCTACGCGTACACCGGAAACCGGCCCACCACCTCGGTCGACCCGCTCGGACTCAGCGCGCAACAGGCCGGTGGGTTCGACCTGCTCGGCTGGTTGGGCAGCGTCTGGCAGAACGTTGTCTGGAACAACAAATCCTGGTGGGAAATCGGACTCGGTGCCGCGGCGATCATCGGGACCGCAGTCGCCGCGGTGGTGACCGCACCCGCCTGGGCTCCCGTCGCCGCCGTCGCGGGCGCTATCGCCACCGGCGCCACCGTCGCCGGCCTGCTCTTGGGCGCGGCGGACACCGCGGTCGCCTGCAGCAACGGTGAACGCCTCAGTTGCGGCGCCGGAATCGCGGGCGTCGTCGCACTTGCCGGAGAAGGGGCGCTTATCGACAGGCTCGGAGAGAAATTCCTGGAATCGCTTGGCAGTGCGGCCGGTCACGAGGTGGGCAGCACTGGACCAGCGCTGTCGAACGTGTGGAACTGGGGCTCCATTGGATTCACCGGAATCGGCGGATTCGTCCCGAACCCTGAGCATGAGTAGATTTCGGAGACAGCTATGCGAAAAATCGCCCTCGTACCAGTCGTCGTCGCCAGCGTCGTGGCTTTCGCCGCACCGGCAAATGCCGCCGCCAGCCTGCCGGCCAGCTACGACCTGTCGCAGTACGCTCCGGTCGCGGGCGAACAGGGTTCCGTCGTCGACTCCTGCTCGTCCTGGGCCACCGGATACACCGGTTTCGGTCTGCTGATGAAGGAACAGGGAATCGCCGGCGGCTCGATGGCGCCGATGTATGTCTACGCCCAGATTGTGAAGGGCCGCAACGTGAACACGTCGATCACCACCAATTTGCAAATCCAGAAAGACCAGAATCGACACTCGCGCCGACTACCCGCAGGGCGACTACGACTACACGACTCAGCCGACCGCCGCCCAACGCGCGAACGCGGGGCATTACAGAATTTCGTCGTACGACATCGTTTCCCTGGACGACAACCTGAAAACAACCATCGAGACAGCGGTTTCGCATGGCTATGCGGTCGTCATCGGATTTCGGGTCCGGCAGAGTTTCGACTCCCTGAACCCGGAAAACGACGCGTACACGCCGGGGGAGAACGGCACCGACCCGATCGAAGGCGGACATTCGGTCGTTGTCGTCGGGTACGACAGCAACGGCATCAAGTTCGAGAATGCCTGGGGCGCGGACTGGGGCGCCAACGGATTCGCCACCGCTTCATGGGATTTCGTCATGTCCAGCGACATCGACTCGGTGCACGTCATGCACAAACTCGTGACCGGCTGAACTCGATATTTTACCAAGAAAGCTCACTACGACATCCCCGTCTTGGCAGTAGACGTGCTTGACCCACGACAAGCTACTGCACAGTTTCGTGAAGTCCGCGGCGGTGTAGGTTGATCCGCGGTCGGTGTGGAAAATGACCCCGTCGACGGCCCTGCCGCGGGCAGCGACGGCCATCCGGATCGCCGCGCAGGCCAGCTCGGCGTCCGGGTGGATGCCGGTGGCCGCGCCCAACACCCGCCGGGAGAACAGGTCGATCGCGGTCGCCAGGTAGAGTTTCCCCTCGTCAGTCACGATTTCGGTCATGTCACCGACCCACTGCAGGTTCGGCGCGGTGGCGGTGAAGTCCCGGTTGAGCAGGTCCGGGAAGATCGGCGCGGCTTTGTCCGGTCGGGTCAGGCCCTTGCGGCGTTTCTTGTTCCTGGCCACCAGATTCTGCGTCGCCATCGAGTCAGCCACGGTGTTCTCCCCAACCCGCCACCCGGCCTCCACCAGCTCGACGTGCACCCGCGGCGACCCCGTACGTGGTCGCCAGACTCCTCGAACACGTCCTTGACCGCCGCGTCCAGGCGCTCACGGCGAGCCTGCGCCGGCGGCCGGTCGCGCCACTTGTAGAACCAGGACTGCGACACGTCCGCTGAACCTCAGCCCGGCGTGTCAGGCCGAAAACACCGTTCGTGGCACAGTCCCGAAGCCTCGTTAGAACGGTGGTGGTGGGTATTCGTCGTTGGGTGTGACGTCGTACGTACGTCCGGTGGGGCTTGTCCACAGGAAACGTCCTGGTGTTGGTTGGGTGACGGTCCAGCCGTGTTCTTTGATGTCGTTGTGGAATTTGCAGGCTGGTCCGGTGCTGTCGTACGCCGTTTTGCCTTCCGGGTCGCGGAAAGGGATGGTGTGGTCGAACTCGCACGTCGCCGCAGGTCGGTTGCAGGCGGGGCCGCAGCATCGTTGGTCGCGTGCGTTCACCAAGTCCCGTAGCGCCTTGGTCGGCCGATAGCGCGTACGGCCATGGTCGATCACCACACCACTGACGGGATCGGTGAGGATCCGATACCACTCACTGTGTTTTCGTCGCCGGCGAGTTCGCGGGCGCGTTGCGCGGTCATCGGGCCGTAACCACTAAGGATTGCGGGATTGTCGTCCAGGCCCATCAGCGTGGTGGCGTCGACGCGGAGTTCGATTTTGGTGCGTACGTTGCTCGGCACACCCAGACAGAGGTCGGTGAGGGCGTCGGCGCGGAGGGCGTCCATGGTGCGGGTTTCGTCTTTGGTTTTGAGGCTGCGGGCGATGGTGTCGATGATGCGGTAGATCGCTTCGGCTGATTCGGCGGGCAGGAACGCGCCCAGCAGAGCCATCCCGTCTTCGCAGGGTTGTTTTTTTCGACTCGCCTCTCGGAGACGAGCTTTTTGCGGCGGGTTTCGGCGGCTGCTGGGTCGATTTTGATGACCTCCCGCCGGGCCCTGTCTCGGATCGATCGAGGCGTCTTGGAGTCCGCGCCGGGCAGCACCGTCTCTTCGACTTTCCGAGCGTCCTCGGGTGAGAGGTGGCCGACCTGGTCCGCGAACGTGAATGCCTTGCGCAGGTCAAGGTCGCCGTGAGACATCCCGGCCATAGTGCCCGGCAGCTCATGGACGAGTTGGTACGCCAAGTTCAGTCGTTTCTGGGCCGCGGACACGCTCCAGGTCAGCGATGCGGCGATTTCACCAGCAGCGTACTTAGAGAAAGGTGCGCCAACGGCGGGTCGGGCGTTGGTGAAGCGGTCCATGAACCGCATCTGCATCGCCTGCGTATACGAAATCACCTTGTCCAGTGTCTCGACCGCGGCGAGCGCGGTGTCAGCGTCGGCTCGGCCGTACCGGTCGAGTTCTTCCAGCATTTGCAGGGGGACCCAGCTGGGTGGCATGGTGCGCCACGGCTGTTTGTTGGGGTCGGTGAATTCCGGTCGCCGTCGTTTTCTGCTCATGACCCAATTTTACTGGCTGCCACCGACAGTCGGGCTGCCAGTTTTCGTTTCTGTGGATAAGAAACGGACCACTTAACCCTGGTGGAAAACTCTTGCTTCAGAGCACGCTCTGGGCGTGTCATGCCAAGTGTGTAAGCCGGAGGTGTACCAAGATCGACTGGCCTGTTGGTTGGTCGGAAGGGACACCGTATGACTCGGAACATTTCGTCTCGTCGTGATGATGAGACGGCGGCTGCGCGGCTGACGGGGGCGCTCTCGACCGCGACGATCGATGCTCTACTAGCGGACGCGAAGGCCACTGGGACGCCGGTAGACGGGGCGAACGGTCTGCTGAACCAGATGACCAAGGCGGTGCTGGATCGGACGTTGCAGGTCGAGATGAGCGACCACCTGGGCTATGAGCACGGCGCGCCGGAGGGACGCGGGTCCGGCAACTCCCGGAACGGGCTAACCCGCAAGACCGTGTCCACGCTCAGCGGCCCGGTCCAGATCGAGGTGCCGCGGGACCGGAACGGGACGTTCGAGCCCACGATCGTACCCAAACGTGCCCGTCGTTTGGGGAATATCGATGACATGATCCTGTCTTTGTACTCGCGAGGAATGACAACTCGTGACATCGAGGCGCATTTACTTGAAATATATGGAGTAAACGCGTCCCGGGAGTTGATCTCGAACATCACCGACGTGGTCGTCGACGAGATCAAGCTGTGGCAGTCACGGCCGCTGGACGAGGTCTACCCGATCCTCTACATCGACGGGATCCGGGTCCGAATCAAGGACAACGGCGTGGTCACCACCAAGGTCGCGTACCTGGCCATCGGAGTGGACGTGGACGGCCGCAAACACTCCCTCGGATGCTGGATCCAGGACACCGAGGGAGCCAAGTTCTGGGCCAAGGTCCTGACGGACTTGCGCAACCGCGGCGTGCGGGACATCCTCATCGCGTGCTGCGACGGGCTGCCGGGCTCGACTCGATCCGCTCAATCGTTCCCTGACACGTAGTGGCAAACCTGCGTCGTGCACGTCACCGGCAACGCCAGCGGTTCGTGTCCTACAGACCGCAACCACTGGCCGCCGTCGATGCGCGAGATCTATACCGCGCA
>NZ_WOTO01000099.1 GCF_010993775.1 Fodinicola feengrottensis | reverse complement strand
CGGCACGCTTTCGACGAGGTCGTGGTGACCAGCACGGTCTGGCGCAACCTGCCGCCGGCGCTGACCTTACGTCTGCCGGCGGCCGGTGGTCCGGTGACCGGCCTGGTCGGATTCCTCAGCTCGCTGCAGGGCCCGGTCCTGCTGCTGGTCGCCGGCTTGCTGCTGATTCCGGAGTCGGGGTCTCGCGATCGGATTCTTCCTGCCTGGTACGACCCTGCTGTTCGCACTGGGGTCGTGGTGACCAGCACGGTCTGGCGCAACGGCACGCTTTCGACGAGGTGCCGGTAGAAGTCGGCGATGACCTGCTCGACCAGGTCGTCCTTGTCGGCGAAGTGGTACGAGATCACCCCGCGACTGACGCCGGCCCGGCGGGCGATGGCGGCCAGCGAGGCGGCCGGGTAGCCGTTTTCGGCGATTTCCTCGACCGCGCACTGGACCATCTGGGCCCGCCGGGCCTGCTCGATGAACGTGCCGCGGTGTTGCACGGTTGCCGAAGCTACTCCTCGTCCAGTTGGAAGCCGAGATAGAGGATGATCAGCAGCGCGAAGATGACCGCCTGCAGGACCCCGACGAACAGGTCGAAGAGCTTCCAGAGGATCTCCGGCAGCCAGAACACGTAGATCGGCAGCAGCGCGATGATGCTGAGCATGATGCCGCCGGCGAACATGTTGCCGAACAGCCGCAGCGCCAGCGTGAAGGGGCGGGTCAGTTCCTCGAAGATCCAGATCGGTGCCATCCCCGGCTCGTGTCCTTTGGCGATGTCGACGGCCCAGCGCAGCACGCCTTTCTGTCTGATCGACACGACATGCACCACCACAACCGTGAACAGTCCGAGCGCGTAGGTCAGGTTCACGTCGGCGGTCGGGGCGGGCAGCAGGTGATTGGTCGGGATCACCTCCAGCCAGTTCGCCACCCAGATGAAGAAGAAGACGCTGACCGCTAGTGGCACGACGACCGGGGCCGTTTTGATGCCGATGTTCTCCCGGACCTGGTCCTGGATCTGGCCGACCACAGTCTCCCACAGCAACTGCGGCTTGGACGGCACGCCGCTGCGTGCCCGCCGGCCGATCAGCAGCCCGGACACGACGACGATCGCGCCGGCCACCAGCGTCGCGGCGATGGTGTCCAAGTTGAAGGTCATGCCCAGGAAGGTCGCCGTGACGTGCTTGCCGACCTCGATCATCCCTTTCACCTCCCGTTATACTGTCCGTACGAAAAATTGGCAGCATGGTATGAATTCTAGCAGGAGAGAATGTGTCAGACGTGTCCGCCATGATGAAATCGACCGCTAGACAAGGAGGCTTGGCATCATGGTGATCGCGAAGTTCATGGATCTCGTCGTCGATTCGGCGGATCCCGAGGTCATCGGGCAGTGCGGCGTGGTGCCGGCGATATGAGCCTCGCGAGTTTTCGTGCGCTGTGTCTGTACGCGACTGACGGTCGCGCGCTTGGCGAGTTCTGGGCGGCCGCGCTGCGCCGTCCCGCTGTCCGCCGAGGGCTTCGTCGAGCTGCCGCTCAGCGCTGAGCTGCCACCGGGCCGGTTATGGGTCAACACCGCGGCCCAGCTGCCGGCAGACCAGAACCGGGTGCGGCTGGATCTTGTCGTACCAGACTGGGATCTGAAGCCGCTGCTGATGCTGGGCGCCGAGGTGCTGGACGACCCGTCCGACCCGGACGAGCCGTGGGCACTGGCCGACCCGGAGGGCAACGAATTCTCGCTGACTGTCGTACGCCGGCGCCTGACCACCATCAGCACGGTCACCGTCGACTGCCGCGAGCCCCGGGCGCTCGCCGCCTGGTGGGCCGATTTGATCGGCGGCCAGACCGGCAGCTCACGGTCCGGAGCGCGCGCATGGGTGGGTGGCGCGCCGAGCCTGCCCTGGGAAAGCTGGTGGTTCGAGGAGGAGCCCGAGCCCGGCAACGGGCCGAACCGCTGGCACTGGGATGTCGACCTGGCGCCGGGTATCGAGCCGTCCGCCCTGGTGGCGGCCGGTGCGACCGTGCTGCGACCGGCGGCCGGTGACCAGTGGTGGACGATCATGGCCGATCCGGAGGGCAACGTGTTCTGCGCTTTCCCGCCGGACCGCTAGCGTCAGAGGGGTGACTCTTGATCTGACTGCTGACCCCATCGCATTGACCCGGGCGCTCGTGGACATCGAGTCGGTGTCCGGCAACGAGCGCGAGCTCGCCGACCAGGTCGAGGCGGCCGTGCGGGCGCTTGGCCGCTTTGAGGTGCTGCGCGACGGCCAGGCGGTGCTGGCGCGTACGAACACCGCAAGCCGCGCCGCATCCTGCTCGCCGGCCACTTGGACACCGTGCCGACCGCCGACAACGTGCCGTCCACAGTGGACGGTGATCGGATGTACGGATGCGGCACCTCGGACATGAAGTCCGGCGTCGCGCTGATGCTGCACGCGGCCGCGGTGCTGGCCGAACCGGCGTACGACCTGACGCTCGTTTTCTATGACTGCGAGGAAATCGAGTCCGATCGCGCAACGGCCTCGGGCGGATTTCTCGTACGCTCCGAGACTGGCTGGACTGCGATTTCGGGATCGTCCTGGAGCCGACCTCCGGCCAGATCGAAGGCGGCTGCCAGGGCACCTTGCGTGCAGTCGTAAGGACCACCGGCACGCGCGCGCACTCGGCTCGCTCGTGGCTCGGCTCGAACGCGATCCATGCGGCCGCCGAGATCCTGACCCGGCTGTCCGCGTACCAGCCACGGGTGGTGCCGATCGAGGGCTGCACTTATCGCGAAGGCCTGAACGCGGTCAACATCACCGGTGGCGTGGCCGGCAACATCGTGCCGGACGAGTGCGTCGTGACGGTCAACTACCGCTTCGCCCCCGACCGTGACGAGAAAGCGGCCGCCGCCCACGTCAAAGAGGTTTTCGACGGCTTCGACGTGGAAATCACCGACTCGGCGCCATCGGCCCCACCGGGCCTGTCCGCCCCGGCCGCGCAGGCCTTCGTGAGGGCGATCGGCGGCACCCCGGTGGCAAAATATGGCTGGACCGACGTGGGCCGGCTCGCCACTCTCGGCATCCCAGCCGTCAACTTCGGCCCCGGCGACCCGAACACGGCCCACAAACGCGACGAATACGTCGAGATGCCGAAGATCACCACCGCCGCCGAGGCCCTGGTGAGATTTCTCGCCGGGTAATTCCCTCGGGTGCGGCGCGAAATTGTCGTAGGTGTCTGTTTTTCTTTCCCCCTCCCTTTGAACGGGCGGGGGGTGGGTTGAGAGGTGGACTTTAATTTTTAGTTGGACATTGGTCCTCGAACCCGCCCCCCACCCGTCACTGGGTGGGGGTGATTTTTCGGGGTGGGTACGACAGTTTCGCGCCGCACCCTGTGCAGGTGGGTGGGTGGGAGCCCTTCGGGCGAAGCCTCAAGGAAGAACGGGGTCGACGGGTGGGCTGCGCCCGCCGACGGGGAGAGCGAACCAGCGTCACGTTTGTGGGGTGGTAAGACCTGGTGTGGGTGCGGCTTTTGACTGTGGGTGACCGGGTACTGGGTGGGGGTATGTCCGATTGGAACGCTGTTGCCCATTCTGGGGCCCAGGATGGGCAACAACGTTACAAACGGACATGGTGGGTGGCGATGTTCGCGGAATCTGGTTACTGGCGGTGAAAGTTGGTACCACCAGTCCCAATAAGAACGGCGGAATGCGGCTGACCGGACCAGTTCCCACATGTCGGGATTAGAGTCTCACACTCCAGGCTCAGCGTTACCCCTGCGACTCGAGTGACTCCTGAGCGCTCAACCACTCGCGAATGCAACGAAGCAGTGCGCAAAACGGACAAAACCTCGCCATGCCGTTACATCGCGCGTGGGTCGGCCTCGTCTAAACTGAGCGCTTCCAAGTTCGGCGGACGCGTACCGCGGGTGCGATGGCGGCCAGCTGATTGCCGGGGGTTTACCTGGGCTGTCTACCGTGGGGGTATGAGCGAGAACAACGGCTCCCGGCCGACCGGGCGTGGCGCGCAGCGCCAGCGTGGCCCGGTCACGCTGCGCCGGCACCACATCTCCGCCAGTACCACCGACCAGCGGCTGCTGGACAGCCGCGGTCCGACTGACTGGGTGCACACCGACCCGTGGCGGGTGTTGCGGATCCAGTCCGAGTTCGTGGAGGGCTTCGGCGCGCTGGCAGAACTGGGCAGCGCGGTCTCGGTGTTCGGTTCGGCGCGTACGCATGCCGACAGTCCCGACTACGAGATGGCCCGCCGGTTGGGCGCGGCCCTCGCGGCGGCTGGCTACGCGGTGATCACCGGCGGTGGCCCGGGCATCATGGAGGCCGCCAACCGCGGTGCCGTCGACGCCGGCGGCACGTCGGTCGGCCTCGGCATCGAGCTGCCGTTCGAACAGCACCTGAACGAATATGTCGACCTCGGCATCAACTTCCGGTATTTCTTCGCCCGCAAAACTATGTTCGTGAAATATTCGCAGGCTTTCTGTGTGCTGCCGGGCGGTTTTGGCACCATGGACGAGCTTTTCGAGGCGCTGACACTGGTTCAGACCCGCAAGGTGACCCGCTTCCCAGTCGTCCTTTTAGGACGGTCGTATTGGTCCGGTCTGATTGACTGGCTGCGGTCCACGATGCTCACTGACGGCAAGATCAACCCAGCCGACCTGGACCTGATCACCGTCACCGACGAGATCGACGAAGCCGTCCAGGTCATCGTGGATTCCGAGAAGCAGTTGGCCGGCACAGCGGACCCGCCGCCGTCCGGCGCGGACCCGACCGCCGAGCCGATCGAAGGCTAGATGCCGCCGAGCGACGACGAGCTCGAGCGCCTGTACGGGTATCCGCCGGACCGGCGCTGGCTGGCGATCAACTTCGTGTCCAGCGTCGACGGTGCGGTCGCGGTCAACGGCCGCTCGGCCGAGCTGTCCAATGCCGCCGACCGGCGGGTCTACCGGTTGGGGGCGGACCTGGCCGACGTGGTGTTGATCGGCGCCGGCACCGCGGTTGCCGAGCGCTATCGAGGCATCCGGCCGGACGAGATCGGCGTCCAGCGTCGGCGCCGCCACGGCCTGTCCGAGGTGCCGCCGGTCGCGGTGGTCACCACCGGGGTCTCGCTGCCGCCGGACGCGCTGGTCGTCACTGACGTACGAGTGCCGACGTACGTCCTCACCTGCGCGTCCGCCCCGTCCGACGTGCGCGCTGCCTGGGCAGCCGCCGGTGCCGAGGTGGTGTTGGCCGGGCAGGACAGGGTGGATCTCGCCGCCGCGTTGGCGGAGCTGGAGGGTCGCGGGCTGCGCCGGATCGCCGGCGAGGGTGGGCCGCACCTGTTCGGCTCGCTGCTGGCCGCCGGGCTGGTGGACGAGCTGCGGCTGACCGTGTCGCCCAAGCTGGTCAGCGGGGCCGCTGGCCGGATCGCGGCCGGCCCCGCCGCTCTCACCGGCACCGGTACGACTGGCCTCCACCCTGACCGATGGCGACACAGTCCTGCTCCGCTACGTCTTCGACCGCGCCCAGTCTTCTTAAGGCGGTTGCCGGCGACGACATCAGGGCCGGTGGCGGGCCGGGGGACGGGTGCCTGCGATGGTGGCCACCATCTCGACGGTCTGCCGGGTTTCCCGAACCTGGTGGGCCCGGAACATGGCGGTGCCGTGATAGGCGGCGATCGACGTGCACGCGAGCGTACCCACCACCCGGTCGTCGATCAGCGCGTCCAGCGTCTCGCCGATGAAACCCTTGTTGGAGATGGCCATCAGCACCGGCCAACCGGTGTCGACCACTTTGCGCAGGTCTCGCAGCAACCTGAGGCTGTGCATGGTGTTCTTGCCGAAGTCCAGCGCCGGGTCGATCATCAGGCCCTCGCGCGGGACGCCCTTGGCGACCGCGGTCTCGGCGAGCCGGGTGCAGTCGTCGATCACCGCGGCGACCACGTCGTCGAACTGTGGGCGGTTGACCGGATACGTACGAGCGGGCAGCCCGTCGGTGTGCGAGCAGACGTAGCCGGCGCCGAACTGCGCAGCCACGTCGATGATCTCCGGGTCGTCGGCGGCCCAGTTGTCGTTGATCAGGTCCGCGCCGGCGAGGCACGCCTGCTCGGCCACCTCGTGCCGCCAGGTGTCCACGCTGATGACGAGGTCCGGGAACTGGTCGCGGGCCCACTCGATGGTGGGCACCACTCGCTCGATCTCCATCGCGACGGTGACCTCCGGGCCGGGCCGGGCCGACACCCCGCCGATGTCGATCACGTCCGCGCCGTCCTCGATCGCCTGCTTGATGGCCTGCTGGGCGACCTCCTCGGCGAAGGTGGCGCCCCGGTCGTAGAACGAGTCGGGCGTACGGTTGATGATCGCCATGATCAGCGCACGGTCGGCCGAGACGGCACGGCCGCGCAAGGTCAGCTCCGGCATGAGGTCCTTTCAGCTGGTTCACGTCGCGCGGCATCCGCCCACAGAGCCAGCCGGGCCGGCCGGGCCAGCCCGGAAGCCAGTCGGGAGCCGGCCGGGGCCGGCGCCGATGCCATCGGCACAACCTACGGAGTCTATCGGGATCCAGCCGGTACGTACCCGGCGTCGCGGTTTCCGCGCGCCCATGGCGCGGGGCGCTCCCGCCACATGACACCATGAAACCGTGGATGAAGTGCTTATCGCGGTCCTGGTGGCTGTCGTACTGGCCGGAGTGTTGTTCGCCGGGGCGGCGTTCACCATCGGTCGGACCCCCGGCATGGCCGACCCCGCGCCGGACATGGTGCCCACCTCGCTGCCCGACGACCGGCCGGCGACCGGCGCGGACGTGCACGCGCTCCGGTTCGACGTGGTGCTGCGTGGTTACCGGATGGCCCAGGTCGACGACGCGCTGACCCGGCTCGCGTACGACATCGACGTACGGGACACCCACATCCGCGCGTTGGAGGACGAGCTCAGCCAGTTGTCCGCGAGCTATCACCGGGTTGACGAGCAGGTCAGTGACGATGCCTGAGCTGCCGGTCGGGTTGGCGCTCGGCGAAGACGGGGTGGCGCGCTGCGCCTGGGGAAACTCGACCGCCGACTATCGGGCGTACCACGACACCGAGTGGGGCCGTGAGCTGCACGGCGACGACGCGATTTTCGAGCGGCTCAGCCTGGAGGCCTTCCAGTCCGGGCTGTCGTGGCTGACTATCCTGCGCAAGCGGGAGAACTTCCGGGCCGCCTTCGCCGGCTTCTCCCTCAAAGCGGTCGCCGACTTCGGTGACGACGACGTGCAGCGGCTGCTGACGGACACCGGGATCGTCCGCAACCGGGCCAAGATCCACGCGGCGATCCGCAACGCCCGGGCCGCGCTGGACCTGGAGACCGGGCTTTCGGACCACCTCTGGTCGTACGCACCGGACCCGCGGCCACCGCGGCCCGCGTCGGTGCACGATCAGGCAACGATCAGCGCTGAGTCAGTCGCGATGGCCAAGCAGCTGAAGAAGGCTGGCTTCGCGTTTGTCGGCCCGACCACGTGCTATTCGCTGATGCAGGCGACCGGCATGCTTGACGACCACGTCGCCGGCTGCCACGTGCCGACCCGCTGATTTCAGCTACTCACCGCGAAAGTTCGGTTGGCGTTTGGCGACGAACGCGGCGACGGCCTCGGCGTGGTCGGCCGTGGCACCCGCGGTCGCCTGGCTTGCGCTTCCAGGGCGAGCGAGTCGGCGAGCGAATGGGTGGCCGAGAAAGCCAGGCTTCGCTTGATCTGCGCGTACGCGACCGTTGGCCCGGCGGCGATCCGGGCGGCGAACTGCTGCGCTGCCATAAGGACCTTGTTGTCGTCGTCCATCACCGTCGTCAGCAGCCCCAGCTCCAGCGCCTCGGCGGCCTCGACCTTGCGGGGCACCATCATCAGGTCAATGGCAATGGCCTTGGCGTAGCCGACCAGCCGCTGCAGTGTCCACGAGGCGCCGGAGTCGGCGGTCAGGCCGATGTTGGCGAATGCCATCAGGAACGACGTGGACGGTCCGCCGAGGCGGAAGTCGGCGGCGTACGCGAAAGACGCTCCGGCACCGGCCGCGCGGTGCACGGACCGCGGCGATCACCGGCTTGGGTGCCTGCGCCAGCGCGAGGGTGATCGGGTTGTAGTGGTCGGTCACTGTGGACAGTGGCGCCGGGTCCTTGGCCTCGATTAGCTGCAGGTGTTCACGCAGGTCCTGCCCGACGCAGAAGGCCCGGTCACCGGCCCCGGTGAGCACGATCGCCCGTACCGCCCGGTCCGCCGCGAGCTCGGTCAGCGCCTGCTTCAGCGCTTCCTTGAGCTCCAGGTTGAGGGCGTTCATTGCCTTGGGGCGGTTCAAAGTTACCGTCGCGACGGCCTCTGTGCGGTCGACGATCAGCGAGTCCGACACGGATTGTCCTTCCGGTGACTGCGGCGGTTGTCTGGCTCGTGGCCAGTGTCGACACTACCGGTGGAATTCGGTCCGACGCGCCGGCAATGATCCCCCGGTTTGGGACCGGCAGCCCTCATGCAGGAGAATAATGACCGTTGTCCCGTGGCCGGGCCGGCATTCCCGCAGCGTGCGCTGGCGCTGCAGGTTTCGCTGGTTGACCGCGGGCGGTTAGGGAGTGGCTGTCGTGTCGCGGCGGCCACCGGTCGAGGGGAGTTTCGACATGGCGGCCATGAAGCCGCGGACGGGTGACGGTCCGCTCGAGGTCACCAAGGAGGGGCGCGGCATCGTGATGCGCGTTCCGCTGGAAGGGGGCGGACGACTTGTCGTCGAGATGTCGGCCGACGAGGCGACCGACCTTGGTGAGGCACTGAAGAACGTCACCGGCTGAGACCGGTGCTGAATAGGCCCCGGCGACGCTCGCCGGGGCCTGTTCCGTGCCTGGGGAACGGGTTCAGGCCTTGTCATCCAGCCAGCCGAGGCCCGTACGGGTGACGTAACTCCAGACGCCGAACTGTTCGCCGTACCCGCGCCGCACGTCATCCGCGGTCCGCTCGTCGCCGTACACCGTGGCGACCGTGTCCGCGAACTGCCGCATCTGGATCGGCGGCCCGATCGGACGACCCACACCCGCAGTCCGATGGCGCTCGCGGTGAACTCGCCGATCCCGTGGATCCGTAGCAGCGCGGCGTGCACCTCGTCGGTCGGCGCTTCCCGTAACCACGCCTCGCCGAGGTCGGTCACCCCGGCGATGGCGGCGGTCAGCCGCTCGGCTTGCTGGTCGTTCGCCGCATACGCCCGGAGCTCGCTGGCCGGCCGCCCGGCCAGGTTCTCCAGCGTCGGGAACGCGACGTGCTCGACCCCGTCGAGTGCCAGCCGCGGTCCGTACGCGACCGCCAGCCGTCTCTTGCGGCCAGCGGCCACCGCCTGCGAGGTCCGGTGGGTCAGCAGGAAATAACACACCCCCTCGGCCAGGCTGGCGAACCGCACTTGATGCAACCCCCGGGTGACCCGCAGGATGTCCGCCATCGGCGGATCCTTTTCGGCGATCGCGAGGAACGGCGTCGGGTCGTCGTCCAGCGACAGCCAGTCGGCGACGGTGCGGTGCACCCCGTCCAGCTCGCTCTCCTGGGCGCCGTGAACGGCCACCCGCACGCCCGTCCGCGACGGCGCCACCTCCACCACGACCGCGTGATCCGCGGCGCCCCGCCGCACCGCGAACGCCTTGCGCACCGTGTCGTCCACGACGAGCTGCTCGCCGGCCGCCGGCCGGAAATACGCCATCGCGCGCAGCGACTTGCGCAGGTCGAACGGCTGCTTCGCGGACAGGTCAACGGTCATGCCCTACATCATGGCCGTCCCGTACGACAACGCTCGCCCGCTGTGGCTCGCCGCCTCTCGCCGAGTGGCTCGAAAACCGTGTCAGTCGCCGGCCGCCACCGAAAACGTGACTTTGGACGCCGACCGCGACTCTCGCCGGGCGGGACTAGAACTGTGGCCCACCCGGACGTTCGCCCGATAAGTCCTTGCGTCCAGTGGCGGAGAATCTCCGTCTTTCAGCGGTGAGCGCCGGGATTTCTCCGTCCCTCACGAGGTGCGCCGGCGGTCGCCGGTCGGCGGCGTCCATGACGTGACTCACGAGGCACCGTAGGGCCCAGGAGTCACAACAGGCACCGTCAGCCGCCCGGTGCGGAACAATGTCCCGCAATCGACACCGAGCGCATGACAAAGTCCCACAGTCAGCATTCCGCAGGCCGATCCCGCGCCAGCCACCGACAAATCTGCCGCACCCGTCCAGCGGATGCGGCGCAAAACTGTCGTACCCACCCCGAAAAATCACCCCCACCCAAAACGGGTGGGGGGCGGGTAAGAGGAAAACTGACAACTAAAAATTAGTACGTCTGCCTCACACCCACCCCCCCGCCCGTTCACTGGGTGGGGGCCTAGAAAACAGCCTGGGTACGACAATTTTGCGCCGCTACGGCGTGTCGCTGATGCCCGGACTCCGGAGCTGGCGAACACTCACCGTCACGTGATGAGGAGATTCCGCTCACCCGCTGCGATATTCGTTGTTGATCTTCGTTACTTCGCCTACCCAAAACGGACATGAGACCGAATTGTCGGGTTTGGGTGGGCAAAGTAACGAAGATCAACAACTTCAAGGCCCCGGCGCGGTGAAAATTTCACGCGGGCGCGTCCTCAAACCCACCCCCCACCCAAATCAGGGAGGGGGCTAGAAAACAGCATCGGTACGACAGTTTCGAGCCGCAGTGGGTCTATCGGAGTAGGGATTTGTAAACGGCGAGGGTTTGGTCGGCGATGATGTGCCAGCCGAATTCGCGGATGGCGCGGTCGCGGCCGGCGGCGCCCATTTCCTTGGCGCGGGTCGGGTCGTCCAGGAGGGTGTTGATGGCGGCGGCGAGCTCGCTCTCGTACGACGGGATGTCGGTGTTGTCGTAGTGCACCAACAGTCCGGTCTTCTCGTGGGCGACGACCTCCGGGATGCCGCCTACGTCGCTCGCGACGACAGCGGTGCCGCAGGAGGCGGCTTCCAGGTTGACGATGCCCAGTGGTTCGTAAATCGACGGGCACACGAAGGCGGTGGCGTGGGACAGCAGCCGTACGAGCTCCGCTCGGCCGTGGCAGCATTTCCTGGTGCCAGATCACACCGCCGCCGCGCGCGCGCGGGCGGTCAGCGAGTCCACTTCGGACCGTACTTCGGCGGCGATCTCGGCGGTGTCCGGCGCGGAGGCGCACAGCACGATCTGGACGCCCGGACGAAGCTGGTGGCAGGCCGCGAGCAGGTGCGGCAGGCCCTTCTGGCGGGTGATCCGGCCGACGTAGATGACGTACGGCAGGTCCGGGTCCACGCCTAGCGCGCGTACGCCCTCAGGATTGTCGTCAGGGGCGTAGAAATCCGTGTCGACGCCGTTGTGGATGACGTGGATGCGCTCCGGTTTCACCTCCGGGTACGCCCCGCGGATGTCGCCGGCCATCCCGGCGCTGACGGCTATCACCGCGTCGGCGGCGGTGAACGCCACCCGCTCGGCCCAGCTGGACAGCGCGTACCCGCCGCCGAGTTGCTCCGCCTTCCACGGCCGGGACGGTTCCAGCGAGTGCGCGGTCACCACATGGGGGATGTCGTGCAGCAGGGCCGTCACGTGACCGGCGAGGCCTGTGTACCAGGTGTGCGAATGCACCAGATCGGTGGATTTGTCCACTGCTGCGGCCATCAGCATGTCCGTGCCCAGTGTCCGCAGTGCCGGGTTGGCGTCCAGCAGCTCGGCCGGTGGCCGGTGCGCGGTGGCGCCTTCCCGGTCCGGGCCCAGGCAGTGCACGTCGACATCGATCATCCGGGCCAGCTCGCGGACCAGGAAGTCCACGTGCACCCCGGCGCCGCCGTAAATGGTCGGCGGATATTCGTTGGTCAGCAATGCCAGCCGCATGGGGATCACACTAGGGTGCATTGCGTGGGCAACGGACAGTCGGTGTTGGGAATTGTGCTCGCGGGCGGCGAGGGGAAGCGGCTGATGCCGCTGACCGCGGACCGCGCGAAACCCGCTGTCCCGTTCGGCGGGCAATACCGGTTGGTCGACTTTGTGTTGTCCAACCTGGTCAATGCCGGTTTTCGGCGGATTTGCGTGCTGACCCAATACAAGTCGCACTCGCTGGACCGGCACATCACCCAGACCTGGCGGATGACCACGCTGCTCGGCGACTACGTCACACCCGTACCAGCGCAACAGCGGCTCGGCCCGCGCTGGTACACCGGCTCGGCGGACGCGATCTACCAGTCGCTGAATCTGGTGTACGACGAGAATCCGGACCATATTGTGGTTTTCGGCGCCGACCACGTCTACCGGATGGATCCGCGGCAGATGGTCGACGCGCACATCGAGTCCGGCGCCGGCGTGACCGTCGCCGGCATCCGGGTGCCCCGCGACCAGGCCAGCGAGTTCGGGGTCATCGACACCGCGCCCGACGGCCGTACGATCATCGGCTTCCTGGAGAAGCCGGCCGATCCGCCCGGTCTGCCGGACGACCCGAACAGCACTTTCGCGTCGATGGGCAACTACGTCTTTCGTACGGACGCGTTGCTGGAGGCCCTGCGGGCCGACGCCGCCGATCCGGGCTCGGCGCACGACATGGGCGCGAACATCATTCCGATGATGGTCCGCAAATCCGACGCCGAGGTCTACGACTTCGACCACAACGAGGTGCCCGGGGCGACCAGCCGGGACCGCGGCTACTGGCGCGATGTCGGCACCCTGGACTCGTATTACGAGGCGCATCTGGACCTGGTGTCGGTGCACCCGATTTTCAATCTCTACAACCGGCAGTGGCCGATCCTGACCAACCCGCCGCAACTGCCGCCGGCCAAGTTCGTGCTGTCCGGGACGGCCGCCGAGTCGATCGTGTCGACCGGCTGCATCATCCACGGGACGGTACGCAATTCGGTGCTCTCACCCGACGTACACGTCGCGGACGGCGCGACCGTGGACGACTCGGTTCTGATGCCGGGCGTACGCATCGGGCCGGGCGCTGTGGTGCGACGGTCCATTGTGGACAAGAATGTGTTGGTGCCACCGGGCGCCACTCTCGGGGTGGACCTGGCAACGGACCGGACCCGGCCCGGGTCACCGAGTCGGGCATCGTGGTGTTGGGGAAAGGGGAACGAGTCGAGCCGTGAGGCTGCCGTACGACTCTCTCAGTGTGGGCACCCGCAGTGTCCGGTTCGGGCTCATCTGCGCGGGCGTGGCCGCCGCCATCGTGGTCCTGGAATTCCTCCGGCTGGCGACCAGCGGCAGCTCGACCGACATGATGGTCACTCTCGTCGACGGATTCCTTTGCGGGATCTCGGCGGCGCTGTCGCTGCTCGGTCTGGTGCTGATCGGCTATGGCATGTTCCGGGGCGCCCCGCGCCGGCCGGCGATCATCGGGTTGCTGCTGTGCTGGCTGGTACTGACCGGCCTGCTCGGCTTCCTGCTCGCCACCTGACCCGTCAGGCGCGGTGGCCGAGCGTGGCGACCAGCAATCCGTCGCCGACCGGCAGCAGCGCGGCGGCGAGCCGGTCGTCGTCGCGGACCGCGGCCGCGATGCCGCGCATGGCGACCGCCTCCACGTCCCGGGCACCGACATCGGCCGTACGCCCATCGGCCAGCGCGTTGTTGATCGCCAGCACTCCGCCGGCGCGCAGCAAGCGCAGTGCCTGGTTCAGGTATTCCGGGTAGCTGGTCGGATCCGCGTCCACGAACACCATGTCGTACGAGCTGTCCGCGAGTCGCGGCAGCACCTCGGTGGCGCGCCCGTTGATCAGCCGGAACCGGCCCGGCGGGATGCCCGCGTCGGCGAACGTCTGGCGGGCCAGCTGCTGATGCTCGGATTCGGTGTCGATGCTGGTCAACACCCCGCCAACGGCGAGGCTGCGGAGCAGCCACAGCCCGCTGACGCCGGTCCCGGTGCCCACCTCGACCACCGCCCGCGCCGCGACCGTGGTGGCGAACAGCCGCAACGTCGCCCCGGCCCCGGGCCCGACCGCCCGGCAGCCCACCTCGGCGGCCCTGCCGCGAGCCGCGCCCAGCACCGCGTCCTCGCCGACGAAACCCTCGACGAAGTCGATGCTGTCGGCGATCGTGGTGACCGACTGCACCCAACCGGCGATGGCACACCTCCCGCGTCCTGTCGCTGGCCGCGGAAAGTCGCGGCTGAGCTGCCCGAGCCTATTAGAGGCAACCCACCACCGCTGCGGCGCGTCTAGGTCCTGTCTGGTTATTGCGGTGGGATGAGAGTCGAGATTCAGGAGTTGGCTGGTGGTGCCGCGGGGAAGCCTTCATAGCAGCGCTATGGGGGCTTTTCCGCGGTGCCGCCAGGCGGCTCTTGGGCTCGGCTATCGCCCGCCGCAATAACCAGACAGGGCCAAGGTGGTGAGGCGCGTTCGACGAAGCAACGAGGGTGATCGCGCGTGGAGAGATATAAGACGATGCAGAAGGGGGAACGGTTGCCGTGGAATTCACGCTACCGGGAACGCTGTGGGGCTCCCGGCCGTTCGTGCACTTGAGAGGGAATGAGATCGGCCATGGGTGGGATAGGTGACCCGCCTCGGGGATGATGTCTACAGCGGAGGGACGGTGCACGATGAATGCGACCGTAAGCCTCGGCTGGAAGGGGTACGCCGTGCCCGACGCGTTCCCGGGTGAGCACCGCAGTGCCCTGGACGGCTGGAAACCGCCGACCTGGGACGAGATCGTCCGCGAGCACTCGACTCGGGTTTACCGGCTGGCCTATCGGCTGACCGGCAACCGGCACGACGCCGAAGACCTGACCCAGGACGTGTTCGTCCGGGTGTTCCGGTCGCTGGACGGCTTCTCGCCGGGCACCTTCGCCGGGTGGCTGCACCGCATCACCACCAACCTGTTCCTCGACCAGGTGCGCCGCAAGGCCCGCATCCGGTTCTCCGCGCTGCCCGACGATGCCGAAAGGCTGGCCGGCTCCACGCGGACCCCGGAGGAGACCTTCGCCGACGACCGGTTCGACGACGACGACGTGCAGGCCGCGCTGGATTCCCTCTCACCGGATTTTCGG
Organism: Fodinicola feengrottensis; assembly: GCF_010993775.1. Classification (GTDB taxonomy): domain Bacteria; phylum Actinomycetota; class Actinomycetes; order Mycobacteriales; family HKI-0501; genus Fodinicola; species Fodinicola feengrottensis. The sequence goes on along the minus strand of NZ_WOTO01000099.1, from coordinate 3,048 downwards.
GTCGCTGTCGTGCTTTGCGATGTCGAAGGTCTGTCGTACGAAGAGGTCGCCGCGACGCTCGGCATCAAGATCGGTACGGTCCGCAGCCGGATCCACCGTGGCCGCGCGGCGTTGCGTTCAGCGCTCGAGCACCGCACCCCGCGCCGGTTGCGCGCGGTCGGCAATCGGGATGATGGGGCGGTGGAGGGCAGGACGTGAGCATCGGAAGCGGCGCGTACGTACGCGTCCGCCGGCCAGGCTCCACAGGTGACGTGACGGGGACCGAGCTCAGCATCTTTGGGGGCGAGCTGTGAGTTCCCCGGCTTCCGAGCGGCATTTGGGCGAGCTGGCCGCGGCTGTCACCGACGGCGTGCTGGGCCATCAGGCCCGCGAGCGTGCCCTCGTGCACCTGGCCGGTTGTCCGGCCTGCCGTGCCGAGGTGGAGGCGCAGCGCCGGTTGAAGCTGATGCTGTCGGGCCTCGGCGGCCCGGAGGCGCCGATGAGCCTCGCGGACCGGCTTCGGGCCATCCCGGACGCGAGTCCGAACCACGACAACAATGACGACGACGACTCCGGCTACGGCGGCCCCGCCGGCCTGTCGTTGCCGCAGGTACGCATGCAGGCCAGCTTCCGCGACACCGGCACCGGCCGGCCGTCCCGAGGCCCGCGCAGCTCGCGCCGACACACTGTCATCGTGGGCGCCACCGGCGGGTTCGCCGCTTTCGCCGTCAGCCTCGGGGTGGTCGCGATCGCCGGCGCGCCCGAGCAGACCGAGATGGTCCGCCCACCGGTGATGGCGTACACGGTCGAGCACAGCCGCAGCGCGGGACTCCTGCCTGGCGGTGACCCCGCCCTCAACCTCGATCCCGCGGCCTTCGACAGTCGCGGCGGTCGGTAGGGCGTTGCTCCCGCGCCGGCTCAAAGCGGAGCCCCGGACCAGAACGGCAGCGCCCTGGAGTGGTGCGCGCCGGGTGGCGGTCGCCATCAGCGCGGGTGTGGTGGGCGCTGCTGTGTGCGCCGCGTTCGTGTACGCGGCAGGGCCCGGCCGAGACCCGGACGACCAGCTCGTCGACCCAGGCTCAATCGACCGTACGCAGCGCGCGTTGAGCGCCGCGGAACAGCCGGCCATGCAGCTGCTGCAGCGTGCCGTGGACGCCAGCCGAGACGTTTTCTACGCTGGTACGAAAGTGCTGACCTCGCCCACTTCCAGCGCGTACGTCGACATCTGGCACGTGCCGGGCCGGGGCACCACCAGCAAGGTCGAGTCGGGCTCGCTGGACTCCGACACGCCCAGCGGCCAACTGGAGGGTGACCCGGTCGACGACGGCCTGGACGACCTGGTGCTGGCGACCCTGACGCACGGCTATTCGCTCGCCGTGATGGGTGACGCGGACTGCGTCGGCCGGTCCACCAGCGTGGTGGAGGCGCGGTCGCTGAGCACTCATCAGCTGGCCGCGAAGCTCTGGCTGGACGACGCGACCGGGTTACTGCTTCGCCGACAGCTCTTCGACGACGCCGGCCACATCGTCCGCAGCACGTCGTACGTCGACATCAAGGTCGGCTCGGCGGCCGCCCGGAACCCGGACTCGGCCAACCCGCCGTCGCCGGACGGCGGCAGCCCACCGGTCGGCAAGAAGACCACCGCGCCGGCGATGACCGTGCCGGCGGCGAAGTTGCTGACCGACGCGCAGGTCTCCCAGCTGCGTGCGCAGGGCTGGCCGCTGCCCGACGTGCTGCCCGGCGGGATGCAGCGCTACGAGGCGTACGAGCTGACCGACGCCAGCGGCCCGGTCATCCAGCTGAGCTTCTCCAACGGGCTGTTCTCGTCGTCCCTGTTCGTCCAGCACGGCCAGCTCGATGTCCGGAACCTGCGCGGCGTGCATCCCGAGCAGCTCGGCGACGCGAGCGTTTACGCCAGTTCCGGGCTCTACCGGACACTTACCTGGGCGGGAGGTGACACCGTCTATACCCTGGTGTCGGACGCCCCGGCGTCGGTCGCGGACAGTGCGGTCACCGCGCTCCCGCACCGCGCGCCCGACACGAGCGTGCTCGGTCGGATCGGCCGTGGCATCGCCCGGGTGGCATCCTGGGTGAACCCGTTCGACTGACCGGTCGGCGGCAGGGTTGGCGGGGGTTCGGCACATCGTCGTGCGCTTCCACGTTTGCTTGGTTGGGGTTGAGTTGTGACGCAGGAGGTGGGCCTCGGTGCCTGACGAGAGTCGGCCAGACGGCACCGACGAGGCCGGTGCGCAGTCCTCAGGTGCACAGTTCTCGGGTGCACAGTCGTCCGCCTGGGCTTCCCCGAACACCGTGACGACGCCAGTCCCGCCGGCTCAGAGTGCCGCCGGGCCTTCCCCGTACGCACCGGCAGCGGCTCGCTTCGGCGGCGGTCCACCGGCGTACGGGACGAGCACCGAGCAGTCGCCCTGGTGGGTGCCGGACGCGCAGCGTGACCCGTGGCGGGACCCCGGCTCGGCGCCGGCGTGGTTGCCGCCACCGTCTCCGGCCGCCGCGGCGCCGGCACCGGCGGTCGTCGACGAGCCGCGGCTCGTACGCAGGATCGGCTTTCGGCGCGATGGCGGTGCTGTCCGTCGTGGTGGCGGTGCTGGCCGGCTCACTGGGCGGCGCCCTGGGATACGCGGTGGCCTCCCGCAACGGCGGTGCAGACGGCGGTGGGCGGCCTCGGCGGCAGCAACGGCTCGACGCCGGCGGTGGCCAACCGGGCGCCCGGCTCGGTCGCCGCGATCGCCCAGCAGGTCCAGCCGGCGGTGGTGTCGATCGAGATCCACGGCCAGAACGAGCAGGGCAACGGCTCGGGTTTCGTGGTCCGCCAGGACGGCTACATCATCACCAACAACCACGTGGCCGAGCCGGCCGCGAACGGCGGCAGTCTGAAGGCGGTCTTCTCGGACGGGAGCAGCCTGGACGCGAGCATCGTCGGCCGTGACCCCAACTCCGACATCGCCGTGCTGAAGGTCGGCAAGTCGGGCCTGGCCACCCTGCCATTCGGTGACTCCGACAAGGTCGTGGTCGGCGATCCCGATCGGTGATCGCCTTCGGATCCCCGCT
>NZ_WOTO01000097.1 GCF_010993775.1 Fodinicola feengrottensis | reverse complement strand
CGGACTTGAAGAAGAAGGACAAACTGCGGTCGGAGGGAAACCGGTCGCGTGACCGCCGACATATCCGATTCATTGTTGCCGCTCCCCGGCCGGGAACTTCCCGCGTGATCCCGTACGCCACCGAGCCGCTCGCGGACAGCGCCGACGATGCACCCGAGCCGGGCCGGCTGTTCGGTGTGACGGTGTGGGGGCTGGGGTTGACCGTGATCGGCCTGATCGTCGCCGGCTGCGTGGCGATGATGGCCCTCACCGCTGCCACCGGCACCAACCTCGGCGCCGCGCTGACCATGGTCCCGATCTGCGGCCTGCTCGGCCTAGGCCTGGTGATCGCGTCCCTGGGCACCATCACCCGCGGCCGGGTGCCGTACATCCTGCTCGGCTGCGCGACCGTAGTCCTGCTCATCTTCTTCGGCGTCGTCATCGCCACCTGACCGCCACGCCACCAGTTTCGGCCGCCCTCCAGGTGAACCGCGCCCCGACTGGTCAACATCGGCGATGGCGAGGTCGACGAAGACTCGCGGCACGGCATAGGTTCAGCCTGCGCGGCACCGACTGGTGCCGAACGACAGGCTGGCCGCGCCGCCGACTCGATGCCGCGCTTCTCACTCCGAGCAACTGCCCGTCGTGAACGTGCTTCTCTTTCTTGTCCTAGATAGTGCCGCCCGACCGAGGTGGATGTGATCCCCGCTGACACGCTGGCTGGCGACGTCACGATTTCAAGTGCATCGACTCAAGAAAAGCATTTGAGGTGACCTGCGCAAAGGCCCTTGAGACGCGGCTCGACATGAACGTCTCCCATTGCTTTCACACTTGCCATCAAATCAATATATAGAGATCCCGTCCGGATGCCTTGGACTGCAAGGGGTGCCCGCTAAGGCCAGCAGTGGCATAAGAAGTCGCGTAGTCCAGCACTCCTTTCCCGAAAATCCCAGCGGCATATTTGTGTTCATTTTCAGCGTTCCATGCTCCAGCCATGCGGCCCAGCCTGCGCTCGATGTGGTCGATCAGAATTGCCACCTATCCGTCCTGCACCTCTGAATACATACACAACGTCACCGTTGGGACTTGGAATGCGTATCTCACTCATACCCAAGTAGACCTCGACTCTATCCATGCCCTCAACGGGTTGAATGCAGATCGGGGACTCTTCGTCGCAAAAATCGCAGTAATGCACGCCTCGCATGACATTAATCCGATCAGCGACTCTTCTTACCAATTGATCGCGTACCTCAATTTCCACATCACCAGTCTCGAAGGCGATATCACTGCCCAGCCAACCGATGTTCACCAAATTACCATCCGACGGCCGGTAGACATAAGCAGACAGATCCGGGTATTCAGACATCATCGCCTCACTACAGCGCACGCCGCCAAATGGCACACACCCATGTTCGGTTTGAGCAGATCTTTCAGTGTAGTCCGCGACTCTACCGTCGTCGATGCACCCATAATTGCCAAGTCCTTTGGGGCCTTAAGGGAACAGTTCGGGAGCGTATCGCCAGCGACGAGCGTGCGGACTGGTTTACGTCGCCGATCCCGACAACACGGTACCGGTCGGCGCGAACTCGCCGACCGCGTCGAGGTGGTTGGTCAGAAATGAGCCCACAAAGCGACAAGGGCATTTTCACACTGCGTTGCGTCAAGCCTTGACGCAACGTTCAGAACGCAGCGATCGGGACAGTTCAGATGTGGATCTTACGTGTCGTCAGTGCGAAATCGCTCACAGGAAGTCAATTTGTCAAGGAAATCCGCAAAGGATTTAGCGATCTGACGTGGAACTCGATCCTCATCGATATACGCGACTGTTGGTTCACCCTCGGAGCCACAGACGGAATAATCAAGCATTACCGCGTCATGACCACCTGATGGCATATCGCAAAGCACAACTCCAATTCTTGGATATTCCCATTCTTTAATCATCACATCCGAGAGTGAGTCGATTCCTCGCCTGCCGCCCAGGCCAAAGATCCCCTCGATCTCGATGTGGTCGGGTGTCCATGAATTCGGGAAGCTGACCTCTATGCACCTTTTCCGGACTGACCCACCGTTCCGCTCAGACAGCAACTCGACATAGCTACCTGGGAGACGGACTTGCAGTTGCTGTTCAACGGCGCTTACCAACTCATCTGTGAGTTCGGGTCCCGTATAATATTCACTATCAGTGAATATCTCAGACAATTTTCTACCTCCTGGTCGAGAACCCACCTGTGTGGCCAGTCAGTCTATGCACATCCCGGTCAATGAGTTGCATAAGGCCGGGCTCTTGGTGATGGTGCCACGTGTAACCCTCTGGAGTCGACGCCAGGCCTGCTGCTCTATTTGCTCTTGCGAAGTCGGTTGGCCTGTTACCCGAAAGTTCAATCTGAACATCTGGAACATCTGGGTGCCGCCAATCCGAAAAGTCGGGGAATCCATTCTCATCAAAGGGGACGCCCGTTACTGGATGGTCGCTATTCGCCAGAGCTCCATTCCGAACCTTTGGTGCCCCGCCATTTGCACAGTCGCAACCCTCGGGATGGCCGGTAACTGAGCCATTGCAGTTATGCACCAACACGGTCTCTACCGACTGACCGGCAGCAAGGACGTAGTAGGTGTGGAGGGTGGGGATGGTCAGGTCGTAGGTGACGGCGTTGCCGTGGCGGGTGTGGATGGCGAGGATGACGGCGGTGTGGCCGTCGTTGGTTTGGAGGTGGTCGCCTTCGTGGAGTTGGGCGGCGTCGATGAAGGCGGCTTTGGTGGTGTCGTAGAAGGGGTGGTGGGCGGTGGTGGTGGTGATGGTGCCCATCGACACTGCGCGGCCGGTATGGTCGAGGGTGGCGATGGTGAGGTCGACGAAGTCGTGGTCGGTGGTGGTGACGATGACCCGCCCGACCTGATGCGCTTGGGTCTTGGTGTCGCCGGGGACGGCGTCGGCGATCTTGTCGCCCGTCTTGATCTGGGAGATCGGTTTGCTGGATCCGTCGGCTAGCAGCACGCGGGTGTTACCGGTGAAGCTGTGCCGTCCGGCGCAGGCTGCTGGTTCGTCTTCGTCGCGACCGGCCGTGGGGGGTTCGGGTTCTTCGGTGGTGCCGCGGTTGGGGCGGACGGGGCCACCGGTGGTTTTCGCGCCACGTGGGGTCCCGCCCAGGGCACCGGCGACGGCGCCGGCTTCGGCGCCGTCCAGGGCGGCTTTACCGGCTCCGGACCAAGAGCAGCCACCAGCTGCGCCGGAGCAGGTCAGACCATAGGTGATAGCGCCGGTCGCGCCGCCGCCGGCTGCTCCGACAATGGCACCGGCTGCGTGGCCGGCCGCACCAGAGGCGAACTTGGAGATCGCCTCAGGGAGCGCTTCTTTGATGACAGTGGAGGCGAGCTTGCCACCGAGGCCGCCGAGAAACCCACCGAGCGCACCACTGACACCACCGATAAGCGCGGCTTGCCCAAACGCCGAACCAGAACAAGCACTTTTGCCGTCCTGCAAGCAATGTACGCCCTGTTCCACCAGCCCGCCGACGGCGCCGGCGGCGGCACCGCAGATGGCGGCACCGGCGACCGCGCCGGCCCCGAAACTGATCGCACCTAGTGCTGTTTCGCAGCCGGCGAACACGACAGTTGAGGCGACAACGGAGGCGATGGTGGCGGCGTGTTTGACGATGAACTTGCCAACCGACCGGCCGGCCGATGCGACGGCGGCGCCGACTTTTTTCGCGCCAGCGACGATGTTGTGGTACGCGGCTGCGGCGACGCGTTTGACCTTGGCGGCCAGGGTGTACGCGGCTCTGATGACCTGTTGACCGAAGCGTTTGGCGGCGTGCCAGGTGTCTTTGACGAAATGGACGGCTTTTCGGATGAGGTGGATGCCGTTGTGCACCAGGGGCCGGATGATGTGGGTGTACACGTGGTTCACGATGGGAGCGACGTAATGGTTGTAGACGTGCGCGACGGCGTGTACGACATTGCTCGCGGCGTGCGCGACGTTGTGGGCGGCGTTGCTGACCGCGTGCCCATAGCAGCCCCAGTCGAACAACCCGCAGGTTCCGTCGGGGTCCTGGTCGCCGAGCGGACTGTCTCCGACGTACGCGAATGGGTTAGCTGACACCGATGTCGGCACCGGGTTGTTGGCGGCGGCGTCTTTGGATTGGAATTCGCCGGTGGCGGGGTCGTACCAGCGCGACCCCATGTTGACCTTCCCGGTGTCAGGGTCGGTCCACCCTGACTGGAACCCGAGGTTGCCGACTTTCCCCGCGGTGGCGGTGGTATTCCCGAGCGGGTCGTACGTCGTGGTCCCCGACAGTGTGGCGCCGGTGGAGGTGAACTGGCCGACGACGTCGTCGTGCGCGTCGGTCCATGCCAACACCCCGCCCGTGCCACCGCTGGTTCCGGTCGCGAGCAGACCTCCGTCGGGGCCGCGGGAGTAGGTGTTGCTGCCGTCGCTGGCCAGGTCGTTGCTGGTGCCACTGAACGAGAACGCGCGCTGGGTGCCGGTCGCGCTGGTCGTCGCTGAGGACACGACCCGCCCGAGCGCGTCGGAGACGTACGTCTTGGTGGCGTTGGTGGTGCCGGCGATCGTCCCGGTGACGGTTTGCTGCTGTCCGTACGCGTCGTAGGCGTAGCCGGTGGTGCTGGCGCTGTTGGTTTGTTTGGTCAGGGTGCCGCGGGCGCGGTGTAGGTATAGCTGTTGGTCCCGTCGCTGGTGAGTTCATCGCGGGCGTCGTAGGTGTAGACGTTCGCGCCGACCCGAGTCCGGTTGCCGGACGCGTCGTAGCCATATGGGACGGTTTTCGTGCCGTCGTTCCATGACGTGAGCCGGTCGGCGTAGTCGTAGTCGTAGGTGTAGGTGTTCGCGGCGGATCCGGCGCCGAGTCCGGTGGTGGTTTTGCTGGTGAGGTTGTCGTTAGCGTCGTACCCGTAACCGATAGACGCGACCGTGGTCCCACCCGAGGTTTTCAGGGTGTCGCTGGTGAGGCGGTGTTGGTGGTCGTATCCGTACGTCCGGGCGTTGCCGTTGGTGCCGTAGGTGAGGGTGGTCGGCATCGAGAGCTGGTTGTAGCCGACGCTGATCTGCGTGCTGGTGATCGGATCGGTGGCGGTGGCGAGCCGGTCGGCGGTGTCGTACGCATAGGTGGCGGTCCCGGCGGCATCGGTCCGCGACGCGAGCAGCCCATCTGCGGTGTAGCCGAAGGAACTGGAGGCCGCGGACCCGGAGGCTGTGAGTAGCTGGCCGCGGTCGTTGTACGTGAACGATTCGTCGGTGGCCGGGATCTGCGGGCCGGTCGGTCCGGTGTCACCGGCGGCGGCCGTGGATGCCTTGGTGATCCGCCCATCCGGGTCGTAGGAGAACGATCGGTCGGCGGTCGGGGCGTCCGCGCCGCTACCGGACTGGGACAGAAGTTCGCCGGCCTTGTCGTACGTGTCCGCGAACGTCACGCCGCCAGGTTTCGTGGTGCCTGCTGGGTGCCCGTCGGCGTCGTACGTCGTAGTGGTCGTCCGGTCGGCGGCCGCGGTGTAGGTGGCGGTGCCGGGTTCGATGCTTGATTCGGGCAGGTTCCAGCTGTTGAACGTGGTGATCCACGAATTTGCTCGGCCGTCGGTGAAACGGGTCCGGTGCCCGGCCGCGTCGTACCCGAAAGTGGTGGTGATCGAAGTGGAGTCGTCGACCGGCTGCTGTTCCTGGGTGACCAGACCGGAGGCGTCGCGGGTCAAGGTGGAGGTGTGGTTGCGGGCGTCCGTGGAGGTGAGCTGGCGACCGGCGGGGTCGTAGGTCGCCGAGGTCTTGGCCAACACCGTGGTTCCGTCGGTGTCCAACTGGGTCGCGGTCAGCGGGTCGCCGAGATGGTCGTACGTGGTGGCGGTGGCGGTGCCGTCGGCGAGCGTGGTTTTCGCGACGTGGCCCTGCAGGTTGTAGGCGGAGACGGTTGTCGTCCCGGCTGGGTCAGTGACCGAGGTCTGCTCACCGGCCGCGTCGTAGCCGTAGGAGGTGGTGGCGCCGGCGGGTGTGGTGGTGGAGGTCAGGTATGCACCGGCCGGGTTGGCTTGCGAGGCCGCGTACGAGTTGGTCGTCGTGTACGACGCTGCTGCCGGATACCGCTCCAGGACCGTGGAGGTGAGGGGGCGGCCCATCCAGTCATAGGTCGCTTGGGTCGTCGCACCGTTGGGGGTGGCACTCTGCAACAGGTGCCCGGCCGGGTCGTAGCTGTTGCGGGTGATGCCACCGCGTGGGTCGGTGACCGAGGCGGTGTCGTTGAGTTGGTCGTACGTGTAGGCGACGGTGTTGCCGAGCGGATCAGTGACTGACGTCGTGTCGCCGGTGTCGTCGTACGCCCACCTCGTCACCGGGATGGTCGGCGAGCTCGCCCCGGGCGGGATGTACGCGGGTTGGGTGACGGAGGTTTTCTGTCCGGCGGCGTCGTACGCGGTAGTGGTGACGTTGCCGTTCGGGTCCTCGGTTTCGGTCGGCGCGCTGGCTGTGTCGTAGCCGATCGTGGTGATCGGATGCACCGACTGCGCCGCTGCGCCGCTGGTTTCGGCGTTCACCGCCGGCCCGGTGGTGACGGCCAGTTGCCCGTCTTCGTCGTACGCGTAGGTGGTGACCGCGTTCGCCGGGTTGGTCATCGAGGTCGGCAGGCCGCGCTTGTCCAGCGTCCACGACGTTTTCGACGACCGGCCCGCGTTGTCGGACACGGTTTTGCTGGTGACATGCCCAAGCGGGTCGTAAGTGGCCGCAGTGGTGTTGGTCGCGCCGGTGCCGTCGCTGATGATTGACGAGGTCGGGTGGTCGTCGCCGTCGTAGGCGATGGTGGTGGTGCGGTTGACGCCGGCAACGGTGCTGGCGGTGACCCGGTCGCCCGCGTCCACGGTGTTCTGGAACCAGGACGCCTGGTTGTTGCTGTCCTGTTCGGTGAGGTTCCCGTCGGCGTCGTAGCCGTTGACCTGTTGCCAGAACACGGTGGTGTCGGCTTGGTCGATACGCCCGACGGCGTTGAGCAGGCCGTTGTCGTAGTAGACGTAGTAGGTCCAGTTGCCGTTGGAGTCCTGCAGGTAGGTCAGTTTCCCGGTGACGTCGTAGACCCGGTGCGAGATCACCAGGTCCTTCTTCGGCGACGGACTGTTCGGGTCACCGGTGTAGTCCTTGAGGATCTGGTCGAGCGGTCGTCCTTCCGCGTCGTACGTGTACGCGGTCGTTTGCCCGGACGGATCTGTTTCGCTGGTCCGCCGCCCATAACCGTCGTAGCTGTAGCTGGTGATCTTCCCGAGCGGGTCGGTGCTGGTGGCGGCCAGGCCGTGGTCGTCGTACGTCACCGACGTGGTCCGCGGTGCGTCACCGCCGGTCACATCCGCGGTGGTCTGCGACAGCAACTGCCCGTCCGGCGCGTACGACGTGCTGATGTTCGCGGTGTGAACCGCGCCGGTGATCCGGTTGGTGACCCCAGGATCGGCCTCCGACGTGACTTGCCCGGCTTTGTTGTACGTGTAGCTGGTGATCAGCCCGTTCGGGAAGGTGTCCGAGTTTTCCTTCTGAGTCAGCGTCTGCCCGACACCGTCATAGGTGTACGAGGTGACCGCGCCTGCCGGGTCGGTCACCGACGCGATATCCCCCCCATTGTGGAAATACGACACCGTGGTGGTCGCGCCGCTGGGCGACACGGTTTTGTACGGCAGCCCGACCGGCGCGAATCCGGTGGCGGCGGCCTTGACGGTGGTGCCGTCGGTATACGCGATCGTCGTGGTTCGGCCATTCGGATAGCCTGCGACCGCGGGTGTGGTGACAGCGGTCTGGTTTCCGGCGGCGTCATAGCCATACGTCGAGCGGTATGCCGGGTCCGTCGCACTGGCGATCGGGCGTCGCTGGTGCTGGCCAGCACATCGTTTTTTGGGGCTGGGTGTCAGCGAGGTGCTGGTGTCATCGGGCAGATACGTCTTGTAGCTGGTGGAGCAGACCTGGGTGTGCTGGTTCTGGCAGGTGGTCTGCGAGACCTCGTTGCCACGCACGTCGTGGCCGACGACCGTCGTACGGCCGTACCCGTCGCCGATGGCGTGCACGAACCCGCCGGTGTCGTACCCGTAGGAGGTCAATGCGCCGGTCGCGTCGTTGTCCGAGATCTCCCGCATCCCGTTGTTCACGTCGTACCGGTGGGTCAGCGTCGCCCCGCCCGGGTCGGTGATCGTGACCCCCTTGATCGGCGACAGACCACCATCAGCGTTTCGCATCGCCGTGTAATGCGCGGCGACCTCCTGCGCCGAGAGTTGGTTGGTGTAAAACGAAAAAACTCGCCAATCGACCCAGGGAACCAGCCGAGGTCGTTGGTGGGTTTGTTCGCCCAACCCGCCACCGGCCCCGCGCCCAGATATCCGTATGAGTAACCCGGGCTCTGCGCCTCCAACGCCGCGGTCGTGGTGGCGACCGCCTGACCGTCCAGATACAGGACCTGCCCACTGGCCGAGGCCGCCAGCACCGCCTGGTGCCACCGGCCGTCGTTCACCGTCTGCGCGCTGCCCGGCACGCTGGACAGGTGCGTGGTGTCCCAGATTTTACCGTGCAACTTCCCATCGGAGCCGACATACAGCACCGGGTCGTACTGACCGGCCGAGCCGGTCATGGTCGACAGGTCCTGCTGCTGCATGCTGAACAACACCCCGCCGGTGGTGTTCGCCTTGGGGACCTGGAACCACACCTCCGCCGACGCGGGTTTGCCGTTCACCACGTCACCCGGCGGCAGTTGCACATAGGACGGCGAGGAATTCGACCCGGCGAACGAGGCCGCCGGGTAATCCGGTGTCGGGCCAGCCGCACCCAGCGTCACATTGTGATACATACCCACACACCGCTGTCGACCTCGTCGATCGCCTGCGTCGACCCGGCGCCCTCGGCCAGCATGAAATAGCTCTCCGGCGCCGACCCCGACACCGCCGACCGGTACACCAGCACCGACCCCGACACCGTCGCCGGGTTGACCGTCCACATCCCGCCCTTGTCATCGGTGACCGTCTTGACGGTGGTCGACACCGGGTCGTACGCGACCTGCGCATCGACTTTCCCCGACGGGCGGGTGATTTTCGTCAGCAACCCGACCGGTGTGGTCCCCGCCCTGTACAGCGACGTGGCGGTCTGGGCGGTGAGCTGGCTGGTGTAAAAGCCGACATCGGCGATCGAACCGTTGAAGTAGTACGCCGAACGACTGGTGTCACCCGAATGCGGTTCGTCCGGGTACGGCGCGGCCAGGTATCCGGCGCCGATGTGCCCGTACTGCAAAGCCAACGGCTTGTACCCGCCACCGGAATCCGCACTCGGGCCGCCGGTCGTTCCGACCTGCGCCCCGTCCAGCCACATCGCCTCCGGGTCAACGACCCGGACAACACCACATGATGCCAATTCCCGTCGGTCACCGTCCCAGTCGTGGTGATCGGCGCGTTCGTCGCGCTCTTCCACAACAGACCGTACAGTTTCCCGCTCGCGCCAACATACAGCGCCGGAACGAACCCGCCCTTGGTCGCCTGATTGTCGGCCGTCTTATCCGAATAAGAAAACAACACGCCCAGTGGCGTGGATGTCTTGAACCACAACGACACCGATGCCGCCGGGTTGGTAGCCATGTGCAAGTTGGGCAGCTGCACGAACGACGACGTGCCGTTGAACGACGCCGCCGGCGCCGAACCGCCGGCCAGCGGACCGGCCGCGCCGAGCGTCACGTTGTGGTAAGTACCGTTGTCGTTGCCCTCGTTGGCCAGGTTGACACTCGCAGCGGTCGTGGCACCGGTGGATTCGGCCAGCGGCCAGAAAGATTCCGCGCCGGTATCCACGGTTTGGTTGTGATATTGCGAACCGGTCGTGTACCCGTACGTGGTGCAAGTGCCGGGGACGTCGATTGGCGCGCACATCTGCGTCAACTCGTCGCCGGTGTAGCCGTACGTCCACGTCAACACCGTCGACGAATCACCAGGAGTCCTCGGGTCAGTGGCCACCGTCGCCACATGCGGGTAGGTCGCACCGGACGGTGTCGCCCAAGTCAGATGCAATGCGCGGCCCGACGCGCCCGATGTCGCGGTGACAATATGCCCGCTAGACCAGGCATAGGTGATGGCCCGGCCGTTGGCATCAGCCACCGACGTGATTCCGTACGCCCCCGCGCCCAGTGGCTGCGTGAACGTGTAGGTGGTGTCGTCCTTATCGATCAGTTTGTACCCACCGCCAGTGACCGCGGCGAACGTCGCGAACCGACCCGACGGCGGCGTGAACGACGACCGTCCGCGTTCTTCCCGAAACCGACCGTCGACCCACCCGGATAAGTCACCGCGACACTGGTCACCGCACCAGCGGGGGTGTACTGCTCAGCGGCCCTGGGCGTCGAAGACACTCGACCAGCTTTCCCCGAAACCACCGGTCATTCTCGGGTCGCGCGAATTGTAGTCACGATCCACCTGCAACGACGGACCAACCGTCGTCACATTCGCATCCGTCTCCGAGGTCGTGTAATTGCCGTTGTCCGCCGAAAAACCCCCCCGCCCGTCCGGATTCTGCGACAACGACGAGGTCACCAGCGGCTGCGGCACCTGTACGGTCAACGCCTGCCAAATTCCAGGCGGTGAGTATTTCGCCCCGTCGTAGTTCTGCACCTGCCAGTAATACGTCTGACCCCACACCAGTTTCCCAGCGGGAATGGCGTAGCTGTTGGCGGTCTGCAGACCGGAGTCGGCGATCTTCGTGTTCGCGGTGTTGTAGACCTGGAACTGGAACTTCTGCGCCGCGGTGATGTTCGGATCCAGGTCCCCGGTCGCGGCCAGCGTCGGAGTCAGCGAGTTCACCGCCGACCCGTTCCGAGGGAACCAGTTGTAAACCTGTGGTGTCAGCGTGCCGGTGTAGTTGATCTCCATGTACGGCGGGAAATCGGAGTTCGCGGAGTCGAACTGCTTCCAATGAAAGGTGTCCGACTCGATGCCGTACAACGACAAGCCATATGTGCCGCCGTTCTGCGCCCAGTTCGTCAGCACGCCGACCGACACCGGGAGAGTGACCCAATCACCCACCGTACGATCAGCGGCGGTGTTCTTACACGCGTTCGGGACATTCGGTGTCCCGCCGCCGACCGACCCGCCCACCGTCGGCCCCGGATACGTCGTCGTCTTGGTCAGATCAAACGGCTGATAGACCGCCGCGACCTCCACCTTCTCCGCCGTACACGTCGAAGCCCAGGTGTCGAAAAGATGCAGGTTCACCGACGAAAACGTGACCCCCGAACCCTCCAGACCAGAATTCGGGAACTGCAGAAACGACCGCGCCTTATGCGCCTGAGCGTCCGGCACCACACCACCGTCGTACGCGCCGATCTTGACCGTGGCTCACTGGAATGGTCCACCTCGGGAACATTCGTTCCCACATACGTCGTCGCCGCATCCAGGTTCGCGGTCGGGTCCACCGTCACCGGGAACACCCGCGCCGGATCCCGCAACCAGTGCTCGTCCAACCCGACCTGAATCGCCTGGCCACCGCCGCTGGTCGTGACAAGTGTGGTGGTCAGGGCGTACGTCGTGGCACCCTCACCAGAGCGCGGGTCAATCTTCGCGTCAGACGCGAACCCGGCCGGAATCCGAGCCACCGTCTTGCCGGTCTTGTCGACCAGCTCGATCGTCCCGTTCGGCGCCGGCTGCCGCGCGGTCACGCCCGTCAACCGCAACGGAAACACCCAACCCGCGGCGGCCTGCTCCGACCGCAGAACCACCGACTCCTTCACACCCGTCGCCGTCGGCTCCACCCGAAGGTCCGTACTCGGCAACACGCCCGGGTACGTCGCCGTCTGCCCAGACACCGACGGCGCCACCGGCGCTGCGCCCCCGCGAGCCCGTACGAGAACACCCGGCCGCGGTCCAACGCCCCGTCCAGGCCCAGTCGCACCAGGGCGGGGTCGGCCGCTGAACCAGCCACATCCAACGCCAGCGAGTTCGCCTTCTCCCGCCAACGCCCATCACCCGTACGCGCCAACGACACATCGATGTGCTGCCAAGCACCAGTGGCGTCGCGATAGTTCACCGGCCGCTGATACACCCGCCGCGCGCGCGTACGAACCATCCGGATTCTGAAAGAAATCCGTCGTCGCCGACGACCGAGTCGCCACCCGAACCGCGGGCTTCGCCGCCCGGCCACCCGCGGCCTCAGCCGGAATGCTGCCGCTCTTTCCCTGCGGAACCGGCTTCAGCGGCGACGAATACGCCGGCAACTCACCAACGCCCTTCCCCGGCGCCCGCCCAGCCGCCTTACCCCCACCAGCAGGCACCGGCGCGGCCGGAGCCTTCGGCGGCGCACCACCCGCCCGACCCACCTTCTGCACCGGCACACCGGTCCACGTCACATCCGGACCGCCGGTCAACGCTGACCACAAACCCGACCACAGCCCGGGCCACGACGACCCCGATGGCAAAGGAATCACCGGCCCAGCCAACGCAGTCGCCGGATCAAACGAAAAGGTCACCAGAAAAGTCAGAACAAGACCCAGAACGCCACGACGCAACCAGCGTCCGTTTCTCCGCCCCACCCCGCGCGTCGCTCGTCCTATTCCGGACGTACGGCGATGAGAAGAAGTTAATCTGGGCACGAAAAAAAAACCACGCGCGCGAGCAGCCATCGGTCCAACCCCGTTCCCCGTGCGATGCCAACCAGAACCGGATACCAGAAAATGGAGCCATCGACTACTCCGACAAACGCAGTCGGCCGACGAATCGTGAACGACCCACCACCAAGTCGTCAAGTACCCAGGAAAAATCGCACCAGACAACAAAAACGACTAAGACATAAAACACCCAAAACAGGCGAGCAGTCGCCATCGCCCTTTGACTCAAAATTTACCTATTGCAGGGTGGGTGTGTTTCATGGGTTCGCGAGTTGGACCCCTGACACGCCGACGTCGACACGCGTCTGCTCGCTCGCCTCGATGACCCCTTGAGGACATCCGGCGCCCGTGGTGGACCGTGCAGACAAGCCGGTCAGGCCCAGAGTTGCCCCTCGAGGGCCGTCTCAGCCTCCGCGATGGTGCCTGCGTACGCACCGGTGGACAGGTATTTCCAGCCGGCGTCCGCGACCACCAGCGCGATGTCGGCCTTCTGGCCGTCCTTCGCCGCCTGGTAGCCGATCGACAGGGCCGCGTGCAGCACGCAGCCGGTCGAGATGCCGGCGAAGATGCCTTCGACCTCGATCAACTGACGCGTACGCAGCAACGCGTCGCGCCCGCCGACCGAGAACCGCCGGTTGAGTACGGACGCGTCATAAAGCTCCGGTACGAAACCCTCGTCGACATTCCGCAATCCGTAAACAGCCTCGCCGTAGCGGGGCTCGGCGGCGATGATCTGACGTCCGGCAGCTTCTCGCGCAGGAACCGGCCGGTCCCCATCAGCGTCCCGGTGGTGCCCAGCCCCGCCACGAAATGCGTCAGGCTGGGCAGGTCCCGCAGCAGCTCAGGGCCGGTCGTCTCGTAGTGAGCGCGCGCGTTCGCGGAGTTGCCGTACTGGTAGAGCATGACCCAGTCCGGGTGCTCGGCGGCGATTTCCTTCGCCATCGCGACCGCCTGGTTGGAACCGCCCGCGGCCGGCGACGCGATGATCTCGGCGCCGTACATGGTGAGTAGCTGGCGCCGCTCGACCGAGGTGTTCTCCGGCATCACGCACACCAGCCGGTAGCCCTTCAGCCGCGCCACCATGGCCAGCGCGATCCCGGTGTTGCCGCTGGTGGGCTCCAGGATGGTGGCGCCCGGCCGGAGCCGGCCGTCCCGCTCGGCCGCCTCGATCATGAACAGCGCGGCGCGGTCCTTGATCGAGCCGGTCGGGTTCCGGTCCTCCAGTTTCGCCCACAGCCGTACGTCCGGGCTCGGCGACAGCCGAGGCAACCCCACCAGCGGGGTGTCCCCCCCGTGCGGCGATCAACGACTCATAACGAGCCATCGCCGGATCAGCCTCCGGCGACGGCCGGCAGCACGGTGACCGAGGCGCCGTCGGCGAGCTTGGTCTCCAGCGAGCCGGTGAACCGCACGTCCTCGTCGTTCACGTACACGTTGACGAACCGGTGCAGCGAGCCGTCCTCGGTGATCAGTCGGCCGCGCAGCCCCGGGTGCTGCTTGTCCAAGTCGTTCAACAGCTCGTCAAGCGTGTCGCCGGCGCCGCTGACGGTCTTCGCGCCGCCGGTGTACGTGCGCAGGATGGTCGGGATGCGTACCTCGATGGCCATGCCGGTCGGTCTCCTTGGTTCGTACGTCGTTTACAGCGGCAACAACACTCAGGTGCCCGATGATTCCGCCGGGTCCACGATCTGGACCGGCTCCTCGGTCACCACACCCTCCAGGAGGATCCGGTCCGGTACGAGCGGAATTCCACCGACTCCGGCTCCCGGGTGCTGACCAGCACATAGTGGGCATGGGGCTCGGACGCGTACGAGATATCGGTGCGCGACGGGTAGGCCTCGGTGGCGGTGTGCGAGTGATAGATCACCACCGGCTCCTCGTCCCGTCGTCGTCCATCTCTCGCCAGACCTTCAACTGCTCGGCCGCGTCGAACCGGTAGAAGGTCGGCGACCGCTCGGCGTTGGCCATCGGCACCACTCGGACCGCCGCGTCGCTGCCGGCCGGGCCGGTGACCAGCCCCACATGCCTCATCGGGGTGGTCTCGGCGGGCGTGCGCGACGAGCGCGTCGTACACCTGCTGCGAAAGCTTGAGCACAACAGCAGAGGCTACAGGCCCGGGCGGCTACCGCGGCTGTGGTGCACGCAACGTCGTCGCTCAGAGATCACCCATGAGTGCGGTGATCAGGCTCTCCGACAACAAGCCGGCGTAGCTGTAGATTGCCGCCGTACCGGCCTCCGAGTCGTCTTCGGACAACAGCGCGCGCTGCAGCAGCTTCTGGTCCGACGTCTCGTCGTCATCGATGTCCAGTCGTACGGCCAGCACCAGCCGCAGGTCGGTGAGGGCCCGCAACCATCCGTCCGCCTCCTGCACCGACAGCGACACGTCGCCGCCGTCCGCCGGCAGGCCGTCGTGCAGCATCCGCATCCGCTCGACCTTGCCGGACCGAAGGCTGTCCTCGGTGAGCCGGCGGGCCCGCGCCGAGGCGGCCGGGTCGTCGACGTACGCGTCCGGCAGCAGCCGGTGCAGCGCCGGGTCCTGCGGCGGCGGAGTGTCCTGCTCGCCGAGAGCGGCCAACTGCTCCAGCGGGTCCGGAATCCCGTTCGCCGCCGGGTTGTCCGGATCGGCCCCGAGCAGCACACAGCATCTGCTCGGCGGCGTGCCGGAAGACGCCGGCCTCCGGATAGCCGAAAGTGGCCACGATCCGCTCACCGGACCGGTGAAACTCGCTCATTGGTCCTTCGTCAACGTCGCCCAGAGGCCGTACGAGTGCAGCTTGGCCACGTCCACTTCCATCTCGTCGTGGCTGCCACGGGACACCACGGCCCGGCCCTTCTGGTGCACGTCGAGCATCAACCGGGTCGCTTTCTGTTTGGAATAGCCGAAAACCGTCTGGAAAACGTACGTCACATACGGCATCAGGTTAACCGGATCGTTCCACACAATGGTCAGCCACGGCAGGTCGGGCTCGGTGGTGGCGTCCGTCCAGGCGCTGGTGTCAGCCTGCGGTTCGGCGGTCGCCGCGCCGCCCGGGGCGCTGGCGACCACCACCGGTGGACCTGTCGGGGCGACCGGGACGTGGGCGGACGGCGTTTCGGGCATCACCTCCATGGTGCCATCAACCGGTCCGGCCCGCGGCCCGGGTCAGTACGCCACCCGAAATACCCCTGTTACGCACAGTTAGGGAATATTTAACGCTCCACTCGACGGGACAACTCGTGATGTTGCCGTTATGGTGCGAACCGACCGAAACCGCGGTGATCAGTGTGCGTGCGGTGACAGAGCGCATCGCCGACTCCGCCGTCCTGAACGGTAGGAGTGGCGAAATGTACTTGCTGGCAAAGAGAAGTCCGCGGTGAACGACTTCTGGGCGTACTTACAGTCGCGGTCCCAGCAGCTCATCTTTGACACGACCATGCACGCCAGTACGGTCGCGCAGAGCCTGTTGCTGGGCATCATCATCGCGGTCGCGCTCGGGATTTTGGTCTATCGAAGCAAATGGCTGACCGCGCTCGCGGTGGGGGGGACCCAGCACTATCCTGACGGTGCCGTCGTTCGCGCTGCTGGGTCTGCTGATCCCGTTCCTGGGACTGGGCGTCCCGCCGACCATCACCGCGCTCGTCCTTTACGCGCTGCTGCCGATCATCCGGAACACCGTGGTGGGTCTGCGCGGGGTGGATCCGGCGATGATCGAAGCGGCGCAAGGGATCGGGATGCCGCGCTGGCGGATCCTGCTGATGGTCGAGTTACCGCGCTCGCCTGGCCCGGCATCCTCGCCGGTATCCGGGTCAGCACCCAGATGATCATGGGCATCGCGGCCATCGCGGCGTACGCGGCCGGTCCCGGCCTGGGGAACCAGATCTTCGGCGGACTGTCCCGGATCGGCGCCACCAACGCCGTCAGCGAGGCCGTCGCCGGCACCCTCGGGGTCGTCATCTTGGCCATCATGTTCGACATCGTGCTGATTGTCATCGGCCGTTTCACCACCTCAAGGGGAATCCGTGCCTGAGTCCACCACAACGTCCACTGTGGACGATTCGGTCGCCGGCCGGTCCGTCAGCGGCGCGCCGATCGAGCTGGCCCATGTCACCAAGCGGTACGCCGGCCAGCAAGCGCCGGCGGTCGACGACTTTTCCATGCATATCAACGCCGGCGAGATCGTCGTCTTCGTCGGGCCGTCCGGCTGCGGCAAAACCACCACGATGAAGATGATCAACCGGCTGATCGAACCGTCCGCCGGCAGGATCATGCTCGGCGACCAGGACGTCACCAAGCTGGAGCCGGCGCAGCTGCGCCGCCGCATCGGGTACGCGATCCAGCAGGTCGGCCTGTTCCCGCACATGACCATCGCGCAGAACATCGGCCAGGTGCCGGCGATGCTGAAGTGGGACCGGCAGCGGATTCGGGCCAGAGTGGACGAAATGCTGGAGTTGACCGGCCTGGATCCGGACGCCTACCGCGGCCGCTTCCCGAGGCAGTTGTCCGGCGGCCAGCAGCAGCGGGGGTCGGGGTGGCCCGGGCGCTCGCCGCCGACCCCGCCGGTGCTGCTGATGGACGAGCCTTTCGGCGCGGTGGACCCGATCACCCGCGGCAACCTGCAGGACGAGCTGCTGAACCTGCAGAGCCAGTTGGGAAAAACGATTGTCTTCGTCACGCATGACTTCGACGAGGCCATCAAACTCGGCGACCGGATCGCGGTGTTGGGCAACCAGTCCAAAATCCTGCAATATGACACACCTGAGCTGAGGCGATCCTGGCCGCGCCGGCCGACGACACGGTGGCCGGTTTTGTGGGCAGTGGCGCGACTATTCGCCAGCTGGGCCTCAAGCGCGTACACCACCTGCAGCTGGGGAAGGTCGCCACCGCGCCGCTGGGCGTCGACGCGGAGGCGGCACGTCAGACGTTGGGCGGCGGAAAACATTTGCTGTTGCTGGACAAACGGAACCGGCCAGTGGAGTGGCTCAGCGCCCGGGCGCTGGCCAAAGCCACCGGCAGTGTCCAGCATGGAGACCACCTGGTCGGAGACACGGTCACCCGGCGGTCGACGCTGGTGGACGCTTTGGACGCGATCCTGACCGAAGGCGGCGGTTACGCGGCGGTGACGGGCGAGCGCGGCGAGTACGTCGGCACCGTACAGATGGAACAGATCATGGCCACCATCACCGAAATCCGCGAGGCGCAGGACACCACGCCGACCGGGAGCGCCGGCTGATGGCCGACCTCACCTCCGCGCCAGCCGCCGAAGTCGCCCGCGGCGAGCAGCCGCGGGTGGACAGCCGGCTGCGGCTTTTCGTTACTCCGGTGGTGCTTCTGGCCATCACCGGCCTCTACCTGGAGGTGGTCTTCAGCAGCCATCTCGACTCGATCGAGGCCCGGCAGATCACCGCGTCGAACCTGATCACCCTGACCTGGCAACACGTCGTGCTCACCGCGGTGTCCGCGCTGCTGGTGGTGGTTGTCGCCATTCCGCTGGGCATTCTGGTGACCCGCCGGTCGGTACGGTTCCTGGCCGCGCCGGTCACCCTGCTGGCCAACCTCGGTCAGGCTATTCCGGTGATCGGCCTGCTGGTGCTGCTGGCCGTGCTGTTCGTCAAGGCGAACTTCTTCGGCTTCTGGCTGACCGTCACGGTTTGCGTCGTCTACGGCGTGCTTCCGGTGCTGCGCAACACGATCACCGGCGTGCGGAGCATCGACCCGGCGCTGATCGAGTCCGCTCGCGGCATCGGCATGACGCCGTGGCGGGTGCTCACCCGGGTAGAACTTCCGTTGGCTGTCCCGTACATTCTCGCCGGCCTGCGGACCACGTTGGTGCTCATCGTCGGGGTGGCCACCCTCGGCACCTTCGTGGACGCCGGCGGCCTCGGCGACCTGATCAACACCGGCATCAAGCTCGAACGCACGGTGATTCTGTTCACCGGCGGCATCCTCGCGGTGATGCTGGCCCTGCTGATCGACTGGGTCGGTGGCCTGATCGAACGGGCACTGACCCCGAAAGGACTTTAGAATGCGGAAAATTCCCGCCCGCCGAACGCACCGGCTACGCGTGCTCGCAGCACCCGTGGCCGTCGTGATGGCGGCGGGAATCGCGCTTTCGGGCTGTGGCCTGCAAACCGGTTCCGCGTACGTGCAGAAAGTCCAGCCAGCGTCGATAGAACCAATCCCGGCGCTGAAGGGTGTGAACCTCGCGGTCGTGCTCCAAGGCCTTCGATAACAGATCATTCTCGGTTAGACGACAGATCATTCTCGT
>NZ_WOTO01000096.1 GCF_010993775.1 Fodinicola feengrottensis | reverse complement strand
TTGCCGGGGTCGGTCAGCGTGCCGGTCGAGGTGGCCTTCTTCAGCAGCGCCTTGAGGAAGATCTGGGCCCGCTTCTGCCGGTCGAAGTCCGAGTTCGGCAGCCCGTACCGCTGCCGGACGTAGTCCAGTGCGGCGGTGCCGTCCAGGTGGTTGACGCCCTTGGTGAAAGTCCGCTTGCTGCGTGGGTCGGTCACCGTCTTGTCCACTGTCACGTCCACGCCACCGAGCGCATCGGTCATCGTTTTGAAGCCGGCGAATCCAATGACCCACCAGGTGGTCGATGTGCACGTCGGTGAAGTTCTCGACGGTCTGGATCAGCAGTGGCGCGCCGCCGTACGAATAGGCCGCGTTGATTTTCGTCTTGTTGCCGCCGAGGCCGTTTTTGGCCTTGGGCACCGAAACGTAGGTGTCCCGCGGAATGGAGATCAAATACGCCTTGGTGTGGTCGGCCGGAATGTGCAGCAGGATGATCGCGTCGGTCCGCTGACCTTCCACGCCCTGGTAGCCCCGCGAGCCGTCGGCGTTGTCGTCGCCGACGACCAGGATGTTCTGGGCACCGTCCACGGTTTTGTGTGGCCGGTCGCCCAGCCCGGCGAACGGGTCGGTGCGGGTGATGTTGCCGTTCAGAGTTTGCACGCGGGCGTACGCATAACCGCCGAGCAGCAGAATCAGCACGACGGCGACCCCGCCGCCAATCAGCGAGATGCGCTTCCAGTTCCGTCGCGGCTTGACCGTACGACCGGTGTAGACCGTCCCGCCACCGCTGCCGTTGGTCTCTCGATCGGGTTGGAGTAGGCACCCGTCGACAGTACCGCGGCCCCGCACGGGATCCCTTACCCCGTTGCCCGTTCGGACGCAAGTCCATCCGCGGGATTGACCACCCCTAAGCCTTAAGGGGTACGCCGATCTGGGCGGCGAGGTCTTCGATGGTGCGGCGCAGGCCTTCCTTCGGCGACACCTGCGGCTGGTAGCCCAGCTCGGTGGTGATCCGGGTCAGGTCCGGCCGGCGTACCAGCGGGTCGTCCTCGGGCATCGGCAGGAAGGTGAACTCGGACTTGGAGCCGATGATGTCCTTGATCAGCTCGGCCAGCTCCACCATCGTCATCTCGTGCTCGGTGCCGCAGTTCATCGGGCCGGTCTGGTCCGAGTCCAGCAGCAGCAAGATACCGGCGACCAGGTCGGACACGTAACAGATGGACCGGGTCTGGGTGCCGTCGCCGTACAGCGTGATCGACTCGTCGGCGAGCGCCTGGGAGACGAAGTTCGGGGGATGGCGCGGCCGTCGTCGATGCGCATTCTCTCGGGCCGTACGTGTTGAAAATGCGGACGATCCTGACATCTACCCCATAAGTTCGGCGGTATGCCATGGTGATCGCCTCGCCGTACCGCTTCGCCTCGTCATAGACCGAGCGTGGGCCGATCGAGCTGACGTTGCCCCAGTACGTCTCCGGCTGCGGGTGCACCTGGGGGTCGCCGTACACCTCGGAGGTGGAGGCGAACAGGAACCGGGCACCGTGCTGACGAGCCAGGTCGAGGCAGTTCTGGGTGCCCTGCGAGTTCACCCGGAGGATCTCCACCGGGATCCGGCCGAAGTCGGCCGGCGACGCGGGCGACGCGAAGTGTGCGATCACGTCGAACTTTCCCTGCACCGGCAAGGCCTCGGACAGGTTGCCGAGCGACACGTCCGCGGAGACGAAACTGAACCGCGGCTCGTTGGCCAGGTGCGCGATGTTGTCCGTCGTACCGGTGACGTTGTTGTCCACCGCCACGACCTCGCAGCCACGGGCCAAAAACCCGTCGACCAGGTGGCTGCCGACGAATCCGCCGCCGCCGGTGACCAACACTCGGTGACCCGCTCCGTACCCCACGTCAGCTCTCAACTCACTCTCGATTGGCCTGGACATCGGGAGGGTACCGGGCGGCCGACTGTGAGCTGTGTCTGGTGTACTTCGGGCCAGTATTTCCCCCACCTCCTCGCACAGGTCCATCCAGGTACCCTGGAAACCGGTCTATTCGGCGCAACCAGGCCGCCGCGGAGTGAATTCTGGCGGCTGGCCCACCAACTGACGGAGTCGGCGATCATCGACGGGGCAGGGCGAAGGCGGGGCCGGGCGGCCGTCACAGTGGTGCTTGTCACCGTTGTCCTGCTGTTCGCGGCACCGCTGGCGCCGGCCGCCGCTTACCCGATCAGGGACCACCAGTGGTATCTCGCGCCGCTGCAGATCCCGCAGGCGCAACAGCAGGCGCGCGGGCAAGGGGTGATCGTCGCGGTCATCGACAGCGGCGTGGACGACACCATCCCGGAGCTGGCTGGACGGGTGCTCGCCGGCAGTGGTTTCGGCCCCGGCGCCGGCACGGACGGCCGTAAGGACCTCGGCAGCACCGGCCACGGCACCGCGATGGCTTCGCTGATCGCCGGCGCCGGCGCTGACGACCAGGTGCTCGGGGTCGCGCCCGCATCGACGATCCTGCCGATCTCAGTGCTGGCCGACCAGGGCGCGCCGGCCAGCGCGATCGCCGCCGCGATCCGCTACGCGACGGACCGCGGCGCCAAGGTCATCAACCTGTCGCTGGGCGCTCCCGGCGCGGCGTCGTCGGACATGCGGGACGCGATCGACTACGCGCTGGCCAGGGACGTTGTGGTGGTGGCCGCGGCCGGCAACGTGGCCAGCGGGGACGTACAGGTGGCGAACCTCGCCAGCGTGCCCGGCGTGGTCGCCGTCTCCGGCATCGACAAGGACGGCTCGCCGTGGAGCGGCTCGGCCAAGGGCCCGCAAACCGTGGTTTCGGCGCCCTCGACCAGCATCCTGGTCGCTACCCCGGCCCGCAACGACCCGCACTACGCGCTCGGCAGCGGCACCAGCCAGGCCACCGCCCTCACCTCCGGCACGATCGCACTCCTGCGCTCTCGGTATCCCGGCCTTAACGCGGCCAACATCATCGAGCGGCTGATCGCCACCGCCCAGGACCGCGGCGCTCCCGGCCGGGACACCTCGTACGGCTTCGGTGAGATCCAGCCGTACGCGGCCCTCACCGCTCGTGTCCCGGGCGTCTACAGCAACCCGCTGCTGACCGGCGGCTCCACCGCCGGCGCTGACCCGGAGGCCTCCCCGACCCTGCAGCCGGTGCCGATCCAGCCGGCCCCGCTGCAGCCCACCCTGCCCGGCCTCGCCCCCACCGGCCCGGACGACCCCGGCAAGCAACCGCAGGCCGGTTCGGCGCAGGACGACTCCGGCCACCTGCTCCTGCTGGCCGCCGCGGTCGGCGTCGCGATCGGGATCGGCATCACGCTCATCTCCACCTTCGCCACCATGGTCTTTCGCCGCACCGAACGCGCCCGAGCCCGCCGCGAGGCGTACCAATGGCCCCCACCGCCCATCTGAGCACCGCGTTCCGGCGCCGGCGAAGGGGTCTCCACCGCACCCGGGCTTGCGGGCGGAGCGCACCATCGAAGCAGCCTCCCGATGTCGTGCCAGGTTCCGGCCATGCCATGTCCGGGCGGCCGGCGAGGCGATGGAGTGGCAGGGTGCGAAACATCGACGGCAAGCCCCTCAGCCGGACCGCTGGGGTAGCGATCGCGACCCTGTTCGCGGTCCTGGTCATCCTGTTCGGCGCCGACCCGGCGGCGGCGCTGCCGATCCGGCAGGGCCAGTGGTATCTCGCGCCACTGCAAATCACCCAGGCGCAGCAACTGACCCGCGGCCAGGGCGTCACCGTCGCGGTGATCGACACCGGCGTGGACGCGGACGTGCCGGAGCTGTCCGGCAAAGGTCGTCAGCGGCACCGGCTTCGGCCCCGGGTCAAGGCACCGACGGCCGTACCGACGCCGAAGGCCACGGCACCGCGATGGCGACCCTGATCGCCGGATCCGGCGCAGACGGGCGAGTGCTCGGAGTCGCTCCAGAGGCGACCGTGCTACCGGTCCAGGTGCTCGGCGCGAAGGGGCGGCGGGCCGTCGTCGGCCATCGCGCAGGGCCTGCGATACGCCGCCGATCACGGCGCCAAGGTCGCGAACCTCTCGCTCGGCGGGCAGGGTGCGACCGGGTCGGACCTGCTGTCGGCCATCCAGTACGCGCAGTCGAAAGACGTCGTGGTGGTCGCCGCGGCCGGCAACATCGCCAACGGCGACAGGGTGGTGGCGAACATCGCGAGCGTGCCGGGTGTGGTGGCGGTCGCCGGCATCGGTCGAGACGGTAACGCGTGGGACGGCTCGGCGACCGGCCCGGAAACCGTGGTCGCGGCGCCGGCCATGAACATCATCATCCCGTCGCCGTCGGCGGACCCGAGCTATCAGCTCAGTGACGGCACCAGCCAGGCCACCGCGATCACCTCCGGGGTGGTGGCGCTGATCCGCGCGCAGTATCCGAACCTGAACGCGGCCAACGTGATCCAGCGGCTGATCTCGACGGTCCAGGACAAGGGCCCGGCCGGCCGCGACAACGCCTACGGCTTCGGCGAGATCCAGGCGTATTCGGCGCTCACCGGTAACGTCCAGCAGGTCACCGCGAACCCGTTGCTGGCCGGCGCACCCGCCGACGGGACGCCGTCGGACAACCCGACCCAGGGTGGCACCCCGCCCAACCTGCAGCCGATCCCGATGCAGCCGGCCCAGCCGGGTGCCGGCCAGCCGCAGGCCGGTGGTGCCCAGCCGGACGGCAACGGGCTGCTGATCGCCGCGATCGCGGTCGGCGGCGGGCTGATGGGCCTGGTGATCATCGCCGCCGCGAGCGTGCTGATCGTGATCGTCCGCCGCCGTACCGAACCGGCGCCGGCCTACTACCCCGTACGCCGGCTACCGCCCGCCGGGCTACTGACGGACCAGCACCAGCTTGCCTCCCGGAGTGCCCCAGAGCTCCGGGGCCTGCTCCCAGTCGGCGGTGCGGGTGACCACCAGATCGGCACGCAACCGGCCGGCGAGCACCTCGGCCAGCGCCGCCGGCATATCCGGCCGGACATTCGCACGGCCGGTCACCAGCGTGACACCCTTGGCGTACATTTCCAGCATTGGCAACGAAACATCGTTGCCGAAGTAGATCCCGGTGTCGGTCAGCACCCCGCCGGCCTGGGTGGACCGCAACGCCGAGCGCAGACCGGCTTCGTCCCCACTGCTGTTGACCACGATCGGATGCGATCGGGTACGGGCCCGCAGCGTCCGGCATTCAACCGTGGCGCCCAGTTGTTCGGCGACCGCGCAGTTCTCCTCGTTCGGGTCGACGTAGGTCACCTCGGCGCCCAAGGCGCGGGCCGTCGCGGTCGCATAGAGAGGCCGATCGAAGCGTGTCCGTACACCAGAACCCGCGGCTCCAAGGCGTCCTTCAGGTGCGGCGCCACCGTCCGCCAGGCGTCGCTCAGATTGTCCCCCAGTGCCGCGACGGCCACCACGTCGACGTCCGCTGGCAGTCCCAGGCACATGGCGTCTGCGTACGGGACGTGCAGGACATCCGCGAGCGCACCGTCGCACCCCGCCGCCGAGCTGCCCCATCCCGTACGACGAACCGGCCGTTACCTGCTGGCAACGGCCGGTCTCGCCGCGCCGACAGCGGACACAACTGCCGCAGCTGATCTGGAACGCGACCGACACCAGGTCCCCCGGCGCCACGTCCGCTACCGCCGGTCCGACCTCGACGACCTCGGCGACCACCTCATGACCGAGCGGGAACGGCCCGGTCACCGGCGTCACGCCGGCCACGATCGGTTCGTCCAGGTCGCAGCCGGCGACCGCGACGGGCCGTACCAACGCGGCCAGGTCCGACCCCAGTCGCGGCGCCGGCACCTCGTGCCACTCCAGATGGCGCGCGGTCCGACATACCTCAGCTCTCGCATGACACTCCCTAGAATGATCGTTCTAGCGCTAGAATGACCGTTCTAACGACAGTGCGTCAATGGCGAGGAGCCGACCCTGCCCGATCAGCCCGATGCCCGTAAACGGCTGCTGAGGACCGGCGGCCGGCTGTTCCGGCGGCAGGGCTACGCGAACACATCCATCAAGCAGATCCTCGACGAAAGCGGCGTGGTCGCCGGGTCGCTCTACCATCACTTTCCCGGCGGCAAGCAGGATCTGGCGGCGATCGTGCTGCGCGGAAGTGGAGCCGTGATCGCCGACCACCTGCGGACCGCGCTGACCGGCGCCGCCACCCCAGCACACGCGATCCAGGCCTGGATCAGCCTGCTGGAACAGTCGATGGCCGGCAGCGACGGCCTGGAGGGCTGCCCGGTCGCTCCAGTCGCCGCCGAAGCACCGATGGCCGGAACCGCGGTCCGAGAGAGAAGCGGCCGCTGCCGCCTTCGCCGGCTGGGCCGAGGTGATCGCCGAACACCTGTCCGCCGCCGGCCACCGCCGGCCGACCCAAGCGGCGACTGTCGTCCTGTCCTCGATCGAAGGCGCACTGTTGCTCGCTCGTACGAGTGGCGACCCAGCGGCTCTGCGAACCGTCCGCGAGTCGATACCCAAACTGCTCGCGGCACTCGACTCGTAGCCTCCCGGTGAAGGTTTCTTTGACGTGTCAAGGGCGCTTGACGGCACGAAATTGTCGTACGTGTCTGTTTTTCTTTCCCCCTCCCTTTGAACGGGCGGGGGGTGGGTTGAGAGGTGGACCTTAATTTTTTGTTTGAACATTGGTCCTCGAACCCGCCCCCCACCCGTCACTGGGTGGGGGTGATTTTTGGGGGTGGGTACGACAGTTTCGCGCCGCACCCCTCCATGGAGATGGGCTGAAAACGACGAGCGCGAAACTGTCGGTGCCGGCTGGCAGGCTCGACTCGGGAGCCACGTTTTCTGGGAAGAGTGTTCGGGGAAGTCAGCGTCAGGAGCGGCGGGACCGGGCCAGTAGGGCGACGAAGTACGGCGTGCCGATGAGGGCGACCACCAGGCCGGAGGGGATTTCGGCGGGGGCGAGCACAGTGCGGCCGAGGGTGTCGGCGGTGACCAGCAGGGTGGCGCCGAGGAGGGCGGCGACCGGGACCAGGCGGGCGTGCCGGTGGCCGGCCAGCAGGCGGGCGAGGTGTGGCGCGACCAGGCCGACGAAGGAAATCGCGCCGACGGTGGCGACGGCAGCGGAGGTGAGCAGGACGGCGGCGGCCAGCAGGAGGAGGCGGAGGTGGTCCAGGCGTACGCCCAGCGAGCGAGGCAGTTCGTCGCCCAGGGCCAGCAGGTCCATCCGGTGCGTGCCGCCGACCAGTAGAGGGACCATAAGGACCGCGACGGCGAGCAGTGGCCAGAAGTTGGCGAGGCTGACGCCGTAGGTGGTGCCGGACAGCCACACCAACGCCCGCGCGAGGGCGAGGCCCGAGCTCGACACCAGCCAGGCCACGCCAGCGCCGGCCGCGGCGGAGGCGGCGATGCCGACCAGCACCAGCCGGGCCGGTGCGACCCGACCGCCGACCGCCGAAATCGCATAGACGGCGGCGAAAATCGCGGAGCCGCCGACGAAAGCGGCGGCCGGCAGCAGCCAGGCGGGCGCGGCCGGGAGCAGGATGACGACGCTGACCGCGGCCAGTGACGCGCCGCCGGTGACGCCGACGACGACGACGGTTCGGCGATGGAGTTTCGTACAACAGCCTGCAAAAGTACGCCGCCGGAAGCCAGTGCGGCGCCGGCCACGGCGGCCACCAGCAGCCGCGGCAGCCGAAAGACGGACAGCACGATCTCGGCGAAACCAGCGTCTGCGCCGGTCAGGAAGCGCAGCACGTCCAGCGGCGCGACAGTGAGGTCGCCGAACACCAGGCCAGCGACCACCGCGACCAGCAGTACGACGACCAGCCCAGACAGCAGCAGTCCGTACGGTAGCCGGCGCCCATCAGGATGGGCGCCGTCGGCGGCGCTTCCGGCCTGCCCGACCGGCACCCGGCGGGCCATCACCAGGAAGATCGGCGCGGCCAAGATCGCGACCGTGACGCCG
Source organism: Fodinicola feengrottensis (assembly GCF_010993775.1). GTDB lineage: Bacteria > Actinomycetota > Actinomycetes > Mycobacteriales > HKI-0501 > Fodinicola > Fodinicola feengrottensis. The sequence continues at coordinate 12,396 of NZ_WOTO01000096.1, read as the reverse complement.
GCCGGGATCTCGCCGCTGGCCGGATCGAGCCACTGGCCGGCGAGGTCGGCGGCCAGCACCAGAACAGCTGCCCAGAGGGCGCTGGCCGGCAACAACAACCGGTGCCGGCGTACGCCGAGGCCGCGCAGCAGGTGCGGGACGACGATGCCGGCGAAGCTGATCGGGCCGGTGACGCTGACCGCGATCGCGGCCATCGCCACCGCCGCGAGGATCGCCACGGTCCGGACAGTGCGCACGGGGACGCCCAGTGAACGGGCCACGTCGTCACCGGTAGCGAGCAAGTCCAATGGCCGTGCCAAGAACATCGCCAGCACCAGGACGCCGACGACCGCCGCGAGCGCCATCGCCGGCCCTCCCTCCGGCTAGCTGCAGCTGCAGCAGAAACTTCCCTGCCCCCACAGGTAAAGTCCTGCGGTCGCCTGTTCGTTGAACAACAAAAGCACGGCGGCGATCGACGAAAGTGCCAGGCTGATCGCGAAACCGCCGAGCAGCAGCCGCGCCGCCGAGACCCGGCCGACCCCGATGACGGCCTGCACCAGCAGCACGGCGGCCAGCCCGCCAGCCAGCGCGACCAGCGGTCGCGAGAACCCGGGCAGTGTCACACCGAGCGCGGCGGTGGCCACCAGGGCGAGGTAACCGCCGCTGTTCACCGCGAGTGTTTCCGGACCGGCTAACGGATTCCGGGTGGTGGCCTGCAAAAGGGTGCCAGCGCCGGCCAGTGCGGCTCCGGCCACCAGGCCAGCGACCAGCCGGGGCAGCCGGCTGCCCAGCAGCACCCCCCGATCGGCGCCACCACCGAAAAAGGCCCCGAAAAGTTCTCCCATCGACACCCTGGCGACGCCGGTTTTGAGCGCCAGCAGGGAAACGACTACGAGTGCGACGACCAGCCCGATGCCGACGACAACGGCGTTGCGCCCGAGCCGCGCCGGTTCCGCGGACCTCAAGCCTGGTAGACGCGGAGGAATTCGGCGATGGCCTGCTGAGCGGACAGCGGACCGCCGAAGAACCAAGTGCCAGGATCCAGCGCGAACACCCGTTTCTGTACGACTGCGGGCAATTTTGCATAGACGGCGTTGCCTGGCAACGCGGTCGCGAACGGATTGTCGTTCTTGACCGCGACATAAAGCAGGTCAGCGGAGCCGGCCTGGGTCAGCCCCTCGACGCCGACGGTGGTGAAGCCGGAGCCGGCGTCCTTGCCCGGCCAGCTGTCCACCAACCCGAGCCGGCCGGCGATCTGGCCGGGGATCGAGTTGGGGGTGAACATCCGCAGCTGCGGGCTGCCTTTGGTGGTGAACGCCTGTACGACGACCACGCTCGCGCCGGCTTTTTTCTTGGCCGCCAACCGAGTTCTGCCGGCCGCGAAGGCGCTGTCGAGCTGCCCGACCGACCACGGCCTGTGCCTGGGACGTACGACCAACCGCGGTGCCCAGCTGCCGGAAGGAGTTCAGCGCGCCGGTCAGGTGATCTGGCTTGACGTACGCGTCGAAAACCAGCGTTGGCGCGATCTTTTTCAGTGCTGCCAACGAGTTCGGCGTGACCCGGTCCGCGTCGGTGACGATCAGGTCCGGCTTGAGCTGGTAGATCGCGTCCAGGCTGGGCTCCTGCCGCTTGCCGACGTCCTTTGTGGACGGTACGAACCGGGAGCCGGCGGTCACCCACGTGTTGTAGCCGGCGATATCCGCCACCCCGACCGGCTGTACGCCGAGCGCGAGCAGGTCCTCGCCGTAGGACCACTCCAGCGCGACGACTCTCTTGGCCGGCGCCTTCAGGCTTTGCGTCCCGTTCGCGTCGGTCACCCTGACCGCACCAGCCGCACTGTCCGATGTGGACGGTGCGGAGCCGCAACCGGTCAGGGCCAAGGCGAGTACGACGACAACGCCGAGCCGGCGGGTGGATTTCAACAGGACTCCTCAGTAGTGGTTCAAGCGGTACGGGCGGCAAACCGGCGTCCCGGTCTCCGGGTCGGTGTCCACGGCGACCTCCAACCGGTAGCCGGCCCGGATGTGCTCGGTGGTGATCACCTCGGCGGGCCGACCGGCGGCGATCAGCCGACCGTCCCCGACCAGCACCACCTGGTCAGCGACCGCGGCGGCGTGGTTGAGGTCGTGCAGCACGGCCACCACCGCCTTGCCAGCGTCCGCCGCGAGGTCGTGCAGCAGGTCCAGCACCTCGCTCTGGTGCCGCAGGTCCAGGAACGTGGTCGGCTCGTCCAACAGCAGCACGTCGGTCCGCTGCGCCAGTGCCATCGCGATCCAGGCCCGCTGCCGTTCGCCGCCGGACAACGCGTCGACGGTACGGTCCGCGAGATCGCTCAGGCGCGTACGCGCCAACGCCTCGTCGACGGCTTCCCGGTCGGTGCCACTGGCCCGGCCGAGCAGGCCCTGATGGGGCGTACGGCCGTAGCCGACCAGTTCTCGTACGGACACTCCCGGCGGCACCAGCGCGGACTGCGGCAGGAAGGCCAGCCGGCGGGCCAACGCACCGGCCGACAGCTCGGACAACTCCGTCCCGCCCACCCGGATGGAGCCGGCCGCGAGTTTGTGCAGGCGGGCGGCTGTGCGCAACAGCGTCGACTTGCCGGACCCGTTCGCACCCAGGATCGCGGTGACGCTGCCGGCCGGTACGGCCAGATCGATGTCCTGAAGGACCAGCCGCTCGGCATACCCGACGGCCACGCCTCGCAGCTCGAGCAGGGGGACGGTCGCGGGCATGAGTTGAGGCTAACCTAAGACTCTCGGCTGGAAACACACCAACGCCGGCGAGGGCCTCTGCCTCCTCGCCGACGTTGGTGGTGCACTGACAGCCGCGCGGACGCGGCCGCCCCCCACCCTTCAGTGCGCGCCCGTTCCGGCCGGCCGGAACCAGACGAACCTCAGCCCCCCCCCCCAGGGGCAGACAGTAATTCCGTTGCGACGCCCTGTAGCGGCCTCGTGTGACGGACACTAAGGACCGACGGTCACGCTGCGGAAGCGGACACCTCAAGTAATGCGATAAGCGGCCGTTTCCCTGCGACGAACGGTCCCCGATACGGCGTGTCACAAATAGTATGCAATTTGTGTCGCTCGGTAGTTTTTGTGGTGATTCGTCAGCCTCCGGGCTGACCTGGAATCGAGCCGGAACTCTTGGATGCCGGCGGTTTCGAAGCGGACGGCTTGGCCGACGGATGAGCCGGAGACGGTGACGGGGAGGGCGTGACCGAGGTCCGCGTCGTCGGCTTGGGCGAAGGCCCTGTCGACGGCTCTGTCGAGCTCATGCAGGCCGCTGGCACCGCGGTGGCGGACGGACTCGCCTGCTGCTGGGCCATCTTCGCGGTGTCGCACTGCTGGGCCCGGAAGGCACCGGTGACCGCGAACCCGGCGATCACCACGGCCACCACCGCGACGCCCAGCACGGCGAACGGCCAGACCGTACGGCGATCCCGCCAGGTCCGCCCGGAACCGTGCAGGAAGGCCGATCCGAGCTGGCGGCGCCGCAACGCGTCCGCCTCCAGCAGGTGACGCTCTGCGTTCGGGGTGGTCACGAACGCGGGCGGGACGGTCGGCTGGGGCTGTGGTGCTGGTGGTGGTGGCTGCTGCTGTCCGGCCGCGCCGCGCCTGCGGCTGCTGCTGATGGCCTCCTGGATACTGCGGCGGCTGGCCGAACGGTACGGTCACGCCGCCCATGCTCCCATCCGCCCGTACGAGCCAGCCGTGCTACCCGCCGAACAGGCCGTTGAGCTTGCCCATCAACGCGGAGTAGTTGCTGGCGGCGCCGTCGGTGGCCGACACGAGCTTGTTGAACGCGCTCTGCACCTGGGTGAAGTGCGCGTCGTACTCCTGGTGCTGCTTGGAATAACCCTCGGAGGAGCCACCGTCCCATTTGGACAGGGTGTCCTTGGCGGCCGAGTTGATCTCGTTCAGGATGCCGTTGAACCGGCCGATGTAGCTCTGCTGGTCGGACGCCAGGTTCTGCAGCCCGGAGACATTCCCGCCGACCTCGTACTGTGCGCCCATAACAAACTCCCTGGTGAGAAACACTTTGTTCTTGCCGTTGATGACTACTTTGCCGGCTCCCGGTCGGTCCAGCCGCACCTGCGCGCGGACCTGGCACGAACTGGGGAGAGCGATGTTGTCGCTGGCAGAAGGGGCGGCCACTGTCGTAGTGACCGCCCCATCTCTCTATTCCCCCGTGGGACAGTGGTGGATTTCCCCGGCGGCTATTCAGTTGGCATCGTTATTCAGTTGGCATCGTTATTCAGTTGGCATCGTTATTCAGCTGACATCGGTTGCTCAGCTGACATCGCGGGCTCAGCGGTTCGGGTTGGCGACCAGGGCAGACAGGCCGGAGCTGGCGCTGGACAGGTCGTCACCGGACTGCTGATCGGTGGAATTGACCCCGGTCTGCGCATCACTCAGGTGAATACCGTGCGTGTTGATCCACTGCATCAACTCACCAAAACGACCCACCAACTCGTTCTTCGCGTTCTGGAACGCCACCAACCCATTGCCCTGAATCACGTCCTTGTCCTTGGACATGTCATCAATCAACGCGTTCAACTGCTGCTGAATGCTCTGCGCCTGCGAACCCAGATGCTGCCCGCCCTGACCCAACGCATTCGCCTGAGTCAAACCAATGAAGTTGTCAGCCATGGCAGTGAGCCCTTCCGCGATGCTCCGCCGCGACTTGCTGGTGCGGCCGGAGTCCCAGCTCCCTGCTGGGCGACAAGGAGGACTCTGCCGCTCGTACGCACCGGCCGCGGCCCTCCGGCGCGGAGGTGGCACGAACTGGGGAGCGGTCGCCGCCGTGGTGGCACGATTCCGGGAGTTGCCAGCTCGGACCTGCATTTAGGCTGGTGATCATCCGGTGCGAGGACCGCCGGATCGTGGATGTGAGGGAGGAAGATCCGATGGACGTCGCCGGCAACCCGAACGAGGCGCACTCCGCCGGTCAGAACACGCAGGCAGCCGCGGACGCCGCGAACGCTGTCCGCGGCCAGTTCACCGGGGCCGCCCAAGCGTGCGCCGACGCTGCCAAGGAAGCCAGCCTTCCCGGTGCGTACGGCGGATACCAGGCCCATTTCATCGACCGGATCAACGCCGTACTCACTCTCGCGCAGACCTCCGGCATCAACATCCAGACCGGCGCCGCCGCGCTGGTCGCCACCGACAGCGACAACTCGACCGGCTTTGGGCAGGCCCAGAGCACTTTGCCGTCGATCAACCGCGGCTCTGTTCGCGCCATCTGATCTTGCGATAAACGAGGACTGAATCCCATGGCTGCCACCCCAGATATCCCAGACACCCCGGCCGACCCCGGCACCATCGACGCCGCCGCGAACCAGCTGCGCGGAGTCGCCGCGGTGATCAGCGGGCACGGCTCCGACGTGAACAGCGCGGTGAACACCGCCGCGCTGCAGTTCTCCGAGGTCATCGCCGGCCCGATCAAGGACCTGGCGGGCAAGAACCTGGCCGCTTTCGAGGCCGCGTACGGATCTGCCACCTACGGCGCGGACATCGCGCATAACTGGTCGCTGGACGTGCAGGACTTCAAGACCAAGCGGAACGCGCTGCTCGCCGAGTGGCAGCAGGCGCTGTCCACCGGCTTCGGGGTGGCGCGGCCGCTCACCGGCCGGCAGGCCGAGGCCAACGACATCACGCCGGAGGAGCAGAAGGCGTCACTGGCGACCTACCACTCGGCGGTCGACAGCGCCCAGAACGACAAGGCCGGCGACATCACTGGTCGCGCGCACGCCCTGCTCGAGTTTCTCCGGACGCAGGCCAACGACCTGGCCGGCCGGGTGCAGCACGACCCGAACGACGCGGACCTACAGGCGCTCGCCAAGGCGGGCGCGCTGTCGTGGGGTTCGTACGTGGCGTTTCCCGGCCATCACGTCACCCCGCCGGTGACCGCGGCCGACGCCCAGCACGCGGCGCAGGTCCTCAACGACGCGGCGAACGGCAAGAACGTGTCGCAGGAGGACGTACGCCGAGCGTTGGAGCTGCTGGACCAGGTGAACAGCGGTGCCGCCGCCGCGATCGCGGCCGGCGTCGGAGTTTCGGCCGGCGTACTGGCATATCTGACCACTCTCTACAACGGACTCGGCGGCAATGTCTTCAAACTGCCGGACTACCTGAGCAAGAGCGGCTTCAACGACGCCGACAAGGGCCGCTACACCACCGACCTCGGCAGCGGCCTGTTGTTGCTGTCCAACGAAAACCTCAAGACCGACGACCCGAACCAGCACGGCGGGTTCGACCGACTGCCGCCAGAGGTGCGGAGCCTGCTGACGGACAACGCGTACCAAGCCCCCGGCCCGTACAACGGTGTCCAGCCGGTCGCCATCAACCGGCCGCAGGACTGGAACGGCCTGCTGAACCTGCTCGGCAACACCCCGCCGAACATCTCTCCGGTGGCGAGAAGTTCTCCGCTCAGCTGACCTACCGGCTGGGCGAGATCGCGGACGCGTCGCAGTCGTTCCACGACCGGCTTTACGGCCAGGGCTTCAAAGACAGCGACCTGAAGGACCACGGCCTGACCGGAAACGTCCTCTTCGACCACGGTGCCGCCGACCACCTGATCACCGGGCTGCTCAACGTCGCCACCCGCAACCACGCCGGCATCACCGACGTGCTCAACGGCGTTGGCTTCGATCCGAGCCACGTGCCCGGCGGTCGCTCGTCCAACGGGCTCGGCGACGGCCACGACCACTACACCAACCCGGTGGCGGCGCTGCTCAGCTACGAGTACGCCGATGACGGCCGTACGGCCGCGCACCTGATCGACTGGATCGGGCCAGCCCACAACTCGTCCAACCCGGCCGACCAGGCGCTCGCCAACAGCGCCGCCAACCGCCTCTTCGCACTGGTCGGCCAGGCGAACGGCAAGGACGGCGGCTACAACCTGCTGACCAACATCCCGGGCTCGACCGGCGACAACCACACCCTCGGCGCCCGCAACCCGGCCATCACGGCGGCGCTCGGCGAGACCGCGGTGGGCTTCATCGACCGGTTCGCCGCCGACCCCGATGGCGGGCCGACGGACGTACGCGGCGGTGACGTGCAGATCAGCGAGGGCGACCGGATCCGGATCTTCAGCCTGATCGCCACCGACCCCAAGGCCGCCGAGGCACTATCCACGTCGGTGCAGCTGTACGAGCAGAAGCTCGGCGGTATGGAGGTCAGCACGAACGACCAGCACGCTGTGCAACTGGGCAACTCGGTCGCAAGGATCGACTCGTACCTGGAGGTCGGCGTCAACAACGGGCTGATCGAGACCGGCCTCGGCGACCAGGAGGCGCAGCAGAAGGCGGCCGCTATCCACGCGGCCTCGGAGAAGGTGGTCGCCGGCCTGATCAAGGACGTGGTGTTGGCGCCGATCCCGGGCGGCAGCGGGGTCGCCAAACTGCTCATCGCCGGCGGCAAGAGCCTCTTCAACTCGGCCTACGCGGACGCGACCACGCCGTCGGATCCGAGCAAGATCCCGATCAACATCTCCACCCAGAACGGCTACGGCCTCGACCGGCTGCAATACAACACCTACTACGGCGAGGTCAACGAGCTGGCCAGCGAGGGCAAGATCACCGCGCACACACAACCCGGAGCTGTTCACCGACGGGCACCTGAAGTCCTCGACCGAACTGCTGCCCAACCCGAGCCAGTCCAGTGCCGCACAGGACACTCTGCGCACGGCCATCAAGGGCGCCGGGGTGGACACCAGCGCCTTCCAGAACCAGGCTTCGGACAAGGACAACAACCAGGTCGCGCACAACTACTACAACAGCGTCGACGAGTACAAGACCCGGATCCGCAACGGCAGCCTGAAGTAGCTGAAAAGCGTCTGGACGCCTCGGTTTCCAGACGCTTTTCTATGCGTTGGCGGTGATCGCGACGGCCAGGTCGAGATAGCCGCGGCGGGTGTCCGGGGTGTGAGGCCGCCGGGGTCCAGCCGACCGCCGGTGGCCAGCGCCGGGTCGTACGGGACCAGGACCGCGATGCCGCCGACCGCGGCCGCCAACTGGTCCGCGGACGACTGCACGGAGGCCCGCGAGCCACCGGGCGGGAGCAGCACGGTCAACACCACGGCGGGCTGCATCGGCGTACCCACCCGCGGCCGCAGCCGGCCCAGCGCACCCTGGGCCGCGCCTAGGCCCTGGGGGGTGCCGAGGGTGACCACCACGACCCGGTCGGCCCGGGCGATGCTGGTCATGCCGGCGTCCTCGACGTTGGTGGCCGCGTCCACCACGGTGAAGGCGTACTTGTTCCGCGAGTTGTCCAGCATCTCCGCGGTAGCCGTACGGGACAGCGGGTTGTTGTACGGCGCGGCGTCGATAACGTGTACGCCGGACGGGATCATCAGCGGGTCGACCATACCGCCGCCCACCTGGCGTACGTCCGCGGTCGACGGCGCCCGCTGCCCGGACAGCCGCTCGCCGATCGACGCGCCACCGGCCACCACAGCCATCAGCAGCACGTTCTCCCGACGCAACGCACCGAGGGTCAGCGCGAGTCCGGCGGCCGTGGTGGAGGTCCCGACCCGATTGCCGGCACCGATCAACGCCACCATCTGTGGGCCCGGCTGGCGGCCTCGTACCGTCGCGAGCACCCGCCGCTCACGCTCGGCGACGGCGGCCGAGCCGGGATTGACGATGCCGAAGACGACGGACGACACGAGCCCTCGCCAGCCAGTCACACACCGCCGCCCGTACTGAGCCCGCCCTTGACCGCCGGCGGCCCGACCGGGCGCGGCGCGCGCGCCGCAGTGCGCCTGGCGGGGTGTTTGGCCCTGCGCCTCGCGGCGGGGTAGCGATCGGACCGGCCAGCACCGAGGACGACTGCGGCTGCCAGGGCGCCGGGATGGCGTCGTACGGGTTCGCCGGATTAACGGGCAGCTGTCCAGCGGAAACGGGTGCGGGCAAGGCGGCCCGCGGTGGTTGCGCCGGCCGGGCACTAACCGGCCGCGGCGGGCCTACCTGTGGCGGCGGACCGGGCTGCGCTGGCCTGGGTTGTGCTGGCCTGGGTTGTGCTGGACCGGGTTGTGCTGGACCGGGTGAGGCTGCCGCCGGCGGAGTGCTCGTCGGTCTAGCCGGCGGCGCGGACGCCGGACGTGCGGGCGTGGCCGGCGGGCGCGTTGGCTGGGGTGCGGGCGGAGCCGGCCGTGCTGCCGAGGCGGGCGGCGCGGTTGGCCGTACGGGCGCGAACGGCTCGACGGATCCCGCTGCGGAGCCGGTCGGGATGGGCGGCGGGCCAGGGTGCGGAATGGGCTGGGTCGGGCGCGATGGTGGCCCACTCGCGGACGGTCGGCTGGCTGGTGGCGTTGAGGTAGGCGCGGCCGGAGACTGGGCCGCCGGTTGAGACTGGGCCATCGGTTGAGACTGGGCCACCGGCCGAGGAGGCGCCGGCGGAGTGGATGCCGGCCGTACTGCTGCTGCCGGTGGCGTCGATGCGGGCTCAGGAGGCTGTACCACTGGCGGCTGGGCTTGCCGCGATGGCTGTTGGGCAGCCGGGCGTGGTGGGTCGGAGCGCGGCGGTGCTGGCGGCCGTGCTGGCGGTGGCGGGACGGGCGGCGCTGGTGGGTACCCGGGCGGTGGCGGGCTCGGACGGCGAGCGGACTGGTTGGGCCGCGGTGCGGCGGCCGGTGGGCGTGGGTTGCTGCCGGAGGGGCCGACATAGCGCGGCGGGCCGAGGGCGGGCGGTGGGCCAGGCTGCGGAGGCGGCGGGGTGCGGGGTCGGCGTACCGGTGGACGCTCGCCCTCTCGCCCAGCAGCGGCCGGCCGGTCACCTGGCGTGGACCGTGGTGGCCCCGATGCGGGCCGAGCCGGTGGCTGGCCGGCCGGCGGCGTCGATACCGGACCCGCCGATGGCGCTGATCGGTACGGCGTCGGCGGCACCGGGGGGCGAGCAGGGGTCGGTGGCGGCCCGGTGGCTGGCGGCGGTGGCCCGCCGGGGCGGCCGGACGGGAACGCGCCGGGCGGGGGCTCCGGCAAGTACGACGGCCACTTGCCCGGCGGGTTCTCACTCGGCCGAGCTGGCGGGGTGGCTGGAGGTCGTACGCCCGGCTGTTGGCTACCAGGTGACTGGACAACAGGTGACTGGGCAGCAGGAGGCGGGGCAGCGGGAGGCGGGGCAGCGGGTGGAGGTGGCACCGACGCGCGGCCGGCCGACCGGCCGTACCCGCCGGCCTGGCGGCTGGTGCCGGAGTCATCGGCCGGTGCGGCGAGCGGTGCCTGGGCGCGGCCCTGCGGCCGGGTGCCGGCGGGGGCACCGGACCTGGGCGCGCTCTGGTCGGCCCCCTCAGCCGGCACCTCAGCCGGCCGTTTGGGAGGCACAGCAGCGCGGCCCTGCGCTTTCGCGGGGTCGGCGGGGTCGGCCGGCGTACGGTCCGGGCCGGTCACCGGGCTGGCCTCTCGCGGCACCGCAGCACAGACATTGCCGTCATTTGACCAACATTGACATGGCCAGCGCGTACGCGCCGACCGCACCGGCGCGCAGACCGGGACGAGGGCGACCACGATCAGCCGCTCCGCCCAGTCCAGGATCCGCTTGATTCGGGCTCTTGCGATGTCACTCGGGTGCACGGCGCTGACCAGTACGAACGCGACCGCCACCACACACAACCGCCACCAGTGGCACCCAGAGCCGCAGCGACGGTTCGTACGACACCAGGCCATAGCCCTGCGCGACCAGGCCGATCACACCGGCGGCGCGCAGCGGCAGGATGTGCCAGATCTGCGAGAACGCCCGCGATCTCAGGAGCAGCGCGATGGCAAGCAACGCGCCGAGGCCGCGGTCCCAATAGCTGTCGATGAACGCGAGCCGAACGCAGGCGATGGCGGTCAGTCAGCAGGCCGATGCCCATCAGCGCGCCGACCAGCGAGGCGCCGCTGCGGGACAGCCGGTCGGTCAGCGTGTTCGAGGCCATCTGACCGCCCGAGCGCACCAGGTAGTCGGCCGAGGCGAGGCCGCCGACCGACAGGGACAACCGAGGCATCGCGCCGACGACCACGACCAGCAGCACCGGAGCGATCCGGATCACGTCGTCGATCGGCCCACCCAGCAGGGCGGTGACCGCGGCGCACACACCCGACCGCGCCGGCCACCGCGAAGCCGGCGAGATGGCCAGCCGCGAGCGGGGTGCCGGCTCGTACGAGCGAGGCCAGGACCAGCGCGGCCACCAGCGCGACCGCGCCGGCGAGCGGCATCGACCCGCCGGCCGCAAGGACGCCGAGCCAGCCGGCGAGACCGGCCCACAGGCAGCCCACCACGATCGCCAGCCGACCGGAGCTGGGCTCGCCCTGAGTGCCGGCCCACCAGCCGGCGCCGCAGAGCGCGATCGCCACCACCGCGGCGAGGCCGAGCGCGGCGAACGAGCCGCTGGCACGTACGGCTGGATCGAAAAGCAACGCGAACATCCCCAGCGAGGCGGCGATCAGCGCGAACCGGAGGCTGATCTGGCCACGCCACAGCCGTCCGGAGCCGTCCACCACGTCCTCGACGGAGTCCCTGACATCCTCGACATACGCGGGACGGCCGGCGCTCGCGCCGCCGCGCAGCTCCAGCACCTCGCCGTCGATCACCCCGGACTCGAACAGCGATGCCTCGGGCTGCAGCAGGGTGCCGTTGAAGCGGACCAGCGCCCACGAAACGGGGTGCTGGCTGCCTGGCTGCGGCGGACTGCACAGCCTGAGCAGCTGGGGTAAGAGGTCCGTCACTGGTAGGGCCGCGGGCAGCGCGACATCGACGCGGCGCGAGTCGCTGACCACGGTGACTCGGCTGTAGCCCGCTGGCACTGCGCCCCCTCGTTTCGACCCAGTGGCAGTGCCGCTTTTCAGCGGCACTCCGGCAACCGCGCCGGCTGGCTCGCGCATCAATTCCGGTCGACGGCTCACCTGCTACCTCAGTGCGCGCCGCCCTCGCCGGGAGAGCATATCGTCGGCGGCATGACGACCACCCTGGTGCAGCGGCCGGCCCGCATCGCGGTGCCCGATCCCGGCTCCGATCCCATCCTGGTGGCGGCCCCACCGCAGCAGAGCGGAGGCCAGCAGGGTGGCGCGAACTTCGCCGTCGTCCTCACCCCCCGATCATCTCCGGGTCCGGTTCGCTAATCGTCACCCTGACGAGCCAGGGCCGGCCGGTCCAGGCGATCGCCGGACTGTTGTTCCTGGTCGGCTCGGTCGGGCTGGGCGTGGTGTTGTTCGTCGGTACGCGCAACAGCGCCCGCCGGCAGGTTCGGGAGAACCGCGAGCGCTACCTGGACTACCTGGAGAACCTGCGCAGGCTGTTGCGCAAGGTGGTCGAGCCCCGACCAGCAGAAGCAGCCAGCGTCCGTCATCCGACCCGTCACACACTCATTGGACGAGTGCCGGCTGCACGCCAACAGTCAATGGAAGCGCCGAGAGCCAGCCATCCGGACGCGCTCGAC
>NZ_WOTO01000095.1 GCF_010993775.1 Fodinicola feengrottensis | reverse complement strand
GCGTACGAGTCGATTGGCCGGCCGCCGGCACTGGCACTGCGTTCAGTTCTCGACCGCTGGATCGAACGCGGCGAGATCGACCCCGACGCGCCCGTGGACATCATCGCCGGCGTCCTGCCCTCATATGCTTTCCGGCAGATGGTCGCCCGCCGCGAGAAACTCGACGAGGCGACGATAGCCGCCCTGATTGACCACGTCCTGCTGCCAGCCCTACGACACCGCCGCGGATAACTACACCGCTGGTTGGCCGTAATGCCTCATCGCGTGCGTCGCACGTGGATCCAGCGATCCGGGCGGCGGGGCGTACTCACCGCAAGTCAGGCCTGAGTTGCCTCGCGGCGGCTGCGCGACCGCGGGTCGCGCGCATGGGGAACACGTACTGGAAGCGTTGCTTGGCCTTCTGCGGTGACGCCACGGACTACGAGGCAGGCTAACGGCTATTTGAGGGGAGAGGGGCGCCAACCGGCGGGCGGATCCTCGCCGACGCGGCCGTCGACGGCCTCGCGGAGCAGGTCCGCGTGGCCGGTGTGCCGCCCGTACTCCTCGATCAGGTCGCACACGAGCCGGCGCAGGCTGGCATGGCGGCCGTCCGGCCAGGTGAGCCAGACGAGTTGGTCGAGCCCACCGTTGGCCAGGGCGGCAGTGAGGGTCGCTCGGGATCGCGCAATGGTCGCGTCCCAAAGCGCGTACAGCGCCCCGGGGGTGTCCGCGGCGGCCGAGGTGAAATCCCAGTCGGCATCGCTGTCCCAGTCGGTGGTGTCCCAGGGGGCGTTCATCGGCGCGCCGCTGAGCTTGGTGGTGAACATCTGGTCCTCGGCGCGCGAAAGGTGTTTGAGTAGACCGCCGATGGTCATCGAGGACGCGCCGATGCGGGTCCGCAGGCCCGTCGAGTCGAGGTTGTCGGCCTTCCAGCGGAAGGTTGTACGCAGGCGGTCCAGCGCGCCGAGAAGGTGCTCGGCCTCGGTGCCGGCAAGGGGCGGTTCCCAGGGGCATGCTTCTTCGGTCATGGAGCCACCGTAGAACGTTTGCTTCAGGATTTCTTTGGTAGGTCCTGTTCACTGGTCAGCAGCGCATGCGCCCAGCCGGCTTTAGGGTCCACATCGACGAAGAGCGCCTTGACCAGCAGTGTCATCGGGACCGCGAGAATCGCGCCGATCGGCCCGAGAATCCAGCCCCACAGCACGAAGGAAAGAAACGTGACAATGGGGGACAGTCCAATGGTGTCGCCGACCACACGTGGCTGGATGACTGTCTGGACAACGAAGTTGATGACGAGGTAGACCGCGATGACGATCACCATCAGCTGCCAGCCACCGCTCAACAAGGCGAGCAGCGCTGGTGGCACGATGCCAAGAAACGGGCCGATATTGGGAATGTAGTTGGTCAGGAACGCCACTACCCCCCACAGCCACGGCAGCGGAATGCCCAGCACCATAAGTGCGATGGTGTCCAGCGCGGCGACCGCGAGTCCGCAGATCGTGTTGACCACGAGATAACGGCGGGTGTCCCGCAGAAAGCCGGCCACCGCCTCGGCGATCAGCGGCCGGTCGACCGCGATGGCGATCCGCCGCGCGTCCACAGTGGACGTTTCCAGGCTCACGAAAAACAGCAGGGACAGCACGAAAACCACGTTGCTGCCGATGCTGGTGGCGGTCGTCAGCAGCGATCCGACATAGCCGATCACGCTGCCGATGTTCAGGCCGCTCAGGATCGATTTCACCTGCGTTGTGGTGACCCCGAACCTCGCCAGCTGCGAGAGAACCTCGGTCAGCAAAGAGTTGGCCCGGCCGGCGTACGTGGGCAGCAGCGCGGCGAGTTGGGCGATCGAGACGACCAGGACGGCGACGAGCGCGATGATTATCGCGTACACCAACAGGATCAGGATGGTCGTCGCCAGCCAGGACGGCACTCGATGTTGGCGCAGCCAGCTTGCCACCGGGCTGCTCGCGATGACGATCACCATCGCCAGGAACAGCGGCGCGACGAGCCACGCACTCGCCAGCAGGCCGCCGAGCACGATGACAGCGCCCGCCATGGCGAGCAGCACCACCACCGCACGAGGCAACAAGGGGGTGGGATCAGCCGAGGTCACCCGTCGCATCGTAGAGCTCTTTCGTGAGGAACACTCGGCTGGTTCCGGGTGGGTCGCAGGGAACCTCGCCGAAAACGCGCCAGCCACGGGCGACGTAGAAGGCAGGTGCCTGGAAACTGATCGTGTAGAGCACCCCGGCGCGGCACCCGCGCCGGCGGGCTTCTTCCTCCGCCTGCCGCAGAATTTCGCTGCCCAACCCGGCACCGCGAAGCCCTGCTGGTAGGTAGAACAGGTCCACGAACAGCAGACCCAATGAGGTGCGGCCACTGAGGCCGCCCACCACCCGCTTGCTTTCCGGGTCCCTGGCGAGCACCGCCAGCGGTCGGCGATCGTCGATTCCCGTTTCCCGCACGTTGAGATCATCGAGCCCAGCTGAAATCAGCGCGACATCCTCGTCAGCAGGGTGATCGGTGACGAAAAACGGATGCTGCCGCCGGCGCGGGGCGCTTCGGCCGCTGATTCAGTCATGCTCCCGACCGTAACTGGCAGGTCTGACAACTACTCCGGGCTGGCGCGGAGGGCAGCCGCAGGTTCACTTTTGTGTACGATCGTGGCTGGGGGACTGTCGTGCCCAGCGCGGTCGGGTACGAAGCTGTGCGTTGGCTGAGAGCGGCCCGATGCGCTGGTTCTGGCAAAACCCCCAGATCGCCGGTTGGATCAAGGACGAGAGGCTGACTTCACAAGAGATGGGACTGCCGGAATGGCAAAGTACGCGATTTTCGTGCCGCCCGCACACGGGCACGTGAATCCGACCCTGGGAGTCGCGGCGGAGCTGGTGGACCGCGGCGAGGACGTTGTTTATGTCGCGGCGGAGCAGTTCCGGGAGTCCATCGAGTTCACCGGCGCGCGGCTCAAAGCCCATGCCGACCCGCCGACGCCGGACCCGACCGTGGGCCGGGCCGGCGGCGTTGTTCGCGATGTTGGCCGAGGTGGGGCGTGAGGTTCAGCCGTGGCTTTCGCCGTGGCTGGCCGCTGAGAAACCCGACCTGGTGCTGGCGGACCCGATGGCGTTGTGGGGTCACCGGGAGGCCGACCGGCAGGGGATTTCAGTCAACGGATCCTACGTGTCGTACATGGGCACCACCCTCACCTCTGCCGTTCTTGCCAGTGCGAGCGCGAAACAGATGATGGACGCGATCACAGCGTCACCCGGCTACGCTGACTTCACCAAGGTTTTCGGCACTCAGGCGAACTATCCGTTCGAGGCATTCGAGCGGGAGGATCGGACCGGCATTTCGTTCATGCCGCGCGAGTTCCACCCACAGGGCGCGAACATCGGCGAGGAGGTGGCCTTCACCGGGCCGGCGATTCGCCCGCGTGCGTACACCGGCGACTTTCCCTTGGAGAAGGTGGAAGCCGGCAACACGCTCTTCATCTCACTCGGTACGGTTTTCAACAACCAGACGGAGTTTTTTTTTTCCGGTCCTGCTTCGAAGCTTTCGCCGATTTGCCATGGACGGTCGTGCTGTCGCACGGATTCCGGGTTGATCCGGCCGAGCTCGGACCGGCGCCGGCGAATTTCCTGCTCGCGCCGTCGGTTCCGCCGCAGCTGCCGGTGCTGGAAAGGAGCCGGCTTTTCATTACCCACGGCGGCATGAACAGCACCATGGAAGCGCTCTGGTACGGCGTACCGCTGGTTGTTGTGCCACAGATGCCGGAGCAGGCCCTGACTTCTCGTCGAGTCGCCGAACTCGGTCTCGGAGCCGCCCTGGATCCCAGTGCCATCACCGCGGAGAAGCTCGCCGCGGCCGTACGAACAATCGACACCGAGCCGTCGTACGCCGACAACGTCGCGGAAATGCGCAAGCATTGCCACGACGCCGGCGGCGCGAGCAAAGCCGCCGACGTCCTCATGAAGAGGGCCAGGTACTAGCGACGGCGGGGTGCCAGCGCCAGGTACGTGAGAACCGCGCCGATGGTCGACAGGATCGCGAGGACGATTCCGAGGACGTGAAAGGCGGCGGTCAGATCGCTGGCAAGGCCCGCTCGGTCGGGCTGGGCGACCTGTCCCTGGACAGCGAGCCCGGCCAGTCGTACGGCCGAAGCCGCGGCGACGCCATGCTGGCCGAGCTGGCCAGCGGTCAGCGTGGTGAGCAGCGCCGCGGCACCGGCGACCGGCGACGGCGACGGATTCGCCGGTGATCCGCATCGTGTTGAAAATGCCGGCGGCCGCTCCCGCGTTGTGGACTGGGACAGTGCTGATGGCGGCGTTGTCCATCACGCCGAACGCCAGGCCGACCCCAGCCCCGAAAGGCAGCAGCGGCAGCGCCAACGCCAGCCACGACCCGTCACTGTGCAGCGTCGTCAAGAGCAGCGCGCCGAGGGCGATCATCAAGGACGCGGCGGTCAGCACCGTGCGTACGGACGTACGAGCGGCCATCCAGCCGGCGGCCAGCGGGAGCAGCAACACGGGCGCGGTCATCGGGAGCAGCAGAAGACCGCTGGAAAAGGTGCTCTGACCAGCGACTCCTTGAAGGTAAGCCGGCAGGTAGATCAGCAGAATCACGAAACCCAGCGTGACCGTGAAGGGCTGGCACACCACGGCGACGAATTCGGGCTTCGCGAACAGGCGTACGTCGAACATCGCCCGGTCCGCCCGCCTGATCTCCAGCACCGCGAAGCGCGGTCAGCGCGATGGCGGCGGCGAGCAGAAGCAGCGTGCCCGGGGCTGTCCACCCGGCCGCAGCGGCCTGGACGAAGGCGTACGACAGGCAGCCGAGTCCAGCGGTGAAGGTCGCTACGCCAGCGAGGTCGAGCTTGCGTCGGGCGGGGTCGCGAGATTCGCCGGCTCGGGTCGCGACCAGCCATATGGGCACCGACATCACCGCGACCAGCAGGAAGACCGACCGCCAGCCGGCAAGTTGGACCAGCGCTCCGGCGGCGAGCGGCCCGATCGCGAGCCCGGTCCCGAACGAGGTGCCGAGGATGCCGAAGGCCAACTGTCGCCGTCGCCCAGAGGTGGCTTCGGCCAGCACCGCGGCGCCCGCGGCCAGTACGGTCGCCGCGCCGCAGCCTTGGATCGCTCGCGCGAGATCCACCAAGACCATCGACGGCGACAGTGCGACGAGCAGCGACATCACGCCCACCACGGCGATGCCGGTCAGCAGTACGCGGCGGCGGCCGAGGCGGTCGGCCAGGCCCCCGGCGGCCAGCGGGAGAGCGGCGAAGGTGATGTTGAAGGCGTTCAACATCCACTGGGCCGTACCAACGGACGCCCCCAAGTGCGCGGCCATGCTCGGCAGCGCCACCGCGGCGCCGGTCACCGAGAAGGGCAACATCATGCTGGCGGCCGCGACCGCCAGGACGACCGGCCAGAACGTACGCCGGACGGGCACGGCGGCGCCGGTCTCGGGTCGAAGATCAAGCGAGGAATTAGCCATGCCAGCAATGGTTCGCGGCAGCGGTCAGCAGATGAAGTGACAGCCGTTCCCTGGGAATGACAGGGCCACCTTACGAGCCGCTGTCATGGGCATACTGGATGGCGTGGACGCTGACCCGAGGACAATCGCCGGCAGTCTCGGCATGTATTTGCGGGCCCGCAGGGCCGCGGTGTCACCCGCTGAGGCGGGGCTGCCGTCCACTGGCCGCCGTCGGGTGCCGGGCCTGCGTCGCGAGGAGGTCGCCGAGCTGGTCGGCCTCAGCACCGACTACTACGTGCGCCTGGAGCAGGGGCGGGGCCGACCGGCCGTCCGACGAGGTCCTCGATGCGCTGTGCCGGGCGCTGCTGCTGGGCGCGGCCGAGCGAGCCCACCTGTACGACCTGGCGAGGCCACCGCGGCGCGGCGCCACCTCGGCGGGTCGCGCCCCGGTCCTGCGAAGCACCCTCGGACAGGTTGTCGAAGCCATCTCGACCGGCCCCGCGCTGATCATGAACGACCGCAACGACGTGCTGGCCTGGAACCGCCTCGCGGCTATCCTGATCGCCGACTTCCCGCGACTGGGCGTACGCGACCGGAACATGGCCCGGCGGATCTTCCTGGACCCGCAGGCGCCGCGGATTCACCTCGACTGGGACGAGGCCGCCCGTACGACCGTGGGCATGCTCCGGATGGCGGCCGGGCGGCGGCCGCAGGATCCGGAACTGGTCCGGTTGATCGGTGAACTTTCGGTGCAGAGCCCGACCTTTCGCGGCTTGTGGGCCAGCCACCACGTGCATGAGAAGACCCACGGGCCCAAACACTTCCGGCACCCGACCGTCGGGGACCTCACGCTCACCTACGAAACATTCCAGGTTCCGGGCGCGGCCCACCACCTGCTGGTGGTCTACACCGCTGCGCCCGGCAGCCCGGCCGAAGAGGCACTGAATTTCCTGAGCAGTTTCAGCCCCGAGGATCTGAGCCGCGCAGAGCCGTGAGGGCCCGCCGGAGATCCGCTCATCGCGTCAGTACGGCGGTGGCTTCGTTGAGGTGGGTGAGCGCCTCGTCGAGACTCAGCCAAACCTCCCATTTGGTTTTGCTGGCCGCGTCGCCCCACGGATTGCCGAGGCAGATCCGGCCGGCCCGGGTGTCGACCTCCTTGACGAAATACTCATGGCCGCAGACCAGCCGGCCGCCGAGCACGGTGTCCCGGTCCGACCCTCCGCGGGTGCCGACGGCCACCGCGTGGCCGCTGCGGAGGTGGCCGTCGATCCGCCAGGGCAGGTCGCGGCTGTCGGTCGGCAGCCGGACCGGTTCGCGGCCAGTGATGATCGGAAACGCCCGGCGCGCCCAGCCGCCCTCGATCGCGGCATATCCGGCGCACTGTTGCGCGTACGCCTTTTCGTAGTAAGCGGGCCACATTTCGGCATAGGCGGGGTCTTTCGTGTGGCCGGTGGCGCCCACCAGCACGCCGCCGCTGACCGGCAGGTCTGGGGTCACCGTCACCGGGCACGGGTGCCGGTCGTCCTCGTCGTACAGCAGCACACACTGACCGTACCGTTCGGATTCTGCTTGATATGGCGCGGCAACCACTGCGGGTTGGCCTTCGCCACCGCCTGCAGGCTGGTCAGGAACCAGCAGTCGCCGATCAGGCCCTGCAGCACGTCCTGCCAGGCCATCGCATCCGCCGCGCCCTCCACCCGATAGCCGGCGTCGGTCCGGTACGCGCGGTCGTCGAGCACCACGAACGGCCCGGCCGGCACCCAGCCAGCCGTCGACATCGTCGTCCTCCAGGCCGTCCATGCCCGGCTGGGTGGCCGAGATGCAGGCGCCGACCAGGCTGGCCACATGTGGGCTGGGACGTTCCAGCAGGAGGTTGAAAAGTGCTTGTACGCGACAGAAATCCCACGAACGCTCGAGGTGCTCAGCGGCCAGCAGGAGCCGCCCCAGCGCGTCGAGGCCCCGATTGCCGAGGCGTCCGAGAACGATGTCGAGCTCGGCTGCGTGCAGCTCGTACAACAGGTCCTCGACGGCGTCGGCCCGGCCGTCGGCGTCCGGTGCCTGGGGCGCGATGATGAGCGTCGCGGCGATCCGCCGGTATGCCGCCTCGACGCGGTATTCAACGGCCGGCGGGCCTGGAAACTGCCACGGCTGCTGGGGCTGGATCGGGTGTCCACCGCGCTGATAGAGCATTTTCGGACGGGCGAGCCGCTCCACTCCGTCGTACGCGGCGAGGGCCACGTCGACCTCTGGGACGTTGCCGACCGTACGCGCCCAGCGCTTCCAGTGGTCGCGATGGTAATTCATCTATCCATCCAGATGGTCTGACAAATGTCATCGACTTTCGTGCTGGTCACAGTGGATCAGCGTAGCTCGGTCTTTATTGCCAGGTGACTGGGAGGGAATCGACGCCATAGATTTGCTGGGTGTCCCGATAGGTGAGTGCATCGGGGTCCACGGCGAGGCGCAGGTCGGGAAAGCGGCGGAGCAAGGCTGGATAGGCGACCTGGAGTTCCAGCCGGGCCAGTGGTTGGCCGAGGCACTGGTGCACGCCGAAACCGAAGGCGACGTGGTGGTTCGGGCTTCGTCTCACGTCCAGCGCGTCGGGAGCGTCGTACACCGCGGGGTCCCGATTGGCCGCGTCGGCGGCCGCGATGACACCCTCACCAGCGCGGATCAGCACCCCCCCGACCTCGACGTCCTCGAGAGCGACCCGGCGATGGCCCAGGTGGGTGATGGTCAGCAGCCGCAGCAGCTCCTCGACCGAGCTGGAAGCAGCGGTGGGGTCGTCCCGTACGACCGCGGCCTGCTCGGGATTTCGCAGCAGCACCAGCGTGCCCAGACCAATCATGTTCGCGGTCGTTTCGTAGCCAGCCACCAACAAAAGCACCGAAGTCAGGACGACTTCCGGACCGCTCAGTCGGCCCTTGGCCAGCAGCCGGCTGATCAGGTCGTCCCCGGGTGTAGCGACCTTGGCCGCGACCAGCTCGCGCAGGAAGCCGACCAACTCGTTCCGCGCTTTCGTGACCTGTTCCGGGGCGCCGTGCGTGTCCAACATTGCCCGGCTCTGGTCCTGGAAGAACTGGTGGTCGCCGAAGGGCACGCCGAGCAGCTGGCAGATCACCGTCGAGGACAGCGGCAGCGCGTACGCGCCGATCAGGTCGGTAGGACGCGGTCCGGCGGCCATGCTGGTCAGCAGCTGGTCGACCGTTTTGGTCACCAGCGGACGCAGTGACTCGATTCGCCTGACGGTAAACTCGCTGGTCAACGCCTTGCGGTGGTGGGCGTGCTCGGCGCCGTCCATGCGCAGGAAGGTGCGCGGCGGCCGGCCGCCGGCGCTGCGATGTTGTGGGTAGCCAGGTAGGTCGTTGTCCGCGCTGAACCGCCGGTCGGCGAGCACGGCGCGTACGTCCTCGTGCCGGGTCACCAACCACGGGGTGCTGCCGTCGGCCAGCGTCACCCGGCTGATCGGATCGTCGGAGCGGAGCCTGGTCAGCTCCGGCGGCGGATCGTACGGGCAGGTCCGGGCCATCGGGAAAGCGGTCAAGATCTTCCTCACGAAAGTCGCTTGTCGTTGTGCGCGACCGATTCTAGTGCGGGACCGGCAAATGTGAGAGATGTCATGAGTGGATCGGTAGCTTCCGCGAGGGTGACGTTGTGGGGGATGGAAGTTCGGCATATCCGCCCCAGAACGTCACCCTCGCGTCTGTTTAGCGAAGATGAACCGGAAAGGACTCCAGGTCGTTCTGGGGTCATGATCGGCAGGTTCCGGAGTTCCGCGGATGGTACGGCGAGCCGCAATCCGGGGAAGCGAGCGAAAAAAGCGCCGGCAGCGCGATCCCGGCTTCCAGCCGCGACAGTGCGGCGCCGGGGCAGATGTGTGGGCCGTGGCCGAAAGTCATGTGCCGGATGGGTGTGGACCTGGTGACGTCGAAGAAATCAGCGTCAGGACCGTGGTGCGAGGCGTCCCGGCCGATGGCGCGGTACGAGATGACCACGCCCTCACCTTTTTCGATGACGAAACCGTCGACGTCGATGTCCTCGGTAGCGAATCGCATCAGGAGGTGGGAAACAGGCGGATCCCAGCGCAGCGCCTCTTCGACGACCGAAGTCCACGGAACCGCACCGGCCAGTACGAGTGCCAGCTGATCGGGGTGGGTCAGCAATCCGCGTACGGCGTTGAGAATCAGCCCGATGGTTGTCTCATGTCCGGCCGCGACCATCGACTTGAGGTTGCCTACGACTTCCTCCTCGGTCAGCGGCTCGCCGCCGTCGTCGGCCAGGATCAGGGCGCTGGTCAGGTCATCGCCGGGGGGGCGGTCTTTTCCCGTACCATATCGGTGAAAATAACGTCCAGCTCGGAGATGACCGCAAGCCGCTCGTCCTGTGGGGTCAGCATCGAGAAAAACGCCTTCCACAGCCGCATTTGCCGCGGAATCTCGCTCTTGTCCACGCCCATCAAGGCGCAAACCACACCCATGGGCAGCGGCTGCGCGAAGGTGGTTTTCAAGTCCACGCGGTCAAGATTCTGCAAGTCATCGAGCAGCGATCTGGTCAGTTCGTCGATGACCGGACGCAGCGCTTCCAGTCGGCGCGGAGTCACCGCCTGGGCGGTTTTGACCCGGAGCCGGCGATGTTCGGCGCCGTCGACGGTGAACATCGAGCGACCGGGGTCGACCATCCCGATCAGCGGCCATTGCTGGTTGACGATGCCGGACTGGAAAAGTCCCCAGTGGTTGATGTCCTTCACCAGCCGGGAATCGGTGAGCAGCCGGCGGGCCACCGCGTGGCTGGTCACGGTCCAGGCTGGTACGCCCAAAAGGTCGATGCGCGCAAAAGGGCCGGCGGACCGCAGCTTCGCGGTTTCGCCGGCCAGATCTCGTACGAGCGGATCGATGACAATGGTCTGGTTCCTCGACTGGCGAGGACTTGTTAATCGGTGCTGGGAAAAACGTTGGGTCGCTAAGTCGGGGTCATTCATGGTAATTGCCCTCCAACGGGTCGCACAGCGGTGAACCGTACCGGCAGTGCGGTCATCCCGCGCAGGAATGCCGACGGGCGTCGGACCAGGGTCCGCGCCGGCACGGTCAAATCGAGGTCAGGCAGCCGGTCCAGCAGCACCTCGATGCCGGTCCGGGCGGTGATCTCGGCGATTTCCTGGGCCGGGAAAGGGCACCGGTATTCGCCGTAACCAAAAGAGAAGTGCGCGCTGTTGCCGCTCTGGCCACCGGCCAGATGGCGTTGGATCTCCGGGTCGGCGTTGGCCCCGGCGAGCCCGAGCAGCAGCATGTCGCCGGACCGGATCGGTCGACCGGCGAGGGTGGTGTCCCGGGCGGCCCAGCGGCCGCTCAGGATCTGGGGGTGGGGGTGTCCTCCCACAGGACTTCGTTCATGGCCTGCGCGACGCTGTGCCGGCCACCGCCGAGGGCGGCGGCGAACCGATCGTCGGTGAGCATCAGCCGGATCGAGTTGCCGATCCAGTCGGCTGTCGGGAGGACCCCGGCGGCAGTTGTGTCTTTCAGGTCCAGCACCACCTCCTCGTCGCTGTGT
Source organism: Fodinicola feengrottensis (assembly GCF_010993775.1). GTDB lineage: Bacteria > Actinomycetota > Actinomycetes > Mycobacteriales > HKI-0501 > Fodinicola > Fodinicola feengrottensis. The sequence continues at coordinate 9,702 of NZ_WOTO01000095.1, read as the reverse complement.
CTGGCCGGGTCGGCCAGCAGCCGGGAGGCGACATCGGCGCCCGGGTGTGCACGTTTGGTCGTGACCAGTCGCTGCATGTGGTCGGTGTAGCTCGCGTACGCCTGCTGAGCGCCCGGCCCGCCGTCCGCGAGCTCGTTCAGCACGTACGCCAGCTGACGACTTTCCGCGTCCGGGAAGCCGATGATGCGGGCGAGCACGAGCACCGCACCGGCAACGGACCGGCGAAATCTGCGACCAGGTCGGCCTCGCCACGTCCGCAGAAACCGTCGATGAGCTCGTCGGACAGCTGCTCGGCGTGCCGGCGCAGCTCGAACGCGTCGACGCTGGCCAGCGCCTCGCTCACCATGCTCGCGTGCCGGCGGTGCGGCTCGCCCACGGTGTAGTAGACCGAGGCCTGCCGCTGGCCGATCATCGGCAGCAGCGGCCAGTCCGCCGGAATGTGCGGCCACTGATTCCACAGCCCGACATCGCGCGGGAACAGGTCCGGATCGGACGTGACCTGATGCAGCTCGCGGTAGCCAATCACCAGCCAGGCCGGGAAACCGCCGGGTAGCTCTACGGACACCACCGGTCCGTGCTCGCGCCGCATGTCCTCGTACAGGCCGATCGGATCGGTGTGAAAACGCGGGCCGCTGAGCGCAACGGCGTTCTCGGCGAGCACCGGGCAACCGGTTTCGGCGGGCGTGGGCGTGCTCATACGGTGTTCTCCCGAGCGGTCATAAGGTTCTGGAGGTGCTCGACGAGCGCGATCAGCACCTGTTTGCTGGAGGCGCGGGAGCGTACGTCACAGTCGATCAGCGGCACCTGCGGCTCCAGATCGAGCGCGTCGCGGACCTCGGTGAGGCTGTGTGGTTTGCCGCCGAAGTCGTTGCGGGCCACGATAAACGGCGTGCGGTGGTGCTCCAGCCGGTCGATCGCGTACCAGGAGTCGGCGAGCCGCCGGTCGTCCACCAGCACGATCGCGCCGAGCGTGCCGGTGAACAGCCGGTCCCACAGGAACCAGAAGCGTTCCTGGCCGGGTGCCCCGAAAAGATAGAGAACGGTGTGCGTGTCGAGGCTGATCCGGCCGAAGTCGAAGGCCACCGTGGTCGAGGATTTGTACGGCACGGCCCGTAAGTCGTCCAGATGCTGACCCGCCTGGGTCATCGTTTCCTCGGTGTTGAGCGGCCGGATGTCGCTGACCGAGCGGACCATCGTCGTCTTGCCGACGCCGAAGCCGCCGACGATGACGATTTTGAGCCCGTTGTCGGCGGTCTGGCTGAGCGGCGTACGGCTGGCCGGCAGCACCTCAGAGATCGCGGAGTCCAACGAGCACCTTCTCCAGAGTGGTGTGGTCCGGGAGCTGCGCCACGCCCAGCGCCGACTGCGGATGGCGAACGCTGATCCAGCCGGCGTCGAGCATGTCGGACAACAGGATTTTGGCGATGCTGACCGGAAGTCGCAGGTCCGCGGCGATCTCCACGACAGCCACCGGCCGGCGGGTCATCCGCAGGATCGCGGCGTGCTCCGATTGCATCCCCTGGGCCGGTTCGGCTTCGCCGACCACCAACGTGACCAGGTCGAAGCAGTCCCTGCTGGGCCGGCTGCGGCCACCGGTGAGGGTGTACAGCCGGTCCGGGTCGTCGTCGCGGCCCGCCAGGCTCATTCCGGCGTGGCCTCCTCGGCTGTGGCGCGCGGGGCCGCGCTGAGGCGTTCGCGCCGAGCTGCTCGACCAGCTCCAGCATGTTGTGCCCGACCAGGCCCGCGTCGGCGTCCTCGGCGGCGATGACCGCCACGTGGCTGCCCTGGCCGGCTTCGACAATGAACAGCACGCCGCCGTAGAACTCGGTCATCGACTGGCGTACGCCGCCGGAGCCGTCGCCGAACTCGATCGAGGCGCCATGCGACAGGCTCTGGATGCCGGCGGCGATCGCGGCCAGCTGGTCGGCCTGGTCCTCGGTGAGCGCGGACGTACGGCACATCTTCAGCCCGTCCCTGGACAGCACCAACGCGTGCCGGGCGCCGGGCGTACGACTCAGCAGCCCTTCCAGCAGCCAGGCAAGATCGGCCGCGTGGTACGAGTGGGCGTAGTAGTAGTGGGCAAGGTCATCGGTCATCCTCCGTGCCCAGCGGGTTGTCCTGCCCGGTGACGGCCCGCCGGAAGGCGCCGAAACGGGCGCCGGCCGGCTCCGGGCTGCGTCCCGATGACACCGGCTCGGGGCTCGCGCGGGGGAGCGTCGTCCGGGTAGGTGGCGGCGAGCGTACGACCGCGCCGGCGCCGCGGCAGGCCGGTGGCCGTGTCGCCGACCGGTTCGGACTCGCTCGGACCGCTGGTCAGCGCCGCCCGTGTCTGGGTCGGCAGGCTGATTGGACCGTCGGTGCGGATCCGGGTGATCAGCTCGTGCGGGATCATCACCACCACTCCGGTGCCGCCGATCGCGGACGGCCGGAACGACACCTTGAGGCCGTGCTTGCGGGCCAGCCGGCCGACCACCGCGAGACCGAGCCGGCTGCCGGACAGCATCGACAGGTCGCCCACCTCACCGGACACCGCCTGCTCGGCGCGACGCAGCGCGGTCTCGCTCTCATCACCAGGCCACTGTCTTCGATGGTGACCACCGCGCCGGCCGTCACCTCGGCCACGTAACCGTGAACTTCGGTGGTGGGCGGGGAAAAAGTGCACGCGTTGTCGAGCAACTCGGAGAGTACGTGCATGACGCCCTCGGCCGCGTGTGCCGGCGACCGCGATGTCGGCCACCGAGCGCACTCGTACGCGCTGGTAGCCGGCGATCCGGCCCATGGCGCCCCGCAGGATCGACTCCATCGGGATGGGCCTGGCCCACCGCCGCCCGGACCGCGCACCGCTCAGCACCGCGATGCTGTCGGCCAGCCGGCCGGCCTGCGCGGTGCGGTGGTCGAGCAGCAGCAGGTCGCCGAGCACATCCTCGTCGGCGTGCCGGTGCTCCATTTCGCGCAGGTCCGCGAGGGTCGCGGTGGTCATCGCCTGCATCCGGCCGGCCGCGTTCGCGCACGCCGCCATGGCCGCCGCCCGGCGGTTCTCGCTGCGCCCGGCCTCGGCCGCCACCATCCGCAGGATTCGCTCGTACGCACCGATTTCCGGTCGCGGGACGCTGGCCAGCGCGGTGTCGGTCGAGGCGCCTTCGCGGAGCCGGGTGAGCACCGGGGCGACCGTCTCGTCGGCGAACCGGTCCGCGGCCGCCGCGAGGTCGGCGGCGTAGGCCCTGGCCTGCGCGGCGACCTCGTCCTGAGCGCGGCCGGCGTCGTCCCGGGCCCGCTCGCCGGCCCGGACCGCTTCGTCCCGCACCCGGGCGAGGTCCTGGCTGGCCTGGTCCCTGGCCCGGGCCACCTCCTCCTGCGCGCGGACGACCTCGTCGCGCGCCCGGTTGGCTTCCTCGCGGGCGTGGTTCGCCTCTTGGCGGGCGTCGGCGGCGTCCCGGCGGGCGCGCCGGATCCGCAGCCGGGACAGCAGCAACACCGTCACCACGGCGAGCAACAGAGCGGCGGCGGCGATGCCGTACACGATCATCAAAGGGAAACTCCTCGGAGCGGCGTACGCGCAGACCTGCTCAACCCCGGGACCCTATTGGTAGGAGCGACCTCGGCGCCAGCATGATCGGCTGGCTACTTTAGGCCATTCCCCGAACACCGGAGTCAGTCAGGTCGTTGTCTTTTGCTGTGCGCACCAACGATCTCGCCATCGCCGATCAGCGAATGCCACGCACCGGCGGATAAAACGGGCAGAACCTCGCCGTTTCGTTACTGTGCCGGGGGATCGCGGTGGCTCTGTGTTGTCAGTGGTTCACTGGTCCGCGGCTCGTGCGGTGACCAGCCAGGCCGCTGACCTCAACAGCACACCTTGCGGGGTTTCGTACGCAAGCAGCCGATCGCGCAACGCGGCGCCGAATTCCGCCAGCGTCTCCTCGGGCAAATCGGCTAACGCCGCCCGGTTCGACGGAATGTGCTGGACGAACTCGGCGGCGTCGGCGGCGTCCGTTCCGACCGGCAGTGGCTCGGTGAGTGCGGCCATCGTGACGTCGACGAATCCGGTGTTCGCGAGCAGTGTTCGTACGACTTCCGGGTCGGCGAGCGTGAACGGGCCGGGAGCGTCGGCTGGCTGCTCAGCTTGCCGCTGGACGTAAGGGGCCAGCGCGGCCAGCTGTACGGTCCGGTGCTCGTTGCGGTTTTCGTCTTGCCAGCACACAAAAGCGAGCCGGCCGCCGGGCCGCAAGGCCCGCCGGAGGTTGCCGAACGCCGTTTCGCGGTCGTCGAAAAACATCACCCCGAGTTGGCTGATCACCGCGTCGTACGCACCGGCCCCGAAGTCGTACGACTGCACGTCGGCGGCCTCGAAACGGACGTTGTCGCGGTCCGCGGCCCGCTCTCGGGCGCGGGCCAGCATCGGCTCGGACAGATCCACGCCGAGCACCTGCCCGGCCAGCGTGGCCGCGATCCGGGTGGTGGCACCGCAGCCGCATCCCACGTCGAGCACGCGATCGGTCGGTACGAGGTGGGCCGCCGAGAGCAGCCGAGCGGTCAGCGGCCGCAACATGGCGTCGTACCGATCGTCGTGCGCCGCCCAGAACTGGCCCGACTCGCCGTTCCACTTCACTGCCTGCTCCGCGTTCGCCATCCGTCGACGCTAACCCTTGGCCGCTCTCGCCTTGGCCGCGATGCGGGTTCAACCTCCACGCGCCCAAAGGGCCGCCCTCGAGCGTGGGAGTGAGCGTTACTGAGGAAGACTTCACGCGACACGCAGGGCTATTCTTGATTCATTCAAGAAAATGCGCCAGACTACGCGGTGTGTCGATGACTTCGGACTACGAGAGCATGTTGCGCGAGGCTTCGTTGCGCGTGACGCGTCCTCGGGTGGCGGTGCTGACGGCGGTCTACGACCATCCGCATGCCGACACGGACACCCTCATCGGGGTCGTAAGGGCAGCCATCGGCGAGGTGTCCCACCAGGCCATTTACGACGTGTTGCGGGCCCTGACCACGGCCGGTCTGGTACGCCGGATCCAGCCGGCCAACTCAGTGGCCCGGTATGAGTCGCGGGTGGGGGACAACCACCACCACATCGTGTGCCGGTCCTGCGGGGTGGTCGCCGACGTCGACTGCACCGTCGGCGACGCGCCCTGCCTGACGCCCTCCGACGATCACGGTTTCGGGATCGAAGAGGCCGAAGTCATCTACTGGGGCCTGTGTCCCAGCTGCACGACCACACCAGTTTCTGAGGACATCTCAGACCCCGGAAAGGAATCCCATGTCCGACAGTCCTGACGCCGTCGTTGGCGAGATGAACGAGCCCACGGCGGGCGGATGCCCGGTCTCGGTCGAGCGCTTCAACCACCCGACCGAGGGTGGCGGCAACCGTGACTGGTGGCCGAACCAGCTCAACCTGGCGATCCTGCGCAAGCACTCCGCGGTGGCTGACCCGATGGGCGTCGACTTCGACTACGCGGCCGAGTTCCAGACCGTTGACCTGGACGCACTGGCCCAGGACGTCGACGAGGTGCTGACCACCTCGCAGGACTGGTGGCCGGCGGACTTCGGGCACTACGGCCCGCTGATGATCAGGATGGCGTGGCACAGCGCCGGCACGTACCGGATCCAGGACGGCCGCGGCGGTGCTGGCGCCGGCATGCAGCGGTTCGCGCCGCTGAACAGCTGGCCGGACAACGGCAACCTGGACAAGGCCCGCGCCGCCTGCTGTGGCCGGTCAAGAAAAAGTACGGCCGCAAGGTCTCCTGGGCCGACCTGATGGTCTTCGCCGGCAACCGCGCGCTGGAGACGATGGGCCTCAAGACCTTCGGCTTCGCCGGCGGCCGCGCCGACGTGTGGGAGCCCGACCAGGACGTCTACTGGGGCCCGGAGCGTACGTGGCTCGGCGACGAGCGCTACACCGGTGACCGGGAGCTGGAGAGTCCGCTCGGCGCGGTCCAGATGGGCCTCATCTACGTCAACCCGGAAGGCCCGAACGGCAACCCGGATCCGCTGGCTTCCGCGCGCGACATTCGCGAGACGTTCCGCCGGATGGCGATGAACGACGAGGAGACCGTCGCGCTGATCGCCGGTGGCCACACCTTCGGCAAGACTCACGGCGCGGCCGACGCGGACCAATACGTCGGCGCCGAACCCGAGGGTGCCTCGCTCGAAGAGCAGGGCCTGGGCTGGAAGAACAGCTTCGGCAGCGGCAAGGGCCGGGACGCGATCACCAGCGGCATCGAGGTCACCTGGACCTCCACGCCGACCCGATGGAGCAGCAGCTTTTTCGACAACCTGTTCCAGTACGAGTGGGAGCTGACCCAGAGCCCGGCCGGCGCGAACCAGTGGCAGCCCAAGGGCGGTGCCGGCGCGAACACCGTTCCGGACCCGGAGACCGGCGAGCTGTCCCGTACGCCCACCATGCTGACGACCGACCTGGCGCTTCGGTTCGACCCGATCTACGAACCGATTTCGCGGCGTTTCCACGAAAACCCGGACCAGCTCGCGGACGCGTTCGCACGCGCCTGGTACAAGCTGACGCACCGCGACATGGGCCCGATCCAGCGCTACCTCGGGCCGCTGGTGCCGCAGGAGTCGCTGCTCTGGCAGGACCCGATCCCGGCCGTGGACCACGAGGTCATCGGGGCGGCGGACATCGCCGCTCTCAAGAGCCAGATCCTCGCCTCCGGTCTGTCGGTGTCCCAGCTCGTCTCGGCCGCATGGGCGTCGGCCTCCACATTCCGCGGCAGCGACAAGCGCGGCGGCGCCAACGGCGGCCGGATTCGGCTGGAGCCGCAGCGCGACTGGGAGGTCAACGACCCGGCCAACCTGGCTCAGGTGCTTCGTACGCTCGAAGGCATCCAGGAGTCCTTCGGCAAGCCGGTGTCGATCGCTGACCTGGTCGTGCTCGGCGGGTGCGCGGCGGTCGAGAAGGCCGCGAAGGACGGCGGCCACGACATCGAGGTGCCGTTCATTCCGGGGCGTACGGACGCGGCGCAGGAGCAGACCGATGTGGAGTCGTTCGCCGCGTTGGAGCCGACCGCGGACGGGTTCCGGAACTACCGCGGCAAGGGCCACCGGCTGCCGGCGGAATACCTGCTGATCGACCGGGCGAACCTGCTGACCCTGAGCGCGCCGGAGATGACCGTGCTGGTCGGCGGCCTGCGGGTGCTCGGTGCGAATTTCCAGCAGTCGCCGCTGGGCGTGCTCACCGACAGGCCGGGGGTGCTCACCAACGATTTCTTCACGAACCTGCTCGACATGGGTACGCAGTGGAAGCCGACCGGCGGCTCGTCGGACGACGCCGAGAGCTTCGAGGCCCGCGACGCGAGCGGCCAGGTCAAGTGGACCGGCAGCCGGGTCGACCTGGTCTTCGGCTCGAATTCCGAGCTGCGGGCCGTCGCCGAGGTCTACGCGAGCGACGACGCGCAGGAGAAGTTCGTGGAGGACTTCGTGGACGCATGGGACACAGTCATGAACCTCGACCGGTACGACCTGGGCTGATTCCGTCGTCCGGGTTGGCCATCCGGTCGGCCCGGACGTCTCTTTGGTAAAGTTTCTCTGGTGATCCGTCGCCAGGACAGTCAGCCGTTCCGATTCGGGTGGCGCGCGTTCCTGGCCGTTGTGCTGATCGCGCTCACCCTGCCCTTCGGCGGGGTGAGCGCGTCTTCGTTGGCGAGCGATCCGGTCGCTCCCGACTACTCGCGATCCGCGCCGCTGCGGGTCTCACGGTCGCCACCGAACCGGCTTCGGTCCGTGGCACCGTCCCGCGTACGGACCCGCACCCGGCCAGTGTCGGGGAGCCTCTCCCGAGTGCGCCGAGGTCGCGGACCTTTCTCGTACGGCTCGTACGAGAGACGCCTGTCCACCATCGCGCCGGGTCCGTCCACGGCGCACGAGGCCCGCCTCCGGTCCAGGACTGAGATCCCTTCGCGGCGTTTGGGCTGCGTCTTTCCTTTCCTGACTGTTGAAAGGTCATCATGGCTAACGACTTCGACTGGCTGAGCGTGCTCGCGGCCATTGCCATTCTCGCCCTCCTGTTCCTCTGTCCCGTCGCCGTTATCTGGTGGGACCAAAGAAAACTGCGGCTCGCCGACCGAGCGGACCCGAACCAGTCCGGCTGAGCTGGCAAGGGCGTCGGAACGGCGTGGGCCCACCGCGCCGCTCTGACCGCCTTGCTGCAAAATGTGAGGAATGAAGACGACTTTGGTACGCGTGGGCGCGTGGTGCTGGTTGCTGGCGCCGATCCAGTTTCTGGTCCTCCAGATCATTGCCGCCGCCGCGTGGGCGCACCCGTACAACTGGTTCGACAACTACATCAGCGACCTCGGCAACACCGTTTGCGGCCCGATCAAGCTCACCGGTGCGACCTCGACTTACATCTGTTCGCCGCTGCACGGCGTGATGAACACCGCTTTCATCCTCGCTGGAGTTCTGACCATCCTCGGCACTGTTTTGCTGTGGCGCGGGCGTTACTGGACTCGTCGCGTCCTGGTCGCCGTCGCGCTGTGCCTGCTGGTTGCCAACGGACTGGGCAAGGTGCTGGTCGGGTTCGCGCCGGAAAACGTCAACCTTGCCCTGCACGGCGTCGGCGCCCTCAACATTCCGATTGGTTCGATCGCCGCTGTCCTGCTGGGGCTGGCGATGCTGCGTACGGATCGCGCGGCCGGCATTTTCTCGCTGGTCGTCGGCGTGGTGGTGGGCTTCGTCGCCTTCGTGCTCTTTGGGGGCGGCCAATATCTGGGACTGGGTGCCGGCGGAATGGAACGGCTGGCCGAATATCCGGCCGAAATCTGGCTCGGCGTCATCGGCGTGCTGGCGATTGTCGGCCGCCCGAAGCCGGTGCCTGCCGCATCGGACCTGACCTCTGCTACTGAGCGATCGGGCGACTGAGGACGCTGGACAGCCCGTGGGCCGCCGCGCCGGTGGTGGTGAGCGTGGTGGTCGACGTGCTGTCGGCGTTGGCCACCACGTTTGAGGCCGAGACGGCGTTGGTGCCGAGCGCGTCGACATTGCGGGCCATGCTCTGGATCCGCGGGTTCCAGGTGCAGAGGTGATCCTCGAAAGCGGGCGTCACGACCGGGTCGCTGGCCTGTTCGGCGGCGCCGCGGAGCTGGCCGTCGACGTGGCTGGCCCAGCTTTCCCAGTCGGTCGACGTGCTCGCGGTCGTACGACCGGCGGTGCCCACCGCGTCCGGGTCGACGTCCAGATAGCGGGCTGGCATAGGGGATCCCCATCGTCGGCTGGCGAACACTTTCGTGGTCAGTCTCTCGCGCCCGCGCAACCCTTGACAGGGCCTGCCACTCTCGCCTGGACCCTTGGTTTGGCTTCTGACCAGATCCAGCCGAGAACCGACGCAGGACGGAGGGGCCGTGGCCGCGCTGCAGCCGTTCGACAGGCATCCAGCCGATCCCGACACGCTCCGCGGCACCAGCACCACCCTGGCCAGCGACGCGGAGTCGGCGCTCACCCTGGACGGTACGACCCAGCAGGCGCACGCGCCCGTACCAGCGAACTGGAAGGGCACCGGCCACCCCGAAGCGGCCGCTGCGGCACAGCGGATCAGCGCTGACGCCGGGCAGGTGCGCGGCGGATTGTCGGCGGCGGCCGTGGCACTGGGCGCATGGTCGGGGTCGGTACAGGAGTTCAACACCGCGGTCGACGGCATCGTCGCGCAGCTGGGTCGCGCCGGCAGCGGCAGGACCGGCGACCTGATGACCC
>NZ_WOTO01000092.1 GCF_010993775.1 Fodinicola feengrottensis | reverse complement strand
CGGGCGGTTCAGTCACCGGGACCAGACGATCAAGATCTTCGCGGACGACAACTGGAATGACGGCGGGGCACCGAACTCGCAGCCGTTCTACGCTTCGACGGCCGGTTATGGCGTGCTGCGCAACACTTTCGCGCCGGGCAGCTACTCCTTCACCGATCCCGTCAAGACCACGCACGACGAGCGCCGGTTCGACGCGGTCTACGTCGTGGGTGACGGGCTCAAGGACATCATTTCCGGCTACACCGACCTGGTCGGAAAGCCTTTCCTGCCTCCGATCTACGGTCTGGAGACCGGTGACTCGGACTGCTATCTGCACAACGCGAACCGCGGCGAGCGGCACACTCTCGACGCGTTGACTGTGGCGAAGGGCTACGCCGACAACGGCATGCCGAACGGATGGATGCTGGTCAACGACGGTTATGGCTGCGGGTACGAAAACCTGTCCCAGACCGGCGACGGGTTGCGCAAGGACAACATGCAACTCGGGCTGTGGACCGAAAACGGGCTGCCCAACCAGGCCGCCGAGGTGCAGGCCGGGGTACGGGTGTGCGCAAACTCGACGTGGCCTGGGTGGGTGACGGCTACCAGTTCGCGCTGGACGCCTGCGACACCGCGAAAAAGGGCATCGAAGACAACAGCGACGCCCGCGGATTCGTGTGGCAGCCGGTGAGCTGGGCTGGCGCGCAACGCTGCGGGGTGCTGTGGAGCGGCGACCAGTCCGGCTCGTACGACTACATTCGCTGGCAGATCCCGACCTATGCCGGCGCGACCACGTCCGGCATCGCATCGCTTACAACACCGGTGACATCGACGGAATTTTCGGCGGCAGCCCGCAAACGTACGTCCGGGACCTGCAGTGGAAGTCGTTCCTGCCGGTGGCGATGACGATGGACGGCTGGGCATCGTCGGACAAGCAGCCGTGGCAGCAGGGCGAGCCCTACACGTCGATCAACAAGAAATACCTGCTGCTCAAGGAAAGACTACTGCCTTACACGTACAGCTATTCGGTCCAGGCGCACGATACTGGTGTCGGCCAGGTCCGGCCGCTCGCGCTGGAATACCCGAACGACCCGAATGTCTGGGGAGACAAGGCAAAGTACGAGTTCCTGTCCGGCACCGATTTCCTGGTCGCGCCGGTCTACCAGAAGTCGAACACCCGCGACGGCATCTATCTGCCCAAGGGCACCTGGGTCGACTACTGGTCGGGCCGTTCGTACACCGGACCGACCACAGTGGACGGTTACGACGCGCCGCTGGACACGCTGCCGCTGTTCGTACGAGCCGGGGCTGTGGTGCCGATGTGGCCCGAAGGCACTACTTCGTGGCAGACACGGAACAAGAGCGAGCTTGACCTCGACGTCTATCCGCAGGGAAAGGGGAAGTTCACGCTGTCCGAGGACGACGGCGTGACGCGGTCGACAGCTCGTTCAACGCAGACCTTCACCGTGGACGCCCCGCAGTCTGGTCCGGGCACCGTGGCCGTACGGATCGGCGCGAGCACCGGCTCGTACGCTGGCAAGCCGACCAACCGGACATACGTCATGACCGTCCACAGTGGATCCAAGCCCGCACTCGTTCAGGCGGGCACGTCGATTCTGCGCTCGTACGGCAGCAAAGTGGCGCTCGACGCGGCGCCATCCGGCTGGTGGTACGACGAGGTCAACGGGGTCGTACGAGTGAAGACCGCGCCGGTCGCGGCGGGCAGCACCCAGGACGTACGCCTCTTTGGCAGCAGCGCGGTCGGCGGGTATTTCCCGGCCGACAACAACGCGACGGTGTCGCTGACGGCGCCACAGCTGGTCGCTCCCGGTCACACCACCACGGCGACGGCGAGTTTCACCAACAACACGCCACTTCCGGTCCGTGATGTCGCCGTTTCCGTACAGGCGCCGGAAGGTTTCCAGGTTGCGGTCGGCGGCCGGTTGCCGTTGGTGATGCCGGGCAGGACCGTCACCGTGCCGGTGAAACTGACGCCGGCCGCGAGCCTGAAGCCGGCGGACTACAAACTCACCGCCACCGCGACTTACCAGGCCAGAGTCCCGGGCCACCGGGTGGTCGACTCGGCGACCGTCACGGTGCCGTACGCGTCTTTGGCCGCCGCGTACGCAAATGTCGGCGTCACCGACGCGGCTCACGTCACCGCCGGCAACCTCGACGGCGGTGGCAGCAGCTTCCGGGCCGAGGGACTGGCCGACGCCGGGCTGACACCGAATGCCACTTTCACCACTAACGGCGCCCAAATGAGGTGGCCAGCCGCCGGAACCGGCGCGGCCGACAACGTCGTCGGTGCCGGCCAGACGGTCGCTTTGCAGGGCACCGGATCAAAACTCGTGCTCGTGGGCACTGGCACCGGCACGTCCAAGGGCACCGTCACCCTTTGGTACGCGGATGGCTCGACCAGCCAGGCCGACACCGGCTTCCCGAACTGGTGTTGCGCCGATCCGACGCAGTACGGCGCGACCACGGTGGCCACGGTGATGGGGAAGAACACCCAAACGGGCGCTGCTTACCCGACTGTTCCGTACAAAGTCTTCTCCACACCATCCCGACAACGGCCGGCAAACAGGTTGTCGCGATCACCCTGCCGGCAAACACCGCCCTGCACGTTTTCGCGGCGGCGGTCGCTTCGTAAGGCCGGTCCAAGCCCACCATCGGCGATGGTGGGCTTGGACGCTGGCTATTTTTCGCCTTGCAGAATGGCGGCGCCAGTGCTGCCCTGGGAACGCTGGTAGGCGATCCACGACTGGGTGTCGTAGTTCTGGATGTAGTCGGTGGCCGCCTGACCGCCGAGTTTGCGAGTCAGGTCCTCCAAGGAGGTGGCCACGCTGGGGTCGTTGAAATGGTCCAGTCCGACCAGGTGCGGTTTTGCGCCGGAGTTGTCGACGAGCTGTGCTGGCAGCTGGTCGGGGGTGATTTTCCCGGTGGCAAGAGCCGCGTTCAGGTAGTCGTACGCGGCCGGCAGGTGTCCGGCGCCCTGGCTGTCGGGCGGCTGGTAGGCGGCGGCCTCGTTGAGCGTCGGTGCCTTGATCTCATGGTGTGTGAAGGCATCCACCAGCTGCCCGATCAACAGCCCGGGAGCCCCGTTGCCGCCGGGAATGAGGCCGCCGCCGAACTGTACGACCGCCTTTCCCACCCCAACGTAGTAAAGAGTGTCCGAGTACGCCTTTGAGTCGTGCTGATATTTCAGGTAGTTGTCGATCTTCTCGACGTTCGCCGGCGCCGCCGCGAGCTCGCCGTTGAGGTTGGCGACGTGGCTCAGCACCGTGCTCGGGTCCCGTTTTCCGGTCTGTGCGTCCTGCAGCAGGCCGGCCTCGTACTCGCCGGCCTTGATGGACAGCGCCTTCAGCGCGTTCGGATCGGCACCGACCAGGGCGAGAAAGTGCTGCCGGTCGGGATCGTTGATGGACAGCGATCCGTCCACCCCGATGCGGGTTTGGTGGTCTCCTGGTGCGTCCTCGGCGAAGTCGTCGAGGTAGGTGTTCGCGATATTGGCGAGTCCGGAGGAGAAGGCCGAATTCTTGTGGAAGTCGGAGTAGAAGTTCTGGAACGAGCTGGGCAGTGTGTCGCCGTACCCGTTCTTGTCGGTGGTCGTGTTGTCCAGGGCCTGCACCAGAATCCGGGCAGCCTGGGTGGCATGTTGGTATTCCGGGCTGCTGTGATCGGTGTTCGTGCCGTCCTGTGCGATCCAGTTGACCAGCCCAGCGGCGGCGACTCCCTTGTCCGGCCAGTCGAAATGGGTGAGCTCGGCGAGGGTGCTGACGCCGAGATCGCCGGACAGGATGTGGTAGTTGGCCTCGTGGTTGCGGGTGGACACCCCGATCAGGGCCTGCGCCGCGTTCTGCACGTTCCCGAAGTTTTTTTCAGGTCGTTGAACGGATCGCCGTGGTTGTTGGCGTCCTCGATGGACACCGGGTTCCCGGTCGGCGCGTCGTGTACGCGCTGCGCGAGGTCGACGATCTCGCCGACCCGGTTGGTCAGGTTCTGGGAGAACTGGGTGCCGCCGACCAGGTTGTGGTCGGCGTTGCCCAGCAGGACTCCCAGCTTTTTCGAAACTCGCGAGATCGTGCACGGCGTAGACGCTGGTGATTTGATCGCCGATGTAGTCGACCCTTGAGGTGACCGCGGGTTTGTCCAGCAGGTCACGCAAATACTGCGGCAGGTCACCGTACGAGCCGCCGAGTTTCTCGTTGGACAGCGCCAGAATGCCGTTCCCCAACGCGGCCAGCTGCGCCTTGTTCTGCCCGAAGGTGGCGTTCAGTAGATCGTCGCGGCTGATATTTCCGTACAACGCCTTCAGATAGGCCAGCTCGCCGGCGGTGAGTTGCTCGCCGTTTTTTTTGCGCCCAGACCGCATAACCGCCGACCAACCCGAGCAGGGCGAGTGCCTTGGCGTATTCCGGGTCGTTCGGGCCGCGCTTGATCACGTCGGCCGCGTGCTGGCCGTCCGCGGCGCTGAGCGGCGGCGGAACGCTCGGATCGGACTGTTTGCCAAAGCCGATGTAGGAGCCCCAGGAAAGGCCGCCGGCCTTGGCCAGCGCCAGCAGGTCGGCGTCCGTCGGATCGCGCTGAATCCGGCCGGCCCAGCCGTTGGCCTGGTCGCGCAGCCAGTTCAGCAACTGGTACGCCCGCAGGCTGATGTCATTCGCGGCATTGGTCTGCGCCGCGCTCAGTTGCGAGTTGTACGCGTCGGTGACCTTCTTCGCCTCCGCCGCGGTGGCGTTGCCGGGTACGAACAGCTGCGGCACCGCGAAGTTATGGCTCTGGTCCCACTGCCAGTTGGCGAACAGTTTGTTGCGCTCGGTCTTGAAAGTTTGTACGTCCTGAGACCAACTGTGGGTGACGTCCGCGCCATAAGCGGCACTCGCGTACGCGGCCTGGAATGCGCCGAGGTTCTTGCTGGCCAGGTCCTTGATCGGCCCGCTGATGACGTCCGAGAACTGCAGGGCCGCGGTGTTCACGGCGGCGTTCACGTCCTGACCGTGCCCGGTGATGGTGGCGGCGATGGTACGCAGCTGGTTCGCGCCGGCCTCGATGGTGCCGGGATCCGCTGGCGTGTCAGGAATGTCTGGCGTGCTGGCCATCGCTGTCTCCGTGCCGGTGAGAGGAACGAACTCACCGGTGACGGTAGTTTCGGCCTCAGCCGCGCAGATCCCCGTTTCGTGCCAAGGCCGCCGGCGGCAGCTCGGCCGTCGAGCCCGTCGGCCAGCCCAGCGGGTCAGCGCCGAGCACGGCGAGTTCGCGAAGTTGGTCGGTGCACCAGGGCGAGATGGGCTGGCTGCCGTCGGCAACGCCGGATAGCAAGGTGGTCCAGTCGACCCACCGGTACGAGTCGACCTCGGCCGGTTCGGGGTGCGGTTGTTTGTCAGTGGTGGCACGGAAAACCGGGCACATCTCGTTTTCCCGTACGCCGTCGTCCATGGTCGCCGTGTAGCGGAACCTCGGCAGGATCAGGTCGAGGCTGGTCGGGGCGATCCCGAGCTCGTCGGTCAGCCGGCGGCGGACCGCGTCGGCGACCGCCTCGCCCGGCAGCGGGATGCCCGCAGCAGGTGTTCGTCCACACGCCTGGCCACGTCTTTTTGGTGAGCGCGCGGCGGGTCAGCAGCAGCCGGCCGGCGGAGTCGAAGAGATAGCAGGAAAACGCGAGGTGCAACGGCGTACGGGCATGGTGGACGGTCGCCTTGGCGGCGGTCCCGATGGCCTCGCCGCGCTCGTCAAGCAGAACAACGCTTTCCATCGGTCACTCCGTCCGCCGGCACTCGTGCACCGGTCGTACGGTACGCGAATCAGCGTGCCTGGCCGGCCGAAGCGAGTTCCCGTGGACTCTCCGGCTCCGGTGCGGCGGCCATCAGCCGGCGGCGGGCCACCATCCCGGCGATGCCGGTGATGAGCATCCCGAGGCCGAGCGCGCCCACGAAGATCACCCACGAATAGTGGTCGAGCCAGATCCGGGCGGCCGAACCGAGCCCGTACATCAGCGCGGTCATCCCACCGGCCCACACCACCCGCCGGCCACACGTTGGCCGCGAGGAAGCGTTTGTACGGCATCCGGAGGGTGCCGGCGAGCGGTCCGGCGAGGACCCGCAGCACCACGACGACGACCGGCCGAAGAACACCGCCCACACCGCTGAATGCGCGAAAACCTGTTCCGCCGTCCCGATTTTCTCCGGACCGAAGTGTTTCGGGAAGCGCCGGCCGAGCCGGGCCAGCAGTGACCGGCCACCCCGCCGGCCGATGTAGTAGCCCAGCGAGTCGCCCACGACCGCTCCGGTGATGCCGGCGGCGGCCACCGCGAACGGGTCCACCACGCCAGCCGCGGCGAGCAGTGCGGCGCTGATCAGCGTCGCCTCGCCGGGCAGCGGGATGCCCATGCTCTCCAGACCGATCAGCAGCGCGACAGTCGCGTACACGAGCAGAGCTGGAGCGTGGCTCAGCCACATCCCGATGTCATGCATGGTGTACGTGCCTCCCCGTGGGATTTCTTTTAACCGCTTGTCCCGAGGCTGTCAGCCGGCGGAGCGGGTGGCAACGGGGTTCACCCTGAGAGAAGACCTTGGTCTCGCAGAAATAGCCTTGATGATGAGACCTGTGGGGGTGACCACCCCCTTTCGTATGACGCCACAGGTCACCCTGCGAGGTCGCGGACCTGTCCGGCTGATTTGCGGCTGGCCGGGATGATCAGCGCGGTGCCGGTCTCCGGGTCCGGGTCGTCGATCACCCGGCAGGCCAGCCCGAAGACATCCCGTACGAGGTCGGCGGTCATCACCTTGGCGGGCGGGCCGGAGGCGATGATCTGGCCGCCGTCCATCACGATCAGGTGGGTCGCGTACCGGCAGGCGTGATTGAGGTCGTGCAGCACCGCGACCAGCGTGTACCCATGCTCGGAGTGCAGGTCGGCGCACAGGTCCAGCATGTCGATCTGGTGGCCGATGTCCAGGAAGGTGGTCGGCTCGTCCAGCAGCAGGATCGAGGTCTCCTGGGCCAGGATCATCGCCAGCCAGACCCGCTGCCGCTGGCCGCCGGAGAGCTCGTCGACATAGCGCCCGACCAGGTCGGACACCCCGGTCGCGGCCATCGCGCGGGTGACTGCCGACTCGTCGGCCGGCGACCACTGCCGCAGCAGCTTCTGGTGCGGGTAGCGGCCACGGGCCACCAGGTCCGCCACCGAGATGGCGTCCGGCGCGACCGAGGTCTGCGGTAACAGTCCGAGGCGACGGGCCACTTCTTTCGTACGGTACGAGGAAATGGCGGCGCCATCGAGATAGACCGCACCGGTCTTGGGTTTGAGCATCCGGGACAGCGCCCGCAGCAGGGTCGACTTGCCGCACGCGTTCGGGCCGACCACCACCGTGAACGAGCTGTCCGGGATCGTCACCGACAGGTCCTCGACGACCACTCGCGTGTCGTACGCGAGCCGGAGGTCCTGCGCCGCCAGCCGATTGCTCATGATGCCCGTCCTGCCCGCCACTGGCTCGCCAGCAGCCAAATCAGATAGATCCCGCCAATCGCGCCGGTCATCACCCCGACCGGTAGTTGTACGCCGGCGATGAGCCGCTCTGCTGCCAGGTCGCTGACCAGCAACAACGCGCCGCCCATCAGGCCGGCGGCGAGCAGCCCGGCGCCCGGCGCGCCGGTCAGCCGGCGGGCCAGGTGCGGAGCCGCCAGCGCCACGAAGCCGATCGGGCCGGCCGCCGCGGTCGCCGCCGCGGTCAGCCCGACGCCAACGAGCAGCAGCAGCCCCACGGGTCATCTCGACCCGTACGCCCAGCGCCCGTGCCGCGTCGTCGCCCATTTCCAGCACGTCCAGGCCGCGGCCCAGCCACAGCGTGACCGGCATCAGCACAACCAGCGCGGCCGCCAGCGGCCACACCTGCGACCAGCCGCGTCCATTCAGGCTGCCGATCAGCCACACCGCGGCCTGTTGGGCGTCGTTCACCTCGGCCCTGGTCAACAAGTACGCGTTGACCGACGACAGAGCGGCGCCGACGGCGATGCCGACCAGGATCAGCCGGTAGCCCTGCGCGCCACGCTTGAAAGCCAGCGCGTAGACAAGCGCGGTGGTCACCGCACCTGACACCACCGCGCCGATCGCGATGCCGAACTGGCCGCCGCCGAAAAACAGGATCATCAGCAGCGCGCCGGTGGCCGAGCCGCTGGTGAAGCCGACGATGTCCGGGCTGCCCAGGGGATTGCCGGACAGGCTCTGGAAGATCCCGCCGGCCATCCCCAGCGCGATCCCGCACATAAGTCCGACCAACACGCGGGGGAGCCGGAGGCCGAAGACGATGAAGTCGTTGATGTGGTCGCCGGCGCCGACGAGCGTACGTACGACGTCCAGCGGTGAGATCGGGAAGTCGCCGGTCCCGGTGGCGATCACCACCAACGTGAGCAGGGCGACGACCAGGGCACCGCAGACGACGACTGTTCGTGGCCGGAACCGCAGCGACAGCTGCCGCGTACGTACGGTCCGCCGGTGCAGGACTTCGGGCGCGGCGGTCACAGCTGCGGCACCCGGCGCCCGCGTACCAGCCAGACGAACAGCGGGGCGCCTATCAGCGGTGTCACGATGCCCACCTGCAGCTCGCCGGGGCTGCCCAGCCAGCGACCGGCCACGTCCGCGGCCAGCAGCAGCGCCGGGGAGATGACCAGCGAGTACGGCAGGACCCAGCGCTGGTCCGGGCCGGTGATCGCGCGGGCGATGTGCGGCACGGTCAACCCGACGAACGCGATCGGCCCGACAGCGGCGGTCGCCGCGCCGCACATAAGAGTGATCGCCACGACTCCTACGCCTCTGGTCAGCTCCACTTTCGCGCCGAGTGCGCGGGAGGTGTCCTCGCCGAGCGCGATGGCGTTCAGTGGGCGTACGAGACTAAGCGCCAAGAGCGCGCCGACCAGCAGGAACGGTGTCACCTGCCAGACCGTGGCGTAGGTTGCCGCGCCGAGCGAGCCGACCACCCAGAACCGGAACTGGTCAAAGGTGGTGGTGTCCAGCAGCGAGACGCCGGAGACGTACGCGCCGAGAGCGAACGTGATCGCCGTACCGGCCAGCGCCAGCCGAACCGGTGTCGCGCCGCCGCGGCCCCGGTTGGCCAGCGTGTAGACCAGCACCATGGCCGCCGCCGCGCCGAGCAGTGCGAACCACACGTAACCCGACAACGACGCGATGCCGATAAAGGCGATTGCGGTGACCACCGCGGCGGAAGCGCCGGCGGTGACGCCGAGAATGCCCGGGTCGGCCAGCGGATTGCGGGTCAGCGCCTGCATCAGCGCACCGGCGAGGCCCAGCGCCACGCCGACCTCGGCGCCCAGCAGGGTGCGCGGGATCCGGAGCGTACGAATGATTTCCGCGTCTCGGCCGGTCAGGCCGCCGAAGAGGCTGTCCAGGGTGACGCCGAGCGGGATCGCGCGGGCGCCGATCGCGATGCTGGCGATCGCCACGATCCCCAGCGCCGTCAGGCCAACGAGCAGGCCGGTCAGCCTGATCCCGATGCTCCGGTGGCGCCGGCCGGCCGCTTCCGGACCGACCACGGTGTCGCCGGCCGGGGCAGCGACCGCGAGCTTGCTCACAGCGGGGCGCCTCCTGGGGTCGCGGTCGGCACGTACGCGCAGGCGGGCGGCTCGCGCATTTGCTTAGGTTAGGCTAACAAAGCTGGCCGGTCCGGCAGGTCCGGTGTCAAATCTGTGATGAGCGGCATCCGTTCGTACTTTTGATCAAGCCTGTTCGACTAGTGCATTTCCGCGTTGTGTTGGCTACGGTGCGTGAGTGCTGGCGATCATGGAAAGCGTGCGGCGGGGTGTTCGAGGTGGAATTCGACGGGTCCGGGCGGTGCCCGTGACCGATGGGACGGATCGCCCGTACGTGCTCCTGAGCTGCGCGATGTCCGTCGACGGCTACATCGACGACGCGACGCCGGAGCGCCTGCTGCTCTCCAATGCCGCCGATTTCGACCGGGTCGACGGCGAGCGCGCCGCGAGCGATGCGATCGTGGTCGGCGCCAACACCATCCGCCGCGAGAACCCGCGCTTGCTCGTACGTTCCCCGGCCCGCCGCCGCGACCGGGTGGCCGCCGGCCAGCCGGCGTCGCCGGCCAAGGTGACGCTCACCGTCAGTGGGGACCTCGATCCGGCGGCCAACTTCTTCGCCGACGACACCTTGACGCTGGTCTATTGCCCGTCCGGAGTCGCGGCCGCATTACGCGAACGGCTCGGAGACCGCGCGACGGTGGTCGGAGTGGGGGCTTCCCTGGAACTTGAGGCGGTGCTGGACGACCTCGCCGGCCGTGGGATCCAGCGGGTGATGGTCGAGGGCGGCCAGTCGGTGCTGACCACCTTCCTCACATCGGGGCTGGTGGACGAGTTGCAGCTGGCGGTGGCGCCGTTCTTCGTCGGCGACCGGGACGCGCCGCGGTTCGTCGGCTCTGGCAGCTTTTTCTGGACGCCGACGAACACCATGCGGTTGGCCGGGGTCGCCGCCATTGGCGACGTGGCGCTGCTGCGCTACCGGATGACGGACCGCGTACCGCCCCGCTGATCCCTGTTTTGGCAGGATGGGGCCGTGACGGTGGACGGCGATCGGGATCATCGGTGGTTGGCGGCGGCGATTGAGCTGTCCGAGAGTTGTCCTCCGTCGCGGACCGCGTTCTCGGTTGGGGCGTACGTGGTGGACGCGGACGACACCGTGTTGGCGACTGGGTATTCGCGGGAGGGCGATCCGGTCGTACACGCCGAAGAAGTGGCTCTTCTGAAGTTGCCGGGGGTGGATCTGGCTGGGGCGACCGTCTACAGCTCCCTGGAACCATGCTCTCAACGGGCCTCAAGGCCGGTTTCATGCGCGCGGCTGATATTACGGGCGGGAGTCGGGCGAGTCGTTTTTGGTTGGCGGGAGCCGGCAATTTTCACTGACTGTGACGGCGCCGAAATTCTCCGTACCGGTGGGGTGGATGTGATGGAAATTCCCGAGCTGGCGGCCGCGGTCAGGCTGATTAATGCCCATTTAATGCCTTCTTGACCGAATTTTTCCGCCGAATAAAAGGCACATAACTCACGTCGGCGTTCGTTAACAAAGCAGGAAAGAATGAGACCTGAGTCTCCAATAGGCAACCATTCGGACCGAAGCTGGGCCGGTATCGGATACCAGCAGTTACCCTTAGGGGCCGCTTCCCACCCGGTAGGCGGTGATGGGATGCCTAGAGGGTGCCATCGGGACTAGACTTTTCCCAGGTGGGGTGCGGTCTGCGAGGGCGCACAGTGAGTGTCGGCCAGGGTGCGGGATGCTGGTGGCGCTGGGAGACTGTGTGATGCCAGTCACAGTGGATCGCGCTGTGGGGGCGTAGGCCCTGCTTGGGTAGGTGAGGTCTACGTGATGAGAGGGACCGGGGGGATGACATGAGTGTGGACACCGAGCAACGGTTGGTCCCAGGCGTGGAGCGGGTGCACCGCTCGACGGAGGATCCGCCGCTGATGGCTGACCGCCTCCAGGAGGCATATGCCAACTGGTGGCGCAGCGTCGGCATGGTGCACGGCGTGCTGGAGAAGCTGGAGCCGACGCCGGCCGAGGTGACCGAGCGGTTCGAAGCCGAGTATGTGGCTCGCCGGGAGTATGCGACGCAGTTGCGTGGCGCTCGCCGGGACGTGCCGGAGTACCTGGCCGCCGACCGGGCGTTCCCGCCGCTGTGGCCGGTGCCGGAAGCGCCGACCGCGCCCTAGTTGGCGGTCGGACAGTGCTGCCCGAAAGTACGGGCGGCGGGGCAGTCATGACCAAGGCACGTCATTCCATCGTGTGACAGGTCCGACGCTCGCGCACCGGGCAACCGGTGGAGCGGGTAGAAATGACATCGTGACCTCCACTCCCGACGATGTTTCCGCCGGCAGGGCCGCGGGTGCGACCGGCTACCTCGAAGACCCGGCGCCGGGTTATGGCGCGCTCCCGCCGAGGTGCACCTTCACTTCTACCGCGGCCCGCCTGCCGTTAGACGGTGACTGGCGTTTCCATCTGGCGCCCACGGTCGGCGCGGCGCCGGCCGGCCGGTTTCCAACTGCCGGACTACGACGACGACGCCGGGTGGGACCTGCTGCCGGTGCCCTCCAGTTGGCCGATGCACGGCCACGGCCGCCCGGCTTACACGAACGTCGTCTATCCGTTTCCGGTGGATCCGCCGTACGTGCCGACCGACAACCCCACCGGCAGTTTCCGGCGGGTTTTCGACGTGCCGGACACCTGGCAGGACACCGACGCGGTGCTGCGGTTCGACGGCGTCGACTCATGTGCCCGGGTGTGGCTGAATGGCCGCGAACTCGGGGTCATCAAGGGCAGCCGGCTGCCGAGCGAGTTCTCCGTACGCGAGGCGCTGAAGGTCGGCGAGAACGTGCTGGCCGTCGAGGTGCACCAGTGGTCCGCGGGCAGCTACCTCGAAGATCAGGACATGTGGTGGCTGCCGGGCATCTTCCGCTCGGTCGCGGTGGTCCGGCGGCCGCCGGCGTCGATCACGGACTTCTTCGTACACGCCGATTTCGACCACCTGAGCTGCCAGGGCACGCTGCGGATCGAGGTGCAGGCGGACTGCCCGGTGCGGCTCGTCATCGACGAGCTGGGTATCACCGACCGTCCGGCCGACGAGGTCTTCGTCATTGATGACGTGGAGCCGTGGACGGCCGAGACCCCGCGTCTGTACGACGGTGAGCTGGTGACCGACGACGAACGGGTGCCGATCCGGATCGGATTTCGGACGGTCGCGATCGTGGATGGCCAGCTCACCGTCAACGGCCGGCCGATCCTGATCCGCGGCGTGAACCGGCACGAGCACCACCCGGATTTCGGCCGGGCCGTGCCGACCGAGGCGATGCGCGAGGACCTGCTGCTGATGAAGCGGCACAACGTGAACGCCATTCGTACGAGCCATTATCCGCCGCATCCGGCGATGCTCGATCTGTGTGACGAGCTGGGTTTCTGGGTGATCGACGAATGCGATCTGGAGACCCACGGTTTCCATTTGCTGGACTGGAAAAGGAACCCGTCCGACGACCCGGTGTGGGCCCCCCCGCTTATTTGGACCGCATGCACCGCACGGTCGAGCGCGACAAGAACCACCCCCGAGCATCGTGTTGTGGTCACTGGGAAACGAAAGCCACACCGGCGCCAACCTGGCCGCGATGGCGAACTGGACGCGCGACCGGGACAGCAGCCGGCCGATCCACTACGAGGGCGACGCGGCCTGCGAATATGTTGACGTTTACAGCCGGATGTATGCCTCGCCGTCCGAAGTGGAGCTGATCGGCAAGCGCGAGGAAGAGCAGCACCCGAATGTGGACGCTGCCACCGACGCGAAGCGCCGCTCGATGCCCTTTATTCTCTGCGAATACGGCCACGCGATGGGCAACGGGCCAGGCGGGCTTTCCGAATATCAGGAGCTTTTCGAGCGATATCCACGGTGTCAGGGCGGTTTCATCTGGGAATGGCTCGACCACGGCATCCGCCAGCACACCGCCGACGGGCGGGAGTTTTTCGCGTACGGCGGGGATTTCGGTGAGCCCATCCACGATGGCAACTTTCGTTATCGACGGGCTGGTCTTCCCCAACCGTACGCCGTCGCCCGGCTTGCTGGAGTTCAAGAAGGTCATCGAGCCGGTCGTGATGAACGGCGCCGACGGCTCTCTGGTGATCGAGAACCACTACGACTTCGTGACCACCGCTCACCTGATTTTCCGCTGGACACTGGAATCCGAGGGTGAGCCGGTGGCCGACGGGCTGCTCGCGGTGCCGCCGGTCGGTGCTGGCCAGCGCCATGAGGTGGCGCTGCCGAAGCTGCCGCGTACGGACGCGGAGAGCTGGCTGACCGTGCAGGCGGTGCTGGTCGCCGACGAGCCGTGGGCGGCCGCTGGCCACGAGGTGGCGTGGACGCAGGTGCAGGTCCGTCGCCGCGACCCCCCCGAGCCGACCCCGACCGGTCGGCGGCCGCAGCTGCGCAGTGACCACATCGTCTTTGGCCCAGGTGTTTTCGACGCGGCCCGCGGTGAGCTGCGCCGGCTCGGCGGGCTGGAGGTTTCCGGGCCACGGCTGGACTTGTGGCGCGCGCCAACCGACAACGACCGCGGCGGCGAGCACCCCCGAAGAGGGCTGGTGGCGCGGCAATGGCCTGCACCGGCTGCAGCACCGGACCATTGACGTGAAGCTCGGCCGGACCGAGCTGGTGGTGCACACCCGGGTCGCGCCGCCGGCGCTGGGCTTCGGTGCGTACGTGACTTATCGCTGGCAGGCCAACGAAACCGGGCTCGCGCTCACCGTCCAGGTGGAACCGCGGGGACAGTGGCCGGACAGTGTGCCGCGGATCGGGCTGCGGATGCGCGTACCGTCCACTGTGGACAGTGTGGAGTTCTTCGGGCTGGGTCCCGGAGAGTCGTATCCGGACAGCGATCGGGCTGTTCGAGTGGGTCGTTATCAGTCCACTGTGGACGCCTGGCAGACGCCCTACGTTTTCCCTCAGGAGAACGGAAACCGCTCGGGCGTACGATGGGCGCAGCTCACCGACGCGGACGGGCTCGGGCTGCGGATCGGTGGCCAGCCGACGGTGAACGTGGCCGCGCGGCGGTGGACGACCGAGGATCTGGACGCGGCCAGGCACACCACGGATCTGGTAGCCAGCGACCACGTACATGTGAACATCGACGCGGCCCTGCATGGCCTGGGCACCGCGGCATGCGGTCCGGGCGTGCTTCCCGCGTACCAGCTGCGGCCGGTGGACACTACTTTCGCGGTCACGTTTTCCGCTCTGCCGGTCGAAATCGAAGAAGGATAGAGGGCGAGCGTCGATGGACGAGTTGGATCGGCTGATTTCGCCGGGCGCGGCGACCGCGCTGGTACGCTCGAAGGTTTCCTTGCTGCCGGCCGAATCGGTGCCGCTGGCCGAGTTGGCCGGCCGGGTGCTGGCCGAGTCGGTGGTCAGCGAGGACGATCTGCCGCCGTTCCCAGCGTCCACAATGGACGGTTACGCCGTGAGGGCCGCCGACGGTGAAGTGGACCGCCGGCTGGTCGGCGACCGGTTCGCCGGCAAGATGGATGAGCTCACGGTCGGTCCCGGTGAAGCCGCCTACATCACCACCGGCGCGCCGCTGCCGGCCGGCGCCGACACCGTCGTCAAGGTCGAGCTCACCGAAGAAACCGGCGGCGTCGTACGCTTGCAAGGCTCGCCTGGAGATCGCAAGAATATCCGCGAACCCGGCCATGACCTGCGCAAAGGCGAGGAGGTCGCGGCCGCCGGCACGCTCTTGACGCCGGCCGCGATCGGCCTGCTCGCCGCCGCCGGCCGGACCACGGCGCTGGTCGGCCGGCGGCCTCGGGTGAGCATTCTGTCGACCGGTGACGAGCTGGTCGAGCCGGGCGAGCGGCCCGGGCCCGGGCAGATCCGCGACTCCAACCGATTCGCCCTGCTGGCCGCGCTCAACGGTCTGAACGCAGACGTACGTTATGCCGGCCTCGCGCCGGACAACGCCGACCGGCAGCGCGCTTTCCTGACCGACCGGCTCGCTGACTCGGACGTGTTGATCACCTCCGCGGTGTTTCGATGGGCCGCAAGGACTTGATGAAACAGCTGCTGCCGGAGATCGCGACGGTGCATTTCCGGCAGGTCAGCATGCGACCCGGCAAGCCGATCACCTTCGCGACCGGCGGCGACGGCGCGATGATTTTCGGCCTACCGGGTAATCCAGTGTCGTCGCTGGTCGGTTTCGAGCTGTTCGTACGCCCCACGCTGCTCGCCCTGCAAGGTGCCGCCTGGCCGGAGCGGCCGCGGCTGCTCGTACGGCTGTCGCATGACGTGCAACCCGTGCAGCGGACCGACTACGTCAGAGCGATTATTCGCCGCGAACCCGACGGTTGGTCCGCCACCGCCACCGGCGACCAGGGCTCCTCCCGGCTGGCCTCGCTCGCCGCCGCGAACGCTCTGTTGGTCCTGCCACCGGAAAACACCCCGTACAAAGCCGGCGACCTGGTCGACGCCATGCTGATCTAGTGGTCGCGGTGAACGCAGGACACTAGTGTGCTGGGAGGCGACGAGGGGAGACTGGCGTGCGGACTTTCGGGTCGATCGATGAGATGCGCGGTGCGGTGGGAGAGCAGTTGGGGCCGGGGGACTGGCACCCGATCGGGCAGCAGCAGATCAACTTGTTCGCCGACGCGACCGGCGACCATCAATGGATCCACGTGGACATCGAGAAGGCGAAGGCAGGTCCGTTCGGCGGTCCGATCGCGCACGGTTTCCTGACCCTGTCGATGCTGCCGCTGCTCGTACATGAGGTGTACGCGGTCGAAAACGTGAAGATGGGCATCAACTACGGGCTGAACAAGGTCCGCTTCCCGAGCCCGGTGCCGGTCGACTCGAAAGTGCGCGCCACCGTCACGTTGGCGAGCGTGGACGACATCGCCGGCGGAGTGCAGGTCGTCGCCGAGGTGATCGTGGAGGCCGAGGGCATCGCCAAGCCGGTCTGCGTGGCCGAGTTCGTCACCCGCGTTCTGGTCTGACCCTTCAACCCAGCGTCGGAGCGGACCGCCCGACGCTCGGTTGGCAGATATTCCTACGACTTATCCATGGCGATACAGCCAAAGTTCCCAACTGGAGCCGCCTCCTGGACAGTGCCAGCTGGTGATTTCCTCGTCCTGAGCGAGATCGCCGGCCTGGGCGCAGTCACCTACGGTCCGGAAGTTTCGTCCAGTGTCGAACCATCCGGTCGGGGGCCCGGCGACGGCGGGCTGGGCAGCGACGAGGCTGCCGAGAACAACGGATCCGGCGATGAGCGCGGCAGCCGCTATACGGTGAATTGACAAGAGACACCCTTTCCGTGATCGCAGTACGCCCGAGCCCTCGGGCACACCTCGGCAGTATCTGCTGGCAGCGTCGAGGCACGGTAGATGTGATTGACCATCATTCTTCGATGACGCATGTCATCCGTGGCGGGGGCATAGCGCGCTGTTGGTGGAAGGCGCACCTCGGCCGAAAGGCAGAGGAGGAACCCGTCGGTTAGTGCGGATGGGGGATGGCTGGGAGCGGGTCCAGGAGCACGCTCAGGGCATGACTTCGACAAAACGGTGGAGTGGGTACGCCGGGCTGGTCTGGGCGTTGGCGTACATCCCGATTCATATCTACTGGGCGTTCGGCGGCTCGGCGGCCTTCCTGGGGCTGGCTCGTACGAACGCCGACTTCCAGATCGCCAACTGGGGCGCGTCGGTCGTCCTGCTCGGCGCCGGGCTGACGGCTTTCGCGCTTGTACGCCCCTGGGGCCGATTGTTGCCGCGCTGGGGGGGCTGCTGGGGACGGCCTGGATCGGCGCGGTCGCCGGCAGCCTGCATTTCGTCGCCTTCACCGTGGTCGTCGTGCTCCGGTTGACCGGGGTGATGGCGGTGCCTGACTACACCCCCCGTTGCTGCGTGGGGCCGACCTGTGGAACCTGCTGGTTTTCGAGCCGTGGTTCCTTTTTATGGGCATTTTCCTGGCCGTCGCCGCGATCCAGCACGTACGACTGTTCCGCGGCCAGCCCAAGCCCGCCGGTGGGCGGTTTTTGCGCGGCGGTGTCCGCGATTCTGGTTCTCGGCGGCTTGGTGGTGGTCCTCTATGGCGTCTACACCTTTAGCCCGCTGACATTTCTTGGGTACGGTCCGGCCCTCATGGGCGTCGGCCTTGGTGTCGCGATCTGGGCAGGTCTACGTCGGCGCGATGATCGACTAGGGTGGGAAATCGCAGAGGTGTAGCCAAAAACTGGTCCTCGGAAAGTTAGGTAAGGCATGGCTTACCAGATGGATCGTCCCCTCCGGGTAGCGGTCGTGGGAGCCGGCCCCGCCGGGATCTACGCGGCGGACGCGCTGGTCGGATCCGACCTGCCGGTGACGGTCGACGTTTATGACCGGCTGCCCGCGCCTTACGGCCTGGTTCGCTATGGCGTCGCGCCCGATCATCCGAAGATCCAGTCCATTTCGGAGAAGTTGCGGCTGGTGCTGGAGCGTCCGGAGTTGCGCTTCTTCGGAAACGTACGGGTCGGCGAGGATCTCGCGTTGCGTTGGACGACATGCGGCGGCTTTATGACGCCGTGCTGTTCAGTACGGGCATTCCCGGCCATCGGGACCTGGGAGTGGCCGGCGAGGAGCTGCCTGGCTGTCAGCCGGCCGCCGATTTCGTGTCCTGGTACAACGGCCATCCGGACGCGCTGCCGGCCCGGCCGCTGGAGTCCGAGCGGGTCGCGGTCATCGGCGCCGGCAACGTGGCGCTGGACGTGGCCCGGATGCTGGTCACCCATGCCGACGACCTGGCCAGCACGGACGTGCCGGACGCGGTGCTGGCCGCGTTGCGTACGAACAAGGTCACCGATGTGTACGTGGTCGGCCGGCGCGGTCCGGCGTATGCCAAGTTCACCGCGCCGGAGCTGCGCGAGCTGCCTGAGCTTGTCGACGTCGACCTGATCGTCGACCCGGACGACATGGTCCTTGACGAGCCGAGCCAGCAGCTGGTCGACACCAACCGCAAGGTGAGGACGAATGTCAACCTCTTCACCGAGTGGTCGAAACGGCCGCCGACCGGCGCTTCTCGCCGGCTGCATCTGCTCTTTTTTTGGCGCAAGCTCAAGGATGTGGCAGGTTCAGACGACGTGTCGGCGATCCGCTTCGAGCGAGCGCAGCCTGGCTCAGCGCATTTTGGTGAGATCGAGACAATCGAGGTCCAGTCGGTTTTCGCCGCTATTGGCTATGAAGGGCAGCCGCTGCCCGGGTTGCCGTTCGA
Organism: Fodinicola feengrottensis; assembly: GCF_010993775.1. Taxonomy (GTDB): domain Bacteria; phylum Actinomycetota; class Actinomycetes; order Mycobacteriales; family HKI-0501; genus Fodinicola; species Fodinicola feengrottensis. The sequence continues at coordinate 5,298 of NZ_WOTO01000092.1, read as the reverse complement.
TCCGGCTTCGGGGACGGTTCCGCACACCGCCGGCCGGGTGATCGACATGCCCGGACTTTATGTGGCCGGCTGGGTGAAACGCGGCCCGATCGGCGTCATTGGCAACAACAAAGCCGATGCCGTGGAGACAGTGCGAAGTCTGCTCGCCGACGCCGAGTCTCTCCCACCGGCCGCTTCGCCGGACCCGGCCGCGGTCACCGCGTTGCTGGAAAGCCGGCACGTGCCGTACGTGACGTGGAATGACTGGCTGCGGCTGGACGCGCACGAGCTCTCCCGAGGTGAGTCGCAGGGGGGGCGTACGCGCTCCAAAATCAACGACCGCACCGAAATGTTAGGCATCTGCCGCCCGGTCTAACAGACGAGGACAGTGCGGCTCGAAGCTGGTGGAGCGCTTCGATTCGCCAGTGGTCCCGGCCGGGGTACTGGTCGTCTCGATTCCAGCGCATCGTCGTGACGCCCGCCCACATGAGGATGCGGAACTGGTGAACGAGGTCTTGGTCGGCTCCCGGATACTGTTCTGCAACGTCTTCCGGGACGTAGGCGAGGTCGTACTCGACCGGCCCCCGTTGGCAGGTCTCGAGGTCTATGAACAGTGGCCCTTTTTTGGTGCTTAGCACGTTTCCCGGATGCGGCTCACCGTGCAACAGCTGCTCGCCGGAACCAAAACCGCTAACCCCCGCGCTCATGCGGCTGAGTGTGTCGCTGACTAGTGCCCGGTCGGGATCGCGAAGTTCTGGAGTCAGCTCTCGGTCGCCAAGCTCGTGTGCCCAACCAGCGACTCGTGCGGTGATGTGGTGTGCTGTTGGCAGATCGGCTTGGCGCAAGCCGCCGTGGAGGCGGACGAGTGCGTGCGCGTAATCCGCGGGCGTGAGGGCGGTGGACATGCCGAGCTGCTCATGCGCCGCTGCGGCTCGTCGGTCGGCAGCGACAGGCTCGTAGTAGGTCCATAGCGTGATAGCGAACCCGCCACGCACATGGACGCCCGGCTCCACACGGGACTCCAGCTCGCCTATCGGGCTGTCGGTTTCGGCGAGACGGCGGGCTACCTCTGCTTCGAACTCCATGCCCGCTTGCCACGATGACGGTGCGACGCGAGCAAGAACATCGCAAGGAATCAGGCGCACGGCGATGCGGTCCGAATTGTGCACGACGACCGCATCGTCGACGTCAAGACCGAACGCGGGCGGCGGTCGCCGCGGCGGCGTCAACCGCGCGCCGGACTTGGGATGGTTCCACGGCCTTCTTCGACCTCCACCGACGCCGCTTACTATTGAAATCTGACCTACCCCGGAGGGCGGTAGCTGCGGTTGGCGACATCAGTATGGTCGACGACGTCGTGATCTCCGCGCATGAGCACGTCCGGGCAGGTTGTGGGCCGCCGGGTGTGGTGGTGCCCGGCGGCCGGGTGGTTTGTTTATGCGGCGAGTTGGTTGATGCCGCGGATGGGTCTTCGTTCGGGGTCTCGGTACGCGGGTGGGATGAATTCGACGATTCCGTCGATGATGCGTACTTCCCAGTCGCTATGATGGATCAGTCGATGGCAGGCATCACACAGGAGCACGCAATTTTCCAGGCAGGTATCGCCACCATCGGCCCAGTGCGTGACGTGATGGCCGCGGCACCAGCGGGGTGGTCGACCGCATTTGGCGCAGCCTTTGTCTCGCGCTATGAGTGCTTTTCGTAGGTGCGCGGGGGAATGAGTCGTTCGGTGCGGGCAACATTGAGCGGTACGCTGTTCCTGCCCAGAAGCATCGGGGTGATTTCCGCGTCACAGGCGAGCCTGCGGCCGGATTCTGGAGATATAGCGATGCCGGTGTGCGCGTACGCGACACCGAGACGTTCCCGAAGCAATTCCCAGTCCAGGGTAATAGTGAGGTGAGGCCGCTCCTGCCCTTGGACGGGGAGTTTCCCGGAGTCCGCAACAAGATTAAGCGCCTCGGCGAGCGCGTCACCGTTGCGCTGGGAAACGGACCGCTCATCTCGGTGGCCGTCCTGGGTGGGGTGGGGTTTTTGGCCAGTGGGCTGAGGATTTCGGTGAGCAGGGTGCCCGTTTCGCCGTCGAAGGAGCCCCGGAAATTCAGTCGCCCATCACGCCCGGTGTGCAGGGACAGTTCGCGGCGCGGTTTTTTTTCGTTTTCCTGTTCGGACGGTGCTGGGCCGTCGGGGTCGAGGTGGTCGTGGATGCGTTGGCCAAGTTCGACGAGGCGGGCGGGCGGGGTGATGTTTCGCGTGTTCCACCAGGGAAGCTTCGGCGTTTTCGCGTTCTTCGATGTTCACCCTGGCGGGGAGTTTGTTCACGATCCCCATGATCGTGTCGATGTGGGAATCCGCGAGTTCACCTCTGCGCATGGCTTCGCTGACAAGGCCAAGTTTGGGTGCGAGGGTTTCGCCGGTGAGGGCTTGGCTGCTGCACAGGTTCAATGCCCGTTTCAGGCGACGACCAGCCTCGGTCGGGGACAACAGGAGGTTATCTTGCAGTAGCCTCATGGTGTTGTCGTGCCCGAGTGCCTTACCGACCCGGTTCCGATGAATCGCCGCGACAATGTCCAATGCCCGCGCCTGCCGCCGCCGAATGTCCTGCTCGGCTGCACGCAGCAAATCGGCCAACTGCCTGGGTTTACACATCCAGAGCTCTGGATCTGTGACGTCATCGCCAGCGGCCATGACACCATTCTACCGCCATCACCGTCAAAAAGATCGAGTTCGTACGATCGGAACGTAGTGATTTTCTCAATCACATCAGCAAAATGCGGAGCGCGCGCGTTCAAGCCCTAAGCAATTCTTCATGGGTGCTCAGGGCTGGTGGTGGAGGTGACGCTGGGGGAATCTGCCGCCCGGTCTGATCGAAACCCGCTGCGACTTAAGGTGCGGCCGGCGGCGGCGGGGTGGTGGGCTTGCCCAGCTTCACCCAGGCCTTGAACCGGTCCTCGACGCCGTATGCCTCGGTTTCCTGCGGGGAGGCGGTGAACGGGTCCAGCGGCTTGCCACTCACCAGACGCTTGGCGAGCTCGGCCGCGGCCAGGCCGAAGTACGAGGTGACGAAGGCCGCCCGGCCAGCGCTGTACTGCGGCACGTGGACCAGCTCGTGGACGTAGGTGGACTCCTGCCAGTACCCGGACCGGACGAAGATGTCGGTGTCCAGGGTGATCGCGGCCGCGCCGCTCTGGATAGTCAGGATGTAGCCGTCCTGATGGAAGCTCGGATGCCGAGCCCGACCCGCATTGATCTTGGCGCCGTCGACCGGGTTGTAGAGCGCGTACAAGTCGATGTCCTGGTCCCAAGCCGGGTCGGGGGCCAAGCCCCCGGTCGAGGTCGCGAGGCTTTTCTTCAGTACGAAGTCGAAGGCGTCTTCGAGCCCTCTCGTGGCGATCGCCTTGGCCATGTCGCCGACGCTGCCAAGGACATCTCCCGCATCCAGCCGCTGGACCGCGGCCTGGTTTCCGGCGCTGTGCTGTACGGCCATCGCCATCCGCTCCCGCGAGCCGGCGTCGCTGTCCAGCCGGGGCGGCATCGCCGCGGCCGGGTCGGTACGGCGGCTCGGCGAGTCCCCAGCAACGTCGTGCTGCTCCTCGGGAAGGTGCGATGTCCTCGTACGCATGCGGTCAGCATCCGCTGAACCGAACCACTGGGCAACACCTTCGGGGCACGTATAAGGGCAGGCCTCAGCCGTTAATCGTCGCTCACCTGACAAGCGAGGAGCTTTTCCTCTTCTTCGGGGGAAAAAGCCACGGCCCAACGGGGGCTCACCGCGGTCGCGGTCCCAGTTGAGCACGTCGGCGGCGGTGACGGCCAGCGAAGTGGCGGGTAGGCCGGCGGCGCGCGCCTTGGCGGCGCTGCGCTGCTGGCCACTCCAGGCGGATCGCGGCTTGATCAAAGGGAAAATCGGTGGCATGGGAGCAAGGGTGACGGGCACGAGTTCGACCGTGGTGCCGGCCACTTCCGCGCAGGTGTGGATGAGGCCACCGAGGGTGGTGGGTTCGGCTGGGCCGACAGCGGTGAAGGCGCCCGGGCGGTCGTCGGCGATCAGCCGGACGACGAACTGGGCGAGGTCGCGGGAATCGATGATCTGGACCGGCTGCTCGGGGTGGCCGGGAACGGCGACGCGGCCGCCGCGGACGGCTCGGCGGGTCCAGTACGTGAAAGTGTTCATACTGTCGTACGGGCCGGCGACCTTGCCGGGGCGAACGATGGTCGCACGCGAGCCGTAGCGGGCCGTGACGTCATCCTCGCAGGCCACTTTTAGTGGCCCGTAAGTCTCTTCGAGGAGTTCCTCGGTGTCGCGTACGGGCGATCGGCGTGCGTGCTCTCGTCGTTGCCGGGAGCCAGGCTGTCCCGTACGTAGACCGCATGGCTGGAAATGAAGACATACCGGCCGACCCGGTCGCCGAGCATTTCCATTGCCTGCCCGACGTGCCGCGGCACATATCCGCTGACATCGACGACGGCGTCCCAATCTCCCTTGCGCAGAGCCGAATAGTCGCCGGTGTCGCGGTCACCGATCAGTCTGGCGGCGGCGGGGAACAGGTCGGCGCCGGTTTTGCCGCGGCCGAACAGGGTCACGTCGGCTCCGCCGCGCAGGGCGTTGTCGACGATCGCGCGGCCCACGAACGAGGTGCCGCCGAGCACGAGAATGCGCATATACCCTAGTAAACACCACCGAGCTTGCGGTGGTCCCAGCTGACGGCGGCGGTCGGTACGAAGCGGAGCAGCACGCGTTTGGAAGCCTGCTTCTGGATCGCGGCGACGCCGGCTTCGTCGAGGGCGCCGCCGGAATACCGTTCGGCCATCGTACGGCCGATTCGGGTCACTTCCTGCAAAGTGTCGTCGATGACGACATCGCATTCCAGCGACACACCGCGCAGTTGGTCGTACGAGTCACCGGTTTCGACGAGGACGGTGGCCCGTGCGTCTCGGCGCAGGTTATAGACCTTCTGGCTTTTGCCGTACGTCCACGTTTCGATGATCTGACCAACCGGCACGTACCAAAGTGGCACCAGATGCGGGCGTTGGTTCGGTCCGACGCTGGCGACCACGATGGTCCGCTGGTCTTCGAGAAAGGCGGTGACCTCGTCCTCGGTCATGGTGATCGCGTCTCGGCGTGACATTGGTGGTCCTCCTGATCGGTGAACTCGTGCAGGTCTTCTGCGACTACACCGCTTAAACTATGCGCCTGTCCACAGTGGAGGTTGGTGGGATGCAGGCGTTGTCGGTGGGGCTGGTCGGCGCGGGGCCGTGGGCGAGTGAAACGCACGCCCCGATGCTCGCGGCTGGGCCCGAAACAAGGTTGGCGGCGGTGTG
>NZ_WOTO01000093.1 GCF_010993775.1 Fodinicola feengrottensis | reverse complement strand
GCGCCAGGAGGCGCCCTAAAGAGCACCGCGGCGGCCACACCGGCTGGCCTGGGTTGTGCAACGACTTCGACGGCACCGACTTTCGAGCTGCGCGAAGCAGGTCGAATCTGGATGCGTCGCCGGCGCGAACTCACGCCGGTGCCCAAGATCGGCTGGACGACCGGTCTGTTCGCAGCGTGGTCGAGCACATCGCCGCGCTCGGTGACCCGCTGGCCAGGTCGCTGTGCTGGCAGGCCGCGTGGGACATGGTCCGGGACGCCGAGATGCCGGCCCGCGACTACGCCACCATGGTGTGGGGCGGGATGCCGACCGAGACGGTGTCGTCGCTGATCCTGGACGGCATCCGGAACATCCGTACGGCGCTCGGCGCGTACACCGACCCGGCGTGGGGCGAGCAGGGCTGGAAGACGCTGGCGCAGACCGCGCTGGCCACCATCCGCTCGGTCGAGCCGGGCAGCGACGCCCAGCTGCAGTGGGTACGGGTCGCCGCGGACACCGCGTGGGCCGCTGGTGCGGAGGTGGTCGCGCAGGTACGTGGCCTGCTGGACGGCACGGTCACGGTCGAGGGCCTGAAGGTCGACCCGGACCTGCGCTGGTATCTGCTGCAGGGCCTGGCCGGGGCCGGCGCTGTCGGCGAGCCGGAGATCACCGCCGAGCTGGCGCGGGACGCCACCGCCACCGGCCAGCGCAAGGCCGCCACCGCCCGGGCCGCGATTCCCACCGCGGCGGCCAAGGAGAAGGCCTGGCACATCGCGGTGGTCGAGGACGGCCTGCCGAACGCGATCATGGAAGCCGCCATCACCGGCTTCTGGCACCCCGGCCAGCTGGAGCTGCTCCGCCCGTACGCCGACCGCTACTTCGCGTCGGTCGCGGACGTGTGGCAGCGCCGCTCGTCCGAGGTCGCGCAGAACATGGTGATCGGCCTGTTCCCGCGGATGCTGGTCGAACAGTCCACATTGGACGCCGCGGACGCGTTGCTGGCGCAGTCCGACCACCCGCCGGCACTGCGCCGGCTGCTCGCCGAACAGCGCGACGGCGTTCGCCGCGCCCTCGCCGCCCGCGAGCGCGACCGCAAGTCCGACTGAGACGCGAAACCGGCGGCCCGCACTTTCGGGGGCCGCCGGTTTCTCGTACGCACTACTTCGCGAACGTGACGTTTTCGGTGTGTCGGCGACGAAAACGTCGAGTTCGCCGAGGGTCAGACCTTGGTGTGGTCGGCCAGCATCCGCAGGCCAGTGACGATGCCGGCGGTGAGGTCGCCGCCGGCGAAGGCCGCGGTCATCGACAGCGCGGCCAGCGCGCAGATGCGATCCGGGATCCGGTCCACCACCGAGGAACCGGTGACGATCTCCACCATCCGCTGGTCCGGGGAAATCGCCACCAGCACGGACTTGTCCGGATCGGGCAGCTTGTCGTGCAGCTTCTCGGCGTGCTCGCGGGTCTTCTCACCGAGATCGCCAACATAGACGCTGAAAGCCAGCCCGGACTCGCGGTCGGCGGCGGACAGCGCCTCGTCGATGCGGATCAGCTGCCGGGAGCTGAAAGGGCTCTCCCCCGAAGTCGGGTCGGAACCGTCGTACCCGTCTTTTGCCGGCGCCGCCGGGGCCTCTTCGCGCACCACAGCCTCCTTGGGCACCACAGCTTCCTCAGTCAACACCGCGTCACCAGCTGCCACTTGCGCCGCCCTTCGGGGTCGAGGGCGTGGCGCTGCCGGCAGGCAACGCCGTGCGCTGCGCAGCGGCGGTCAGCTGGCCGGCCGAGTGGCCGTGTCCAGCAGCCGCCGGGGCGTCTGGCACAGCGGCGAGGAACCAGACCGGCGCGAAGTCGAACGGCCGGCCGGGCCGGTAACGCTTGGAGCGGCGGGCACTCGTGCCGTACACCAGCGCCGCGATCACAAGGAAGACCGAGGCGGGGATGCCGACAAAAGTCCCGACGGTCTCAAGTGGAGTCATGAGGCCTGTCCTTCTGGCTAACAAATCGTATGACTCACCGTATCCGAAGCCCGTGAGCGCCACCTGATCAGGATGCGGCCGATGTGACGTACGAGGCTCGCCTTCCCAAGATCGTCCCGTATCGGCGCCAGCGTTCCCAGAAGAACGCCGGCCGCCGACGCTCTAGAAAAACTTCGGCAGGCTCAACGACGGCGGGGTCGTGGCGGAGATGAAGGCGATGCCGCTCAGCACCGAGAAGCCGGCCGCGATCAGGTGCGACGGCAGCGCACCGCGGCGCTGCCGCCAGCCCAGCAGCATCCGGCCAATCAGCCGGCACAGCCAGAACGGCACGAGGGCGGCGACCAGCGCGAGGCCAGCGCCGACGAGCAGTTCGCTGAGCACCGCGCTGTTCACGCTCTTGCCGTCGAAGAGGCTGCTCAACACCGCGCAGGCCGCCCAGATCAGGCAGCACACGGTGAGGAACACAGCGCCCAGAATCGACAGCAACCGACCCCGTTTCGGCCCGTACGCGCGACGGGACTCCGGGGGCCGCTGGATCGCCGGCTGGTCCGCGGTGTCCGGTGGCGGCGGAGTCGGCGCCGGCACTTTTGACGCGCCACGCGCCGGTCCGCGGACGCCCGGAGGCCCTGCCGGGGCCTGCGGGACACCTGGCGCCACCAGGTCCACGCGGGTGCCGCCCGGCCCGCCTTGCGATGGCACGGCGGCGACGACGGCTGGTGGGCTAGAGACGTGAGCGCTCGCCTTCGCGGTGGGCACCTTGGTGAAACCCGCACCGGCCGGTACGGTCGCCGCGCCGGCCACGAACGGCGTCACCGGGTTGCTGGCCGGCACCGGTGCGATCGCGGCGGCACCAACACCGGCGCCGCTGGTCACCCGGGCCGATCCGCGGGCCGAGCGGCGGCCACCGCTCCACATCGCGACGCCGCCGGCCAACGGGTGGGCCGCGGCCAGCAGCTCGGCCAGCCGGTCCACCCAGGCCAGCAGCTCGTTCGTATGCGGGCGGTCGGCGGGCTGGTCCATCAGCGGCGCGAGCAGGTGCTCCCGCAGCCGCGGCGCCGCGTCCAGCTCGGCGACCGGCTTCAGGATCGACCAGCGGGCCCGCGGCATCTCCGGCCCGGAGACCAGCGTGCTTTCCGCGACCTCGCGCGGCAGCTGCCCGGTGACCAGGAAATACGCCACCGCGCCAAAGCCGTGCACGTCGTACGCCGGACCGACCCGGCCGGTCAACGCCTCCGGGCCGCCGGCCTTGGCGGTGAAGGCGACCGAGGTGATGTAGTCCGGCCGGTCGTACCGGGCGCCGGTGAAGTCGATCAGTCGCGGGCTGCCGTCCGGCAGGATCACCACGTTCGCCGGGGTGACGTCCATGTGCAGCACCGGGTTCGCGGTAGCCGCCGGGTGGTGCAGCGCCAGCAGCACGTCGGCGAGGCTGCGCAGCACCGGGCGACCCTCGACCTTCGGGTACGCGCCGCCGGCCATGTCCCGCAGCGCCCAGCCCGGCAGGAAGTCCAGGACCTGGTACGGCACCTCGTCCAACTGGCCGTTGAGGCCGCGGCTGGGCAGCGTGCCGGGCGCGTGCGGCAGGCCGCCCATGAAGCCCTCGATCCGCCGGCAGATGCCCGGGATGCCGCGCACGTTCAGGTCCGCCAGCACCGCGTCGCCCTTGTCCCAGGACCGCAGCTGGTCGATCAGCGGCCGGCCCTCGCTGGACCGGAAGACCTTCACGGTGACCGGGCTGGAAGCGATGCCCGCGGACATCCGTACGGCCCGGTAGACCTCGGCCTGTCCGCCAGTGGCCAGATGGGTGATCAGCCGATACCGCGACCGGGACTCCGGCAGCACGCTTTCCGGACCACAGACCAGGTCGAGCACAACGTCCGGTGCGTGACCCGCCGCCTGGGACATGAGCCTCCTTGCTCGAGAACGATGCCTTCTTTGAAGGCACCAATGCCAACCGCTGACCAGAGTAGCCACCACCAGCACCCCGGCGAAGTGCCCGACCGACAAGTCATGACTGCGACGTACGACGCATCCACCTGCGGTCTCATCCGTCTACCTGGTTCGACGCACGACGACCGGAGGGGGTTGCCCCTATGGGCCGACTCCGAGACAGAGTTCACTTCGTTCCCTGACCGAACGGACAGGCACCTGATCTCATCTGAGAGCTGCGCCATACCTGCTGGTCGATCTAGCCTGCCATCAGACCCCAGTTCCAGTGAGCAGGAGGCGTTCGATGAAGACACGTGCCGCTTTCATCCGGCAAGCTCCCGGCGAGTACGAGGTCGGGGAGGTTGAGCTGGAGGAGCCTCGACAGAACGAACTGCTCATCAAGATGTCCGCGGCGGGCCTCTGCCACTCCGACGACCACGTCGCCACCGGCGACATCCCGGCCGGTGTCTACCCGATGATCGGCGGCCACGAGGGCGCCGGCGTGGTGGCCGGGGTCGGCCCGAACACGCCCGGTTTCGCCGACGGCGACAAGATCGTCTTCTCGTTCCTGCCCAGCTGCGGCCGCTGTCGCTGGTGCGCGTCCGGCATGCAGAACCTCTGCGACCTGGGCGCTGGGCTGCTGTCCGGTGGCCGGCCGGACGACCCGACCAGCTTCCGGAACTCGATGGACGGCAAGCCGGTGGGCCAGATGTGCGGACTGGGGACGTTCGCGGACTACACCATCGTGTCGGTCGACAACGCCGTGAAGGTCGACGACGACGTGCCGCTGGACAAGGCCGTACTCACCGGCTGCGGGGTCGGTACGGGCTGGGGCTCGGCGGTCAACTCGGCGCAGGTCTACCCCGGTGACACGGTGATCGTGATGGGCGTCGGCGGCATCGGCATCAACGCCGTCCAGGGTGCCGCCCACGCCGGCGCGTCGAACATCATCGCGGTCGACCCGGTCGCCTTCAAGCGGGAGAAGGCGATGGAGCTCGGCGCCACCCACACCGCGGAGACCATCCAGGAGGGGCGCTGACATCGCCCGCTCGCTGACCAACGGCCAGGGCGCCGACTCCTCGATCGTCACCGTGGGCGTCACCAAGGGCGAGCACATCGCCGGCGCCTTCTCGGCCATCCGCAAGGCCGGTACGTGCGTGGTCACCGGTCTCGGCGACATCACCGAGGTGGGCATCCCGATCTCGCTGGGCGAGCTGACGCTTTTCCAGAAACGCCTGCAAGGTGCCCTTTTCGGTGCGTCCAACCCGAAGAAGGACATCCTGCTGATGCTGGCCCTCTACAAGGCCGGCAAGTTGAAGCTGGACGAGCTGATCACCAACACGTACCGGCTCGAGGACATCGCGCAGGGCTATAAGGACATGCACGACGGCAAGAACATCCGTGGCGTCATTCTCTTCGACTGACGGGGCTGGCCTGCCGGTCGCCGCGATGGTCGCGGCGGCCGGTGGCCGCCTTGTCGGTCGCCGTCGCGAGGCCGAAGTGGTCGCGGCGGCGCTGGGCGCGGGCGGTCGCAACATCCTGCTCGAAGGCCCGCCCGGAACGGGGAAAACGACCCTGCTGACCGCCCTCGCGGCCGGCGCTGGACTGCCGTTGGTGCTGGTGGAAGGCAATGCCGAGCTGACACCCGCGCGGCTGGCTGGCCATCACGACCCGTCGCGGGTGCTGAGCGAGGACTACCATTCCGGCAACTTCGTGCCGGGTCCGCTGCTTCGTGCGATGACCGACGGTGCGCTGCTTTATGTCGAGGAACTCAACCGCATTCCAGAAGAAACGCTCAACGTGCTGCTGGGCGCGCTTTCCGAGCGACAAATTCACTTGCCACGAGTGGGTACGGTGCCCGCCGAGTCAACTTTCCGTTTGATCGCGGCAATGAACCCGTACGACGCCATCGGCACGACCCGGATCACGCCGGCGCTCTACGACCGATCGTGTCGCGTCGCGATGGGCTATCAGGACGAGCTAACGGAAATCGCGATCGTGATCGCGGAGACCGGCGATCGCTCCGCGCTCGCGAAACGGGCCGTGCGGGCGGTCAGGGCGACACGTACGCATCCGGAAATCCGCGTCCCGGCGTCCGTCCGCGGCGCGATCGACACCGTGCTGGTGGCCGGGCAGCTGGCCGAGATCCGCAGCGAGTCGGCGCCCGGCGAACACACCGCGTTGGACTCGGCGCTGGCCGCGCTGACCGGACGGATCACCATCGCGGACGGCGGCGGGCGTACGGCCGAGGACATCGTCACCGAGATCTGGGAGGAGGCCGGCCGGTCGGGAAAAGCGTGACGCCCGGCGACCCCGCGGCCGCCGGGCAGCCGCTTCCGTCGGGCGGCAAGCGAGCCGTCACTGACCCGGGCGAGGTCCAGAAGCTGCTGCGCGACCAGGCGTCGCGTACGAGTGCGCGCTCCGAACTGACCTATCGGCATCCGGACCTGCCGGCGGTCTCCCCCGAGGCCGGCATGCTCGACGAGCAGGCGCTCAGCGATCTCGTCCACACCGATCCGGAAGCCGGCCTCGGGCTGCTCGCCGACCTGACCCGGGCCGCCGACGCCGGCCTGCGCGAACGAGCCCGCCGGCTGGCCACCCTGCTGGCCGTACGGCCGCGGGGCACCGAAGCCGAGCGCGGGCTCGGCCGGCCTGCACTGGCGCTGGTCACCGACCCGTACGCCGGCGCGGACCTCGACCTGGACGCCACCCTGAACCGCCTCACGGGCCTGCACCGGCCGCATCTGGATGACCTGGTTTTTCGCGGGTGGCGCCGGAGCGAGTCGGCGTATCTGCTGGTCGTCGACTCGTCCGGCTCGGTGGCCGGACCGCGCCTCGCGACCGCCGCCGTACTCACCGCCGGCGCCCTCTGCCACCGGATCGTGGACGCCGAACTCGCGGTGCTGGCCTTCTGGTCCCGTACGGTCCTGCTGCGCCCGCTCGGGCCAGCCGCCGCTGGCACCGTCGCCCAACTGGTGGATCGGCTGGCGGACCTGCGCGGTGGCGGCACGACCGATCTCGCGCTGGCCTTGCGGACCACCCTCGACCAGGCCCGGCTGGCCCGCGCGGCTCGCCGGGACGTGCTGCTGCTGACCGACGGCGTACGCACCGAAGGTGACGACCCGCTGCCGGTCGCCGCCTCGGCTGCTGGCCTGGGCGTACGAATCCATGTGCTGGGCCTGAAAGCGCCAACCGGCGAGGAGGAGACTGGCGAGGCCACCTGCCGCGCGATTGCCTCGGCGTCCGGCGGTCGCTATGCGGCCGTCGGATCGCCACTGGACGCGGCCGCCGCGGTGTCCGCTGTCCTGGCCTGACCTTTGGTTTTCGCGTCTGTTGCGGCTGGATCCGTCGACATACCCACTGCGAGGGCCACCAGAGATCACCATTCGGACCGGCGACCGCGTCGACGCGATGCGGTCAAAAACCGTGACGAGATGGGACCCAGCCCCGTCCGGCGCCATCGGCCGCCAGGCCGATGTTGTCGCCCCTCCGGCAGGGGCGTCGCTTTCTGGGGCCCACCGGTTTTTGGTGGGCGCCAGAAAGCGACTCTCGTAGCCGTAGTCGACGGCGCCCGCGCCGAAGGCGCCAGAAATACAGGGCGGATCGGCAGTAACCATCAGAAAATCCCGCCCCGCCACCGGTCTTTGGTGGCGGGGCGGGATTTTCTGATGGCTGGTAGACGAGACGCCGCCCCCTCGCAGCAGAAAACGCCATTAACCAGGGCGCTCATCTCCGCAGCACACACCGCCCTTAGCCAGGGCCGTCACCTCCCCAGCGCACCACCGCTTTCAACCGGGCCGTTGCCTCCGCAGCAGACACCGCCCTTAACCAGGCCGTCACCTCCCCAGCGCACACCGCTTTCAACCGGGCCGTTGCCTCCGCAGCACACACCGCTTCTGACCAGGGCGCCCACCTCCCCAGCGCACCACCCGCTTTCAACCGGGCCGTTGCCTCCGCAGCAGACACAACCGAGCCCCGCAGCAGACACCCCCCCTCAACCAGGGCCGGATCTTCGGCGTACGCCCCCGGAGGCAGCACCGTCGACTGGGCAGACCTCAAGTCGCAGAAACACCCAAAGTCACCCAGTCGCTCGTACCCACCAAATAGGAGCCCCAGGGCTAGGCGGTCATCGAGTCGGGGAAAGGCGCCGGGAGGTCCACTTCGGGCAGGCCCAGCCAGGCGTTCCAGGCCGGGTCGGGGGTGCGGTGGCCCAGTACGCGCCAGACCGGCCCGCTGGGCGAGGCCGGGCGGCGGTGCAGGCGCCAGCCCAGCTCGGCGAGCGTCCGGTCGGCCTTCACGTGATTGCACCGGCCGCAGGCGGCCACCACGTTCTCCCAGGTGTGCGCACCGCCGCGGCTGCGCGGAACGACGTGGTCAATGGTGCTGGCCGCCTTGCCGCAGTAAACGCAGCGACCGCCGTCGCGGGCGAAGACGGCTCTTCGGGTCAGCGACACGGTGGCCCGGAAGGGCACCTTCACGAACTTCGTCAACCGGACCACCATCGGGGCGGCGAACGAACGGGTCGCGGAATGCAAAAGCCGTCTCCATCAGCGACGGAGACGGCCTTATCCGTGAGTATCAGTACTACCGCGCGGCGCGCTGGCACCACGCACAGCGGTTCGTACGTGGCGTTGAGAACCAACGCCGACCCGGATCCGCCCACGCGCACCTCCTCCGAGGTGGTCCGTTACTCGCCGCCCGACGAGGCTCGTCGAAACGACGGTGGTAGCAACATCCTGGCTCAGGATCGGCCCGCTGGCGAGCACGAAACAGCATTTTCATCTAAGCCAATGCCGCGACGGCCGTCCATGGGCAGAACCCACCTCGTACACAATCGTACAAAGCCTCGCAAATCGCTCGACGGCGCCCTCAGTGCCAGGATCCGGGCCGCGGGACGGGACGTAGCTCACGTCGAGCCTGGGGCGGCCACCGCGGCGAACCCACCGGCGGGTACGAAGGACTGACACGGGACCCGGCGACGGCAAGGAAGAGATGGAATCGCTCCTGCGCATCCTCGCGGCCAAACCGGACTGCGCCACCGACGCGGGTTCGGTCTGCCAGTCCGTGTGGCAGGCCACTGGCGTCGGCTGGCTGTCGGCCGGCTCGGAATACCTGGTCGCGACCCCGCTGAAGATCCTGCTGGTGATCGTTCTCGCGGTGGTTGTCCGCTGGGTCACGCACCGGCTCATCAAGCGGCTTGTCCGTACGACCACCGAAGGCAAGCTGCCGGTCGTCCTGCGGCCGCTCAGCGAGCACGCGCCGCTCGCGCGGGCCGCCGCCGGGCTGGTTCCCGAGCGCCGGCACCAGCGCGCCAAGACCATCGGCTCGGTGCTGCGCAGCGTCACCTCGATCGTGATCGGTGCGGTCGCGGTGCTGACCATCCTCGGCCAGCTCGGCATCAACCTCGCCCCACTGCTGGCCAGCGCCGGCATCGCCGGGGTCGCGCTCGGCTTCGGCGCGCAGACGTTGGTCCGCGACTTCCTGTCCGGGATCTTCATGATCCTGGAGGACCAGTACGGCGTCGGCGACACCGTCGACGTAGGCGAGGCGAGCGGGACCGTCGAGGCGGTGGGCCTTCGGTGTACGCAGCTGCGGGACGTGCACGGAACCGTCTGGTACGTCCGAAACGGCGAGGTGATCCGGGTCGGCAACCGCAGCCAGGGCTGGGCGGTCGTCGTCATCGACGTGCCGCTCCCCTACGGCACGCAGCTTGACCAGGCCAGCAGCGTGATCCGGACGGCCGCGCAGACCCTCGCCGACGACGAGCGGTTCGCCACCGACCTGCTCGATCCACCGGAGGTGCTCGGCATCGAACAGATGACCAACCTCGGGATCACCGTACGAGTGACGGTGAAGACGACGACGGACAGCCAATGGCGGGTTGGCCGGGAACTGCGCCGCCGACTGTCCGACGCGCTCGACGAAGCCAGCATCACGTCCGCACTGGGCGGCCAGCTCTACCTCCGCGCGCCCGCCACCAGCGCCGCTCCCTGACCACCCCCACTCTTCGGTGGGTCCAGGTTCGCCGCGCGCATCGAGTCGATGCGGACAAGACAAGGTGACGGAGAGTACGACGGGTTTCGAGAGTTGTCCGAACCGGAAAGTGTGGGCGCCGGTGAACCAACACCGGCGTTCACACGTGTGGCAGGGCAGAGGCAGAATGGACAGGTTCGTCGGCTGGATGGGAGTTGTGCGGTGAGTCCCATAGCGGATGGGAAAATGGTGGTTCTACCCCACCCTGCATAGACCCTGAACGCCCGGAAGATGTTGAATACCACGGGTCCTGTCGCTATTACCCGTAATCGTGCACACTATGGGCTACGACGCCAATACTGGTCGTAACGGGGAGGTGAGTGTCCTTGGCTGCTACCCCCGCGCGCCCAGCGACGTACCGTCAGGTCTTCGCGCTGGTCGAGGCTCGGGTGCTGCTCGGGACCCAGGTGTTGTCGCTGGTCGGCGACCTGCTGGCGACTGTCGCCCTGACCGTACTGGTCTACACCAACACCGGCTCCACGGTGCTCGCCGCGGCCCACCTTCGCGATCGGATACCTGCCCTGGGTGGTGGGCGGCCCGATCCTGGCCGCACTCGCCGACCGGTTGCCGTGGCGCCGCACGATGGTCGCCTGCGACCTGATCAGGGCCGGGGTCGTTGGCCTGTTGGCCTGGCCGGGCATCCCGCTACCGATCCTGCTGGCGCTGCTGTTCGCCTCGGCACTGGTCGCTCCGCCGTTCGAGGCGGCCCGCTCGGCGCTGATGCCGGTCGCCATCCCCGGCGACGCGTTCGTGCTGGCCAACTCGCTGCAGTCGGTGCTCCGCCAGACCACCCAGGTCGCCGGCTTCCTGATCGCCGGGGTGCTGGTCGCGCTGCTGAACGCGCGAGGCGCACTGCTCGCCGACGCCCTCACCTTCGCGCTGTCCGCGGCCGCGATCCGACTCTGGATCAAGCACCGCGACGCGCCCCCCAAGCACCCGGAGCGTCGCTCGCTGTTGCAGGAGACCGTCGATGGCATGCGGCTCGTCCTCGGCCACAAGGTGCTCCGGCCGTATCTGATCCTCGCCTTCATCACCAGCGGCTGCGTGTACGCGTCCGAAGGCCTGTCGGCGCCGTTCGCCAAGCATTTGAACGGCGGCGGTCCGCAGGTGATCGGCATCCTGCTCGCGTCGATCCCCATCGGCGAGGCGATCGGTGCGATCGTGCTGGGCCGGTTCGCCAGCCCCACCCTGCGCCCGAAACTGGTCGTACCGATGGCGATCATGTCCGGCTGCGTCCTGGTACCGATCGCCCTGGACCCACCGCTGCCCGTCGTGTCGTTGCTCTACGCGCTGTCCGGTTTCGGCGTCTCGTGCATGACCATCGTCAACGCCAACTACGTGCGAGCGATCGCCCCACAGTTCCGCGGCCGCGCCTTCGGAGTGGCCCAGTCCGGGCTGCAGATCTCCCAGGGTGTCGGCGTACTCATCGCCGGCGCTCTCGCGTCCGTGCTGCTCCCGCCCCATGTCGTCGCACTCTGCGGGGCCGCCGGCGCGCTCGGCATCATGCTGCTCGCGTCCGCCCTGGCCGAGCGTCAAACTGCAGGACGAGGCGATGGAGCATCCGGCGACCGGACCAGTCGGAAAGGTCTCCGCTTAGAGTGGTGGACGTGGAGTCAACCCCGAGCGAGACGACGACTTTCTACGACGCCGTCGGCGGCCACGAGACGTTCGTACGACTGGTGGACGCCTTCTACGCGGGTGTCGCGCAGGACGAGCTGCTGCGCCCGCTCTACCCGGAGCAGGACCTCGGCCCGGCGAACGAACGGCTTCGGCAGTTCCTGGAGCAGTACTGGGGCGGCCCCACCACGTATTCCGACCAGCGCGGTCACCCGCGACTGCGGATGCGGCACGTGCCTTTCAAGGTGAACCCGGCGGCCCGCGACGCGTGGCTGACCCGGATGCGGACAGCCGTGGACAGCCTCGGCCTGCCGACTGAGCTGGACTCGATCCTCTGGGACTACCTGCAGCGCGCCGCGTTCTCCATGGTCAACAGCTTCGAGTGAGCTGGCATTGTCCCGGCCACAGAAGGCCGTGAGGTTAACGAGCGGTTAGGAATTGCCGCGTTCCTCTGGCAGCATGTGCCGTAGGCCCAACTGGAACGATTCTGTAGGAGTCTGTGTGCCTACCAACTCTGTGCCGATCAGCGCAGACCACGCGAGTCAGCCGTCCGACTGGTGGCGCGAAGCGGTCTTCTATCAGGTTTATGTGCGCAGCTTCTTCGACGCGAACGGCGACGGAGTCGGCGACCTGGACGGCATTCGCGGCAAGCTGGACCACCTGGTGGCGCTCGGCGTCGACGCGCTCTGGCTGACACCGTTCTTCACGTCGCCGATGGTCGACCACGGGTACGACGTGGCCGATCCGCGCGATGTCGACCCGCTCTTTGGCGACCTGGCGGCCTTCGACCGACTGCTTGCGGCCGCGCACGAGGTCGGCATCAAGGTCACCATCGATGTCGTACCCAATCACACCTCCAGCCAGCACCCCTGGTTTGTGGAGGCGCTAGCCGCCGCGAAGGGCAGCCCCGCGCGAGCCCGTTACCACTTCATGGACGGCTATGGCCTGGACGGCGCCGAGCCGCCGAACAACTGGCCGAGCATCTTCGGCGGTCCGGCCTGGACCCGGGTCACCGAGGCCGACGGCAAGCCCGGCCAGTGGTATTTACACATCTTTGCGCCTGAACAGCCCGACCTGAACTGGGCCAACCCGGAGGTCGGCGCGGACCTCGCTCGTACGCTCCGATTCTGGCTCGACCGCGGCGTCGACGGCTTCCGCATCGATGTCGCCCACGGCCTCACCAAACCAGCGGGCCTGCCGGACATGCGAGTGGAGAACGTCGCGCTGCTGCACAGCGCGGACGACGATCCACGGTTCGACAACGACGGCGTCCACGAGATTCACCGGATGATCCGGTCCGTGGTGGACGAATACCCAGACCGGATGACGGTCGGCGAGGTGTGGGTAAGGGACAACGATCGGCTTCGCAAGTACGTCCGCCCCGACGAGCTGCACCTCGCCTTCAACTTCCGCCTCACCGAGGCCCGCTGGCGAGCCGACGAACTGACCGACGCGATCGAGCAGTCGCTGGAAACCGTCGCCGGCACCGGCACCCCGACCTGCTGGGTCTGGTCCAACCACGACATCGTCCGGCACCTGACCCGGTTCGGCGACGGCCTGGTCGGCGAGCGCCGCGCCCGCGCCGCCGTCCTGCTGCAACTCGCCCTGCCCGGCGTCGCTTACCTCTATAACGGCGACGAACTCGGCATGCCAAGCGTCGATATCCCGGACGAGGCCCTCACCGATCCCACTTGGGAACGCTCCAGCCACACCGAACGCGGCCGCGACAACTGCCGCATCCCCCTGCCCTGGACCGCGGGCGAGCCACCGTACGGCTTCTCCCCCGCCGGCACCCCCACCTGGCTCCCGATGCCAGCCGGCTGGGCTCCCCTCGCCGCCGACACCCAGCGCACCGATCCGTCGTCGATGTTCTCCCTCTCTATCGGACCGCGGTGCAGCTGCGCGGAAAGCACCCCGGCATGGCCGGCGACCTGGAATGGGTCCCAGCTCCCGCCGGCTGTGTGGCCTTCCGCCGTACCGGCGGCCTCGCCTGCGTCCTGAACGTGACCAACAACCCCGTACGCCTGCCCGCCGGCCTGCCGTCCGAAGTGCTCCTCACCAGCGTCCCCCTCATCGACGGCCTGCTCCCCGGAGACGCCGCCATCTGGCTGTGTTGATGGCCGCAGTTCCTGCGGCGGCGCATCTGGTTCGCGTCGCCAGGGCACCCAAAGAACGGGCACCCCACCGCCACGAACAAGGACGGCCTCCGGCCGTCGCGCGGGCGGGGTTGGGTTGAAGGCCGGCGTGGCTGTGTCAAAAGCCGCAGTTCCTGCGGCGGCGCATCTGGTTCGCGTCGCCAGGGCACCCAAAGAACGGGCACCCCACCGCCACGAACAAGGACGGCCCTCCGGCCGTCGCGCGGGCGGGGTTGGGTTGAAGGCCGCGGGTACTGCGGCCTTCAGATCAGCATGGCGTCGTCGTGGAGCCAGTCGACCCACGCCTGGGCTGACACCGCGACGGACTCCATCAGCTCATCGAGCAGCGCGTCATGCACTCCGGGTCCCAGCGGCACGTACATATCAGCCGTCAGCGGCAACGCGAGATCAGCCGACGGAGCACCCACGAAACACCGCAACAACCGCCGCGTGTTGTTCCATTCGTTGGCTGCCGTCAGGGCGCGCGCCTCCCAGGACATCGGTACGTGGGAATGGGCCACCACGTGCGCCGAGAGCATCGCCGGTTCGCGGTCCAGCGGGCCGCCGCCGGAGAGGGTGAACCAGAGGGTGGCCCGCTCGCCGGGAATGAGCAGCCGGCGGGCGCCGTCCACTTGGGCGCCGTGGCCGAGGCGGTCCAGGGACTGGCGGACCCGGCCCAGGGTCACCGGACGGGCCTCCAATGGATCGACTCGCATTCACGCCAAGGTAATACCCCGTGTCATCCCAGCCGGACCAACAGATCTCAGACCAGCAGGTTGAGTCCCCCGCCTCGGCGCAGGTAGACAGCTCCGGCCGCGGAGCGCAGCCGCAGCCACGGCTCGCGGACCTCGACCTGCACGACGCTGTCCGGGGCGCTCTCGCCGACCAGGCCGGTGGCGGCGAGGCCCTGGATGAGGCGCTGGGTGACCTCGACGGTGGGTCGACCGGCAGGACCGGACACGGTCAGCGCCACATGGTCGAGGACGGCGTTGGTCAGGGTGCTGGCGGCTTTCGCGCTCCGGCCCGCCGCGGCCTGCCGGAACGTACGGGCGCCGGCGCTGGCAAGGCGACTGACCACTTCGGCTGGGACCGCGTCGAGGCGCTCGAAACCACCGCTGGGCAGGCCACCCACCCACTCCGCGTCCCGGCGCGGCGACAGCGACACCTCAGCCTGGTCGGCGGCGGCGGCCAACGCGCGCAGCAGTACGTCCGCGGCCACCACCGGCTCGTCGCCGGTCGTGGTGTCCAACTCGGCGGGAACGGACAGCACGGCCAGGACACCTACCGGCAGC
The DNA here is from genome assembly GCF_010993775.1 of Fodinicola feengrottensis. Lineage (GTDB taxonomy): Bacteria > Actinomycetota > Actinomycetes > Mycobacteriales > HKI-0501 > Fodinicola > Fodinicola feengrottensis. The sequence continues at coordinate 8,466 of NZ_WOTO01000093.1, read as the reverse complement.
CGGCAACACAACTCCACGAGATCAGCCGCCGGTCGTACGCGCAGAAGAGCGTTGTCGTCGAGCCGGCGCACCCGTACCAGAAAGGCACCGCACGCGGCCGCACCCTGCGGGCTGAACCGCACCACCGCTGTCACGCATCGCCTCCGTCGGGCAGCCAGCCGCGCAGCCACTCCTGCTCGCGCGGGACCAGCCGGCGAATCCGGGTCGCCGCCAGGTCGTACGGAACGAGCAGGGTGCGGGCCCGGCAGGCCACCGGCAGCGATCCGTCGGCCGCGGCCTCGCGGTCATAGAGCTCGTACGCGACGGTGAAAGACGCATTTCTGACCTGTTCGACCCACACGTCGATGCGAACCGGCTCGGTGGCGTAGTCGATCTGCCGGAGGTAGTCGATCTCGTGCCGGGCGACCAGCACGCCGGACATCAGCCCGCCCAGCCCGTCAGCGGCCGGTGCGCGGGCGATCAGCTCGGTCCTGGCCTCCTCGAACAACGTCAAATAGCGGGCATTGTTGACATGTCCGAAGGCGTCCATATCGGACCAACGGATGTGGCAGTAAGAGATGTGGCGCGGCACCGGCCCAGGCTTTCACAGCAGTTTCCTGCCAGGTGCCACGGGCTGGCCGTTTTCCGCGATAGAGTGCCGACCGCTCAATAACGAACAGATAACGAGGCACCAAGCTCCGACAGTGGGTAGTCCGATGGTGTTGAATGCCCAGAGCTACATCGTGGCCTGCACCACACTCGTGACGCTGGCCACGCCTGCAACAGCAACCAGCAGAAGGAGTTTCCTAATGCGTCGAGTACGCGGGATCTCAAAAGCAGCAACCCTGATAGCACCGGCACTCGCGGCGGCTCTCATCCTTTCCGCCTGCGGCGGTGGCGGCGGCGGTACGAGCCAGAACAGCGACGCGCTGACCGGGACCGGGCCGATCACGCTGGTGCAGGGCAAAGACACCTCAGGCAACCGGCACAACCAGATCGACGCCTGGAACAAAATGCACCCTGACCAGAAGGTCACGCTGATCGAGCTGCCGGAGGACGCGGACACCCAGCGCCAGCAGATGGTGCAGAACTTCACCGCCAAAACCGCGACTTTCAGCGTGGTCGACGTGGACGTGGTGTGGGTCGCCGAATTCGCCGCGAACCAGTGGATCGAGCAGCTGCCCGAGGCGCAGATCCCGACCTCGTCCTATCTGGCTCCCACGCTGGAAACCGCCAAGTACTTCAACAAGCTTTACGCGGTGCCCCGCGCGTCCGACGGTGCTTTGCTCTACTACCGCAAAGACCTGCTCACCGCGGCCGGCGTGACCAACGCGCCGACCACTTGGGCCGACATGACCGCGGCCTGCAAGAAAGTGCAGGCGAAACAGCCCTCGATCGGGTGTTTCACCGGACAGTTCTCCAAATATGAGGGCCTGACCTGCAATTTCTCCGAGGCCATCAACTCCGCCGGCGGCACCATCCTCAATGACCAAGGTAAGCCGGACGTGAACACCCCGCAGGCCAAGGCCGGCGTCGACTTCCTGGTGAACGGCTTCAAAGACGGCTACATCCCGAAGGCGTCGTTGACGTACAAGGAAGAGGAATCCCGTCGCGCGTTCCAGGACGGCAATCTGGTTTTCGAGCGGAACTGGCCCTACACGTACGCGAAGTTCGGTGCCACCGACGGTTCCTCGAAGGTGAACGGAAAGTTCGCGATCGCGCCGCTGCCGGGCCTGAACGGCCCAGGTGTCTCCACTCTCGGCGGGCATGACCTCGCGATCAGCAAGTTCACCAAGAACAAGCTCACCGCGCTGAACTTCATCAAGTTCCTGACCGGCCAGGCGGAGGAGAACAACAACCTGCAGGCCACCTCCGAGGCCCCGACCTGGGCGTCGCTGTACGACGACCCCGCGCTGGTCGCGAAGTACCCGTATCTGCCAGTGCTGAAGCAGTCCATCCTGAAGGCCAAGAAGCGGCCGGCCGCGGTGCAGTACCAGGACGTGTCGGCGGCGATCCAGAACGCGGCCACCGACGCGCTGACCGGAGCCAAGACCTCCGATCAGGCATTGGCTGAACTACAGACAAAACTCACCCAACTGCTCGCGAAGTAGCCCGCCTCTGGCGGCCGGGGACACGTATCCGGCACGTGTCCCCGGCCGCACCAGCCGTCCCAGCTGTCCACGCCCGAGCTCGGGAGAGACAAGAAGATGAGCACGATCACCGCACCACCGCCCACCGCGGCTATGTCGCGGCGGGGCAACCGTAGGCAGGGCGTCGGCCGGTTGGCCGCCCTGCTGGTGTCCCCCACCTTTCTCGTGCTGTTGCTGATTATCATCTACCCGCTGCTGGACGCTCTCCGGCTGGCCTTTTTACCACAAAAACACCGGCGTTGACCCGAATACCGGCTTTGTCAGCCAGGGCAGCACTTTCGTCGGGCTGAAGAACTTCACCGACCTGTTCACCGGCGACACCGGGCACACTTTCTTCACCGCGCTCGCGAACACCACCACCTTCACCATCGTCGGCGTGGCGATCGAGACCGTCATCGGCGTCGCGATGGCTTTGATCATGCACAAGGCATTCCGCGGCCGCGCGCTGATCCGGGCCACCATCCTGGTGCCGTGGGCGATTCCGACCGCGATCTCGGCGCTGCTGTGGAAATGGATCTTCGCCGCCGACGGCGTCGCGAACAACATCATCGGCACCAAGGTGCTGTGGACCACCGAAGGCATTCAGGCCTGGTTCGCGGTGCTGATCGCGGACACCTGGAAAACCGCGCCGTTCATCGGACTTCTGGTGCTGGCTGGCCTGCAGATCATTCCGGGCGAGGTGTACGAAGCGGCCAAGGTGGACGGATCCGGCGCCTGGAACACGTTCGTACGGATCACCCTTCCGTTGGTACGCCCGGCGTTGATCGTCGCCATCCTGTTCCGGATGCTGGACGTGCTGCGGCTTTTCGACCTGCCGTATGTGCTCACCGGCCCGGACAACACCAGCACCCAGACCCTGTCGATCGTCGCCTTCAGCGAGGCGGTCCGATATCAACGGTTCGGGCCGGCCGGCGCGATATCGACCATGCTCTTCATCTACATCGCGGTCGCCGCCTTCGTTTTCGTGAAGGTCCTCGGCGCCGATGTCATCGGCAACCGGATGGGGAAGAAATAATGGCGACCACCACCGCACCCGCCGCGGTAGCCCGTCCCACCAGCCGGCGGCGCAGCAAGGCCACCGGCACCGGCGGCTGGCCGAGTGTGCTGCCGTACGTCGGCATCGCGATCATCGTGATCTATTGCCTCGCGCCGTTTTACTGGATGATCGTCTCCAGCCTGCGCCGGACCAATGACCTTTTCGACAACTTTCCTATCCCCCGACCGTTTTCGGTGGAGAACTACGGCGCCGCGTTCGATCCGCGCAACGGTTTCGGGCGCGCCCTGCTGAACAGCCTGATCGTGGCCGGCACCACCACCATTCTGGTGCTGGTCGTCGGCACGCTGTGCGCGTACGCGCTGGCACGGTTGGAATTCCGGTTCAAGAACGTCGCGCTGGCGGTCATCATCGCCACCTCGATGTTCCCCGGCATTTCCGTCGTCGTGCCGCTTTTCGGGCTTTTCACGGCGATTGGCTGGATCAACTCGTACCAGGCGATGATCCTGCCGAGCATGTCCTTCGCGCTACCACTGGCGGTGTGGAACCTGACGATCTTCTTCCGGCAGATGCCGTACGAGCTTGAGGAAGCGGCGCAAATCGACGGCTGCTCCCCCGGCCAGGCATTTCGCAAGGTCATCCTGCCGTTGGCCGCGCCGGGCGTTTTCACTACCGCGATCATCGCATTTATCGCGTCCTGGAATGAGTACATCATCGCACTGAGCATGGTGACCAGCCCGACCTACCGGACCGCGCCGGTCATCGTGTCGCTGTTCACCGGCACCACGAACTTCGACGCGCCCTACGGAACCCAGATGGCCGCCGGGGTGATCGTGACCATCCCGCTGGTGATCATGGTGCTGATCTTCCAGCGCCGGATCGTGGCTGGCCTGACCGCTGGTGGAGTGAAGTAGCGGCGGCACCCGACGGTGATTGTGCGCTGGAGCTGAAGCGGTTAAGTTACCAGCGGACAAACTCCCGAGGCGGTGAACGATGAAGCGGCCCACCATTCTGGACATCGCACGGGTGGCCGGCGTCTCCAAAGGGGCCGTCTCGTACGCCCTGAACGGCCGGCCCGGCGTCTCGGTGGAGACCCGGGCCCGGATCCTCGGGATCGCCGAGGAACTCGGCTGGGTCCCCAGCAGCGCCGCCCGTGCGCTGTCCAGCGACCGGGCCGAGGCGGTCGGTCTGATCGCCGTCCGCGATCCGGAACTGGTCGCCACCGAGCCGTATTTCATGCGGATGGTCGCCGGCGTGGAGAAAACCCTGTCCGAGCGCGGCATGGCGTTGCTGCTGACCGTGGTGTCCGATCCGGCCCGCGAGCTCGACCTCTACCGGCGCTGGTGGGGCGGCCGGCGGGTGGACGGGATGCTGCTTTTCGACATGCGGATGGACGATCCGCGGCCACGCTGGCTGCGCAAGGTCGGCGCGCCCGCGGTCATCATCGGGGCCCAACGCGCGTACGCCGGAATTTGCACTCGAACGAACTGCACTCGAACGAACTACCAGGACGCGATGACCCGGGCGATCACCCACCTGGTGGATCTCGGACATCGCCGGCTGGCTCGCATCTCCGGCCCGCACAGCCTCGAGCACGTCGTCCGTCGGCAACGGTATTTCGCTGATATCACGAAGAAACTTCTCGGCTCCGAGCAGCCACAGGTGGAGACCGACTACACCGCGACCGCTGGCGTAAGGGCCACTCGCGAGCTGCTGGCCCGACAGCGCCGCCCGACCGCGATCATCTACGACAACGACGTGATGGCGGTGGCGTCGGTGTCGACGCTGACCAACGAGGGCGTCCGGGTGCCCGAGGAACTCGCGGTGCTCGCTTGGGACGACTCGCGCTGTGCCAGCTGGTGCACCCCGCGGTCAGCGCCTTCACGCACGACATCACCGCGGAGGCCGGCCTCGCGGCCGAGCTGCTGCTGACCCGGATCGAAACCGGGTCCGCCGCGGACCGCTGGCTGGAAACCCCGCAACTGACCGTACGCGCGAGCACCGATCCCGCGCACGGAGCGTAGCGAAACAACGGGCTAAAACCGACAAAACTCGACCGTTTCCCTACATTTATGCCTTAAAAAAAGGCAGTCCAAACCGGTTCACTTCCCGGCGTGACTCAGCTAACATGACCGACGAGCTGAACCGGTTAATCGGCCGGCTGACCGCGGTGCCGTACGCCCGCCGTACGGAACCGAACACGCCCCCGGTGATGCCATCCGCACTGCCGGCGACCCGGCGATCCGGGCGCCGCAACGAAGGAGTCGACCGTGCGCAAGAAGACCCTCACCGCGATGTTGTCGGTGGCACTGTTGGCGACGACAGGCCTGTCCGCCTGCTCGTCCGGCAGTGGATCGGACGCCAACACGATCACGTACTGGGCCAGCAACCAGGGCACCAGCCTGCAGAACGACAAGGACGTACTGACCCCACAACTGGCGCTTTTCACCAAGCAGACCGGCATCAAGGTCAACTTGGAGGTGATTTCCTGGGATCACCTGCTGGACCGGATCACCACCGCGACCACCTCCGGCGACGGGCCGGACGTGACGAACATCGGCAACACCTGGTCGGCTTCGCTGCAGGCCACTGGCGCCTTCGTGGACTTCGACAACACCGCGCTGGGCAAGGTTGGCGGCAAGGACAAGTTCCTGGCCACCAGCCTCAGCTCCACCGGCGCGCCCGGCAAGACACCCGAGTCGGTGCCGCTTTACGGCCTGTCGTACGGACTTTTCTATAACAAGAAGGACTTCGCCGCGGCCGGCATCACCGCCCCGCCGACCAACTGGACCGACTTCGTGGCGGACGCGAAGAAACTCACCAACCCGGCGGCCAAGAAATACGGGCGTCTCACTGGCCGGCGCCAGCTACACCGAGAACGCGCACTTCGCCTTCATCTTCGGCAAACAGCAGGGCGGCAACTACTTCGACAACTCCGGTAAGGCCACCTTCGCGAGCCCGCAGAACGTCAAGGCCGTGAAGCAGTATCTGGACCTGCTCGGCGCCGACAAAATCGCCATTCCGAGCTCCGCGGAGCACGGCGCCACCCAGGACGCGGTGGCCGACTTCACCGGCGGCCGGGCCTCGATGATCATGGCGCAGACCAACACCACCGCGTCGATCGCGAAGGGCGGCATGCCGACCAGCGACTACGGGGTGGCCCCGATGCCCATCGAGTCACCGCTGCCGGCCGGTGGAGAGCGAGTCAACAGCCACGTCGCTGGCATCAACATCGCGGCCTTCAAAGACAAGAACACCGAAGCCGCACTGAAGTTCATCAACTTCATGACCAGCACCACCGAACAGATCAGCCTCAACAAGACGTACGGTTCGCTGCCGGTGGTCAAGGGGGCCGCGTCCGACGCCGCTTTCCAGGGCGCCACCACGAAAACCTTCGTGGACGTGCTGTCCACCACCTCCGCGCCGATGCCGATGGTCACCAACGAGAGCCAGTTCGAGACCACTGTCGGCGCCGCGCTGAAGGAGCTGATCGCGCAGAGCGCGACCGGGAAGGTCCTCACCGACACCGATGTGAAGAACGCGCTGACCTCGGCCCAGCAGAAACTGGCCACCAGCTGATGACCACCGGCGTCTCGACCGAGGCCGAGCGCCGCGGCACCGAGCCGCCGGCGGCGTCCGCCGGGCCCACCCGGGTCCGGCGGCGCCGCCGCGCGCTGGGCGGTCGCGCGTTGCCGTACCTGCTGATCGCGCCGGCGCTGGTCTTCGAGCTGCTGGTGCACGTGGTCCCGATGCTGACCGGCGTCGCGATCAGTTTCCTCAAACTGAACCAGTTCTACCTCCGGCACTGGCTGCAAGCACCGTTCGCCGGCCTCGACAACTACCGTTCTCGGTGGATTTCCACAGCTCGATTGGCGCCGCGCTGTTGCGATCCCTGGGCGTCACCATCGCTTTCAGCGTGGTCGTGGTGGCGCTCAGCTGGCTGCTCGGCGTCTTCGGCGCCACCCTCCTGCAGCGCAGTTTTCGCGGCCGGGCCGTGCTTCGGACGATTTTCCTCGTCCCGTACGCGCTGCCGGTCTTCGCATCGGTGATCGTCTGGAAGTTCATGCTGGGACAGAACACCGGCATGATCAACCACGTCCTCGCGCAGTTGCACATCACCAACGGCCAGACTTTCTGGCTGTTGGGCAACAACGCGTTCATCAGCATGGTGGTGGTGGCGGTCTGGCGGCTGTGGCCGTTCGCGCTGCTGACCCTGATGGCCGGCATGCAGTCGATCCCGGGCGACATCTACGAGGCCGCCGCGGTGGACGGCGCGAACATGTGGCAGCAGTTCCGCAAGCTCACCCTGCCGATGCTGCGACCGGTCGACCAGGTGCTGGTCCTGGTGCTTTTCCTGTGGACTTTCAACGATTTCAACGTGCCCTACACGCTGTTCGCGGACTCGCCGCCGGCCAGCGCTGACATCGTTTCCATCCACGTCTACCAAAGCTCGTTCATCACCTGGAACTTCGGCCTCGGGTCAGCGATGTCGGTGCTGCTGTTGCTGTTCCTGCTGATCGTCACGGTCGGATACCTGCTGATCACCTCCAGGAGGACCCAGGATGCATGAGTCGCGGGTCTTCAAGGCCGTACGGGTGGTGGGCCTGACCGGCCTACTCTTGTTCACCCTGGTGCCGATTTACGTGATGATCTCCACCGCGTTCAAGCCGCTGTCGGACGTGCAGAACTACTTCACCTGGTTTCCCACCACCATCACCGTCCGGCCATTCATCGATATCTGGACGACCGTGCCACTGGCCCGGTATTTCAGCAACAGCGTGATCGTTTCGCTGACGTCCAGCGTTATCTCGGTGACACTGGCCGTCCTTGCCGCGTACGCGATCAGCCGCTACACCTTCCGCGGCCGGCAGCTGTTCCGGATGACCGTGCTGTCCACCCAAATGTTCCCGGGCATCCTGTTCTTGCTCCCGCTCTACCTGATCTACGTCAACATTGGGCAACTGACCGGAATCCGGCTGACCGGCAACCTGCTCGGCCTGATCATCACGTACCTGACGTTCACCCTGCCGTTCTCGATCTGGATGCTGGTCGGGTATTTCAACTCGATCCCGCGCGGGCTGGACGAGGCGGCCACCGTGGACGGTGCGAGCCCGATCCGGACACTGGTGTCAATCATCGTGCCGGCGGCCAAACCCGGCATCGTGGCCGTCGGGATCTATTCCTTCATGACCTCCTGGAGCGAGTCGCTGTTCGCCTCGGTGCTGACCGACGACAACTCCAATACGCTGTGCGGGCGGACTTTCCGATATCCACCCAGTCTCGGTCTACTGAACCCGTGGTGGCGCTTTCCTGCTGATGCAGCGATATCTCGTGCAGGGCCTG
>NZ_WOTO01000091.1 GCF_010993775.1 Fodinicola feengrottensis | reverse complement strand
ACTCCGCTTACCGCCAGGAAGTCTGCCGACGGCCCGGATTTCGCCATCCAGTGAGTGATTTGGACCGCCTCGCGGCACGACGTAGGCCCCGATGTGCTGGTTCGCCGAGAGCAACGCCGTACGATGTAACGCGTCATGTGTGCCGGCCAACTTTGGTCCGGAGCGCACGCCATCAGGGACCGCGAGCGTGGATAGCCACTGCTTGCGGAGCGAGCAGCGGTGAGGAGCACGACGTCGAGATGTACGCCATCGTCAAGACCGGCGGCAAGCAGTACAAGGTCGCCGAGGGGGATGTGATCGAGGTCGAGAAGCTCGTGGCCGCGCCCGGTGAGGCCGTCACTCTGCCGGCCCTGCTGGTGGTGGACGGCGAGGGTGACTCGCTCACCGTCACCCACGACTCGGACGCGCTTGCCGGCTACACGGTCAGCGCCGAGGTCGTCGGCCACGGCCGTGGCCCGAAGATCAAGATCCACAAGTTCAAGAACAAGACCGGCTACCACAAGCGCCAGGGTCACCGCCAGCACCTCACCCAGGTGAAGGTGACCGGGATCGCGACCGGAAAGTAGGAGTTAGCAGATATGGCGCACAAGAAAGGCGCATCGTCCTCGCGCAACGGTCGCGACTCGAACGCGCAGCGACTTGGGGTGAAGCGGTTCGGTGGCCAGCTGGTCAATGCCGGCGAGATCATCGTCCGCCAGCGGGGCACCCATTTCCACCCGGGGGACCTGGTCGGTCGCGGTAAGGACGACACTCTGTTCGCGCTTGCCGGCGGTCACGTGTTGTTCGGTCAGAAGCGCGGTCGCAAGACCGTGAACATCGTGCCGCCGGCCGAATAGGCGCGCTGGCACACAGACACACTTCTGCGAGGCGGGCCGGAGCTGATCCGGCCCGCCTCGTTGGTGTTCAAAGAAAGTAAGGAGTTCGACGTGGCAGCATCCGGCGGTCATTTTGTCGACCGCGTCGTGCTGCACGTCGCGGCCGCCGAGCGGGCGGGCATGGCTGTGCTTCGGTGCACCGGGAGAAGTTCAAGCCGCTCGGCGGCCCGGACGGCGGCGATGGCGGGCGCGGCGGCGATGTCGTGTTGGTCGTCGACGACGGCGTACACACGCTGCTCGACTTCCACTTCCGCCCACACGCGACCGCCGGCAACGGCAAGCCCGGCATGGGCAGCAACCGAGACGGCGCCAACGGCGGCGACCTGCTGCTCAAGGTGCCGGACGGCACTGTCGTGCAGGACGCCGATGGTACGGAGCTGGCCGCGACCTGGTCGGGGTCGGCACCACCAGTTCGTGATCGCCCAAGGCGGACGCGGCGGTTTGGGTAACGCGGCTCTGGCATCTGCCCGCCGGAAGGCGCCCGGGTTCGCGCTGCTCGGCGAGCCGGGTGACGCGCTGGACATCGTGCTGGAGCTCAAAAGCGTCGCCGACGTGGGCCTGGTCGGCTTCCCGTCGGCCGGCAAATCGTCGCTGATCGCGTCGCTTTCGGCGGCCCGGCCGAAGATCGCCGACTACCCGTTCACCACGCTCGTACCGAACCTCGGGGTGGTGAGCGCCGGCGAGCAGGTCTTCACCATCGCCGACGTGCCCGGGCTGATTCCCGGCGCCGCGCAGGGCAAGGGTCTCGGGATGCAGTTCCTGCGGCACATCGAGCGTTGTGCGGTGCTCGTACACGTCGTCGACCTCGCCACCGAGGAGCCGGGTCGTGACCCGATGGCTGACATCGACGCGCTTGAGGCGGAGCTGGCCGAATACGGCGGCCTGGCCGAGCGGCCGCGGATGGTGGTGCTGAACAAGATCGACATCCCGCATGGCCGTGAGTTGGCGGACCTGGTCGAGGACGATCTGAAGGGCCGTGGCTGGCCGATCCTCCGGATCAGCGCGGTCACCCGCGAGGGGCTGCGGGAACTGTCGTTCGCGCTGGCCCGAGTCGTCGTCGAGGACCGCGCCGGCCGGCCGCCGGCGGAACCTGCCCGGGTGGTCATCCGGCCGAAGGCGGTCGACGACAGTGGCTTCACTGTCGAACAGGACAAGGAAAACGAGGGAGCTTTCGTCGTACGTGGCGGCCGCCCTGAGCGGTGGATCCGGCAGACCGACTTCACCAACGCCGAGGCAGTCGGCTACCTCGCCGACCGCCTCGCCCGGCTCGGGCGTCGAGGACGCGCTGGCCAAGGCCGGTGCGGTGCCCGGCGCGGGGGTCACCATCGGCCCGGTCACCTTCGACTGGGAGCCGGTCGGGACGGAGCTGGTGCTCGGTCGGCGCGGCGAGGACAACCGGCTGGACCGCTCCAACCGGCCCGGCGCGTCCGCCCGACTGGCCGCCAAGAAAGCCCGGCGCTCGCACACCGACGACGAGTGGTCTGACGAGGACGAAGAGTGACATCTGTCGCTCGGGTCGCGGTCGCCCACGCCGACCGCATGGTCGTGAAGGTCGGCTCGTCGTCACTGACCGACAAACCCACCGGTCTCGCGACCGACCGACCGGCTGGACGCGTTGGTCGAGGCGATCTCGGCCCGCCGGCTGTCCGGCCGGCAGGTCGTTCTGGTGTCGTCCGGTGCGATCGCCGCTGGCCTCGCGCCGCTGCGGCTGCGCCGCCGGCCCCGCGACCTCGCCACCCAGCAGGCCGCCGCGAGTGTCGGGCAGTCACTGCTGGTGCACGCGTACGCGCTCTCCTTCGCCCGCTACGGCCTGACCGTTGGTCAGGTGCTGCTCACCGCCGAGGACCTGATCCGCCGCTCGCACTACCGCAATGCCCCCAGCGAAACCTGGAAAGACTGCTCGACCTCGGCGTGGTTCCCATTGTGAACGAGAACGACGCGGTCGCCACCGCCGAGATTCGCTTCGGTGACAACGATCGGCTGGCCGCGCTGGTCGCCCACGTGCTGCACGCCGACGCTCTGGTTCTGTTGTCCGACGTGGACGGTCTCTACGACGGCGACCCGCGCCGGCCGGGTGCGCAACTGGTGCCGCAGGTGGCCGGCGCCGACGATCTCGCGGGCGTACAGGCGGGCCGGTCCGGCAGCGGTGTGGGCACCGGCGGGATGGCCAGCAAGGTGGACGCGGCGACGGTGGCCACGTCCGCCGGCGTACACGTCGTGCTGGCCTCGGCTCCGAACGCCGCTGCGGCGATGGCCGGCGCGCAAGTCGGCACCTGGTTCACCCCGACCGGCCGCCGGCTGCCGACCCGGCTGCTCTGGCTCAAACACGCGTCGTCGACGCCACACGGCCGGCTGACCCTGGACGCCGGCGCGGGCGCGGTCGCCGCCGTGGTCGAGCGGCGGCTGTCGCTGCTGTCTGTCGGCGTCACCCGCCGTCGAGGGCGAATTCGAGGCCGGCGACCCGGTCGACGTGTGCGATCCGGCCGGTCACGCCGTGGCTCGCGGCCTCGTGGCGTACGCGGCCGATGAGCTCCCACCACTGCTCGGCCGAGCCACCCACGACCTCTCAGACCGCTATCGCCGCGAAGTCATCCACCGCGACGACCTCGTTTTGCTCTAGGTTCTCGGGTTCAGGTCTGCTGAGAAGAATGGGGCGATGGCCTGGGCAGGGTTGTGGGCCGCCGGGGGGTGGTGCCCGGCGGCCGGCCGGGTGGATTTTTCTATGCGGCGAGCTGGTTAATCCCGCGGATGGGTCTTCGTTCGCGGTCAACGTACGCGGGTCGCAGGAATTCAACAATTCCGTCAACAATGCGTACGTCCCAGCCGCCGTGGTGCACTAAACGATGGCACCGGTCGCACAGGAGCACGCAATTTTCAAGACAGGTATGCCCCCATCGGCCCAGTGGGAAATGTGATGCCCCCGCGTCCAGCGAGGTGGTCGCCCGCACCTGGCGCAGCCTTTGTCTCGCGCTATCAAGGCTTTGCGTAGGGCTGGTGTGATGAGTCGTTCGTTGCGTCCGACATCAAGGGGCACGCTGTTGCTGCCCAGCACCATCGGGATGATGTCCGCGTCACAAGCCAGCCGCCGGACGCCTTCTGGGGAAATAGGTGCGCCGCTGTGTGGGTACGCGATACCGAGGCGGTCTCGGAGCATGTCCCAGCTGATGGTGATGGTGAGATGCGGCCGCTCGGCACCCTCGATCGGGAGTTTCCCGGAGTCCGCGATCAGATTCAACGCCTCCGCTAGCGCGTCCCCGTTGCGTTCGGACACTGACCGCTGGTCAGGGGTGCCGTTCTCAGCCGGGCGGGGTTTGGCCAGGGGACTGAGGATCTCACTAAAGAGCGTGCCGGTTTCACTGTCGAAGGAACCGCTGAAGTTCAGGCGTCCGTCTGTCCCGGTGTGGAGGGATAGTTCGCGGCGTGGTTTCTCGTTTTCGTGTTCGGAGGGCGCTGGTCCGTCGGGGTCCAGGTGGTCATGGATGCGTCGCCCGACTTTGGCTAAGCCGGGTGCGGTGTACCGTTTCGCATGTTCCACCAGCGAAGCTTCGGCTTCCTCACGGTCCTTGATGTTTACCCTGGCCGGGAGCCTGTTCACGACCCCAACAATGGTGTCGATCTGGGAGTCGGCGAGTTCCCCTCGGCGCATCGCCTCACTCGCGATACTGAGTGTGGGTGCGAGTGTTTCCCCGGTGAGGGCTTGGCTGGGGCACAGGTTCAGGGCCCGTTTGTAGCGGCGGGATGCCTCTGTGGGAGACAGTCGAAGGAGGTCTTGCAGCATTCCCAGGGTGTTGCGGTGCCCGAGCGTCTTGCCGACGTTTCCTCGGTGGATCGCCGCGACAATATCCAGCACTTCGACCTGCAGCAGTCGGACCGCTTTTTCTTTCTCCTGCAGCAACTCACCCAACTCGTCCGGCTCAAACCTCCAGAGCTCTGGAGCAGTGAGGTCATCGCCGGCGGCCATGACACTAATTCTACCGCTGCTACCGACAATATGATCGTGTACGGGTAATTAGGAAATGGATACTTTCACAATAATCCCAACGAAACATAGAGCGCGCGCGTTCGCGAGCCCCCGCATCCGTGGCGCGAAGTCGACATCTGATCACCGCCAGTCTTCGGGCCGCATCGGTGTCACGCCCCGAAAGGGAGGGGAGAATTCACATGACGCGGGTACGTCCTTTTTGTAGTGAGACAACCGAAGAGGCGCTCACTGATCTGCAGGGCCGATTGGCCAGAACGGGGTTCGCGTCGGCGTTTTCCGGCGTTGAGTGGACGTACGGCACGCCGCCGGCCTATCTCGCCGAGTTGCTGGATTACTGGCGGACGAGTTTGACTGGCGCGCGGCCGAGAAGCGACTCAACGAGATGCCGCAGTTCCTCCCTGAGGTCGACGGCCACACCGTTCTTTCGTCCGTTGCGCGCCAGCTGATCAAGATCAACTTCTCGTTCCGGCGGCGGGAGTCAGGGGCGCGGGGCGGCGTTGGTGGCGATGGCGTCGATGATTGTCGGGTACGCGTGTGGTGGGAGGTCGTGGCCCATGTCGGGGATGCCGACGAAGGTCGCGCCGGGGATCGCGGCGGCGGTGGCGCGGCCGCCGCTGATGTTGACCAGCGGGTCGGCTTCGCCGTGGACGATGGTGGTCGGCACTCGTACGCTGGCCAGGGCGGCCGTACGGTCCGGGGCCGTGACGATGGCGGCGAGCTGGCGGGCCAGGCCGGCCGGCTGGTGTGAGCGGTCGTAGCTGGCGCTTGCCGCGGCCCGCAGCGTCTCTTCTGAGGCACCCGTCGACCCGATGAACCGCTGCATCGCGACCGCACCCGCGATCGCCGCCTCTCGGGTTGGCGCCGCCGGCATCGGCGCGGCGAGCACGGCCGCGATGTCCGGGCGAGCCTGGCCGACCGACGGGTCGCCGGTGGTGGACATGATCGAGACCAGCGACAACACCCGTTCGGGATGGTCGATGACGAGCTGCTGGGCGATCATCCCGCCCATCGACGCGCCGGCGATGTGCGCCTTCTCGATGTCCAACGCATCGAGCAAACCGGCTGCGTCATCCGACATCGCGGACAACGGGTAGGGAGCGGTAGCCGTACGAGCGAAGAGCTCGGCGATCGGCGGCGCCGGCTCGTCGTCGAAGGTGGTGGACAGGCCCGAGTCGCGGTTGTCGAAGCGGATCACGTGGAAACCGCGCGCAGCCAGCAGCTCGCAGAACTCCGTCGGCCAAGTGGTCAGCTGCCCACCCAGTCCCATGATGAGCAGCATCGCCGGATCGGCCGCATCGCCGTGGGTCTCGTACTCCAGCTCGATGCCGTTCGCCTTCGCGCGGGCCATGTTTCCTCCAAGATGTTGGCTTCCCCAAGTTAACCTGACGCTGGATCGATAAGGCGCGTTATGCCGGCGTACGACCGGCGGCGGTGAGGCACTGTTGAGGATATGAATGCTCCGCGAACGCAGTGCCCGGTCTGCGCTGGCACCGGCCGCCCCGGGGTGGTCGGCGTCGAGAAGGTGACCTTCGGCCCGCGCAAACTCCTCGGCGCGCCAGCGCCCACGATGACCCCGCTCGTCGACTCGGTCGGCGGCATTCCGTACGTCGGCACCGGCCTCCGGCTGCGCCGCGCCACCCCGGCCACCGGCGCTTTCTGCTCCGACCACGCCCCTGAAGCCCGCCGCCTCGCCGCGGACGGGCTGACACTCGCGGCTGCCGTTCGGCGTCTCACCCGCGCTGACTGACCTGGTTGGCTCTCGTTGGGGGGCCTGGGTTGACGGTGTTTGCGGGGCCCGGTTGAGGGCGGTGTGGGGGCTGGGGAGGTGAGGGTCCTGGTTAAAGGCGGTGTTTGCAGTGGAGGTGAGCGCCCCTGGTTGAAAGCGGTGTTTGCTGCGGAGATGAGCGCCCTGGTTAAGGGCGTTTTCTGCGAGGGTGCGGCGTCTCGTCTACCAGCCATCGGAAAATCCCGCCCCCGCCACCAAAGACCGGTGGCGGGGGCGGGATTTTCCGATGGTTACTGCTGATCCGCCCTGTGTTTCTGGCGCCTTCGGCGCGGGCGCCGTCGACTACGGCTACGAGCGTCCGGCCTTGTAGGCCCCGCAAAGACCGCGGGGCCTACAAGGCCGGACGCTCCTGCCGGAGGGGCGACAACATCGGCCTGGCGGCCGATGGCGCCGGACGGGGCTGGGTCCCGTCGAAGTTGACCAACTTGATGGAAATGGTGGCGGTCCCGCACGGGGTCGGTCACCGGGGCTGGGCCTCGTAGAAAATTGGCCAACTGTGGTTTTGAAGGTGACGGTTGCGCGCGGGCTGGGGTCGCGGGGGTGGGTCCCGCCGGAGTTGGCCGAATGTGGTTTGAAGGTGACGGTCCCGCTCGGGGGTTAGTCGGCGTTTGGGTCTAGTTTGGCCAGTTTTAGGCGGGTTTCTTCGGTGGCGGGGGCGTACGCGAGGAGGCGGGTGCCTAGGCGGCGGTCTAGCCAGAGCTGCGAATAGTCGACGTCCAGGACGCCGTGCTCGGGGTGCAGGACCTGCTTCGTACGGCTGCCTTGCCACGTCACGTCGTGCCGGTCCCACACCGCGGCGAATTCGGGCGATGCTTCCTGAAGTCGGTTGACCAGGCATTTCCAGGCCGGTTCGGCCATGTGGTCGGCCATGGAGGCGCGATATTGGCCGACCATCCGGGCCGCCGCGTCCTCCCAGTTGACGATGGTGGCTCGCCACGCCGGGTGGGTGAACGCCAGCCAGAGCGTGTTCCGTTCGTCGTACGGCAGCGCGTCGAGGTCGATGATCCAGGTCCCGTAGACGCGGTTGTACGCGAGGATGTCGTTGCGCGCGTTGACGATGGTGGCGGGGAAGGGCCGCAACTGGTCGAGGATGAGTTGCATGTCACGCGGGGATCGTGTCGCAGCCGCTGGTGCCGTCCGGATCTGGCAGCCCGGCCAGCCGGAACAGGTGCGCCCGCTCGTGCCGGTCGAACCGAAGTGTCCGGCCGATGGCTTCCAGCACCTGGTCGGAGGCGTGGATGTCACGACCCTGCTCCAACCACGTGTACCAGGTCACCCCGACCCCGGCGAGCTGCGCGACTTCCTCGCGGCGCAGCCCCGGCGTGCGCCGTCGGCCGACCGGCGGCAGTCCGACCTGCTCGGGGGAGATGCGCTCCCGGCGGCTGCGCAGGAACGCGGCCAGCTCGAGCCGGCGGGCCCGGCCGGCGTCTGCGATAGCTTCGGTCATGACACCAGGATCCCGCTTACCGGATGCTGTTGCCAGGTTCGGCTGATACCTGGATAACCACACTCTCGATACCACTCTGAAAACGACGCAGAGTGGTCTCATGACCGTTACAGATCTTGAGAAGCGGACCGCGCCGCAGTCGACACGCAGCGCGGAGCACGTTCCGGCCTGTCTGGCCTCGGGCTGTTCACTGTTCTGCTGGGTGCGTTCCTGTCCATCGCGGACTACTTCATCGTGAATGTGGCGCTGCCCACCATCGGCACCGAGCTGCACGCTTCGCCGGTGACGCTGGAGATGGTGGTGGCCGGCTATGGGCTCTCGTACGCGTTGTTGCTTGTCATCGGCGGCCGGCTCGGTGACGCGTTCGGCCGGCGCCGGCTGTTCCTCGCCGGCATCGCCGCCTTCACCGTCACCTCGCTGATCTGCGGCGTCGCGCCGGACGCGGTGACCCTCGTAGTCGCCCGGATCTTGCAGGGCGCGTCGGCGGCGCTCATGGTGCCGCAGGTGCTGGCCACCATCCAGGCCGCCACCACGCTCCAGCGACGCAGCCGGGCCATTGGTCTTTATGGCGTCACCGGCGGGATAGCCGGGGTGATCGGCCAGCTGGCCGGCGGCCTGCTGATCGCGGCGAACGTGGCCGGCACCGGCTGGCGGCTGATCTTCCTGGTGAACGTGCCGATCGGCCTGGTCGCGCTGCTGTTGGCGCTGAAGACCACGCCGGCGACCCAGTCCCATGATCCGGCCAAGGTGGACGTGAGAGGCACTATTCTGCTCGGTCTCGCGGTGCTCTCCTTGTTGGTGCCGTTGACGGTTGGCCGTACGCTCGGCTGGCCGATCTGGACCTTCGGGTTGCTGGCCGCCTTCCCGGTCATCGCGGTCGCGTTCGTGCTTTTCGAGCGTAAGCTGGAAAAGTCGGGCCGGTTGCCGCTCGTACCACCCTCGCTGATGCGAGTGCCGAGCATGCGTCGCGGACTTCTGCTGGCCGTGCCGTTCTTCACCGGCTTTGGTGGTCTGATGTTCTGCTTCGCCGTCGCCATGCAGTCCGACCTGCGGATGTCCCCGCTGGAGGCCGGCCTCACGTACGTGCCACTGTCCATTGCGTACCTGTTCAGCTCGCTGTCCGCGGCCCGGCTGGTCGACCGCTTCGGCCGTACCGTGCTCACTGTCGGCTCCGCCGGCACCGTGGTTGGCTACGTGATCATCCTGATCACCGCCTTGTCGAGCTGGTCAAGCCTGTCGCCGCTGACGCTCGCGCCCGGGATGGTGATCCTCGGCTTCGGCCAGGGCCTGGTGATGACCCCGCTGTTCCGGCTGGTCCTGTCGGACGTGCCGGCCGACCGCGCCGGCGCCGGCAGTGGCGTGCTGATCACCACCCAGCAGACCTCGCTCGCGCTCGGGGTGGCGTTGTTGGGCGGGATTTTCCTCAGCCTGACCGGCGTCGGCGGACCTGCTGGTCGTACGGCCTTCGCGGTGGTCATGGTCGCTGAGTTGGTGGTCACGGTCGTGGTCGGCATCGGCAGCCGCTGGTTGCCGAACCCCGCCGGCCGCTCCGGCCGGGTGATCGTCACCGACTAAGCTGGCCGGATCCGGCCGAACTGGCTCGGGATTTGGTGCTAACGGGGTAATTTCGGCTCGACTCGCGGTCGCTCCTGCGCGCGATGATCTCGCCCGTGACGCTCCGGAAGGGGTGGCTGTGCCGCGCCGTTCTCGCCTGCTTGCCGTCTTCGTGGCCGCCGTGATGGCCGGCCTGTTCGCACTGACTCCCACGGCGTCTGCGGCGGCCGCGCCCAGCGCGCTGCCGTACGTCAAAGACAACGCGACACAGCCGGTCTACTCGTACCAGAACGCCATCCGGGAGAGCGTCTGGCTGCCGATCCCGTTCGACAGCGACCGAGACGGCAAGCAGGACCGGGTCCGCCTCGACATCGTGCGGCCCCGTGAGGCGGCCGCGGCTGGCGTCAAGGTGCCGATGATCTTCGAGGCGTCGCCGTACTGGAGCTGCTGTGCGCGGGGCAGCAAAAAGCAGGTCAAGGAGTACGGCTCGGACGGCAACCTGACGTTGATGCCGGCCTTTTACGACAACTACTTCGTGCCGCGCGGCTATGCCTTTGGCGGGCTTGACCTGACCGGTACCAACAAGTCGGGCGGCTGCCCGGACGTTGGCGGCCCGGCTGAGATCGCCGCCGGCAAGGCTGTCGTGGACTGGCTGAACGGCCGGGTGCCAGGCTATGGGCTCGACGGCAACCTGAAGAAGGCGGACTGGTCGAGCGGCCGGGCCGGCATGGTCGGCAAGTCGTGGGACGGCACCATTCCCAACGGCGTGGCCGCGACCGGCGTGCCGGGCCTGGAGACGATCGTGCCGGTATCGGCGATTTCCAGTTGGTACGACTACGAGCGGTTTGGCGGGGTGCTCCGCTCGCCCGGCTATGTCGACTACCTGGCCAACTATGTCAACGGGCGCCCCAAAGGCGTGTGTGACGCCTCGATCGCCGCCGATCAGGCGGCCAGCGACGACAGCACCGGAAACTACAACGCGTTTTGGGCGGCCCGCGACTACCGGCCGAGCGCGAACAAGGTTCGCGCCAGCGTTTTCGTCATCCACGGCATCAACGACCTCAACGTGACGACTTCGCAGTTCGCCACCTGGTGGGACGACTTGGCCGCGCGGGGGGTGCCGCGCAAGATCTGGCTCACCCAGGAAGGCCACATCGACCCGTTCGAGATCCGCCGGGCCCAGTGGGTGGACACCGTGCACCGCTGGTTCGACTACTGGCTGCAGAAACTGCCGAACGGGATAATGTCCGAGCCGATGGCGTCGATCGAGCGGCCGTCCGGCGACTGGACCACGGCCTCCACTTGGCCGGCGCCCGGCGCGGTCGACCGGCCGGTTTTCCTGGGCAGCGGCGGCGGTACGACCGGGACGCTCGGCGGTGGGATTTCCGCGGCCGTACGCACGATCACCGATGATCCCACCCTGACCGAAAGCACCGGGGTCGCCAACCCGAACCAGCCGTTAGGCTCCCGGGCCGTTTTCCTGTCCGGCACGCTCACTCACGACCTGCGAATTTCCGGGATTCCGAGGGCAAACCTGCGGGTCAAGGTAAACAAGCCGACGACCGAGCTGACGGTGAAACTGGTCGACTATGGCGAGCAACACCGAGTTGACTATTTGTCGACCGAAAATCCAGGCTCTGGCGTGCATTACCTGTCCACCGAATCGTGTTGGGGCGAGTCGACCGCGATCGACACCGCCTGTTTCAACGACGACGCCGAGGATTTCGTCGACAGCGATGTCGATGTGTTGACTCGTGGTTATCGCGATGCCGCTCATTACCTGAGTTTGCGAACGGTGACTCCATTGCAGCCTGGTCGCTGGTACAACGTGCCGGTTTCGCTGGACGCGTACGAAACAGTCGTCAAGGCCGGCCACGTCCTGGGCATGGTGGTCACCGCCAGCGACAACGAGGCAACCTCGCCGACCAGCACCGGCGCGACGATCCAGCTTTCGTTGGCAGGCAGCTATTTGCTCTTGCCGAGCACCAGTTCGCTGCCGTTCGTCGCCCAGCCGCCACAGGTGCGTACGACCGCGAAGCCCGAGTCTCTTTCGGCGGCCATCCGGCACGACCGTTTCCAGGTCCCCTGGAGCTGAGTCCGGAGCAGGCCCCAGGGCTATGGTGACTGCCTAGTGGGTATTTCGGTGGACGCGGGTGTGGCGCGCGATGAGGCATCGCGGCCCAAAAGATCCTAGGCTGGGTTGATGGGTAGCAGTGCTGAGCAGGTGCGTGAGGTCGCGGTCAAGGCGAAGGCGGCGGCGGCCGAGTTGGCGCCGATGACCAGGGCGAGCAAGGACGCCGTGCTGCAGGCGATGGCCGACGCGCTGGTCGAGCGGGCCGACGAGATCCTCGCGGCGAACATCGTCGACCTCGAGAACGGCACCGCGGCGGGCCTGTCCGCGTCGCTGCTGGACCGGCTGCGGCTCAGCCGCGAGCGGGTGGAGCAGATGGCCGGCGGGCTGCGGGACGTGGCCGCGCTGCCGGATCCGGTCGGCGAGGTCATCCGTGGTTACACACTGCCCAACGGCCTGGAGGTCCGGCAGGTACGGGTGCCGATGGGTGTCATCGGGATCGTGTACGAGGCTCGGCCCAATGTCACCGTCGACGCGGCCGGACTGTGCTTGAAAAGCGCAAACGCGGTGTTGTTGCGCGGCTCGGCGTCGGCGTACCGGTCGAACACGGTGCTGGTCGAGGTGCTCGCTGCCGCCGCCGAGAAGGCGGGTGCGCCGACGGACAGCATCCAGTTGGTGCCGGGTACGGACCGCGAGTCGGTCACCCATTTGTTGCACGCTCGCGGCTTGGTGGATCTGGTGATTCCGCGCGGCGGCGCGAGTTTGATCGCGCACGTGGTGGAAACCGCGACCGTGCCGGTGATCGAGACCGGGGTCGGCAACTGCCATATTTATGTGGACGCGGCGGCCGATCTGGAAATGGCCGAGCGGATCGTGATGAATGCCAAGGTGCAGCGGCCGAGCGTCTGCAACGCGGCCGAGACCTTGCTGGTGCACCGCGAGGTGGCCGCCGAGTTTTTGCCGCGAGTGACGGCATCGCTGGCCGATGCGGGCGTACGCATTCACGGCGACGAAATGACCGCGTCCATTGTGGATGGTCCGGTTCTGCCGGTGACGGACGACGACTGGGCCAAGGAATACATCGACCTGGATCTCGCGGTCGGAGTAGTCGACTCGGTCGACGAGGCGATCGCGCACATTCGGCGTTGGACCTCCGGGCACACCGAGGCGATCATCTCCACCGACGCGCGGGCGATCCGCCGGTTCGTGTCCCGGATGGACAGCGCGGCGGTGATGGTGAACGCCTCGACCCGCTTCACCGACGGCGGTGAGCTGGGCTTCGGTGCCGAGATCGGCATCTCCACCCAGAAACTGCACGCGCGCGGGCCGATGGGGCTGCCGGAGATGACGAGCACGACCTTCGTGATCACTGGGGATGGGCAGACCCGGTAAAGAACTGTCGTCCCGGTGGGAGATGATCGACCGGTGACCAACGGTGTGAGTGAGTTCATGCGGGCCTATTGGACCCGTGGCGAGCCGGGGCGTGCGCTGCCGCGGTCGCTGACCGTGCGGCTTTACCAGCTCTGGCTGCTCGCGTTCCTGCTGAAATCGCTCGGGGCCGCCTGGGATATCTCCTGGCATTTCATGTCGCTACGGGATAATCCGTTCATTCTCCCGCACGACGTGAACCTGGTCGGTGAGGGAATAGCCATCGCGCTGATCATTTTCCACACGTACACCGGCTACGGCATGGACAAGGCGTCGCTGCGGCTCACCCCAGGGCGGCATGATCACGTTCCTGGTGGCCGCGCCGCTGGACGAGATCAACCATCGCATCAACGGGCTGGACATCACCACCTGGAGCCCGTCGCATTTCCTGCTGTTCCTGGGCACCGGGATCTGCATGGCCGGAGTGACCCGCGGTGCGATGGTCAACCTGGACAAGTCCCCGTTCCGGACCATCGCGTTGCTCGCGATGTTTTTCTATATCTTCGAAGACGCGATGTTCCCGAACGGCCAGCAGGAATACGGGATTTTCGAGATCATGGCGTGGGACGGCGGCAAGATCGAGGCCAGTTCCGACCTGTTGGCCTTTCTGGCCAACGAAATCCACCGGGCCCCGGACCGCGCCGCGATCCTGCAGTTCGCGTTGCCGATCCCGAGTTGGTTCTATCCGCTCTGGGGGATGGTGGCCGCCGCTCTGGTGCTGGTGGTGGCCCGGAAGGTGATCGGGCTGCGGTGGACCGCGACGGCGATCGTCGGCGGCTATCTGGCGTATAAAAGCGTGCTGTGGCTGGCTTTCGTGGCCGCCGGCTTCACCAAGTCGGCAGTCCCGTTCTGGCTGATCGTGGTGGGCGTCGCGGTCGATGTGGCTTTCGCCGTCGCGTGGCCGTGGTTCGTACGAGTGCTGGTCGGCTCTGTGCTGGTCGTCGGGCTCGGCCATCTGGCGATGCTCGCCCAGGACCGGTTGCTGGTGCTGCCGCCGGTGAACCATTTCATCGCGCCGGTGAGTTTCGTTGTCCTCGCGGTGTTGTGGGGGCTCGGCGAGCGCTGGTGGCCGCCCTATCAGCGGCGCTGGATGACTCGTCTCGGCCGGCCGCGAACTCCCGCGCCAGTGCCGGTCGTTTCGTCGTAGCCTAGCGTCGAAATCCGCCATCGGCTGCTGGTGGATAATCGGAAACCGTCATCGTGCCCTCCTTTCGTCGCTGTTCCAGGACTTTCACCTCAGGTTGGTGATCAGGCCGCTGCACGCGGTCAGACCACCTCACGCAGGAGCTGGAAATGGACGCGGATGTTGTTGTCGTGGGAGCCGGCCCGGTCGGCATGACCCTGGCCGCCGAGTTGGCGCTCGCGGGGGTAAGAGCGATCGTCGTCGAGGCGCTGCCTGAGCGCAGCAAACTGTCGCGCGCCGGCGGTGTTCACCCGCGTACGGCCGAAATGCTCGATCAGCGCGGGCTGCTGGGGCCGCTGCTCGCGACCGGTGACTACCAGGAATACGACGGCGCGCACCTGGCCGGGCTGACGATCTCGTACACGTCCTGGAACAGCCGTGAGCCCGGTCGTTTCATCCCGCAGACCCAGGTCGAGGCCTTCCTGGAGCGCCAGTTGGCCGGCCGGGTCCCGATCCGTCGTGGCCATCGGCTGGTCGGTGTCGAGCAGACCGCTGATGGGGTGGTCGCCACCGTCAGCGATGGCGAGCGCGAGTCGACGCTGCGCGCGCTCTACCTGGTCGGTGCGGACGGTGCGCACAGCTCTGTCCGCAAGCTGCTGGGCATCGACTTTCCCGGCCGGGCGGGCACTGACACGGCGGTGGTGGGTGACGTACGGGTAACGGGCCCTCGCGCCGGCGACATTTACCACGAGCCGCCGGGACAGGTGGTCCGCAGCGAAGACGGCCGGTGGGCGGTCCGTTTCCCACTCGGGGACGGCCTCCAGCGACTGGTGATCGGCGGCACGGGCGCGCAGGTCAGCCGCACCGAGCCGGTCACCGCGGACGAGGTCCGCGACGGGCTGGCGGCGGTCTACGGCGGCGACGTGGAGCTGGTCGACCTGCCTTACGTCACCCGGATCGCGGACGCGGCCCGGCAGGTGCGGGGACTACCGGCTGGGGCGGGTGTTCCTGGCTGGTGACGCGGCGCACGTCCACCTGCCGTTGGGTGGGCAGGGCATGAACGTCGGCATCCAGGACGCCTTCAACCTCGGATGGAAGCTCGCCGCCGCGGTGCTGGGGAGGGTCCCTGACGGGCTCCTCGACACGTACAGCTCCGAACGCCATCCGGTGGCCGCGAGGGTCATTCGGAACACCCGGGCGCAAAGCGTGCTGACCGACTGGGCGGGCACCGGCAACCCGGACCTGCCCGAGCTGCGCTCCTTCGTCGCCGACCTGTTCGCACTGCCGGACGCGACCCACTTCATTGGCGGCATGATCTCCGGTCTGGACGTGCATTACGACATGCCGGACCAGCCCGAGCACCCGCTGCTCGGCTACCGGCTGCCCAACCCGGACCTGAAGACCGCGGACGGCACCGTACGGCCGTACGAACTCCTTCGGTCCGGCGGGGGACTGCTCATCGACTTCTCCGGCGACAGCGTCCATCCTGAGCGCGCTGAGGTGCCTTATGTACGTGCGTACGGTGACCTGGGCGCGGACGTGCTGCTGGTCCGGCCGGACGGCCATGTCTGTGCCACCACGACCGACGGCCTGCCGGCCGGACTGTCCCGCTGGTTCGGCACCGCGACAGGGGCAGACTGGCGCATTTCCGCGACGTAGTGTGGCGGCATGAGTCATACGCCGCAGTTTTCGTCGGTGCAGGACGTGCGGGAGCGGCTGTCCGCGGTTGGCTACCTGCCCGACGACGCCACCGCGACCAGCGTGTTCCTGGCTGGGCAGCTCGGCAAGCCGCTGCTGGTCGAGGGACCGGCGGGGGTCGGCAAGACCGAGCTCGCGAAGGCGGTGGCCGCCGCGACGCAGGCCGATCTCGTACGGCTGCAGTGCTACGAGGGCATCGACGAGGCCCGCGCGCTTTACGAGTGGAACTACCGCAAACAGCTGCTGCGGATCCAGTCGGCCGGCGACGAGCGCAGCTGGGACGCCACCCACGACGAGATCTTCAGCGCCGAGTTCCTGCTGGAGCGGCCGCTGCTGTCGGCCATCCGGCGGGACGAGCCGACCGTGTTGCTGGTCGACGAGACCGACAAGGCCGATGTGGAGGTCGAGGCCCTGCTGCTGGAGGTGCTGTCGGAGTTCCAGGTGACCATTCCAGAGCTCGGTACGATCGTGGCCACCCGGCGCCCTTTCGTGGTCCTCACTTCAAATGCCACCCGCGAGCTGTCCGAGGCATTGCGCCGCCGCTGCCTGTATGTCCACATTGGATATCCGACGGCGCAGCGGGAGCTGGAGATCGTGCTGGCCCGGATCCCGCAGGCACCGGCGGACCTGGCCGAGCAAATTGTGCGTACGGTGCACGCACTTCGTGAGATGGAGCTGAAGAAATCCCCGTCGATCGCGGAAACCTTGGACTGGGTGCACACGTTGTTGGCGCTGGGCTTGGATACTTTGGATTCCGCGACCGTGAGAGCGACCCTCGGAGTGGTCACCCAAACACGCCAGTGACGCCGAAAAGGCCGCCAGGATGTTGAAACTGGGCTGATGGCGGACATTCGGGCGGATCACGTCGGTGGCGGGCTTTTCGGTCGTCTCGTACAGTTCTCGCGCGCTTTGCGGCACGCGGGTATTCCGGTTTCGGCGTCCGAGGAGATCGACGCGACCGCGGTGATGACCGCGATCGAGCTGACCGAGCGGTGGCAGCTGCGGGAG
This sequence comes from Fodinicola feengrottensis, assembly GCF_010993775.1. Classification (GTDB taxonomy): domain Bacteria; phylum Actinomycetota; class Actinomycetes; order Mycobacteriales; family HKI-0501; genus Fodinicola; species Fodinicola feengrottensis. Next base: position 8,271 of record NZ_WOTO01000091.1, on the reverse strand, counting down.
GGGTTGGCCGCCGCGCTGGTGAAGAATCCCAGCCACCGCAAGACCTTCGACGTGGTTTTCGACATCTGGTATCCGTCCGCTCAGGGGTCGCCATCGTCCACTGTGGACAAGAAACTGCGCGGCGACGAGTCCGATGTGGACCAGTTGCGGGACCAACTGGCCGAGGCGCTGCTGCGCGGCGACGAGGACGACCTGCGGCGGATCGCCGAGCAGGCGGTGGCGAGCCTCGGGCGGCAGTCCGCTGGGCCCGGCCGGCAGTCCTGGTTCTCTTACCGGGTGCTGCGCCAGATGTCACCGGAGACGCTGATTTCCGCCCTGCTGGCGGAAATGTTGCGCAGGCCGGACACCGACGAGTTGCCGTCGGCGATGGACGAGATGGTCGCCCGGGCGACCATCTCGGACCGTACGGCGACCTTTCGGCGGCAGGTCGAAGCGGAGACCCGGCGCCGGCTGGTCGAGGAGCGCGGCGCTGACGCGGTGGCTCGGCACGCGGTCCCGGCGCTCGCCGACCAGGTCGACTTCTTGCGCGCCACCAGGGAAGATCTCGCGGAACTGCGGCGTACGGTGCAACCGCTGGCCCGTCGGTTGGCCGCTCGGCTCGCCCTGCAACGCCGGCATCCGCGTCGTGGCCGGCTGGACATTCGCCGAACGGTACGAGCTTCGCTGGCCACCGGCGGAGTACCGGTTGTCACGCATTTCAAAGCCCGCCGGCCGCACAAGCCCGAACTCGTGGTGTTGTGCGATGTTTCCGGCTCGACCGCTTCCTTCGCACATTTCACCCTGCTGCTCACGCGCGCATTACGTGAGCAGTTCGCCAAGCTGCGGGCTTTCGCTTTTGTCGACGGCTGCGACGAAATCACTCGTTTCCTCGGCCCCGACATCGAGCTGCCGGACGCCGTCAACCGGCTGATGTCCGAGGCGCGGGTGGTGCAGTTCGACGGACACAGTGACTACGGCCGGGCTTTTGAGACCTTCGAGGACAACTGGCCGGACGCGGTCGGCCCCAACACCTCGTTGCTGATTCTGGGTGACGCCCGGACCAATTTCCGCGATCCGGGCCTGACCGCGCTGAAAAACCTGAATCTCGCGGCCCGGCACACGTACTGGCTGAACCCGGAGCCGCGCCGGCACTGGGACAGCGGTGACTCGGTGGCCGGCCAGTACGCGGACATCGTGCCGATGCTCGAATGCCGCAACGCCGCTCAGCTGGCGAACTTCGTTCAGCAACTCCTGCCGAAATAGCGGTAGGGTCGTCGTCGTGCCGGTGAATCGTCGTCTGTCGCGCCTCGGAGTCGTGCTCCTTGGCCGCGAAATGGACGTGCCCATGCACACGTACGAGATGTGGCTTCTGTTGCGGGAGCGCCGATCGGGTTGGACCGACCGGTTGGATCAGCACGCCTGATCCCACCGCGCGCGACCATGCGCGACGGTTTTCTTTCCCTTCCGCAAAGGAAAGCTCATGACAACTGTGCTTTGTGTGCCGCAATGGCAGGGATCTGCCGCCGAGACAGCGGCACTGCTGCCGGTCGGCGCCCGGCGTACCGCCGATCTGCTGCCCTGCGAGTCTGTGGTGACCGTTGCGGTCAGTGAATTCGGCGGCGAGATCGTCGACGGCGTAAGTGCTCTTGACATTCTCGTTGAGAACACCCAACTGACGCATCAGGCGTTGGCTGATCTCGACGACTTCGTCGTGACCGTCGGCGGCGACTGCGGTGTCGATCTTGCGCCGATCACCGCTGTGCACGACCGTTACGGCGCCGAGCTGACCGTCCTGTGGATCGACGCGCATCCAGATGTTTATGGCCCTGGTGACCTGCGATCTGGCGCGTTTCACGGGATGGTCGTTCGTACGCTGCTGGGCGACGGGCCTGCCATGCTGACCCCGGCCCGGCCGTTGCCCGTTGACCAGATCGTGCTGGCCGGGGTGCGGGCGGCCGGTGCGAGCGAACGCGAATATCTGCGCCGAACGGGTCTGCGGGTGTTTGGCCCCGCTGAGATGGAACGGGCTTTCGAGACCGTTTCTGGGCCCGTTTACGTCCACGTCGATCTGGACGTGTTGGACCCGGCCGAATTCGGTTCCGTCGGCTACCCGGAACCCGATGGCGTCCGCTGCGATCTACTGATCGATCTGATCTCGCAGCTCGACATGGTGGTCGGAGCGGCCATCACCGAACACGCACCGCAACACGACAGTCCGCGGGAAACCATTCTGCTTCGCGAACTCGGTGATGCGCTAATTCGCCCTTAGTTCGGATGGAAAACCGGTCCACCGTAGCTCCGGCGGCAAATGACCCATGTCGTTGAAGGTCACCAACGACGGCGGCCGGTCGTTGCGGTAGAGCAGCACGGTGAGGCCGCAGTTTCCCTGGTTCAGGCCCAGCCAGCGGGACGGCGGAGCGTCCAGAGCCTGGCTGACGAACCAGCCGATCAGGAAGTTGTGGGTGACGACCAGTTCGTACGTGTCCTGGTCAGCCGGGCCTGTGTAGCGCTCAAGCGCGGCGCGGGCCAGCGGCGGCCCGTCGGCCAGCTCGGTGGCGGAAAAGGTGTCCAGGAAGTCGGAGTAGACCGGCGGCAGCTCGGTCCGCTCGGGCGCGAAGGGCACGTAGTCGCCGAGCAGGTCCGCGGAGTGTACGGCCACGTCCGGCAGCGCCGCGGAAACCGTCGCGGCGGTCGCCGCGGCACGGGCCAACGGGCTGTGGCCGATCGCCGTGAAGGGCACATGGTCGAGGCGCTGGCCGAGCAGTTCGGCCTGTCGCCGGCCGTTCTCGGTGAGCTCGCCGTCCGCACCGGCCTCGCCGTGGCGCGCCATGTACAGGAACCGGTAGGCCAACGCTGGTCCTCTTCTCTGAGCCCCACATACGGCGGTGAGGTGGGAACCGTACAACCCTTGCCCGACCGAATTGTCGGCGGGAGGCCGGTCCTCGGTGTTTCCAGAGGTCGCAGACAGCCGCCTTGGCCTGAGCCCGTCCGGCGCCGGCGGAGGGCGTACGGGGCGCCGGGTCAACCGTGCTGGCCGGCGCGACCCGCCCAAACGTGCCGCGCGTCACCCTGCGGATGGCAGCTGAGCTGCGACAATTCCCAGATGGCGAAGGACCGGGCCGGGGCGGCCCAGCGGATCGGCATCATGGGCGGCACTTTCGACCCGATCCACCACGGCCACCTGGTGGCCGCCAGCGAGGTCGCCGACCGGTTCGAGCTGGACGAGGTCGTCTTCGTCCCGACCGGCCAGTCGTACCAGAAACAAGGCCAGAGCGCGGCCGAGGACCGCTATTTGATGACGGTGATCGCGACCGCGTCCAACCCGCGTTTTTCGGTCAGTCGGGTGGATATCTCGCGGCCTGGGCCGACGTACACCCGGGACACCCTGACCGATCTGCGCGAGGTCTACGGCAAGGACGTCGAGATGTTCTTCATCACTGGCGCGGACGCGTTGTCGGCCATCCTGACCTGGAAGGACCACGACGACCTGTTCGCGATGGCGCATTTCGTCGGCGTCACCCGGCCCGGGTTCGTGCTGTCCGACCAGCACCTACCGGCGCACGCGGTCTCGCTGATCGAGGTGCCGGCGATGGCGATCTCGTCGACCTCCTGCCGGGAGCGGGTCGCCGGTGGGCGGCCGGTCTGGTATCTCGTACCGGACGGCGTGGTGCAGTACATCGAGAAGCGTGGTCTCTATCGCGCGGACGCTCCCGCGAATGGCGCCGGCTACCGCTAACGGTCGGTAATCGCTGCGTTTCCGGTGGTGAAAACCCGGTAGATCAGGGCAAACCTGGCGGTCGTACCCCACCATCCGGTGCCCCTGCCTGAGCGGGCAGTTGTCCATGAGACCCTTGAGCTGCCTTAATGTGGCCGTTAAAGAACCCAAACAGGAGGGACCGCCCGGTGCCGGTGTCCGATCGCGCCCGTCAGCTGGCGCTTTCCGCGGCGCAGGCCGCTGCCGACAAGCTGGCCACCGACGTGGTCATCCTCGATGTCAGCGACCAGTTGGTGATCACCGACGCGTTCCTGATCGCGTCCGCGCCCAATGAGCGGCAGGTCTCGGCGATCGTCGACGCCGTCGAGGAACGGCTGCGGACCACCCACGATGTCAAGCCCGTACGCCGCGAGGGGGCCCGCGAGGGCCGCTGGGTGCTGCTGGACTTCATCGACATCATCGTGCATGTCCAGCACTCCGAGGAGCGCGCTTTCTACGCGCTGGAGCGGCTCTGGAAGGACTGCCCGACGATCCCGTTCGTGGACTCCGCGCTGGAGTCCCGCGGCGCCGGGAGCCAGGCGGCAGAGAGCGAATGACCGACCGGGAGGGCACGCGGTGACAGCGGTAAGGCTGGTGTTGTGGAGGCACGGCTTGACCGGTTGGAACGCGGAGAACCGGTTCCAGGGCCAGCTCGATCCGCCGCTGTCCGAGACCGGGGTGGCCGAGGCCGAGAAAGCCGCCGAGATGCTCGCCGCGATGTCGCCGTCCCTGCTGGTCACCAGCGACCTGCAGCGCGCACAGCAGACCGCGCAGGCGCTGGCCGACCGCACTGGCCTGCAGATCCACACCGACGAGCGCCTACGTGAGCGGCACTGGGGCGACTGGCAGGGCAAGACGCACGCGGAACTGGCCGAGCAGGACTCGGAGGCCTTCGCGATGTGGCAGGCCGGCCGGCAGCCGTCGGTGAGCGGCCGGGAAGGCCCGGATGACGTGCGCGTACGGGTCGCGGCCGCGATTCGCAACGCCGTCACCCGCGTCTCGCACGTCACCGAGGCGACGGTGATCCTGGTGTCGCACGGCGGTGCGATCCGCTATGGCGTGGCCGAGCTGCTGCGCTGGCCGGAGGAGCTGGCTCGGACGGTCAGCGGCTTGAACAACTGTCACTGGGCCCAGCTGCGATCCCGGCCGGTGCTGTCCAACGACGCCCGCGACGAGTGGGTGCTGTCCGCGTACAACGTCGGTGCCGCGACCCCGTAGCTTCTCTGAGCATGCGGCACGTCCTGGTTCTGGCTGACTCGCTGGCGTTCTACGGCCCCGAGCGCGGGGAGATCAGCACCGATCCGCGGCTTTTCCCGAACGTACTGGCATCTCGACTGTCCACAGTGGACTCACCGGTGACCGCGGACGTGGTCGCGCGGGTGGGTTGGACGAGCCGGGACGTGTGGTGGGCGATGACCCCGCGACCCGTACCTCTACTCGGTTTTGTTGGCTCGCGCGGATGCCGTGGTACTCGCCGTAGGCGGAATGGACTATTTGCCGACGACCGTACCGACCTGGCTGCGTGAGGGCATCCGGTATCTGCGGCCGCCGGCGCTTCGGCGGGCGGTGCGTACGGCTTATCAGCGAAGTCAGCCAGTCCAGTCGCGGCCCTGCGTACGCCGTGGCGCGCGCTGCCGCAGCGGTTGACGGACACGTACTTGGCGCATGCGGTTGGTGGGGTGCGGTTCTTCCATCCCGGCGTACCAGTCGTCGGAATCCTGCCGCCGCCGCATCAGGCGGCCGTGTACGGCTGTGCCGAGGGGGAGCCGCGTGGGCACGGTCCGGCGGTCGCAGCGGCGCGGGGGTGGGGGCCGGCGGCACGACGTACCGATGGTTGACCTGCCGCGGATCGTCTGGCCGCACCTGCTCGCCGGGCGGGCTAACCAGGACGGCATGCATTACGGCTGGGAGACGCACGAGGAGATCGGTGCCGCGCTGGCTGCCGTGATCACAGGCTGCTGGGATCCGCGTACGCCGATCGGCACAGACCACTAGGGTCGGGGGATGGCTCGCGCGGTGGCAGTGATCACAGACTCCACGGCGGGCCTCTCCGAGGGCCAGTTGGCCGGCATCGGGGTCGTACCGCTGACCGTCACCGTCGGCGGCCGATCCGGCGTCGAAGGTGTCGACGTGACCCCCGCGGACGTGGCCCGGGCGCTCGGTGAGCGGCGGATCTCGGTCGTCACCTCCCGTCCGTCGCCGACCGAGTTGTCTGCCGCCTACCGCGCGGCTTTGGACGACGGCGCCGAGGCCGTGGTGGCCATCCACCTGTCCAGCAGGCTGTCCGGCACGTATTCGTCGGCCGTCGCCGCGTCCAAGGAGTTCGGCGCCGGTGTGGTGTCGGTCGTCGATTCCGGCTCCACCGCGATGGGCCTCGGTTTCCCGGTCCGGGCGGCGGCCGCGGTGGCCTTGGACGGCGGCGACGCCACCGCCGTACGCGCGCGCCGCCGAGGTCGCGGTCCGCCAGACGACGACCCTTTTTTACGTTGACACGCTGGAATATCTTCGCCGCGGCGGCCGTATCGGAGCCGCCGCCGCACTGGTCGGCACGGCTCTGGCGGTCAAGCCGATCCTGCGCATCGACACCGGCGGCGTGACGCTGGCCGAACGCGTGCGTACGAGCGCGCGCGCGCGGCCTCGCCCGTCTGGAGGCACTGGCCATCGAGCAGGCCGGCGACCGCACCCCCGTCAACATCGCGGTCCAACACCTGGCCGCCCCCGAACGCGCCGAAACCCTCGCCGCCCGACTCGCCGACCACCTGCCTGGCATCAAGGAACTCCTCATCACCGAAGTCGGCGCCGTCATCGGCGCCCACGTCGGCCCCGGCGTCGTCGGCGTCGTCATCAGCCCCTGCTGAGTTGATGGCCGCAGCGTTGATGGCCGCAGTGCTGAGTTGACGGCCGCAGTGCCTGCGGCGGCGCGTCCGGTTCGCGTCGCCGGGGTGCCCAAAGGGCGGGCACCCCACCGCCGCGAACCTGGGCGGCCTTCGGCCGCCGCGCGGGCGGGGTTGCGTTGAGGCCGGTGTGCGCTGGGTTTGGTGTCAAGGGCGCTTTACGGCGCGAAATTGTCGTAGGTGTCTGTTTTTTCTTTCCCCCTCCCTTTGAACGGGCGGGGGGTGGGTCGAGAGGTAGACCTTAATTTTTAGTGGAACATCGGTCCTCAAACCCGCCCCCCACCCGTCACTGGGTGGGGGTGATTTTTTCGAGAGGGTACGACAGTTTCGCGCCGCACCGGGTTTTGAAGGGGGCTCCCACAGGGGTTTGTCGCGCCAAGTGACGCCATCGATGTCGAAGGTCGACGTTTGCCCAAATGTGAGTACACGGCGTCAAAATTCACGACTGCCCAACAAACGAAACTCGCATTCCCGATACCACGGATTTTGGCCGTACGACAACAATCCACAGTCCGGCTTGTTGTCCACAGATGGGTGATCGACCCGGTAGCGGCCACCAGATCGACCCTAGCGTTGCCCGTGTGCCGCGCTGGAGCCTTCGCCACTGCGTGCCCACGTCGTCCACCGTCTCCGCGCGGGCTCGACTGGGCCGGATTTTCGCGCGGCCGGGAGGAGAAAACAGCACCAGAGCCAGAGGCGACCGAAACAACGCAAGCGCCGGAGCCATCTGGACGCTGGGCCATGCTGTTGCCGTCGGTCCTGCGTGGCGCGTTGATCGACCCGGGCCGTCGAGGACTGCTGGCGGTGGCCGCGGTGGGGATCGTCGCGGCGCTGGTGGCCGGTTGGCTGGCATGGCGGGCACGGCCGGTGGCCGAGCCGGTGGGTGCGCAGGTCAGCGCGGTGCGGGTGGTGCCCAGTGTTGCCTCGGCTGCTGCCTCGGCCGCGATCGTGGTCGTCGCGGTGGGCGGCAAGGTGCGCCGGCCGGGTTTGGTACGGCTACCTGCCGGGTCCCGAGTGGCCGACGCGGTGGCCGCGGCCGGCGGTGCGCTGCCCGGAGTCGACCTGACCTCGGTGAACCTGGCCAGAAAGCTGGTGGACGGCGAGCAGGTGGTGGTGGGTGAGCCGATGCCGGCCGCGCCCGGCCAGCCCGCGGCGACGGCCGGCGGAGTCATCAACCTGAACGCGGCCACCGCTGCCGAGTTGGACGCGTTGCCGGGCGTCGGCCCGGTGCTGGCTCAGCGGATCGTCGACTACCGGACCCAGCATGGGCCGTTCTCGTCGGTCGAGCAGCTGCGCGAGGTCTCCGGCATCGGTGCGGCGAAGTTCGCCAATCTTCGTGCGCGGGTGACGGTGTGACCAGCACAGCGTCACCCGACCCCGTGGACCTGCGGCTCGCTGGCGTCGCCGCGGGCATCTGGGCGGCCGCGTTGGTGGGGCTGGCGGCCGGCATCGCGGCGGCCGGTGCGCTCGCCGTGGGTGGTTTGCTGCTCGCCGTGCTGGCGGTTTTCCTCGGAAGACGGCCAACCACCGGAACACGAGCAGACGTGCGCAAACGCGTGTTGGGAGTGGCCGCCGCCGTCGTGCTGGGTCTTGCCGCCGGCGGCCTGACGACCGCGCTCGCTGCCCAGGATACCGGACCGCTGC
>NZ_WOTO01000089.1 GCF_010993775.1 Fodinicola feengrottensis | reverse complement strand
CATTTGACGCCGTCGAGCCGCTGTCGAACTAGGATCCACACCCACCACAGGCCAAAACCGGCGGCTAGCGGGATGGTGGTGCTTTTGGTCAGTACGGCCATGCCCAGGGTTATGCCGGTGATGGCGGCCAGCCACCAACTGCCCTTGCCGTCCCGGAATTCCAGCACCAGGCTGGCGAAACCGAGCAGGAAGAACCCGGCGATCAGGTCGTTGGAGGTGCCGGACGCCTGCACGACCAGCGCCGGCGCGGTAAGGGTGAGGACCGCGGCCAGCATCCGGCCGGCCCGGCCGCAGCCGAGCTGGCGGGCGATCCGGTACGCGACGATGCCGCACGCCAGCGCAGACGCCCACTGCATCAGCGGGGTCGCCCAGATCGTGTCGCCCAGCACCCGCAGCGTGAAGCTCAGGTATTCGCCGCCCGGCGCGTAAGTCACCTGGCGATAGATGATCGACGCGTACGGGTAGATGGAGTCGTTCAGCCGCCAGTGCTCCAGCCGCGCCAGGTGATACGTCATGCTGTCCTGGGTGTTCGGCAGCCACACTTGGCCAAGGATCAGCTCCACCAGCGCGAAGGCCGCCATAGCGACCACGGCCACCCACTCGTACGCGTACACCTGACCGGCCCGCGCCCTGACGACGGACCACCACTGGCGAGGGTGTGCGTCAGCCGGGATCTCGCTCCCGCCACGCCGCCAGCGCAGCACCAGGACTGCTGCCAGCGCGAGGACCACCACGACCCAGACCAGGACCAACGCCAGCCTGGTCGCCGCCGACGGGATCGACAGCAGCTCCAGCACGACCACCGCGGTGACACTGGTCAGCACTCCTGCGCGCAGCACCAGTCCACTCAGGTCGGCGCCGGGGCGTTTGAGCAGAAAGAAAAAGAGGGCCCCGGCGATGGCCGGCAACGTTGCCAAGGTCACCAGTCGAACGATACAGGTGGGGTTCTAGTGCGGTGGATTCTGCGGCCAGTTGAGGGTGTTCTCGCCCGCATAGCCGGCCGTCGGCGGGTCGTTCGTACCGGCGCCGACCAGCGGCGAACCGGCCGGGCCGCCGCCGAAGGGAGCCGGCTGGCCGCCGTACCCGCCGTAGCCACCCGGGCCGCCGAAGCCGCCGACCGCGGCCGGCCGGGCCCGCCAGCGGGCCCACTGGGACGGCACCACGATCGGCATCACTCCGACCAGCCCGACGATCATCGCGCCGCCGCTGACCACCAGGATCGACAGGCCGTCACCGATCGGCTGATAGACCCCGAGCACCGACACCAGCGCCGACGGGATCAGCGCGAGCACGGTCAGCACCAGGAACGGCAGGCCGACGATGAAGCTCGCCAGCGGCGACATCCGGGTCGCGATCAGCATCGCGTAGACGACTCCGCAGGCCGCCAACACCAGCAGCGGCAGCACCAGGCGGCTGGGGGGATGATCGCGAACTGTGCATACGCGCTGTAAGTCTGTTTCACGCTCCAGCCGACGCCGATCAACATCAGCGGGGCGAGCAGGATGCCCAGCACCAGGCCCAGGATGTGACGCATGGCCGCCCTCCTATGATTTCGGGTTTGGCCGGACCTTAGCAACGTCGTACGGGCCGGGGCGGGACTCTGGAAAAGCTGTGCCCTTCAGTCCTCCAACAGCGCGGCGAGATGGGTAAACTGCCCGCCACGCAACCATTCCTCCCAGCCTGGCCGCTGTCGCAGCTGCGCGAATGCGGTCCGCGCGGACCGCAGGTCGCCGCGCCGGGCGGCCTCCATCATCGCGTACACGTCCCGCGGCCCAGCCGGCCCGAGCAGCGCCAGTGTCGCCGAGTCGGAGTTCTCGTACGCGCGCTGAAGCAGCAGCAGCCTGTTCAGCTCGCTGAGCGGATCGCGCGGGAGTCGTCCACCCGCAGATCGAGCGAGATCTCGTCCCACGGTTCGGCGCCGCGGTTCGCGCTCACCACCAACAGCGCCGCCGACTGCCTCCCACGGAGGTCGCCGCCGGCCCGCTCGCCGGCCTGCAACGCGGCCAGCAGTCGCTCGGCCAGCTTCGCCGAGCCGGGCCCTGTTGGTGCATTCATGGTCATCGCGTTAGCCATCGCGGGCAGGACCTCGGCGTTGGCCAGCATGTTCCCCTGCACGGCCCAGCCGTCCCCGGTCAGGTGCCCGGCGACCGCGAGACAGTCGACGCCGGTGTGGACCGCGACCGTACCGTCCGCCGCCAGCATCGCCACCTGCCGTACGGATGGGTCGGTGTCCGCGCCGAGCAGCTCGGTCAGCGTCACGTCCGGCCGCTGGCCGGTCGCCAGCCGGGCCAACCCGCGCGGCCCGTAGCCGCGTCTGGTTTGGGACTGCGTCGCCACCGCGCCGACACCGCAGAGCGCGTACGGGGGACGGCCCTGCCGACGGCGAGAACACACGAGGCCACCGCGACCGCGAGCTCCCCACTGCCCGGATCACGGGCCACGATCGAGTACGTCATCCAGCAACCCTAGGCACGTTTTGTCGCCTCCGACGAACACCGGTCCCGTCCAACGCGCTCGATGTCGGTGGGCCTTGGCGCCGATGTTGGGATCTCGACTCTCCCCCCGGAATCAAGACGACTTCGTCGTCCAAAGCCCTCTAGCCGGCGGTGAGGCAGGAGTGCGCGGCGGGGAGCGGGTCCGTGCTGGTCGGTGGACCTGGGTGCAGGAGATAGGCGACAGCGCCGCGGCCGGGGTGGACTGCGGTGTCGACGGTGCCATAAGTGCGCAGAGCCTCGGGGAGGCCGGTGACCTCGTACGGCTGGCTGCCGGCCACCAGCAGCCACACACGGGTGGCGTTCGCGAACAGCGGTTCGGCGGGATGGGCCTGGCAGGTGGCGTCGGCGGGGGGGCGAGCGAGAGCGAACACACCGCGAAGCTTGGGACTGCCGGTGCGGCGCCAGTAGATCCGGGTGAAGGCGGCCGCGGCGGTGTCGGCGAGTACGACGTCACCGGACTTCAGTTGGGTGCTTACGCCATCCAGCAGGAGATGGACGGGTGGCAACGCGGCGCGAGTGGCGGCGACGGCGCTGGCTGAGGTGAGGACGCGGTAGCCCATGCCGGACACCAGCAGCACGATGGCGACCGCGGCGGCGGCGCCGACCCTGGTGGGGTGCCGCCAGGGCGCTGGGGCTTCCTCGGCGGCGTCAGCGACCCAGTCCGGCGAGTCGGCGGCTGTACGGGCGCCGTCGACGGCCGCGCCGAGCAGCAGGAGGACGGACGGCACGACCCAGAGAGCGGCCCGCTCCCAGAGCGGGTACGTGCCAATGGTGGTGGTCAGGGCGGCGGCCGCCAGCGGGGCGAGGACGAGCAGGCCGTCGAACGGGCGGCGGATGAGCAGACGTACGGCACCCAGGACCGCGGCCAACGACGGCCACCGCGACCGCCGCGTCCAGTGGATTGGAGGCGAAGTGGCCGACGAGTTGGCTGGTCCACGCGGTGGTGGTGCCGCCATTTGGCGGGAAGGCGCCGAGCCGCTGCCAAGCGTCCCGCAGGGCTGAGTCGGCCGCCGACGGGCGGAGCGCGACCAGCCAGTCCAGCGCTAGCGCGGCCCAGAAAAAATCAGGCTCCAGATCGCGAAACCGGCTACCCGTACCCACCCACTGCGACCGCAGCACCATCTCGATCAGCAGCGCCAAGGCCAGTGCTGGCACTGTGATCACGGCGGCCTGGCTGACCAGCAGAGACACCGCGCCCAGGCCCCACCAGCCGGCCATCGCCCGGCGATCCTCGGTGTGTCTCACGGCCACCGCGGTGCCGATCAGGACGACCGTGCCGAGCACTTCGAACGAATACTGCCCGGCGGTCGCCGATGCGAGCACCAGAAACTGATTGGCGGCCGCCAACATGAGCACGGTGAAGGCGCCGGCCAGCGGGAGCAGCCGGGCCGCCAGGATGACCAGCAACGCGGTGGCCGCGAGGTCCGCGAGCAGCGAAGGCGCGTGCAGGACACGCTCGTCGGTGCCGCCGAGGTCCACCAGCACGCCCTGCAGCCACAGCCAGCCGGGCGGAGCGGTCTGCAGGCCCAGGCCATGCGTCGCCCAGCTGGAGGCGCCCAGCACGGTCGCCTCGTCGGCAGTCAACGTGTGCGTGTTCCACCAGGCGCCCAACCGCAACCACAGGCCGTACCCGATCGGCAGCACCAACAACAGCCAGAACCAGCGAGCCAGCTGAGGCGGGAGCGGACGATACGGCCGGCGGGGCGGCGGCTGCGCAGGCTCGATCAGGCCGCGCGACCGGGTGTGCTTGCGGCCGGTCGCGACCGGCTCAACCGGGACGCCCCGGGGCATCTCCGCAGCCTAGGCGCGCTTGCGGGCCCGGATCTTGCCCAGGATCCACAGCGCTTCCACACCGTCTTTCCAGGTGATCTTCTTGCCCTGCTCACGGCCGCGGGCACGGTAGGAGACCGGCACCTCGTACGGCCGGATGCCGCGCTTGAGCAGCTTGCCGGTGACCTCGGCCTCCATGCCGAATCCGGGTTCGCGGATGTTGAGCTTGCGATACATCTCCAGCGGCATCAGCTTGAAGCAGGTCTCCAGGTCGGAGATATACGCGTTGTAGAGCACGTTGGCGGCCATCGTCACGCCCTTGTTGCCCATCACGTACCAGAACGAATACGCCGAGTGCGAGCCGAAGGTCCGGGTGCCGTACACAACCTCGGCCTCACCGTCCAGCACCGGCTCCAGCAGCGACGGGATCTCCTCCGGCGCGTATTCCAGGTCGGCGTCGCAGATGATCATGTAGTCACCGGTCGCGGTGGCCACCGCGGTCCGGATCGCGGCGCCCTTGCCCTTGTTGACCGGGTGGTCGCGGCGGGTCAGCCGGGAGTCGGTGATGTCGTCGAGCACGGCCGCGGTGGAGTCCCGGCTGCCGTCGTTGACCACGACGAGCTCGATCTCGCACGGATACTCCACTCCGAGCACGCGCTTGATTGCGGCGGCAAGAGTGCGTTCCTCGTTGAACACAGGCATCAGCACGGACAACTTCATCTAGCTCGAGCTCCCTGGGTTTGTCGTCTCGGCACCACCGGTGAGCATATCGGCGATGCGGAGTGACACCGCCCTCCGCCCCGGAAGGTGGCCGGTCAAGCACCCTGTCGGGACCGGTGAAGGTGGTCTGACCAGCGTCGTCGGCTGCGTTGGCAACGACGCCGGTACCAGGCATTCGTACGCGACCGCCGTGGTGTTACCTGTTTCGCCGCCGCCTTTCAACGAACCTCAGACACAGGACACTAGGAGGTGGCGGCTTGGAGGAGGAGGTCGGCGGCGCGGGCGGCGCCACCGGCGGCGAGGGAGGCGGCACGCATGGCGGCGACGCGGTCGCGGTATGCGGGAGTGTCGACGATAGAGACCGCTTCGGCGAGGCGTTCGGCGGTGGCCTCCTCGGGTGGTACGTGGACGCCGAGGCCCAGCTCGGCGACCCGTCGAGCGGTCATCTCCTGCTCCATCATCTGCGGCACGACGACCATCGGTACGCCGTTGGCGATGGCCTCCTGGGTGCTGTTCATCCCGCCGTGGGTGATGAAAACCCGGCTGCGCTCAAGGACCTGAAGCTGCGGGACGTGTGACGCCAACGTGAAGTTGTCCGGTGCGTCCGGAAAATCGTCGGCCGAAAGTTTGCTCCCGTGCGCCAGCACGACCGGTCCGGCATCGGCGAAGGCTTTCATGCAGGTACGGAAAAAAACTCCTCCTGCTGGTTGAAGACCGTGCCGAGCGAGATGAACAGCACCTGGTCGCCACCGAGCTCGAGGTGACCGCCCCGGTCATCCAGCGACGGCCCGACGAACTGGACACTGTCATCAAGACTTTCCCTGTCAGGATGGAATTCCGCCGGCATGGAGACGATGGTCAGCGCGGCGCCTCGCGAGTGAAGAACTCCATCGAATCATCGATGGTCACGCCGTATTTGGTGGCCACCGCCGCGAGCCGGACCGGGTCGATGAACGGCTCACCGGACTGCTGGAGCCTTGCTCGCATCATGTTCGCGGCCGGCGAGTTGCGCCCCATCACGTACGAAGGGGAAATCGCCGCGGACTTGACGTCCCTTCCGGTGACCGCGAGTTTGCCCCACAAGCCCATGCTTTCGTAGACGACCAAATCGGGGTCCAAAGTGGACAGGTAGTCCTGCAGCGGTTCTGCGAGCCGATCCGCGCGCTCGGCCAGCATGCCGAAAAGCCGTCCGAACGGCGGCGTTTTTCCCGGCTCCGGCTTCCACTGCGCGCCGACGATCGAGTCGCTGAAGTCGTCGGCGTATCCGACGAACTCGGCGCCAGTGGCGAGCACCGCCGCGCGGAACTGCTCGCTGACGAAATAGCTCACCCGGTGTCCGCGGCGGACCAGCTCACTGGCCATCGCGAGGCTTTGGGTTCACGTGCCCGAACGCGGGCATGAGGACAAAAGCGAAAGTGGTCATCGTATGTCTCCGTTTGGACGACTCTTACCGGTCGGCAGGTTAGTGCGCTGGGATGTACGTTATGACGCGACTAGCCGGCCGTCAAGTAAGTGCTCAGTGATCTCTCAGGGGGCGTCTTTCCAGGCGCCCTCTCAGGCGGACCGCTTGTCGTACATGCCCGTGAAGGCATCCCAGAGCTGTGCGTAGCGGCCATCGAGGTCGAGCAGCTGGTCGTGAGTGCCCTCCTCGACGATCCGGCCGCCGTCCAACACGATGATCCGATCGGCACGGGAAGCGGTGGTCAGCCGGTGCGCGACGACCAGGGTCGTACGCCGGCGGGTCAGCGCGTCGGTCGCGCGGTTGACGGCGGCCTCGCTCGCCACATCCAGCGCCGCGGTGGCCTCGTCCAGCAACAGGATGTCCGGGTTCACCAGCTCGGCGCGGGCCAGCGCGATCAGCTGCCGCTGGCCGGCCGACAGGCCCCGCCCTCGCTCGCCGACCGGATGGTCATAGCCACCGGCCAGCGATGCGATCATCCGGGCCGCCCCGACCGCTCGGGCCGCCTGCGCGATCGCCTCGGCAGTGGCGTCCGGCCGGCCGTACGCGATGGCCTCACCGACGGTGCTGCCGAACAAGTACGGCTCCTGCGGGACCAGCCCGAGCCGCTGCCGGTAGCCGGCCATGTCCAGCTCACGCAGGTCGACGCCGTCGACCCGAACGGCACCGGCGGTCGGGTCGTAGAACCGTGCGACCAGCTTCATCGCGGTCGACTTGCCGGCTCCGGTCTCACCGACCAGCGCGACCGTCTCTCCCGGTGCGATCCGCAGGCTGACACCGGACAGTGCCTCGGTTTCGGCCCCGTTGTAGGCAAAGTGCACGTCTTCGAGGACGATTTCGCCGGTCAGCTGGGGAACCGGCCGGGGATCTTGCGCTTGTGGCGTGGATGTGGGCGTACGCAACAGGTCGACAGTCGTCGAACGCCGACCGCGGCCTGCTGGTAGCTGTCGAAAACCTGCGAAAGCTGTTGTACGGGCGAGAAGAACAGGTCGACGTACAACAGGAAGGCGATCAACACGCCGGCCGTCAGCAGTCCACTGTGGACCTGGCTGGCGCCGACCCAGAGGATCAGCGCGGTGGCCGCGCCGGACAGGAACTCCACAAACGGGAAGTAAATCGAGATATAGCGCTGCGTACGAGCCCGGACCTGCCGGTATTCGTCGCCACGGGACTGGAAAGTGGCCATGTCGTGAGCTTCCCGCCGATACGCCTGGCTGACCTGCAAACCGGCGATGTCCTCGGCGAAAGCCGCGTTGACACCACTGACTTTTTCCCGCGCCAGTGTGTAAGCCGGCACGCTCTTGCGTCGGAACCACACCGTGGTCAGCGCGAGAATGGGCAGTGCCGCGGCCAAAACGAACGTCAGCTCGGCGTCCAGCGCCAGCATCGCGACCAGCACGCCGCCGAGCGTCAGGACGCTGACCAGGACCGTCGCGAGCCCGCTCTGCAGGAACGTGGAAAGCGCGTCCACGTCGGTCGTCATCCGGGTCAGAATGCGACCGGACAGCTCCCGCTCGTAATAGTCGAGTCCCAGTCGTTGCAGATGCGCGAAAGTCTTGATTCTGAGGGTGTAAAGCAGCCGCTCGCCGGTGCGCCCGGTAATCAACTGCTCGCCGGTCGAGATGACCCAGTCGACCAGCACGATCACCAGCGCCGCCGCCGCGCTGACCAGCAACACCGACAGGGACTGGCGGGGGACGCCGTCGTCGACACCGGTGCGTACGAGCGCCGGCACCAGCAGGTTCGCGACCGCGTCGGCGAGCACCAGGGCCAGCCCCGCGAGCAGTGGCCAGCGCAGCGGTTTCAGTAATCGGCGCAACGAAAAGTCCGGCTCCGGCAGCCGGGCCGCCGGCTCGTTCACGGCCGGGTCGGTGTCGGTCGGCATCGCGGCCAGCCGCCGGTCGGCGGTCTTGCGATCGAGCGGACCGTCCGCGAACAGGCTTTCCCGTACCGGCGCCTTGGACGGCTTGTCGTTGGTCCCGACCACCGCGAGCCGCCGGCCGTCGGCCTCTGGAGCGGCCTTTTCCCCTTGCGCGGACGAATCCTGACCTGCTTCCAGTCCCGACAGCAGCTCGACGAACAGCGGACAGCGGGCGTCCAGCTCCTGCTCGGTGCCGATGTCGACGAGCTTGCCGGCATCCAGCACCGCGATTCGGTCGGCGAGCGCGAGGCTGGAGCGGCGGTGCGCGATGAGCAGTGTCGTACGCTCCGCCAGCTCCGGTCGCAGCGCGAAGTGGATCTCGCCCTCGATGGTCGCGTCAATCGCGCTGGTGGCGTCGTCCAGGACCAGGATCCGCGACCGGCAGAGCAGCGCGCGCGGGCCAGTGCGACCCGCTGCCGCTGGCCGCCGGACAGCGTCAGGCCCTGCTCGCCGACGACCGTGTCATAGCCGTCCGGCAGCTCGCTGATATAAAACCGTCTGCCTGCGCAGTCCGGGCGGCCGCGATGACCTCGGCCTCGGTGGCGTCCGGGCGGCCGTACGCGATGTTGGCGCGGACCGAGTCGGAGAACAGGAAGCTGTCCTCGAAGGCGATCGCCATCGCTCGCCGCAGCGAGTCGGTGGTGGTGGCTCTCACGTCCAAGCCGCCGACTCTTATGGCGCCTTCTTGCACGTCGTAGAAGCGCGGGAGCAGCTGCGCGATCGTCGACTTTCCGGAACCGGCGGTGCCGACCAGCGCTAGCGTCTCGCCCGGTCGCACGGTCAGTGAGACGCCGTCCAGCACCGGGCGATCGTCGTCGTATCCGAAACGTACGTCCTCGAGCTCGATCGACAGCGGGCCGTCCGGCAGCGCGACCGCGTCCGGCGCCTCGGTGAGCGTCGGGCGGGTGTCGATGACCTCCATGACCCGCTCGATGCTCGCCCGGGCCTGCTGGCCGATGGTGAGCAGCGTGGCGAAGGACCGGACCGGGCCGACGAACTGGCCGAGGTAGGTGGTGAAGGCGAGGAAGGTGCCGAGCGTGACCTGGTGATGCAGAGCCAGCACTCCGCCCAGCGCCAGCGCGGCAACCTGGCCAATCGCCGGCACGGCCTGCAGGGCCGGTGCGTAGCGGGCCGTCAGCCGTACCGACCGCATCCGGGCGCCGAACAGCTGCCGGGCCTGGCCGGCCAGCCGGTTGAGCTCGCGTTCCTCCTGGCCGAAGCCCTTGACGACACGTACGCCGGTGATCGCCGCCTCGACGACGCCGGCCACCTCGCCCTCTTCGTGCTGGGCGGCCCAGTTTGCCGGGAAGAGGTCGCGGCGGCTGCGGTACGCGATGATCCACAGCACCGGGGCGATGGCGAGCGCGATCAGGGTCAGGACCGGCGACAGCCACAGCATCGCGCACCAGCGAGATCACGAACATGAGCAGGTTGCCGATGATCATCGGCATGAACGCGAGCAGTCCTTGGACGAGCGTCACGTCCGAGATCGACCGGCTGACCACCTGCCCGGTGTTGAGCTGGCCCTGTCGGGTGCCGTCCAGGCGTTGCAGCGCGCCGAGCAGGTCGTTGCGCAGGTCGTACTGGACATTCAGCGACAGCCAACCGGCGTGGTAGCGGCGCAGGAAAGCGCCGCCGAACCGGCCGGCGCTGAGCACCAGCATCAGGAGCACCCAGCCGACGATCGACGGCTGAGCGAGGCCGTGGTCGGCCACCACCGTGTCGACCACGTGCTTGGTGATGAGCGGCATCACCGCCGCGAGCCCGGCGGCGGTGACAGCGCCGCCAAGCGCCAGGAACATGCGGTAGCGGTGGCGGAAGCAGTAACCAAGCAGACGGCGCAGCCAGCCGGGCCCAGATGGTTGTTGACTTGAATCGTTCACGCCGTAATCACATAAGCGATTCTAACGAGCCCTGCCGACATCCTCTGATTCGTTTTGTCATGCCCTTTAGACGACCCTGGTGACCCGCTCGTCGGACTCGATTTGTTCGGTCAGCTCGTCGTCCGCGTTGCGTACGACCACGATCGATCCGCCCACCACCAAGGGCGCGAGCAGCCATTCCGTCACCGGCGTCTGGTCGGCCGCGTGGATCAGCACCCGGTCGCCCTTACGCAGGTCGAACGCGGCTGCCCGGGCGCCGGCGGCTTCGTACAGCTCCGCGTGCGTCTGACCAGCTCTGGCCAGGTCATCCGGGCCGACCGGCGACACCGGGACGAACCGGTCGCCGTACGCCCGTACCTCCGACACGAAGTCCTCCGCCCCGGCCGGCACGTCGGCGCTGATGCCCGTAAGGCTGTCCATTCCGACTATGTAGGTGTCCGTCGCGTGCAGCGCGAGCGCCTCCTTCGCCGTCTCGTCGCCACAGAAGGCCACCTCGCAGGCGCCATCAACCAGCGCCAGCCCAGCCGCCCAGGTCCCGAGCACCACGGCCGCGTGCAGCCAATGCGGCGGCAACAACACCGCTGCCCGGTCGCCGGCGCCCAGGCCCAGCCCGTCCACCAGCATGTTCGCGGTCTTCGCCGCCCAGTTGTCCAGCGTCGCGCCGGAGAGCTCGATGCGCATCCCGATCGCGTTGTCGTAATAAGTCAGCAGCGGGCTCCCCGGATCCGCCGAGATCCGCTCCGCCACCACTGCCGGAATCGTCTGTGGAGTCATCCCGTCAGCTTCTCCTGCCACCGCCACTGCTGGCACCTCGGCCTGGAGGTCGCCGCCACCACTCGCCGAATGCAACGACACTGCTCGGTTTTGTCCGTTTTATGGACCGTATCGTTACATTCGCGGCTGCTCGAGCGCTCAGGAGTCACTCGAGTCGCAGGGGGGTAACGCTGAGCCCGGAGTGTGAGACTCTAATCCCGACATATGGGAATTAGTCCGGTCAGCCGCATTCTGCTGTTCTTATTGGGACTGGTGGGATCAACTTTCACCACCAGTAACCGGATTCCGCAAACAACGCCGCCACATACCCCCACCCAGTACCCAGGTCACCCACAGTCAAAAGCCGCACCCACGCCGGGTCTTGCCACCATGCCCTTAAGTTAAGCGTTTCGCCTGCTCGGAATGGGTGTCGGAGTGCTGGCGGGGTCGGCCGAGTCTGTGTCGAAGTTGTTGGTCTTGTTCAGTTTGCCTACCCAAAAAGGACAATTCAGTCCCATGTCCGTTTTGGGTAGGCAAACTGAACAAGATCAACAACAAATCTCACTACCAGTAGCAACAAGCACGTGGCTGGGTGACGCTGAGTGTTGCGGGCTGCTGACGTGCGTCGCGCTCGTCCCCCCTTGCGCGGACCGAGACCGCGGCGCTGTCTCGCCGACCTGCGGAAAGACCCAGCTCATCCCCTCGCCTCGCGCATCCAAATATGGGCTCTAACCTGCACAAACAGCTCTTAGCTTAAGGGCATCGCCCCCCACAAACGTGATGCTGGTTCGTTCTCCCCGTCGGCGGGCGAAGCCCTACCGCACGTCCGGGGTCGGCGGCGGCCCACAAAAAACCCGGGCACCGCACCCAAACCCGGCCGCCGACCCCGGACGTGTGGTAACCCCCAGGCGCCGACGGGAAGAACGAACCTCGCCACCCCGTACCCAAGCCGAACCCCGCCCGTCCCGTTCTTCCTTGAGGCTCCGCCCGAAGGGCACCCCACCCGCTGCACAATCGGATTCCGATTGTGCAGTTCTACATAGGGGCGCGGCGCGAAACTGTCGTACCCACCTCGAAAAAAATCACCCCCCACCCAGTGACGGGTGGGGGGTGGGTTTGAGGACCGATGTTCAACTAAAAATTAAGGTCCACCTCTCGACCCACCCCCCGCCCGTTCAAAGGGAGGGGGAAAGAAAAACAGACACCTACGACAATTTCGCGCCGCTACGGCTTGTCGCGGCTAAACCAGCCACACAGGTTTCCATCCCGACCCCGCCCGCGCGGTGGCCGGAGGCCGCCCAGGTTCGTGGCGGTGGGGTGCCCGCTCTTTGGGCGCCCCGGCGATGCGAACCGGACGCGCCGCCGCAGGAACTGCGGCCAGAGGCACGCGCCGGCCCAGACACGTCCTGTTGCCCGGTTTGAGATGAAATGGTGCACTTGGTGCAATTGTGGCGGGTGGGGCGGATGAGGGGTCGACAAACATGAACCGAGTGCTGGCTGGGCTGGGTGCCTTCAGCCTGATCGTCGCGGGCGCACTAGCCGCGCCGCCCGTTGTGCAAGCCGCCCCGAAACCGGTTGTGACCAGCGAGAACGACGTCGAGCTGGGGGATTTCGCGAAGCCGAAGCCGGAGGTGATGCGGGCCGAAGGACTGCCCGACGGAGCGCCCTTGTCCACCGACGGCATGGTGACCAAAACAGCAAAACCGCCGACCCTGCGGCTCACTCGTACGAACCTGAAGCCGTTCTCCATGGTGGGCGTCACCTGGCAGTACGACAGCGCGGTCGACGGGGTGTCCGTCGCCGTACGGACGAAGTCCGGGGCGTCGGAGTGGTGGTCGACCTGGCAGGCTGAGGGGCTCGACGACGCCGCTGACGACCAGCCTGATCAGCGCGGCGGCAGTGCGCCGATCTGGACCGGGCCGGCGGACGCGATCGAGGTGGCGGTCAGTACGGTCAGCGGCGCGGCGCCGCGCGACCTGCGGCTGGCGCTGATCGACCCCGGCACCTCCCCGGCCGACGCGGACGACTCGCTCGCGACACCAGCGGTCTCCGAACAAGTTCCCGAAGTGGTCCCTGCGAGAGCAGAGAAAGGCATCCGGGGTTCGGCGCCGATGCCGCGGATTTACCGCAGGCAGTCCTGGGGCGCCGACCCGCGAATGATGACGTGGAAACCGACGTACTCGCCGATGGTCAAGGCGGTCGCCTTTCACCACACGGTCAACTCGAACACGTACACCGCGGCCGAGGTGCCGGCGATCATCCGGGGGATCTACCACTACCACGCGATCACCCACAAATGGGGCGACATTGGCTACAACGCCCTGGTCGACCGGTTCGGCGGATCTGGGAGGGGCGGGCCGGCGGAGTCAACCGGGCGGTGATCGGCGCGCATGCGGGCGGGTTCAACTACGAGACGTCCGGGATCGCGATGATCGGCGACTTCGCTACGGCCAACTTGCCGCAGTTGATGAAGAACGCGGCCGCCGCTTTCATCGCGTGGAAGCTCAGCATGTACCACGTCAGCCCGAACTCCACGGCCACGCTCACCGGCGGCCCGAACACGCTTTACAGCGCTCGGGTGACCGTCAAGGTGCCGACGGTTTTCCCGCACCGGCAGACCAGCAACACGGACTGTCCAGGCGAAGGTGGCATGCGCGCCTTGCCAGGAATTCGTTACCAAGCGTTGCACCGCATCCATTAATCGCCGCACAGCTGTACGGCGATGGAAACCGAATGGGAGTCAATGCGACGTCCGTCACCACCGGGCCGGCCGGTCGTCGTAGGGTAGGGCCGTGTGTGCCCACGGATGACCTACTGCGCGGGTGCGTGATCGGCGTTGACTGAATCTGTCTCGGCGGTCGGTCGAGTGCTCATCGACGCCACCGCTGTTCCGGCCGACCGCGGCGGCGTGGGCCGCTATATCGACGGCCTGGTGCCGGCGCTGGACGCGATCGGGTGTGACCTCGCGATCGCGTGTCAACGCTCGGACGCTGAGCGGTACGAGCGGCTGGCGCCATCGGCGACGGTCATACCGGGCCCGGCCGCGGTCAGTCGCCGGTCCGCCCGGCTGGCGTGGGAGCAGACCGGCTTGCCGCTGGTCGCCCAGCAGGTGAACGCGAAGGTCATCCACGCGCCGCACTACACCGCGCCACTGCGCTCGTCCTGTCCGGTGGTGGTGACCGTCCATGACGCGACCTGGTTCACCGAGCCAGCGCATTACGAGCGGGCCAAGGGCACCTTCTTCCGGTCGGCCATCCGTACGTCCCTTAAGCGCGCGCGCGGCTCGCGTGCTGGTGCCGTCCAAGGCAACCCGGGACGAGCTGATCCGGCTGTTGGACGCCGATCCGACCCGGCTGGATGTGGCTTATCACGGCGTCGACGCGGAGCTGTTCCACCAGCCCGACGACGCCGAGCGGGCCCGCGTACGCTCGCGGCTCGGTCTGGTCGGGCCGTCCTGTCCCGGCGGCTATGTGGCCTTCCTCGGTGCCCAGGAGCCGCGCAAGAACGTGCCGAACCTGATTCGTGGTTGGGTGAGCGCCTGCGAGCGGCGGGCGGACCCACCGGCCCTGGTCATCGCCGGTGGCTCCGGGCACGACAGCGAGATCGACCAGGCGATCGCCGAGGTGCCGGCCCGGCTGCGGTTGCTGCGCCCGGGCTACCTGCGGTTCGCGGACCTGCCCGGGTTCCTTGGCGGCGCGGACGTGGTCGCCTACCCGAGCCACGGCGAGGGCTTCGGCCTGCCGGTGCTGGAGGCGATGGCCTGCGGTGCCGCGGTGCTGACCACGCCCCGGCTGAGCCTGCCGGAAGTGGGCGGCGACGCGGTCGCGTACACCGAAGAGGACGCCGCCCGGATCGGGACGGACCTCGCCGCGCTGCTGGACGATCAGCCGCGGCGGACCGCGCTCGGGGCGGCGGCGCACGACGCGGGCCGCGCAGTTCACCTGGGCGTCCAGCGCCGAGGCGCACGTGGCCGCGTACGCGCGAGCAGTCAGTCCGTGACCGGAGCTCTTTACGCTGTTATCCCGGCCGGTGGCAGCGGCACCCGGCTGTGGCCGCTTTCCCGTTCGGCCGCACCGAAAAATTCCTGCACCCGCTGGGCGGCGGTTCCCGGAGTCTGTTGCAGTCCACTGTGGACCGGCTCG
Source organism: Fodinicola feengrottensis (assembly GCF_010993775.1). GTDB lineage: Bacteria > Actinomycetota > Actinomycetes > Mycobacteriales > HKI-0501 > Fodinicola > Fodinicola feengrottensis. The sequence continues at coordinate 10,304 of NZ_WOTO01000089.1, read as the reverse complement.
GCCCTTTGGTGGCAACGAAGGAAACCCTGGTCGTCACCGGGGTGGCGCACGCGGCCGGGGTGGCTCGGCAGCTGTCCGACGTGCCGACCGGCAACATCCTGATCGAGCCGTCGCCGCGCGACTCGGGGCCGGCGATCGGGCTCGCCGCGGCGGTGTTGCACCACCGCGACCCGGACGCGGTGATGATGCGTCTTTCTTTCGCCTCTGACCACGTCGTACGCGACCAGGAAGCGTTCGTACGAACCATTCGTACGGCGGTGGAGCTCGCCGGCACCGGCCTGCTGGTCACCGTCGGAATGACCCCGACCCGTCCGGAGACCGGCTACGGCTATCTCAGGCGCGGCGGTCCGCTGGCGGTCGACGGTACGTACGAAGTCGTCGCTTTCGCCGAAAAAAAAAACCGGCGTACGAGGTGGCCAGGTCCTATGTGGACTCCGGCGACTATCTGTGGAACGCCTCGATGTTCGTCTGGCGGACCGACGTGTTCCTGGCCGAACTGGCTCGCGAACTGCCCGAACTGCACGCTGGCCTGCAGGAGATCGCGGCCGCCTGGGACGGCCCCGATGCGAACGCCGTTCTCGGTAGGATCTGGCCCACTTTAACGAAAATCTCGGTCGACCACGGCGTGATGGAGGCCGCGGCCACGCGTGGAATGGTGGGCACCGTGCCGGCCGACTTCGGCTGGAGCGATGTCGGCGACTACGACTCGGTCGCGCAGGTCGCCCCGCCGGCTCCCGGCCAGCCGGTTATCCTTGGCGACGCTGAGAAAGTGCTGGCCATCGACAGCGCGGACGCGGTCGTCGTACCAGGTTCGGACCGGTTGGTCGCGGTGCTCGGCATGCCGGGCGCGGTGGTCGTGGACACCCCGGACGCGGTCCTGGTGTGCCCACGATCTCGTTCCCAGGAAGTGAAATTCGTCGTGGAAGCCCTCAAAGCGGCCGGTCGTACGGACCTGTTCTGACTTTGTTTACGGCCAGGCCGGGGTGATCGCCGGGCCGTTGGTGTGGGTGAAGTCGACCACGTCGCCGAGCTGCGAAGACCGCAGGAACCAGTCCGCGTCGGCGGGCAGCAGTTGGGCGCCGGCGGTGTTCGCGTTGTTCGTCTTGCCGATCTGGTCGGCGGCCCACGGCGCCGCGTACGTGTAAACAGAACCGCTCAGCTGCACCACGGACTGCACATCGACGTGGTAATAGCCGGGCGTTCCAGGGCGGCCGTCAGTGAAGAACCGGTGGTCGAACAGTCCGCTGACCACGGTGCTTCCCCGCACGGTTGGGTGAGCGGAATTTCCCAGTGATAGTGGGAAAGTGTGCACGATATGGCCATCGGACCGGACGGTCGCCAGGTGCTGCTCGCCGTCCATGGTGGTGATCTGGGCCGCGCCGGTCGTCATCGAGAGAGTGACGTCGTTGGCGAACCGCTGCCCGCCGCCGGTCCCGCGCCCGGCCAGCGCGATCCGCAGGGTGACCTGGGTGTGGCCGGGCCACTGGCTGGCCGGGAAGAAGGCAGCTCGTACGACCGAGGGCGCCAGGTTGTCCGTCGGGCCGTCGACGGTCGGCGTCTTGGACAGCCAGCGCCATTGGCCGCTGACCGCCTGCCCATCGACCTGTACGACGGCCGCCTTCTCGACCGCGGCGCGGTCGGAGACCGTCGCGGCGAAGCCAATCAACAGTGGCATACCGACGCCATAAGTCCTGCCAGCGGTGTGTCCAACACGTTGACGCGTACGCCCGAGCCAGCCGCGGCTGGCACGCCCGCGTTCCGGTTCAGGACAGTGAACGTCCCGGCTACCGCCACCACCGCGAGGACCGCGGCGGCCGCGACCAGCGGGCCGAGCCAGCCGCGTCGTATGACGGCCGGTTGCGGCGCGCGAAAGGGAGGCGGCTCGCGGTGATCACTGATCGCTGTGATGGCCTTGTCCCGCAGTGCGTCGCGGACGAGTGTCTCGAGGTCGTTGTTCATGCCAGCTCTCCCAGCGTGGACCGCAGCCCGGCCATCGCGCGGCTCGCGTTCGACTTCACCGATCCGGTGGAGATGCCCAGCGTGTTGGCGATCTCCTGTTCGGACAGGCCCGACCAATACCGCAGGATCAGCACCTCGCGTTGGCGCCGGGGGAGTCGGCGTACGGCCGCGAGAGCCTGCCGGTGCTCCTCGGACAGCAACAGCGGGGCGTCCGCGCCGGCGGTCTGTTCTGGTTCGGCCACCTTGAGGTGGCGACGGCTGACCTGCCGCCGGCGCAACACCGTACGGGACAGGTTCAGCACGCAAACCCGCAGGTAGCCGACCGCCGCGTCGGGGTTCTTCAGCGCATCCTGCCGGCGGTGCAGCGCGACGAACGCGTCCTGCACCACGTCCTCGGCGCTCTGTACGTCGTCGACCAGCAGCACCGCCAGCCGTATCATCGGCCGCCACCAGGTGGCATAGAGCTCAGGGATGTCGATGCGGCCCCCGGCCGATCTGGCCGTCTGCTGCCGCACCTGCTCCGCCCCACTCACCGCGATCGTCACGAAGAATAGTCGCGTGAGCGGGGCCGGAGGTTGTCAAAGCCGGGAACAAATGTCGGTCAGGTCGCCTGGGTGATCACGACTGGTCGCTGGTGCGGGTCGAGCCACCGGAGCAGCTGCACGATCGCGTCGTGCGGGCCTGCCACACAGCCGGCGGTCGCGTTTCCGTTCGTGACGTGGATGAAGAACGCCGAACCCTTGCCGGGCACCGCCGGCCAACGGTTGTAATTCATCACCACGGCGTAGTCGTACACCGGGCCGGCCTGCCCTAGGTTCTCGCTTTTGGTGGTGTCAAAGGGACATTGGGCGGCGGCGCAGTAATACGGCTCGTTGTAATACTTGCTGTTCACGTCCGACACCCACCCACCAGCGATCCGAGGTGCCGACGTACCGATAGGGCAGCCCGCTGCCCGGGTTGTGCTGCCGGCCGAAGGCCTCGGTCAGCGTGAACATGCCCTCCGGGGTGTAGCTGACATATTCGCTCGCGTCCTTGGAGATCCCGGGCGGCCCGACCCGCGCCGGCACGCTGAGTGTCTGCGCCCAGCCGTCCCGGTCGCGCTGCCAGAGGGACATCGTCGCGTGCGAGGAACCCTTCGGCGCCGACACGTAAACGACCTGCGATCCCGGCACTACCTTCGGGTCGAACGGCGTCTGCGCGGCCGCCGAGGCGGCTCCCGCTGTCATCGCCATCGGCACCAGCAGGCCGACCAACGCCAACACGACAACGGCTGCCCTACGTACATTCCCGATCTTCCTCGTCATGGGCAGAATCCTGCCGTCTTGCCCGCCTTGCCGCCACCGGTTCACCGCCGTACGTCCCCATCCGGCACGGAGAGCTAGCGCGGAGCGAGGGCCAGGCGGTGGAGGGCGGCCTCGACGAGGGCTTGTACGGACGAGTCGTCGGTAGGCAGTGCGCCGACCGGCCACCAGCGCAGGTCCAGGGACTCGTCGCTCCGTACGGGCTCGGCGCCTTCCGGGGCGACGGCGACAAACTGCACGTCGAGGTGGCGAGTGGGTACGCCCAACGAGCACTTGATGGCGTGCGTGTCCACAGCGGCCGGGATTGGGTCCAGGCGCAGGCCCGCGATGCCGGACTCCTCGGTGGCCTCGCGCAGGGCCGCCGCGGCCAGCGTCGAATCGTCCTCGCAGTGCCCACCCAGCTGCAACCAACGGCCTACTCGCGGGTGCAGGGTGAGCAAGATGTTGCTGTGATCGGCGGAAAGTACGGCCGCGCTGGCGGTCAGGTGGCCCGGCACGCAGGACCGCCGCATCGCGTCCGGGCGGGCGGCGAGAAAAAGGCCAGATATGCCTGCCGCAGCGAGTCCTGGGGATGCGATTCGGGTCGCCAGGAGTCCAGAGTGGACACCGCGTCGGCGTGTAAGCCGCTCACAGTTCGATCATGAAGTCGCTGGGGTCCCGCGGTGCCCGGGGCGTCGGCGGGGGGGGCCGGGTGGCCGACCGCGATGGTGCCCATCGGCTCCCAGTCGGCCGGCAAGGCGAGCTTTTCCTTCACTAGGTCGGAGCAGAACAGTGTGGAGGAAACCCAGCAGGAGCCCACATTCTCGGCGGCCAACGCGACCAGCAGGTTCTCCACGCCGGCGCCCATCGCGATGGTGAACATGGTGCGCTCGGCCTCGGACCGGCGGGCATCGGGATAAGGATGCGCGCCGTCGCGTACGACGCAGGGCACGATCAGCAGCGGCGCCCGGCGCATCAGGTTGCCGCGGCGCAGCCGCCGCTCGATCGCGGCCGGGTCGAACCCGTCCGCGCGCAGGTCCTGCGCCCACTGGTCCCGCATCGCGTCGAGCAGCTTCACCCGTCGGTCCGGATCGGTCAGCACCGCGAACCGCCACGGCGTGGTGTGATGCGGCGCCGGTGCGGTGATCGCGGCGGCAATTGCCCGTCGTACCGCCGAAAGATCCACTGGCTCGTCGGTGTAGTCGCGTACGGACCGGCGCAGGTGTACGGCCTCGCGACGGCCCTGGGCCAGCGCTTCGTCCGTACCAAGGGAAAACATGTCCATCTCAGAGTCGCGTACGAGTGCTGACGCGCCGCGCCCGTCGTCCACAGTGGACAGACCGGAAATCACCGCGACCGGTACGCCGGTGGTCTTGCCCTTGGCGAGTTCGGCGGCGGACGCGATCTGGTCGGCCTCAGCGACCTCGGTCATCTGCAGGTGGTTGCCGTAGGTGTCGGTTTCGCCGCGATGGTCGCGAAGGGGGGACAGACCGGCGACCCCGATCGCCACATCCACCACGCCGATTCGCCAGGCCCGGCCCATCGTGTCGGAAATGACGATGCCGACGGTGACGCCGAGCCTTTCGCGCAAGCCTTCGCGCAGTTTTCGGGCCGAGGCGTCCGGATCGACCGGCAGCAGGGCGAGCGCGTCAGTGGACACGTTGCTGGCGTCGACACCGGCTGAGGCGAGCACCAGCCCGCGGGTGTCCGCGACGATTTTGGTCGGCCCGCGGGTCGCCACCACTCGTACGGTCTCGGCGTCGATAGCGGCCTGCCGGGCCTGCTCGCGACCCTGCTCGTCGGACGGCGTGGAAATCAGCCGGCCCTCCGCCTTGCTGACGATTTTGCTTGTCACCACAACGATGTCGCCGTCGGCGAGCCAGGGCGCAGCCTTGCCGATGAGCTCGGCCAGGTCATCGCCGGGCCGCACCTCGGCGAGTCCGGTGACCGGCCGTACGCGCAACGGGGCCGGGTCGCGATCAGGCACGCTTTCCCACTTCCTGGGCCAAAGCGATGGCCGCATGCGCCATCGCGGCGGTGGTGTCCACATTGGTCATCCAGAGCGGTACGGCCCGAACTTCGATGCCATCAACGCTCGTACCAGCGTCGGTTTCGTCGACCAGCCAGCCATCGAGCAGGCCGCCGTCGCGGCGCGCGCCATAAAGCCGTGCGACACCGGCGGCGGAAACCTCGGCACCTACTACTGGCAGGCATTTCTCGGCCATCCCGCGGACCGCCGCGCCACCGATGATTGGTGACAGGCCAATGACAGGCGCCGCGGTTTCGGCCAGTGCCGTACGAATCTGGCCAATCGACAGGATCGTGCCGATGCTGACCACCGGATTGCTGGGCGCGATCAGGACGACATCCGCGCCGGCGATCGCGTCGACCACCCCGGGCGCGGCGCTCGCGTCCTCGGCGCCAGTCGGGACGAACTTCTCCGCATGCAACTGTGCGTGGTGGCGGATCCACCACTCCTGGAAATGCATCGCGCGCCGGTTGGTTCCCTGGTCGTCATCGGCGACCACGACGTGCGTTTCCACTCGGTCGTCGGTCATCGGCAGCACCCGTACGCCCGGTTGCCAGCGCTTGGCGAGCGCCTCGGTCACCGCGGAGAGCGGATAGCCGGCGTCCAGCATCCGGGTCCGGATCAGGTGCGTTGCGATGTCCCGGTCACCGAGCCCGAACCAGGTCGGCTCGGCGCCGTACGCCGCCAGCTCTTCCTTGACGGTCCACGTTTCCTTTTCGCGGCCCCAACCGCGCTCCGGATCGATGCCGCCACCGAGCGTGTACATCACGCTGTCCAGGTCGGGACAGATCCGCAGACCGTGCAGGGTCACGTCATCGGCGGTGTTGATAATGGCCGTCACCGATTCGGCCGGCTCGCCCGCTGGACCGGCCTCGGCGCGTACGCCCAGCAGGAAGCGGGACCCACCCGATGCCGCCGGCGAGCACAACAATGCGCATACGTCTATCCTCGCCCACCTTGCACCGTCGTCGCGGACCGGGTCACGAGGTGTTCCGCTTTGTTCTATGTGACAGGCTGGCGGCCGTAAGACCTGGCGAAGTCTGAGGGGGAAACCCGTGAGCACAGATAGTGACGCCGGTGGTCGCACCGACGTCCTGGGACCGTTCCGTCTACCGATCTGCTTCGCGCTGCTGCTCGGCCTGAACGCGGTTGTCCTGCTGATCGCGATCGAGCAGCTGATCATCCCGGCCGGCGGCGCCTCCTTCACCTACCGCGCGGCGCTGACGTTCGAGCAGTTCGTCGGGCTGGTGGTGGTGACGCTTCCGCTGATCGCAGCTGCGGTCGCCACGTACGTCGGGCCCAAGCTGCGGCTGGCCCAGGTGGTCGGCTACGTCGCCCTCGGCGAGTACGCGCTGGCCGCGCTGTTCGGGCTGATCAGCTTCGTCGCCGGGTTCTTCAACGGCGGTGGCGGTGAGAGCGGGCCGGCCACGGCCGACCTGCGCGCCACGGTGGAGGGCGCTCTCCTGCATTTGACCGAACTGGCGCTGCTGGCGGTGGCGATTCTCGCCGTCGTGAAGATCAGCGGCCTGCTTGACACCCAGAAGCGGGTGCCGTCGACGGCGTTCGCGCCGCCCGGGTATGGACAGCCTGGACCGCTCGGCCAGCAACTGGGCCAGCAGCCGGTCCAGATCGGTGACCAGGGCGGACAGCCCCAGCAATACGACCAGTTCGGGTTGCCGGTGGGCGAGCCGACTCCGGGCGCCGGATTCCCGCCGGTCGCTGTTTCGGGCAGCCCGGCCGCCCCGCCGTTCGCGGAGCCGGCTTCGGGCGTACCAGCGCCAGTCAGTGGCGCCTCGGTGAGCGGTCCAGGCGGTGGCGAGCCGGGTCTGTTCGGCGGTGGGCCGGTCCCGTCGGGCGGCCCTGGAGAGGGCGCGGGCAGCCCGTGGCCGTCGTCCGCGCCGCCGGCCAACGCCCCTTTGACCGCTCCCCCGCCGGGTTCGGTGCCGTTGCTTCGGACGGACCTGGGTCTTCGTCTGACGGCCCGTTCGGGAGTCGGTCGGACGGTCCCGGCGCCTTCGGGTCGCCGCCGCCGGCTTTGACTCCGCCAGCTTCGACTCCGCCAGCTTCGACCTCGCCCGCCTTCGGTTCCGCCGGCCCCTCGTCGGCCCCACCGGCTCCCGGCGGCGGTTTCGGCGCGCCGTCTCCGTCCTCCGCGCCACCCGCTCCAAGCGGTGGCTTCGGCTCGCCTCAGCCAGCGTCGGCTCCGCCCGCTCCGGGCGGTGGTTTTTGGGTGGTACGCCCGATGGTCCCGGCTTCTTCGGGTCGCCGCCGTCGGGTCCAGGTGGTGGTTTTGGTGGACCGTCCGATGGCCCGGGTGCTTTTGGCTCACCGCCTCCGTCGTCGGCGCCGCCGGCTCCGGGTGGTGGCTTCGGCGGGCCTTCTGATGGTCCGGGTTTTGGTACGCCGCGTCCCGCGTCCGCTCCGCCGGTACCCAGCGGCGGTTTCGGTGGACCGTCCGACGGGCCTGCTTTCGGAGGTCCTTCCGGGCCGCCGGCTCCGGGCGGTCCGGGGATATGATGATATGACGGCCCCTCTGGGCCGGCCGGCCCTGGTGGTCCGGGCGGGTTCGGGGGTCCTTCCGGTGCTGGCTACGGTGCTCCGGGCGGTCCCGCTGCTCCGGCCGGTCCCAGTGACCCCGGCAGTCCCAGCGGCAGTGGGTTTGGCCCGCTGCCCGGCCCCGGAAGCTTCGGCCCCGGCGGCCCCGGCGGTCCGGGTGCTCCTGGTGGTCCGGGCGGCCCCGGCGCTCCTGGTGGGCCCGGCGGTCCGAGTGCCCCTGGTGGACCGGGCGGACCCAGCTCGTACGGCCCAGGGCCTGGTTCCTTCGGCCCTGGCGGCCTGAACGGTCCTGGTGGTCCCAGTGGCCCCGGTGGACCGACCGTGCCCAGCGGCCCACCTGCTCATTCGTACCCCGGCCCCGGCGGTCCTGCCGGTCCGGGCGGTCCTGGCGGGTACGGCCCGCCGCCCGGACAGGGCGGCTATCCCGATCCTGGTGGCTACCGGCCGCCGCCCGGCTACGGTGGTCCGCCGCCGGTGCCGGCCGGCCCTGGTGGTCCACCGCCGGTGCTAGTCGGTCCTGGTGGTCCTGGTGGCCCCGGATATCCGCCGCCTCCGGGCAGCCCATATGGCGGTCCGCCGCCGGAGGGTCCGCCCGGATACGGCCCGCCCGGTGGCCCTGGTCGACCCGCTGGCCCCGGTTATGGTGGTCCGTCCGCGGCACCCGGCTGGGGTGCTCCTGGCGAGCCTGCGGCCGGCCCCCGGCCCCGCCTACCCGGGTGGACCGGGCGCTCCCGGCCGGTACGCCGCTCCTGGCGGTCCGGCTGGTCCTGGCGGTCCCGCTGGCCCGCCGTCGACGCCAAGCTGGGGTCCGCCGCCACCGCAGCCGCCCACGCAGGGTGGGGCGCATTCGTCGCCGTACCCGCCGGCCGGCGAGGGCCCGGACGACGGCTCGACGCGGATGTGGACCATGCCGAACGCGAACGCGCCCGAGCCGCCGCGCTTTGGTGGCTTCACGCCGCCCCCGGACCCGCCGGCCGCGTCATTGCCGCCGGGCCCGCCCGGGCCGCCACCCAGTGCGGTGTGGGGCGCGCCACAGTCGGCTCCGGAACCGGCCTCGTCGTACTCGCCTGACGACGATGACGACCAGCACACGCAGGTCATCTCGCCGGAAATGCGGGAGGCCGTGGAGCGCGCCCGGCGCGAGGGGCGCGGCACCGACTCTTGAGGCGTGGCAATAGATTGGCGGCTGATCGGTGCTACCGGTCAGCCGCCTCGACACGCCCGTTGTTGGCAGGACACGCCCAGCGGCCGAGGGTAAGGCGAAGCGGATCGCTGGGACCGGAATGTCTGGAGTACGCGGGCGCATGACGAACGCTTCGGGATCTGGGGCGGGCTGTCCGAACGGAAGCGCCGCAAGCTCAAGCGCCGGGTCAGCTGACGGACACTGCGCTGCCGCATGGGGATGCGGCGGCTCAGCTTTTCGCGGACCCGTTCGGCCCCTCGGGGCCTTGCTCACCGGTCGTCCGGTCGATGCCGAGCAGGTTTCGCCACCTGCTCCACGATGACGTCGTGGACCAGGTGGCCGCGAGGTCCTCGCGATCCATCGCGCGGACTTCCAGCGGTCGCCGATAGAGCACGATTCGGGCGGCGCTTCGGCGGCCGAACGGGATGGCAGCAGCCGGGCCAGCGGCACTTCGCCGTCTTCAGCACACATCCGATCATATGCCGGAAGCTCTGGGGGCACGTCCTCGACCGCGAACTCGACCCGGGCAAGCTGGCTGGCCCAGCGCGCCTCCCAGGTGCTCGACCGCGTCGAGCACCAGGTCATCGAACGCTGCTGGGACCGGCTGCGCGAGAGGCGGCAAACCGAGGACACCGAAGGACCGGCGCGAGGAGGCCCCGGGCCCCGGCGATCACCCCGGCCCGGCAGATCACGCGGTTCGGTGGCGCGCGTCTATAGCTTGGGGCGTTGCGTGGCGGGCATGTGTCCGAGGTCGAGTGCTCTTCGAACTTCGGTCGACAGGTTCGGTCTGATTGTGTGTCGCGGGCCTGGGCGGCGCTTGCGTGTGGCGCCGGTCTTCGAACGGTCGGGGGGCTAACGTGCCCGTGGTGCGAAGATGACTTAGAGTCTCAACCCGATGTTTAGTGTGCCTGACCGGATAGTGGGGTACGGCGGCTGAAGCATAGGCAGGAGAGTGGGCCCAGCGCGGCCACCGTGCCGGACCCGCTGCGCGCGGCTAGTGGTGCTGACCGGCGAGGTGGCTGTCAGGGCGGCCTGGGTCGGGCTAACGTGGGCCCGTCGTGAGGACTCACCGCAGCTCTCTCCGATCGGGATGCCCGCTGTCTCCGCCGGTCGCCACATCTACGTACGATTTATGCTGATCGTGACCGCCGTGGTGGGCCCACTGGCCACCTCGCACGAACCCAACACACGTACGACATGTGTGCCGTAGCCTGCGAAGGCCTGACGCGGAACGCCGCGGCTGGGGAGCTGGTCCGCCCGGATGGTGTGAACTTCGAGGTGCCCGCGCCCACCAGCG
>NZ_WOTO01000094.1 GCF_010993775.1 Fodinicola feengrottensis | reverse complement strand
TCGACCGCCCGCGACGGTCTGCTGCCCGGTCCGATCGGCCGGTTCTTCGGCACCGTGTCGCCGCGGTCGAAGGTGCCCGTACGCGCCTTTCGCGTTCCTGTTCGTGGGCAACGCGATCCTCTGCGTCTACAGCAGCCTTAACGACCTGATCACGTTCACCGGCGTGGTCATCGTGACGATCGCCGCGTTCGGCGGCGATCCCAGCCAGGTGACCATCTTCGGCGAGTCCGCTGGCGGCATGAGCGTGGCCAGCCTGGTGGCCGCGAAAGCCAGTGCCGGCCTGTTCCAGCGGGCGATCGCGCAGTCCGGGTCCGGGCAGATCGGGGCATCGCTGGAGGACGGCGCGAAAATCGCGGCCGAACTGGCCACCAAGCTCGGCGTCGAACCGACCGCCGCCGCGTTCGCCGAGGTCGACACCACTGCGCTGTTCGCGGCCCAGCAAGAGATCGCGCTCGAGTCCGCGGCTGACCCGAACCCGCAGCGCTGGGGTCGGTCGATCGTGGCCGCGGCGATGCCGTTCATCCCGACCATCGACGGCGATCTGCTCTCCGACCTGCCCGTCAACGCGATCGCCGGTGGTGCCGGCCGGGACGTGGACATGATGGTCGGCACGGTGACCGAGGAGATGCGGTTCTTCCTGGTCCCGACCGGCATACTCCCGGCGGTCACCCCGGAAGCCGTCGCCGGCTACCTCCGGGGCCGCGGCTGGGACGAAAGCATCGGCCAGACGTACGCGGCGAACCGACCGGACGGGTCGTCTGGTGACGTTTTGAGCGCGATCATGACCGACACCTACTTCCGAGTGCCCACCCTCCGGCTCGCCGAAGCCCGCGCGGCAATCGGCCGGCCCGCGCACGTCTACGAGTTCGGCTGGCGGACGCCGGTTCTGGAGCTCGGCGCGTGCCACGCGATCGAGCTTGGCTTCGTTTTCGACACGCTGGACACTCCGGACCTGCCCGCCGCGCAGTCCCTGACCGGCGCCGACGCACCGCAGGCGTTGGCCGGCCGTACGCATGCGGCCTGGGTCGCTTTCGGCAGGACCGGCGACCCTGGCTGGCAGCCGTACACGCCCGATGGCCGCTCGGTGATGGTCTTCGACGACCCGACCACAGAGGTCGTCGACGACCCGCGTGGCGACGAGCGCAAGGCCTGGGACGGCCTGGTCTGAGTCGGTGACTCCCGCCCTCGCGCGCCGGCTGGGCACCGGCGACGCGGTCGTCATCGGGCTCGGCTCGATGATCGGTGCGGGGGTCTTCGCCGCCTTCCCGCCGGCCGCCCGCGCAGCCGGCAGCTGGCTGTTGCTCGGCCTCCTGTTCGCGGCGGTGGTGGCGTACTGCAACGCCGTCTCGTCCGCCCAGTTGGCCGCGGCCTACCCGGTTTTCCGGCGGTACGTACGTCTACGGCCGCGAACGGCTCGGCGACGGCTGGGGCTTTGCGGCCGGGTGGAGCTTCGTGATCGGCAAGACGGCCTCCTGGCGCCGCGATGGCGCTGACTTTCGCCTCGTACGCGATCACCGGGCCGTGGTGGGCGCAGCGGCTGCTCGCGGTCGCCGCTGTGCTGGCGTTGACCGCCTTGAACTACCGGGGTGTCCGCAAGACCGCGGTGGTGACCCGCCTCCTGGTCGCCGGCACGCTGACCGCGCTGGCCGTCGCGGTCGGCGCGATCCTGCTCGGCGACCCGCTCTCGGTCCACTGGCAAGGGCCTCCCACCAGCGTTTACGGCGTCCTACAGGCAGCAGGGCTGCTGTTCTTCGCCTTCGCCGGCTACGCCCGGATCGCCACGATGGGGGAGGAAGTGCGGGGGACCCGGCCCGGACGATCCCGCGGGCCATCCCGATCGCGCTGTTCGTCACCGTCGCCGTCTATTTCGTGGTGGGTGGCACGGTTCTGGTCGCGCTCGGCCCGACCGGTCTGGCCGAGACGACGGCACCGTTGGCGGTGGCGGCCGGCGCGCGTGGGGGGCCGGTCGTACGGGTCGGTGCGGTGGTCGGCAGTCTCGGCGCGCTGCTGGCGCTGATCGCCGGCGTCGGGCGTACCTCCCTCGCGATGGCGCGCAACGGCGACCTGCCGCGCTGGCTGTCGGCGGTCCACGGGCGCTTCCAGGTGCCACACCGCGCCGAGATCGCGCTGGCAGCTGTCGTATGCACTCTCGTGATGACCGTTGACCTGCGCGGAGTTATCGGGTTCTCGTCGTTCGGGGTGCTCATCTACTACGCCATCGCGAACGCGTCGGCTTACACCCAGCCGGCCGCGGATCGGCGTTGGCCCCGCGTGCTGAACGTGCTTGGCCTCATCGGCTGTGTCGTACTGGCGGTCGCTCTGCCACCGCTGTCGATTGCGGTCGGATCGGCGGTTCTGGCTATCGGGCTGGGCGCGCGGTATCTCGTCCGGCGCTGACCCTTCAGCGGCGGATCGCGGCCTGCCGTACGCGATCGGCGATCAGCAGGCCGAGGCCATCCAGGATCCGCTCGAGGCCGAAGGCGAGCCCCTTGTCCTGCCCCGCGGCGGTGGCCGAGGCCATCGCCGCCAGCAGGGACGGGAAGCGGTCGCCGTGCGTACGAAGCAGGTCCGTCACCGTCGCGGCCCATTGATGCTCGGTCAGACCACGCTGGGCCGCCGGGATTGTCAGCGTCTGCTGCGCGATGCTCCGGACGTGGCCGGTCACGACCACCACCGTGTCCAGTATCTCGGAGCCGGTCAGACCGGTCGCAGTCAGCGTCCCGACCGCGCTGTCCGTCCAGCCCAGTTCGTTCGGTCCTATCGGCCGAAGTCCCACGGACGCCTCCAGGCTCCACGGGTGTTTCTCCGTGACGGTCCACAGCCGCTCGGCCCACTCGGTCAGCCGGGGCCGCCACCCGCCCGTTATCGCGGTGAGCACCGGCGGCTCGCCGAGCGCGGTGTCGAGCATCAGCGCGACCAGCTCGGCCTTGCCCGGCACGTAACGGTAAAGCGACATCGTGGTGAACCCGAACTCGCCGGCGACCCGCTGCATGGACACCGCCGCGAGGCCCTCCGCGTCGGCGACGCCGATCCCGGCGGCGGTGATCTGCTCGACGGTCAGCGCCGGTTTGGGCCCGCGGCTCGGCCGGGCCCGGTCTCCCCACAACAGCTCGATGCTGCGGTCCGCCGACTTCGCCATCCGTCGTCCTCCATCGCTGTTGACGCCCCGCACGGGAACTGTGTATAACATAAACAGAACTGCTTATGACGCACACAGTTAATGGAGCCGGCATGAAACAGAAGACGAATGCGCAGGTAGTGATAGCCGGCGGCGGCCCGACCGACCGTTTGATGCTGGCGGCTGAGCTGCGGCTCGGTGGTGTCGAAGTGGTGGTGCTGGAGCGGTACGCGCGGCGGACCGGCGAGTCCCGCGCGTACGGCATCCAGGCCCGAACCGCCGAGGTGCTGGACCAGCGCGGGATCCTCGACCGGTTCGCCGGAAAGGTGCACGGCAACGGTGACTTCGTCCATTTCAGCGGGATCTTCATGCCGATCGGCGACTACCCGACCCGGCACCCGTACGTGATGGGCATCCCGCAGTCCGAGATCGAGCCGGTACTGCAGGAGTGGGCGATCGAGTTGGGCGCGACGATCCGTCGCTCGGCCGAGGTGATCGGCCTGGAGCGAACCGAAGACGGTGTATCCGTACAGGTCAACGGGCCGGACGGGGACGAATGGCTGCACGCCGACTACGTCGTTGGCTGTGACGGCGGCAGAAGCATCATCCGCAAGCTCGCCGGCATCGGTTTCCCGGGCACGGACGCCACCCTGGCCGCCATCCAGGGCATCGTGAAGCTCGACAACCCGCCGGCGGGCCGGATCTGGGGCCCCCAGGGGCGTACGGACGCCGGCAACTTCATCGTCGCGCCGTTCCCCGACGGCCAGCACATGGTGATGGTCACCGAATACGACAAGGTGGTGGACCGAGACGTGGAAGTGACGATCGAGGACCTCCGGGCGGTGTGCGTACGCGTGGCCCGGCCACGACTTCGGGATGCACAGCGCGGCCTGGGTCAGCCGGTACGCGGACGCCGCCCGGCAGGCCGAGACGTACCGAGACGGCCGTGTCCTGCTGGCCGGCGACGCGGCACACATCCACTACCCGGCCGGCGGTCAAGGGCTGAACCTGGGCATCCAGGACGCTGTCAACCTCGGGTGGAAACTCGCCGCCGTGATCCGCCGCGAGGCCTCTGACGAGCTGCTCGACACTTACCACACCGAGCGTTTCCCGTACGCCGAACGCGTGCTGCAAGCCACCCGCGCGCAGACTGTGCTCGGCCGACCTGGGTCGCATTCGGAGGCCCTACGGGACGTTTTCGCCCAGCTGACCAAGGTCGATGAGGTGAACCGCTACTTCGTCGGGATGTTCACCCAGCTGGACATCCAGTACGCGGTCGGGGAGGGCAGCCCGCTGCTCGGTCGCCGAATCCCGGACCTCGATCTCAAGACCGACTCTGGCGACACCCGGGTCTTCCGGGGTTGGAAACCGCCCGCCCGCTGCTGCTCGACTTCACCTCGGGTGGCGCGGCCATTCCCGCCGGCTGGTCCGACCGGGTCGAGCACGTCCTGGTGTCAGCGGCGGACACTGTCTGGAACCTCCCAGGCGCCGGCAAGATCCCGGCTCCCGTCGGTGTCCTCGTGCGTCCAGACGGGTACGTGGCCTGGGTGGCTACGGACTCGAGTGATCTCGACTCCCTGCGCGCGGCCTTGACCACCTGGTTCGGCCCGGCAAGCTGAGGTCAGGTCTCGTCGAGCGCGGCCACCACATCCTTCAACCGGCCGGTGGCGCGGTAGGTGCCGAAAACGTCCATGTAGTCGCGCATGTCGGTGATCTCGCCATTCTTGACGGTCGCGATCAGCAAACCGTGGGCTTGGAACGGCTTGCCGGTCGGCAGCAGGGTGCCGCTGCCGACCCATTCGCCGACGAGAGTGTCCGGATCCGCCATGTCGTACGCGATGACCTCGGTGACCTCGGCCAGCTTGAGTGGCACGCCGTGCCACGCCGCGCGGTATCCGGCCCGTACTTCCTCGCGGCCGTAGTACACCGGCGGCCGACCAGGAGCGGCGAACGGGAAGTGGTGCAGGCAGTCGACGGCGTACAGGTCGGCCAGGTCGTCGGCGTTCATGTCGATCATCGCCTGGTGGTAGGCGGCGAGAACTTCGCGGCAGGACTGGGGCATGAGGGTGCACCTCTCACTCAACAAGTGTTGACTCAACGAGTGTAGAGCGAACGCCGAGATGGGTCAACGCCGGTAGAGTGAGGGGGTGACTGAGCAGCGCGTGTCCCGCGCCGACCGCCGCCGCAACACGCAGGAGCGGATCCTCGCGGAGGCCCGTGGTCTGTTCGCCGAGCGCGGCTATGAGCGGACCACGATCCGCGCGGTGGCAACCGCGGCTCAGGTGGACCCGGCGCTGGTCATGCAGTATTTCGGCTCAAAGGAAGAGCTTTTCGGCCGCGCGCCGTCGAAGTGCCGGAGATCCCGCCGCTGACCGGCGACCTCAAGGAGCTCACCGAAGACCTGCTGGCCAGGATCGGGATGAAGATCGGACCGATCCCGGAGGCGTCGCTGGCGATGCTGCGCTCGATGCTCACCCATCCGGAGGCGGCCGACCGGGCTCGCGCCACCCTGGACGGCCAGGTTGAGCACATCGCCGCCGCCGTACCGGCCGATGACCCGGACCTGCGGGCCGCCCTGATGCTGACCACCATGCTCGGCGTCACGATCGCGCACCAGCTCCTGGACCTGACCGCCCTGCGGGACGCCCCGGCCGACCGCATCGCCGATCTCCTCCGGCCCGCCTTCCACGCCCTCGCCACCCACCACCCTCAGTGACGGAGAGTGACAGGAGGAGTCAGCGGGAGGCTGACGCGGGTAGGCCGGTAGCGGGGCGGGTGGCGTACAGGGCCAGGGCGGTGTCGACAGCTTCGACGTGGTCGAGGGTGGGGATCTCGGCGAGCGGCACCCACGCGGCCATGTCGGTGGAGCCGCCCTCCTCGTACCGGAGGTCGCCGCCGGTGACGTGCGCGGAGTAGACGATGCGTACGTGGTGCAGCTCGACTACTCGGCCAGCTGGCCGGCCGTACTGGTTGACGGCGGAATCGACGCCCAGCAGCTCGTCGACGGCGATCGAGTAGCCGGTCTCTTCTTCGACTTCGCGGATCGCCGCGTCGTGCGGGTGCTCGCCGTGCTCGACCTTGCCGCCCGGCAACGTCCAGAGCTTCTCGCCGCCGCGGCCAACCCAGCGGGCCAGCAACATTTGCCCATCGGCGATGCACACCGCGTACGCGGCGATCCTGGTCTCCCGTGAGATTTTCATCAGGGAGAGCCTATGTCGGCCGCTACGACGAACGCAGGCAGATGCAGAACGGGTGGCCGGCCGGGTCGAGCATGACCCGCCAGCGCTCGCCCGGCTGCGGGTCGGCGAGTTTCCCACCCAGCTCGACGATCTGCTTCGCGGCGACCTCCAGGTCGTCGACGTAGAAGTCGAGGTGGAAGCGCTTGGGGGACGCGGCGTCCGGCCATGCCGGCGGCTGGTAGTCCGCGAGCCGCCCGAAGCCGATCGGCGAGACGCCTTCGGCGCCGATCATGGCGTATTCGTCCTCTTTGGCGAGGATGTCCCAGCCGAGGACCTCGTGATAGAACTCGGCAAGCGCGCGGGGGTCCGCGCAGTCGAGGTTGACCATGCACATTGTCGCGAAACCAGCCATGTCAGGTGAAACCCTTCCGATCCGACCGGGCCCAGTGCCCGACGAGGACGAGCATCGCACCCGTACCTGACAGGTTCCGTCAGGTACGGGCAGCGGCATGTTCCTTGTCGTACGCGTCCCGGGCGGCGGCGATCCGCAGCCGATGCCGTTCGGCCCAAGTTGTCAGCGTCACCAGCGAGTCGTAGAGCTCGCGCGCCATCTCGGTCGCCGTGTATTCGACCTTGGGTGGCACGGTGGGGTAGACGGTCCTGGTGATCAGGCCGTCGCGTTCCAGGTTCCGTAGGGTCAGCGTCAGCATCCGCCGGCTGATGCCCTCGATGCCGCGCTCCAGTTCGGTGAACCGGACCGGTCCACGGGTGGCGTCGACCAGGATCTGAATGCTCCACTTGCCGCCGACCCGGTCCAGCACCTCGCGCACCTTGCAGGCCTCGGTGTCCAGCAGTGCCTGGTAGCTGGCCTGCGCTGTCACATCGGTGTTCCTCTGGGACATCAAACTGCCTCCTTCCGCCGAGCCCGATGGTGACAGATGATGCACGCAGTTACAAGTCGTGCACCTTTGGAGGTAGAACCCATGACGTCCCGCTCGCGATGGCTCTCGCTCATCGTGCTGTGCGCCGGAATGCTGATGATCATCCTCGACCAGAACATCGTGAACGTGGCGCTGCGGTCGATCCAGCAGGACCTCGGCTTCACGCCGGCCGGTCTCGCCTGGGTGGTCAACGCGTACGGCATCCCGTTCGGCGGTCTGCTGCTGCTGCTGTCCGGCCGGCTCGGGGACCTGCTCGGCCGCAAACGGATCTTCCTGTCCGGGCTGGCGCTGTTCACCGCCGCGTCGCTGCTCTGCGGCCTCGCGTGGACGCCCGGGCTGCTGATCGCCGCGCGGCTCGTGCAGGGGATCGGCGGTGCGCTGACCGCGGCCGTCGTGCTGGGCATGATCGTGACACTCTTTCAGGAACCGAGGGAGCGCGCGAAGGCGATCGGCGTCTTCAGTTTCGTCGGCTCTGCCGGCGCGTCGATCGGCATCCTCGCCGGCGGGGGGGTCTGACCCAGTTTGCCAACTGGCACTGGATCTTCTTCGTGAACCTGCCGATCGGACTACTGATCGGAGTCGCCGGCGTACGACTACTCGACCGCGAGTCAGGCCTCGGCCTGCCCGCTGGCGCGGACGTCGCGCGGCGGCGCCCTGGTCACCGGCGGACTGATGCTCGGTGGGTACGCGATCAGCGAAGCCACCGCGGACGGCTGGGCCTCGGTGCGGGTGATCGTGCTGGGAATCGTCGCCGTCGCACTGTTGGCCGGCTTCGTGCTTCGGCAGGCCCGGGCGGCCGCGCCGCTGTTGCGGCTGCGCATCCTTGCCAACCCGGTGGTGTGGGCCAGCAACCTGGTCCAGGCTCTGTGGGCGTCCGCGCTCTTCGGCTTCCAGTTCCTGCGCGCGATCTACCTGCAGCAGGTGCTGCACTACGGACCGGTCGAGACCGGTCTCGCGTTCCTGCCGACCACCATCGCCATCGGCACTCTCTCGCTCGGTTTCTCGGCCCGGCTGACCACCAGGTTCGGCGCGCAGCGGGTGCTGCTGGCCGGCCTGGCCCTGGTCGGCGTCGCGCGCGCGGCGCTGATGGCCTGGGGGCCCGAAGGCGGCGCGTACGTGACCGATGTCCTGCCATCGATGGTCCTGCTCGGTGTCGGGGCCGGCATGACGCTGCCCAGCACGACGACCATCGCGATGTCCGCCGCCACCCCCCGGCGGACTCCGGGGGTTGGGTCCGGCTTGCTGAACACCACTTTGCAGGTCGGCGGGGCACTCGGCCTCGCGGTGCTGGTGTCGCTGGCGGCGGCTCGTACGAGCGGGATCGACCCAAGCGCGCAACCCTCCGCCGCAGCGCTCGTGTCGGGCTACCAATTGGCCTTCGGCATCGGCGCGGGACTGGTGCTCGCGGCCGTCGTCGTCACTGCTGTCGTCCTGACCCGCCGGCCCGCGCCGACCGCCACCACCGGCTCAGTCGCGACAGCCGGCGCTGCCCGCTAAACAGACGGAATCAATCCGCGATGGTGGTGAGAACCGTCCAGCTATGCGGTGCGACGACGGCCGGATCGACGGTTTCCGTTGCCGTTTCGGCGACTCTGAGACCGGTGAGGTCGATCGGGAAGCGGTACGGTTCGTCGCCGATATTGAGCAGGAGCAGCACCTTTTCGCCCGCGTCGCCGTCCGACCGCAGCGCCACCGCGTGATTGGTGAGATGGTCGGCGGTGGTACGGGCGCGAACCAGCCAGGGATTGCGGCGGCGCAGGCCGATCAGCCGCTGGTGCAGTCGGTAGGTCGGCCAGCCGTACGGCGCGAGGCCGCTCGGATCGGCCGGAAACACCGGCCGGATCTCGTCGTCGCCACCGACCCGGTCCTGTTTTGTTCCCTGAAAAGCCTGCTCGTCACCGGAATAGACACTGGGGATGCCGGCGACCGTGAACAGGACCGCCAGAGCGTGCCCGAGGTGCCGCTGATCGGTGAGGCGGGTGGCGATCCGGGTGACGTCGTGGTTGCCGACAAAGGTCAACGGAGTGACCGCGCCGAGAATGTCGTTGTGGCGCTTCAAAGCCCACGCCAACTCGTAGAAGTTGCCGTCGTTCAGCGAACTCCACAGGGCCTTCCACAGCTCGTACTGGGTGACCGAGTCCAGCCCGCTCGCGGTCGCATATCCCGCGTAGTCGCCGTGAATCATCTCGCCGACCATCCAGACCTGCGGATGGCGCTCTCGTACGCCCGGCAGGACCCGTGCCCAGAAATCGGCCGGCACCGCGTAAGCGGCGTCCAGTCGCCAGCCTGCCGCGCCACGGTCCAACCAGTGATTCATCACCCGCTGGACGTGGTCGGCGACCGCCGGCTCGTCGTGGTTGAGCGCTACAAGATGGTGGTGGCCCTCAAAAGTCTGATATTCACCGGTAGCGTCGCGGCGGAACCAGCGGGCCGCCGCGGGGTCGCCGGCCTCGGCCTCGATGAACTTCGCGAACGTACGGCCGACGTGGTTGAAAACGCCGTCCAGCACCACGCGCAGACCACGGTCGGCGGCGGCCGTGATCAGCCGGTCGAAATCGTCGTCATCGCCGAGCCGCGGGTCGATCCGGAAAAAGTCCACTGTGTCGTATCCGTGCGTCTCGGCGGCGAAAATCGGCCCGAGCAACAGACCCGAGCAGCCCAGTTCCACCGCATAGTCCAACCATGGTTCGCACGCGCGCAGCCGGTGCCGAAGCGGTGCACCGACCGCACGAGCTGGCGCGCCGGTGAATCCGAGTGGATAGACCTGCCACCAAATCGCGTGGTCAGTCCAGTGCGGCACGGGTGGACCTCCTTCGTACGAGCTGGGGAATGGCCGTCCACGGCAGGTAGCCGATCAACAGGGCGATCGCACATCCCAGCGCGGTGTCGAGCAGCCGGTCGGCAACGGCTTGCCAGGTCGCGCTGTGCCCGAAATCCAACAGCAGCACCACAAGAGGCGTCATGATCGTCGCATAGAGCGTGTAGTTACGGGCCTTGAGATAGGGCCGGACGGCGGCAAGGCCGGCCACCATCGTGAGGAAAAACCACACCGGCGGCGAATGCAGCAGCACCACGGAGCCCAGCGCGACGCCCAGCACGGTCCCAGTCATGCGCTCGGCGGGTCGCCGGAGGGCGCCTTCCAACCGTCGGCCCACCACGATCACCACCGTGACGGCGATCCAGGACGCCTTGGGTTGCGCCCAGATCACCCCGATCGCCTCGGCCACGGTCAGGCAGACCGCGAGCCGGATCGGGTACCGCCAGGCCGCCAGCGTCCACAACGACCGAAGGCGGCGAGCGCGATTCGGTGGAAGCGGGCTCGCCGCCACCCGCACGGGTTGTCCCGAGAGGCGGCTCGCGACCGCGTCCACCCCCGAGCGCCATGAGCACCGCCCACAGCGCTCCAGCGCAGAACAGGGCGGTTAAACCGATCGGGTCAGCCGACCCGAAACCGGTAGCGATAGCCAGAAAGGTGATGAGCCGGGCAGTAGCGGTCGCGGCTTCCCGGCTGAGAGTGCCGGCGACCGTGACCGCCATCGCGACCAACGGGATCGCCAGCACGCTCACCCACCCCGTGCCCGCCCAGCAGCGAGCCGGCGAGGCACCCGGCGACCGCCGTCAGAGCGGTCCAGCCCAGCCGCGGCGCCGCCCGCCAGCCGGCCGCCGGCCGGCCCGGCCCGCGACGGACATCGCGCCCAGTGCGGCCAGCATGCTCTCCGGCACGTGCCCGCGACCCACCAGCCCACCGCGAGCAGGCCGCCCATTCCCAGCGCGGCGGCGGTCATCTGCCGCGCCGGCACCCGCACTGTGACGGACCAGCTGACGACGTCACGTACCAACGCCCGTACCGGAGCGCCCGTCTCCACCTGCATTCAACCTCCCAAGGCCGCCTCCACAATAGTACGCATCACTTAGCAATATGCGGGTGAGAGCTGCGGCACGTCGACCAAAGGTCGACTTAGTCGCTACGCCATGCGTACGACTGTCAGGCGAGCGTCCGCGATCACTCCCGAAGGTCCATAAGAACTGCAAACGCGCTGGTAGAGGCGTTGTAACCGGAAAACCGGTTGGCCGCACTGACGGCGACGGTGTACACCGAAAGGCACTATGTACGATCACACGTTCGATCCCGGCACGCGCGATGACCAGGCGCTGTGCGACCACGTCGCGGTGACGTTGGCAGGCCTGCCCGGGGTGCGGGCGGTCGCCCTGGGAGGTTCCCGGGCGGCCGGTACGCACCGGCCGGACAGCGACTGGGACTTCGCCGTCTACTACCGGGGCGGTTTCAACCCCGACGACCTGCGCGCGGTCGGCTGGCCCGGCGAGGTCAGCGACCTCGGTGGCTGGGGTGGGGGAGTCTTCAACGGTGGTGGCTGGATGGTGGTGGACGGCAGGCACGTCGATGTCCACTACCGCGACCTCGACGACGTCGAGCGCCGGCTGGCACAGGCCAAGGACGGCGTCTTCGACGTCGAGCAACTGATGTTCCATCTGGCCGGCGTGCCGACATACATCGTGGTCGCCGAACTCGCCCTCAATCGCGTTCTGCGCGGTCGACTGCCGCAGCCCCGCTATCCCGGTGCACTGAGCCGATCCGCGTACGACCGGTGGTCCGCTGACGCCGGTTTAACCTTGTCGTACGCACAGAACGCGCATGCCGTGAAGGGCCATGTCACCGAATCGGTGGGGGCGGTCGCGGTGGCCACCTGCCAAGCCGCGCACGCGATCATGGCGGCGCGCCGCGAATGGGTCACCAACGAGAAGACCCTCGTCGACCGGGCCAGGTTGCGGGACATCGACGACATCCTCGCGGCGGCGACCGCGGATCGGCTGACGGAAGTTGTCGAGCGGGCCTCGACCCTGCTCACCTCCGCGCTGGAACTGACCCAGCCAACACCGGAGGACTGAGTGTCAGGCCGTGAAGGTGATCCGGTCGATCGCGCTGGCCGCCGCCCGGTCCAGTACCAGGCACGACGTGGCATGGGCGAGGTCGGGATCGGTGAGCTCGCCGCTTGCCGGGACCATCTCCCGCCAGGCCCGCAGATGCCGCCCGAACGCCCGCCGCCGAACCCGTCGGTTGCGAGCCTGCTGACCGTCCAGCGCCACGTCCACCGGCACGTCGAGCAGGACATAGTGCACGCCGGCCGGACGCCGATATGACCATCGGGCGATCAACGCCCGCCACCAGCGCCGGGTGCCGCAATCGTGTACGACAACGGTGCCGTCCACCGCGCAGCGCGGACCTTGCCCACAGAAGCGCGGT
Organism: Fodinicola feengrottensis; assembly: GCF_010993775.1. GTDB lineage: Bacteria > Actinomycetota > Actinomycetes > Mycobacteriales > HKI-0501 > Fodinicola > Fodinicola feengrottensis. The sequence continues at coordinate 9,978 of NZ_WOTO01000094.1, read as the reverse complement.
GAGATGGACGAGCGGCCGATAGAGCCAGTACGGCAGCCGGGTGCCGAGCAGCTGCCGCCACCAGTTCCGGGCCTGCTCGGAATCGACTACCCGGACTCCGCCGGTCGTGATGGCCGGCCCCGGTTCGGCGCCGGTCGTACCGAACAGGGCGTGCATCATCGTGCTCTTGCCCGCTCCGGGGATTCCCGCGATCACCACGACCGCCCCGGCCGGATAACGCAGGCCGGGCACCGCCACGGAACCACGCAAGTCCGTCTGGCCGTACGGCCGCAGCTCGATTTCGGTGAGCGGCGCCATCGCAGTCGTGACTCCCATGAAGAGTAAACGAACCATGGTCTAGAATTTGTTCCAAATTTGCTAAAGTATCGACCCCTCCCAGGTCTGCCGTTCCAGTGGGCGGTGTACGTACCCGATGCCCCTTTTGCTGCCCGGGCGGACTCGCCGCGATGGGGTTGAATAGGGCTTAAGTCCGTTCCCACTCGCCTGGAGTGCGTCCCGCATGAGTCCCGCGCCCGATCCCACCGTCCTGCACCCGATGCCTGGCCAGACGCGGGTCGTCCTGCTCAAGCCGTTGGTCACATCCGACTTGATCGAGGTGGGGGAGTTCTCGTACTACGACGACCCGGACGAGCCGACCGCGTTCGAGACCCGCAACGTGCTGTATCACTACGGGCCGGAGAAGCTGGTTATCGGCAAGTTCTGCGCGCTCGGTGAGGGCGTCCGGTTCATCATGAACGGCGCCAACCATCGGATGGACGGGCCGTCGACGTTCCCGTTCCCGATCATGGGCGGCTCCTGGTCCGAGCACTTCGACCTGATCACCGGCCTGCCTGGGCGCGGCGACACGGTTGTCGGCAACGACGTCTGGTTTGGCTATCGGACGACCGTGATGTCCGGCGTGCGGATCGGGCACGGCGCGATCATCGCTTCGGGTGCGGTTGTCGTGAACCACGTGCCCGATTACGGCATCGTCGGCGGCAATCCGGCGAAGCTGATCAGCACTCGCTACAGCGCCGCGGACGTGGCCCGGCTGCTCGCGGTGGCGTGGTGGGACTGGCCAGTCGAGCACATCGGCCAGCACCTGCCGGCGATCATGTCCGGCGGCATCGACGACCTCGAAGCCGCCACGCCAGCCGAATAGGGTTGCGCTCGGCAATCTGGACATCTAATATCCTGATTAAGCCGCTGGGGCTGATGAGGGCGGGTGCTGGAAATGCGGATGAGCCAGGGAGTTGAGTGGGCGGCGCACTGCTGCCTGCTGCTGGACTGGCTCTCGACGAGGGTCGGCCGGTGCCTACCGGCAAGCTGGCGGCGGCTTTCGAAGTGGCGCCTGCCTATCTGAACAAACAACTGCAGGCGCTCGTACGCGCCGACATTCTGGTGTCCACTGCCGGCGTCAGAGGCGGCTTCGAACTTGCCCGCCCACTGAACAAAATCACGTTGATGGACATCGTGGCCGCGATCGAAGGACCGGAAGACGCCTTCGAGTGCACCGAAATCCGAAAGCGCGGGCCCGGGTCCAGCACTCCTGAACGCATTCTGCGGATGCCCTGCCAGGTCACCACCGCCATGCGCAAGGCGGAGCTGCAGTGGCGGCGAGCACTGGCGGCCACCACCTTGGCGGACATTGGACACAATGTCGTACGACATGTGCCGAAGATCGCCGAGAACATGCAGCGCTGGTACGCCAGCGTGTGAGCTTTCACTGTCATAAGGATAAAGCTGTCTCGTTAATCAGGATATCAAATATCCAGTTTCAGAAGGAGTGCACTATGGAACGCCGCATGACCAACCTTCCCAAGCTCGCCGCCGGCGCGTTCAAGGCGATGTACCAACTGGAGGCATATCTGGCGCAGAGCCGGGTGCCACACTCCACCTTGGAGTTGGTCAAGCTGCGGGCCAGTCAGATCAACGGCTGCGGATTCTGCGTCGACATGCACAGTCATGACGCGAAGAAGGCGGGGGGGGACCGACGAACGGCTATTCGCGGTCGCCGCCTGGCGCGACACGCCTTTCTTCACCGGCCACGAACGCGCCGCGCTGGCCCTGACCGAAGCCGCCACCCGGCTGCCTGACGGTGACGGCGTGGCGGACGAGGTCTGGGCGGCCGCCGCGGACCACTTCGACGAGGGAGCCCTCGCGGATCTGGTGATGGCGATCGCGGCCATCAATGCCTGGAACCGCATCAACGTCACAACTCGGAACCTCGCCGGATCCCTGCGCAAGTCCAACTAGCCGTACGTCTCGCTCGCGGGAGTGGGAGCTCACGCAGAGGTCGAGTCGGCGTGGCGTGCCAGGCGTCGGGTAAGCACCAGGGGGCACACTCGTGCGGCCAGCGGAGTCGGTCGTCATGACGGCGGCGTAGTCGTCCACTGCCGAGATAGAGGCCACGGTCTGGCGCCGGACCCTCAGGTGCCGGACGGCCAAGTCTGCGGCCACGAACCCAGCCGCCGTCGGGGAGTTGGATCGCCCCAGCTAGCCGCGCCAGTTCTCCATCAGGCGAGTTGGGCACCGCCCTCACCTGCGACTCGTGCGGCGATGGCGTCGACCAGCGGCCAGCCATCGATCTGCCTGGTGGTCGGCGGCCACCCGTCTTGCATAGCCTCGTCGATCAAGGCCCGGACAGTGCCAGGCTTGTGCAGATTGACGACGACGCCGCCTTGCGCGTACACGGTCGCGGAGGGGCCATGACCATCGGCGACCAGGCGGTCAGGGCGCTGCTGGAAAACGATCAGCAGGCGTTCGGAGGGCTCGCCACGGTAAATCGTGAGAATCTCGCCGCAGTCCAGGAAATTGTTCCCGTCGCTGCGGTTCGCGTGCCGCAGCGACCAGAGGAAATCCTTACCATCGACCACCAAGCGGCGGATTTTCCTGTCGTTGCGGGACATCTTCGTATCCTGCCATGGGGCAGCGAAAAACAGGAGACCGGTGTGACGCCCCACTGTTAGCCTGCGGCCGTGGATCTCTTTCCTCGCTCCTGGATGGCGTTGCGTGCGGCGGTTGCCGGACTTTGTGAGGAGGATTTCGCGAAACCGTCCGGCTGTGCCGGCTGGCTCGTACGCGATCTGGTGTGTCATCTCGTCATCGACGCGCAGGACGTCCTCGTCACCCTGGTGACGCCGGCGGATGCTGAACCCACCAGGGACGCCATCACCTACTGGACGGTTTCCGGCGAGCCGCCGACCGGTGACGATCCGCTCGACGCGCTGATCGTCCGGCTGGCCGCCGCGTACCAGGACCCGGAGCTCCTGAAGTTCCACCTCGACGACGTCGCCTCAGCCGCCGGTCGCGCCGCCGAACTCGCCGACCCGAACCTGCGGGTGAGCACTCAAGAGATGGTGCTCACTGCGGGCGACTACCTCGGCGCGTGCGTCATCGAATGGACCCTGCACCACCTCGACCTGATCACGCACCTGCCGGCGATGGCCGAACCGCCCGCCGAGTCCCTTGCCCGGTCGCGCGCCATGCTGGAGCAGATCGCCGGAACGCCGTTCCCGGCGTCCTGGTCCGACAAGGACGTGCTGATGGTCGGGACCGGGCGGCGCGCTCCGGCGGACGCGGAGCGGACCGCCCTGGGGGAACTCGAACCGAAACTCCCGTTCGTCCTCGGATGACCGATTTGATGGGGGAGTCCGCGCTTGATGTCCTGTGGCTGTACGGGGCACCAGGGGTCGGCAAGACCACCGTGGCCTGGGAGCTTTTCCTTCAAATGGCCAGGGATGAGATCGCCACCGGCTATGTCGATATAGATCAGCTGGGGATGTGTTACGGCCCTCCGACACCGGGGAACTGGGCGCCTGAGCCTCACGATGATCCCGGTCGGCACCGGCTGAAGGCTCGTACGCTCAACGCTGTCGTCGCCAACTTCCAGGACGCGGGAGCCCGCTGCGTGATCGTGCCGGGGGTGACCGACGCGGTCCGCGGAGTGGAGACTGACCTGCTGCCACGCGCGCGGTTGACCACCTGCCGGCTACGCGCCGAGCCTGCCGAACTGCGCCGGCGGCTCGCTGCTCGTGGCCAGACGGGCGATTTCACCGCTGAAGTCGCGTACAGCGACGCCTTGGACCAGACCTTCGCCACCGACCCGTACGTCGACACGACTGAGCTCGCCGTGGCTGAGGTCGTCGACCAGATTCGGGCGCGAACCGGATGGCCAAGGCTGGCGACGCCGGTCGAGAGGCCGAGCGTCGCGGACTTCACGCCTGGCGAGATTCTCTGGCTGTGCGGGCCGCCCGCGGTCGGCAAGTCGACCGTGGGTTGGCAGGTTTATCAACAACTCCGCCAAACCGGGGTCAACGCCGCGTACGTCGACCTCGCCCAGATTGGCTTTCGCCGCCCGGAAACGGCCGGCAATCACCGGCTCAAGGCGGCGAACCTCGCTGCGGTGTGGCGGGGGTTTCGAGCAGGTGGAGCGCAGTGTCTGGTCGCCGTCGGACCACTTGAGCGGCCTGAACAGGTGACGCCGTACGTCGAGATGCTGCCAGCGGCCACGATCACGCTGTGCCAGCTGGGCGCCAGCCGGCAAACGCTGGCTGACCGGATCGTGCGGCGCGGCAACGGCGTCACGTCGACGGTGGGTTTGGCCGGCGACGAGTTGATCGGACAACCGCCAGAGCGACTACGCGAGATCGCTGATCAGGCGACACGGACCATGAACGCCCTGGACGGGCTGGGGAACGTACGGGTCGAGACCGACGACCGTCCCGCGGACGAGATCGCCGTGGAGGTCATTCAGGGCTGGTCACCTCTGAGCGATAACCACTACTTGACATAATGTTGCTTATCGACCAAGCGTGGGATGCGTAAAACATTGGACGGGTGATCCTCGGGCTTGTAGCTTGCACTGGACCGTGACACCGCACCAGGAGGTGAGTCCCATGAACGCTGTATCGATATGGGTGCTCTCTCTTCCCAGCACGGTCGGGCGATTGACGTAGGTGTCGCCGGGAGCGCCTCGACAACTACTAGGCATTCCTGAAAGGCAACACCTGTGGACTCTTTCGATGTGATCATTGTGGGCTGCGGGCCGACTGGCGCGACGCTGGCGGCCGAACTGCGGCTGCACGATGTGCGCGTACTCGTGCTGGAGAAGGAAACCGAGCCCAAGTCGTACGTCCGCATCGTCGGTCTGCATATTCGCAGTCTCGAGCTGATGGCGATGCGCGGACTGCTGGATCGCCTTCTCGAACGAGGAAGACGGCGTCCGGCCGGCGGATTTTTCGCCGCCATCGACAAACCCGCGCCCAAGGGCCTGGATTCCGCGCACGCCTATCTGCTGGGCATCCCGCAGCCGGCCATTGAACGCGTGCTCGAAGAACATGCGATCGAGCTGGGTGCGCAGGTCCGGCGTGGTTGCGCGATGGCCGATTTCGAGCAGGACGACGGGGGTGTCACCGTCACGCTGGCCGACGGCGACCAGCTGCGTACGCGCTATCTCGTCGGCTGTGATGGTGGGCGCAGTACGGTGCGCAAACTGCTCGGCGTCGGGTTCCCCGGCGAGCCCTCGCGGACCGACGCGCTGGTGGGCGAGATGAAAGTGGGTGTGCCGCAGGAGGAAATCACCGCCAAGGTGACCGAGATCCAGGAGACCCACAAGCCCTTCTGGCTCAGGCCCTTCGGCGGCGGAATCTATAGTGTTGTCCTCCCCGCCTCGGGAGTCAGCGATCGCGCGGAACCGCCCACCCTCGCGGATTTCCAACAGCAGTTGCGCACTATCGCCGGAACCGACTTCGGCGTGCACTCCCCGCGCTGGTTGTCCCGCTTCGGGGATGCCACCCGGCTGGCCGAACGTTATCTCCTCGGCCGGGTGCTGCTGGCCGGCGATGCCGCCCACATCCATCCCCCCACCGGCGGCCAGGGACTCAACCTGGGCGTTCAGGACGCCTTTAACCTCGGCTGGAAACTCGCCGGACAGATCCGCGGTTGGGCGCCGGAAACCCTGCTGGACACCTACCAGGCCGAACGTCATCCGGTCGCCGAGGAGGTGCTGGACAACACCCGCGCCCAGATGGAACTGCTGTCCACCGAACCGGGCCCGCAGGCCGTACGCAGGCTGCTCACCGAACTGATGGACTTCGACGAGGTGAACCGCTGTCTGATCGAGAAGATCACCGCGATCGGCATCCGCTACGACTTCGGCGAAGGCCCCGATCTGCTCGGCCGCCGCCTGCGCGACATCGACGTGAAACAGGGCCACCTCTACGACCTGCTGCATCGCGGCCGTGGCCTGCTGCTGGACCGCACTGAACGCCTGACCGTCGGCGGCTGGTCAGACCGGGTCGACTACCTCGCGGATCCCACAGCGGCACTGGACGTTCCGTGCATCCTGCTGCGCCCCGACGGCCACGTTGCCTGGATCGGAGACGAGCAGCAGGACCTGGACGACCACCTCTCCCGCTGGTTCGGCAACCCCGCGACCTGAGTTCGCTGGGATAACCGGAATTCTTCTAGCGTGCGGTGCGGCGAGCCGGCGCCTTCTTCACCGGGGCGCCCACGTACGCGGCGAGGTGTTGGCCGGTGAGGGTCGTACGAGCCGCGACGAGGTCGGCGGGGGTGCCCTCGAAGACGATCTGGCCGCCATCGTGGCCCGCGCCGGGACCGAGGTCGATGATCCAGTCGGCGTGCGCCATCACGGCCTGGTGGTGCTCGATGACGATGACCGATTTACCGGAGTCGACGAGCCGGTCCAGCAGGGCGAGCAGCTGCTCGACGTCCGCCAGGTGCAGGCCGGCCGTTGGTTCGTCGAGGACGTAGACGCCACCGGCTTCGGACATATGGGTGGCCAGCTTGAGCCGCTGCCGCTCGCCACCGGACAGGGTGGTGAGCGGCTGGCCGAGGCTGAGGTATCCCAGGCCCACGTCGGCGAGGTGTCCGAGGATCTTGTGGGCCGCTGGGATCCGGGCCTCGCCGGCGCCGAAGAACTCCTCGGCCTTGGTCACCGGCATGGTCAGCACCTGGCTGATGTCCTTGTCGCCGAGTTTGTAGTCCAGCACCTCGGCCTGGAACCGCTTGCCTTCACACACCTCGCAGAGGGTCGCCACCCCGGCCATCATCGCCAGGTCGGTGTAGACGACGCCGGCGCCGTTGCAGTTCGGGCAGGCGCCCTCGGAGTTGGCGCTGAACAGCGCCGGTTTGACGCCGTTCGCCTTCGCGAACGCCTTGCGGATGGGGTCCAGCAGCCCGGTGTACGTCGCCGGGTTACTCCGCCGCGAGCCACGGATCGGTCCCTGGTCGACCGACACCACGCCCTCGCGCCCCGCCACTGAGCCGGTGATCAGCGAGCTCTTGCCCGAGCCCGCCACGCCGGTGAGTACGGTCAGTACGCCCATCGGGATGTCGACGTTGACGTTGCGCAGGTTGTGGGTGTTGGCGCCACGCACCTCCATCGCGCCCGAAGGCGTACGCACCGACGGCTTCAGCGAGGCGCGATCGTCCAGATGCTGACCAGTGAGGGTCTTGCTGGCACGCAACTCCCTCGACGGTGCCCTCGAAGACCACCTGCCCACCGTCGGTGCCCGCACGTGGGCCCAGGTCGACGGCGTGATCGGCGATCGCGATCGTCTCCGGCTTGTGCTCGACAACCAGCACCGTGTTGCCCTTGTCGCGCAGCTGCAGCAGCAGGTTGTTCATTCGTACGATGTCGTGCGGGTGCAGCCCGATCGTCGGCTCGTCGAAGACGTAGGTGACATCGGTGAGCGACGACCCGAGGTGACGGATCATCTTCGTACGCTGCGACTCGCCGCCCGACAGCGTGCCGGCCGGCCGATCGAGGCTGAGGTAGCCCAGCCCGATCTCGACGAACGAGTCGAGCGTCTCCCCCAACGCCACCAACAGGGGCGCCACGGATGGTTGTTTGAGGCCGCGTACCCACTCGGCGAGGTCGCTGATCTGCATCGCGCAGGCGTCGGCGATGCTGATGCCCTTGATCTTCGACGAGCGGGCTCCCTCACTCAGCCTGGTGCCGCCGCATTCGCATTCGGGGCAGGTGGCGAAGGTGACCGCCCGCTCCACAAAGGCGCGGATATGCGGCTGCAGCGAGCTGACCTCCTTGGACAGCATCGACTTCTGGATCTTCGGGATCAGCCCTTCGTACGTCAGGTTGATGCCCTCGACCTTGATCTTGGTCGGCTCCTTGTAGAGCAGGTCGTTCAACTCTCGCTTGGTGAACCTGCGGATCGGCTTGTCCGGGTCGAAGAAGCCACAGCCGCCGAAGATGCGCCCGTACCAGCCGTCCATGCTGTAGCCGGGGATCGTCAGCGCGCCCTCGTTGAGTGACTTGCTGTCGTCGTACACCTGGGTGAGGTCGATGTCGTTGACCGAGCCCCGGCCCTCACAGCGCGGGCACATGCCGCCGGTGATGCTGAAGGCGCGCCGTTCCTTCACCGTCGCGCCGGCGCGTTGGATGGTGACCGCGCCGGCTCCGCTGATCGAGGCCACGTTGAAGGAGAACGCCTGTGGCGAGCCGATGTACGGCTTGCCCGAGGCGGCTAAACAGGATCCTCAGCATCGCGTTCGCGTCGGTGGCGGTGCCGACGGTGGACCGCGGGTCGGCGCCCATTCGCTGCTGGTCGACGATGATCGCGGTGGTCAGGCCGTCGAGCACGTCCACGTCCGGCCGGCCCAGCGTCGGCATGAATCCCTGTACGAACGCGCTGTACGTCTCGTTGATCAGCCGCTGCGATTCGGCCGCGATCGTACCGAAGACCAGCGAACTCTTGCCCGAGCCGGAGACGCCGGTGAACACCGTCAGCCGGCGCTTGGGGAGGTCGACGCTGACGTCCTTGAGGTTGTTCACCCGCGCCCCGGTGACGCGGATCAGATCGTGGCTGTCAGCGGCGTGCTGCCCCGGCGACGGCGTCTTTGCCCCTGGTCATCGTTCTCCATCTGTGGCTTGGTCCAGCGAAGGTTCTAGCGGTTCCAGTTCACTACGAGGGCGTTTCCTGGATACGGATCATGTTGCCAGCGGGGTCGCGGACGGCGCAGTCCCGCACGCCGTACGGCTGCTGGGTCGGCTCCTGGACAACGTCGGCGTCGCTGGCCTGGAGCTTCTCGAAAGCGCCGTCGAGGTCTTTGGTGGCCAACAGCAGCGTGCCGTACGTGCCCTTGGCCATCATCTCGGTGATGGTGCGCCGCTCGTCCTCGGTGAGTCCGGGACTCGCCGCCGGCGGGTAGAGAACGACGTTCGTGCCGGGCTGGCCGGCTGGACCGACGGTGATCCAGTGCATGCCGTTGAAACCGACGTCGTTGCGGATCTCGAAGTCGAGCACATCGCGGTAGAAGGCGATGGCGGCGTCGGGATCGTCCTGTGGGAGGAAGCTGGAGTGAATGGTGATGTCCATGGCGACCAGGCTATTTGCGGCTCGCGGACCGCGCTTCTCGATTCCTGATCGGTCTGGTGACTTGTTTTGCCACACACGCCGGCATCCCGCTGGTCGCGCTCGCCGCGTCCCGCCGATACACACTCGGCGGCACTCCGACCACTCCGACCAACTCGGTGAACCGGGTGCTGAAGGTGCCCAGCGACGAGCAGCCGACCGCGAAGCAGACATCGGTGACGCTCAGGTCGCCGCGGCGCAGCAGCGCCATCGCCCGCTCGATGCGCCGCGTCATCAGATACGCGTACGGCGACTCGCCGTACGCCTGCCGGAACTCGCGGCTGAGGTGCCCGGCCGACATGTGCGCGTCCCGGGCGAGCGCCTCCACATCCAGCGGCTGTGCGTACTCCCGGTCAATCCGATCTCGGACCCGGCGAAGGCGCGCGAGGTCGCGCAGGTGTTGCGCCGAGGCGCCGGTGCTGGTCACGTGCAAGATGGTGCCACATCTGCACGGTTCGTATGACAGGTCACACGCTGACGAACTTGTTCGTTACGAACATGTTCGTCAGAGTGTGCCTATGCCACCGAGGAGCCGCAGAGATCGTCCGGCCAAGCCAGCGCTGACGCGTGAGTCGATCGTGGTACGCGCCGTCATGCTGATGGG
>NZ_WOTO01000009.1 GCF_010993775.1 Fodinicola feengrottensis | reverse complement strand
GCCGTCGCCTGGATGGGAGTAGGTGCCGGCGCCGATTGGTCGTGGCGTTTGGGCTGAGGGATAGCTCCTTGTGAGGGGCCTGGTGGGTTGAGTTGGCCTGTGGGGTCGGCGGCGGATAGAGATGCATCTGTCTCGCAGGCGGTTGTGCAGGTTGTTGTCTTCGCGGCTTCATTTGAGGCAGAGCCGGTTGGGTCGGCGATGGGGGCTTTTGATGCGTCGACTTTTTGGCCGCGGGTGTTGGCATTTGCCCCAGTGGCGGACGGGGGATGGGGGGGTGTTGAGGTTTGCGTGGTGCTGGGCCGCGTTGATTTCGGCTTGTGTCGGTGGCTGGTAGGGCTGCCGTCCTCCGTGGTCACCGCCTGCGCCGTGTCCCGGTCCTGGTCGTTGCCGGGTCGTGGTGTGGTCGTGTCGTAGTTGTGGTCATCGTGGATAGGCGCCGCCGTGTGGTGGGGTGGATCTGGGTCGTCGACTGGCCTGTTGGTTGGTCGGAAGGGACACCGTATGACTCGGAACATTTCGTCTCGTCGTGATGATGAGACGGCGGCGGCTGCGCGGCTGACGGGGGCGCTCTCGACCGCGACGATCGATGCTCTACTAGCGGACGCGAAGGCCACTGGGACGCCGGTAGACGGGGCGAACGGTCTGCTGAACCAGATGACCAAGGCGGTGCTGGATCGGACGTTGCAGGTCGAGATGAGCGACCACCTGGGCTATGAGCACGGCGCGCCGGAGGGACGCGGGTCCGGCAACTCCCGGAACGGGCTAACCCGCAAGACCGTGTCCACGCTCAGCGGCCCGGTCCAGATCGAGGTGCCGCGGGACCGGAACGGGACGTTCGAGCCCACGATCGTACCCAAACGTGCCCGTCGTTTGGGGAATATCGATGACATGATCCTGTCTTTGTACTCGCGAGGAATGACAACTCGTGACATCGAGGCGCATTTACTTGAAATATATGGAGTAAACGCGTCCCGGGAGTTGATCTCGAACATCACCGACGTGGTCGTCGACGAGATCAAGCTGTGGCAGTCACGGCCGCTGGACGAGGTCTACCCGATCCTCTACATCGACGGGATCCGGGTCCGAATCAAGGACAACGGCGTGGTCACCACCAAGGTCGCGTACCTGGCCATCGGAGTGGACGTGGACGGCCGCAAAACACTCCCTCGGATGCTGGATCCAGGACACCGAGGGAGCCAAGTTCTGGGCCAAGGTCCTGACGGACTTGCGCAACCGCGGCGTGCGGGACATCCTCATCGCGTGCTGCGACGGGCTGACCGGGCTCCCGGACGCGATCCGCTCAATCTTCCCTGACACCGTAGTGCAAACCTGCGTCGTGCACGTCATCCGCAACGCCATGCGGTTCGTGTCCTACAAGGACCGCAAACCACTGGCCGCGTCGATGCGCGAGATCTATACCGCGCCCACCCTGGAGGCCGCCGAGCTCGCCCGCGACGCGTTCGCCAAGACCCACGGCAAACAATACCCCGGAGCCGTCGACGTGTGGAACAACGCCTGGAACGACTTCACCCCCTTCCTGGACTACCCCGCAGAACTCCGGAAAATTGTCTACACCACCAACCAAATCGAATCCATCAACTTCCAACTCCGCAAAATCACCAAAAACCGCGGACACTTCCCCGACAAAGACGCAGCCATGAAACTCATCTACCTCGGACTACGCAACATCTCCACCCAACGCGGCGGAGCCTCAGGAACAGGCACCTGGGGCTGGAAAATAGCACTCAACACCCTCACCCAACTATTCCCCGGCCGCCTAACATTCTGATATAATAAGACAAGTAAGCCAATCACCTCCGGCTTACACAGAAATCGTGACAGGCTCGTGCTGGGCGCTCGCCCGCTTGTTCGGGCGGACGGCAGCGACTACCCAAGTCACGCCGCACAAGAAGCCGCCATCGCTGGCTACATCCGCTGGCACAACAAACGCTCTCAACCCAAACACCACTTCGCCATCGGCTCCAAAATTCGCCGACCCGATTACCTACCCAACGTTGCTTGATGAGGCACTAGCTGTCCTCCGGGGGCATCAGTTTAGAACCTTGGTCGCCGTCAGTCGCGTACTTGAGCCTTTTGCAATGGGTACGTTCGTCGAACATTACGCGTTTCCCCGGAGCGGGCCAAAGGCCGATGGAGAATGCTGATCTCCTTCGTCCTCATGCCAGTTGCAGTTGGATGCGACAACATAGTCACGTCCTCCATTGATCAGATAGAGACGTGCGCGTGGCTCAGATCTTAGGTCCTCATCCAAAACGGATGCCTTCTCCTCGGTAGAGGCTAGGTGTATAGTCAGCGACTCATAGAATTCTGATAGGCAGATCCTTGAGACCATAGTAAAAAGTACATCGATCCTATTGGGTGATTGCGCAGGGTCAATACTGCGTAAGAGCAGCGTGGAATGACTCAAGGTGTAGTGCCAAATCCCAAATGGGCGATCCCACGATGCCAAAGCCTCCATGTGGTACTACCTCTCAGGTCTAGGGAAATCGGGTTGGTCTAGCGTCACGACGTGGCCATTCTCATAGAACGTAATACTATCCCATGTCCGGTTGCTCGTCCTTATCGACAGGCCGACCTGATACATCTCCCACTCGGTCGCAAACCAACTGTCACCTGCACCCTGCTTGTATGCATTTGAGAACTTCTCCGAAGGGTTCCTACCTGCAAACCCGTCAAGTTTGATATGAAGCCGAGTGTTCGGGTCGTTCACGGCCGAGCGAACGTCGGCTTTCCAGTCCTTCGAGTGTAGGAAGTGAGTGAAGCCATTTCTGTCGCTGAACTGTTCAAGACTCTCGGCGCTGTTTCCAGTACCACGTAGGCTTCTTCCGCGGATCCCGAGTGCGACATCCTCATTGGAGTTATCAATATCGATGACCACCCCTGCTCCGTCGCGGATGGTGCCGTCGCCTGGGTGGTAGTAGGTGCCGTCGCCGAGGTCAAAGCGTTTGGACTGCTGAGGACTGGTCCTCTGCGACGGACCTGGCGGGTTGAGTTGGGCGGAAGGGTCGGCGCCGGCGATGGATGCTTCGGTGTCGCAGACGACTGTGCAGGTTGTTGTTTTCGCGGCTTCGTCTGATACAGATCCGACTGGGTCGGTGATGGGGGTTTTTGAGGCGCTGACCTTGTTGCCGCGAGAGTTTTTCCTTGGGACTTCAAAGACGAGCGAGGGACCTCTATGTGGAGGTTCAGTAGGTGCTGGAGTGCGTTGAGGTCGGCCTGCGTGGGTGGGCGTACCGGAGACCCGCCGCCCGGGCCGCACATGAACCAGCAGCCGCCTGGCGTTGGATCAGTGCCGCCGTCAGGGCTATTTGGGAAGTGGCGGTATGGGCGCGGGGAGTCGTTCCCAATCAGCCCGCAATAGGCCACACAGCCAAGCGGAGAGGGGCCGCTCCGCTGGAACTGCCGCCGCCGAAATGAGGGAAGTTTGACGGCAGATGCTGGAATATCCACAGAAGAATTCCGGCGGCCGCTCCGGTCGGTCCGAACCCTCCTCCCTCCTCCGCTGCCTTCGCTCGGCACGCGGGGTCGTGGGGCGGTGCCGGTGCAGCAGACTCCGACGGAGCCGCCACCACCGGCGTTGGAGCCGTCGCCGTCGTTCTGGTCTTGGTGGCCGGTGGGGTCGGTGGCGTTCAGGGGGTTGGCGTTGGCGTAGTCGTATCGGTTTGGGGTGTCGGTGGCCGGGTTCAGGGTCCAGGTGTCGCGGCTGGTGAAGGCGCCGGAGGTGGGGTCGTACCAGCGGGATGCGGTGTTGAGGAGGCCGTCGGCGGACCAGCTGGACTGGTAGCCGACCGCGGAGGTGGTGCCGGAGTTGGCGGTGGGGGCGCCGAAGGGGTCGAGGTTGGTGCTGCCGGTGAGAGAACCGGTGGTGGTGGGGTCGACGGCGCCTGTGATGTCGTTGTGTTGGTCGGCGAGCAGCAAGCGGCCGGTGGCGCCTGGGCGGTCGCTGATGGGGCTTCCGGCCGGGTCTCTGTTGATCAGGGACGATCCGCCGCTGCCGGTCGGTACCGTGACCGGGGTGTTGGTGGGGCCGTCGTAGCCGACTGGGGTGTTATTGACGGTCGCTGTGCGGTCGAGGCTGTCGTACGTGAGGGCCGTCGTGTTCGCGCTGGCTCCGCCACCGTTGTCGGTGATCGAGGTCAGCCGCTCGAAGGCGTCCGTCGTGTAGCTGGTGGTCGGTGATCCGGCGCCGGTGCCGGTCACGGTGGCGCGGGTGCCGCGGGCCGTGTACGTGTAGCTGGTTCCGTCCGACGTGGACGAAAGCTCGTTGCGGGCGTCGTAAGCGGCGGTGGTCGTGCTGGTCTGGCCTGAGAGGGTACGGGCGACGGAGGTCCGGTTGCCGGCGTCGTCCCATGAATAGTTGGTGGCCGACGACCCCCGTGTTCCATCCTGTCAGCCGGGCTGAACCGTCGTACGAATACGTGTTTGTCGCTGCTCCGGCGAAACCTGAGGTGGTCTTTCCGGTGAGAAGGTCGTCGTTGTCGTACGAGTACGAAACCGCCGCGCTGGTCGAGCCGCTCGTAGTTTTCGAGGTATCGCTGGCAAGGTCACCGAATGGGTTGTAGCCGTAAGTTCGATTTGCGCCCGTCCCGTAGCTGACTGACGCGAGTTGACCGAGAGCATTCCGCGCGTAAGTCAGCGTCCGGCCGGTTAGCGGATCGGCCGTGGTGGCCAGCTGGCCAGCTTTGTCATAGGTGAATCCAATTGTACCGGCCGCATCGATCCGACTGCTCAACTGGCCGTCGGCGTCGTATCCGAATGTAGTGGGGCTAGCCGCGTTGGCGACATTTGCGGCCGCGCCACCGCCAGACGAGGCCGAGGAGCTGGCGGTGAGTAGTCCACGGTCGTTGTAGCCGTACGTGATAGTGCCGGGGGGGCTGCTGGCCGAGACCAGCCGACTATCCTTGTCCCAAGTCAAAGATCGGGCTGCCGTCGCGTCGGCGCCGGATCCGGTTTGGCTGACGAGGTTGCCAAGCACGTCGTAGGCGCTGGTGGTTGCCACACCGCCTGGCGCGGTTTGTCGAACGTTCTGGCCAGCCGCGTTGTAGCTACTGGTCCAGGTTCGATCGGACGGCGACGAGAAAGTGGATGTCGTGGGTTCGACGACGGATTCGGTCAGCCCCAACGAGTTGTACGTGGTGTCGGTAGCGTTTCCGTTGCCGTCCACCATTCGGGTCTGGTTATCCAAGGCGTCATAGCCCAGACCGACAGTTGTCGTCTTGCCGGTGGAAGGATGGTTGATGACCGAGGTGAGTCTGTTCCCCGCGTCGTACGAATAACCGGTGACGCGTCCTTGCGGACTTGTGGTGGACAGCACGTTGTCGTTGTTGTCGTACGTGCTCGTCGTGACTCGTGGGGCGGGATTTCCTGGACTGCCATCAGGTGCCGAGACGGTGGATTTCGTTGGCCGCCCAGCGAGATCGAAATCCGTATTGGTAGTGACGCCAGTCGGGCTCTTGACCGCCACGGTGCGCCCGGCGAGATCGTAGGTGTAGTCGGTCTCCAGGCCTGTCGGGTCGGTGGTGGCCCTGGGCTGGCCGGCCGCGTTGTACCAGGCCGTCGAAGTATTCCCGGCCGGTGTGGTGAGGCTGGTGAGGTCTCCAGCGTCGCTGTATCCGAGGTGTGTGACGAAATTCGACGGTGAGGTGGCGCGGTCGACGGCGGTGCTGGTGATTTGGAGTCCACGCTCGTCGTAGGTCGCCTCGGTGCGTGCACCAGTTGGGTCCACTGTGGACAGTGTTCGGCCAGCGCGATCGTAGCCAACAGTGGTGACACCGGCGTCCTGTCCGGGGAGGGCAGGATCGGTCTGCGTGATCGGTCGGCCGTAGAGATCGTACGAATAGGTGGTTTGATGACCGAGCGGGTCGGTTGTGCTGATCGGGAGACCGCTGGTGTTGTAATCGGTCTTCGTGGTCGGCGTGATCGGTTGCCCGCCTGGCGGTGTATAGGTCGGGCCGGCGATCATCGTCGGGTCGCCGTGAACATTGCGCGTGATGCTGGTCAGAACGCCGTTCGCATCGCGCTGCTGAGTCGGCTCACCGAATGTGTTGTAGCCGTAGGAGATCGTCGGTCGCACGTTGTCGGTACGTATACCAGCCGTCCACGTGCTGACGGCGGGCGAGGCTTGGGACGAGAGTGCTCCGGTGATGTCGTAGGCGAAAGTGGTGATCCCGCCGGCGGGATCGGTGACAGTAAGCGGAAGACCACGAGTATCTCGAGTCGTGGTCGTCGTACGCTGATGGGTGGCGTCGACAACCTGACTGTCGGTGAGGACATTTCCGGCAGCGTCGTAGGTGGAATGAGTGGTCTCGGACCGATCCGGACTTCGTCTCCAGTAGCGACTGCCTCGACGATGTTGCCATCGGCGTCAAGGGTGAAATTCGATGTGCGCCAAGGCGTGAGGACTGCCGGTTTGGCCGCTCGATTTGCGTGTGCCTGAGCGCTCGCCGACGTATCGATCGAATCGACGTCCTCGACACTGAGCGAGGCCGATTTCTGATTGCCCGCTGGATCATAGGTGTATGACGTGTTCCAACGACCCGGTCCCTCGATCAGGCTCGGTTGTCCAGCAGTGTCGTAATACCTATATGAGAGAGGGAGATCTTCTGCAGCTATCGTTCCGCCCTCGGTATACCCGGGGAGGGTCTCCGACTGGGGTAGGTCATTGTCCCAGTACGTGAATGCATGCGTGACGCCCATCGCGTCGATTGCTTGAGCAAGACGGCCGGCATGGTCGTACGCCCGAGACTCCAACATCAGGCTTGTCGCGGATGGGTTCTGCGGATCTACGCCGTCGCCGGTAGCTGTCGTGGTCAGCAGTTCATGCCGGTCGTTGTAGGTGGTACTGAGATGGAGCCCTGTCTCGGTGACAGCTGGTCGGGTCCCCTCGGGTGTCGTACCCGGTGGTTTCGGTTGTCCCGCCGGGCGAAACAGCTGTGCTTAGTCGACCACGATCGTCATACGTGTATGACCAGATGCGATCGGCGTCATGCCCGCCGGTGTCGCTGGCTACCAGCTTCGTTACTTGGCCGTCGTCGGCGTACGCGTATGTGGCATGCGCAGTGTGCGTGACGCCAGTCAGCGAGTTTCCTATGGATGGACTGGTAATCGTTGCCAGGTTCGACAGGCCTGCAAACGTATAGTTGACCGTCCCGTAGTCATGGGCGCCGTCGTGACTGTTGATCGAGGTGACCCGTCCGAGCCCGTCGTAGCCATAATGAGTGACCAAACCGAGAGGGTTTGTGCTGTCGCTGACGTCGCCAGTTGCGGTGTAGGTCAGTGTGGTGTTCTGATTTCGTCGTCCGGCGACAGCGACGAGTTGGCCGAAGGATCCGACCGATGTGTTGGTTCCGTACGCGTACGTCGTCACGGGGTGGGTCGTGCCGGCCGCGTCGAACGCCGGCTCAGTGACAGTCAGAGGCTGACCGTTGGTGTTGTAGGTATAGGTAGTGCAGTAGGTTTGGTCGTCTTGGTCACTGCTGCGCGCGTCGCAGCAGGACTCGGTCAACTTGTCGTTTCGTGGATCAAGCGCATTGCTTGTGTTGAGATAGTAAGCGTAGTAGCTGGTTGAGCATCCGCCTGCCGCAGCTTGACTGGCATCCTGGCACGTCGTACGGGACAGCGTGTTGCCGCGCGGATCCGTCGTTCGTACGGTCGAATGCCCATTTTCGTCGGTGACGCCGGTGGCGAAGCCGTCGTCGTTGTATGCCCAACTGGTCGGGCCGTCGCCGTCGGTACGTTTGACCGCCCTGCCGCCGTGATCCACGTCGAAAACGGAGGTGATATTTGAGCGGGTGTCCGAATGCAGCGTGACCGACCGTTGCGGGGACACCTCGTCCCCGGGGTTGGCGGGCGCTGGAGTGTCGACGGTTGGATCGTCAAGTGTCCAGTTTCCACCGTTGGAGTCGGTGAGCGTGGTGACTCGTTCGGTGGTGGCTCCGTAGTTGATGGACGCGTACCGGTGGCCCGGCAGGTCCACAGTGGTCAGTTTGCTCATTGACGTACGAGCGGCGTAGTGCGCGGCGACTTCGCTGGCGCCAAGCGGATGCCAATAGATGGCCAGGTCGTCGATGGTGCCGGTGAAAGGGTCATAGCCATCGACCGCGGACGGCCAAGAGGTGGTGCGGGTGGTGCCGAGGAACATCTTGGTGATGTCCTGATGGTCGATCAGGCCGGACAGCGTGCCCTGGGCGACTCCGTCGAGATAGAGCGTCTGGGTGTTGATCGCCCCGGAAATCACCGCGTGGTGCCAGTTTCCGTCGTTGACGGTCGCTGCTGACGTGATCGGACTGACGCTGCCCTGCGACCATTCGCCACGCAGTTTGCCGTCGGTTCCCACGTAAAGAACCGGTTCGAAACGGGTTGGCGTGTCCGTGAGTCCGGTGTTTTGCTGGCCCAGCAGCACACCGCTGCCGGTGGTCTTGAACCAGAGCTCCGCGGAAAGGGACAGGGCCGGGCTGGCAAGCTTGTCCGGCAACGAAGCCGTGCTCGGGCCGTTGCCGCCCAGGCCGGTTGGGTCGAATCCGCCGGCGTCGAAAGCGGCCGCCGTGTCGTCGCCGCCTGTCGCGCCGGCGGCGCCGAGGCGGACATTGTCGTACGCTACCTGATCAGCGCCGAGCTTATGGGCGACGATGCTGGACCCGCTAGCTGAGTCGGCGTTGTCGTCAAGCCGCCAGTAGGCATACGGGTTGTCGTCCAGCACCGTGCTCCGGTAGCGGGTGCCGTCCTGATATTGATAAATCGTGCAGGAGCCGGCGGACAATGGCGTGCAGGCCTTGGTAAGGGCGCCATTGGTGTATGCGTACGTCCAGGTCAGCGGTGGAGCATTCGCGTTCGCCGGATCTGTGCTGACCGACGTGACGTGCCCGTGCCCGCTGTCCCCAGCTGATGTGCAGAGCCCGGCCAGAGGTCGTGTCGACGATCGTCGCTATTTTCCCGTTGCTGTCGTACGTCCAGGTTTGAGTGTGTCCAGCGCTGTCCACAATAGATATCAGGTGGCCGACGGAGTCGAAGATCGTTCGCTGGCCGCTCGGATCGGTCAAGGTGTATTCGCTGTTGGAGGGCGAGTAAACCAGCGTTGTGTTGCGACCTTCCGGCGGTGCGTAGGTTCCGTCAGGATTCTTGCCGAACCTGGTCTCGCGGCCATCTGATCCAGTTACGACGACATTGCCGGACCCGTCCGTGTCGGACCGAAGTCCGGTGTCCAGAAGCGAAGACCAGCCGGGTCCGAACGCTCCGGTGGTGCGCGAATCGGACGAGTTGTACGACCGGGCAACCGATAACGCGGGGCCCGGCACGTCGATGGACGCGTCGACCGTCTGCGTTGTGTAGTTTCCGATCTGTGCATCCAACCCAGGCGCTCCGCGAGGATCGCTGTTCGACAGATGGCTGGCGATCTCAGGCTGTGGCGCTTGGGTGGTCAGCCAGATCGGGTCCGATATTGGACCATTGGTGACTTGATCAGTGGCCTGCACTGTCCAGAAGTATTTGGTTCCCCACTTCAAGGTCCCCGCAGGCGGTGTCCAGGTTTGCGGCAGTTGCCAGCCTGATGACGCACATCCGACCGGCGCATCGGGGCTTCCGCCGCAGATCTTGAACGAGTATTTCCGTGCGTTGTTCGGCGGTGATCTGTCCGGGTCCACGCTCTCGGCGTACAGGGTCGGCGTCAAAGAAGACACGACGGCGCCCGAGCCGGGCTGGTTCGCGGTGACCGCGGGTGCCACATTGCCCACCGAGAACGGCACGACGCCGAAAGGAACAGTGTACGTACTCGAGAAGAACTGGCCCGATGCATTGCTCATATCAAGCCATAAGTCATATTGACTGGGTGGGAGTGGCGGCACGGTGATGGTGATGGCGGCGTCGCTGCGGGGGGCAGCGTCACCGTTGGTGCGAACCGGTACGTGCCTGGGCCGACGACCAGCGTCGATCCCTTCATCACCCGGAAAGTCAGCTTCCAGGCGCCGTTGGCCGGCCAGGTGGACGAACCCCAGTTGTAGACGACGACATCGAGATTTCCGGACTGTGTGTTGGTGACAGGCGGATTGAAGACCGGATTCCTGATCTCGTACGACGCGCCTTCTGGCTGGTAGGTGACATCCAGGTAGGGAATGTTGGCTGACACCGGCGACTGCGCCGACGCGAACTTCTTCCAGTCGTTGTTGTCGGTCGTGCTTGCCCGGAGTGTGAAGCCGTACACCGCGATCTTTCCCGTGCGACCACTGCGTCATCAGGTCGGCGTCTACCGGAAAGCCTTCACGCGCTGAAGGACACGATGAGTTATAGCCGTGCGCGAAGGACTTCGTGTTGCCGAGATGCGTGTTGTATGCCGCACCTGGCCACGACTTCAGGGTCGACCCAGCCCACGATCCGGTGACTGGGAACATTGTCACGGCGGAGGCTCGGCACGAGTACGACCAGGTCTCGGTCACATTGACGGTCGCGGCGACAATGTACTTGTTCCGGATGTTCGGCAGGACGGAGTTGAAATCGATGTAGGCGGCCGCGTTGTGTCCGCCGCTGTCGTCGGTGTAGTGACCGACCTTGACCTCGGCTTCACTGGAGTGGTCAGCCACATATGGCGACTGGACATAGGTGTCGTCCGCGTCCGCGTTCGTACGGACAGTGGGGTCGACCACCACGGGAAACTGACGGGCCGGATCGTGCAGCCACGCCGAGTCCAGAGTGACCTGCAGGATCCACTGGCCGTCGCGCTGCGACAGCGTATAGGCCACCGCATGGGAAATCTCGCCGTCACCGGTGACTGGGCTGACCTTGGAGTCCTCCATCCATCCCGCCGGAATCCAGGCGCGCTCCACCCCGCCGGCGTCTTTGAGCACGACTGCGCCCCGACGCGGAATCCATCGACGGGGCCAGTCCGGTGAGGTTCAGGGGGAACGACCAACTCGAGGGCGCGTCGGCGGAGGAGAGAACGATGTTCTCCTTGACGCCGTCCGACGATGCTGCAAGCCGCAGGTTCGCATCCGGGCGAATGTCGTTGAATGTCAAGGAACTGCCGTCCGGGGCGGTCACTCCGGACACCGCAGCGGCGCCGTCGACGCCGAAACTCACTGAGGTGGGGCCGGTGGTGACTGTTGCCAGTGAGGGATCGGTGCCGGTGGTGCCGAAGCTCGTCGTGACACCGGAATCAGCCGGCACCAAACGGCTGGCGCTCGGCTTCAGTCGTAGGTCAAGCGGGACCATCGCGCCTGAGGACTGGTCGCGGACATTCGCCGTGCCAGCGTAAAACCGCAGCGTGTGGGTGCCGTCAGGGTTGGTGAATTCGGTTTGTCGGGACGTACGCGCGCCCGGAATCTCCCTTGACGCTGTAGTCATCCCGGTCGAGGGCCGCGTCTTCTTTGTCATAGCACCGACGTGCTGCGGCGCGGGCTTCGGCTTGGGGGGCAGGACGGGAGACGAATACTTCGTCTGGGGTGGCACAGCGCCCCGCACAGCGGGGGGGACTTCACCGCTCCGCCCAGGTGTTTGTCGGTCGCCGAAGTGGCAACCTTTGATGAGCGACCGGCGGCTGTTCCGGTCAGTTGTGTTGGTGCGCTGGCGGATCCGCCGGTAGATCGTGCAACCGCCGCGCCGGCTGGTGGCTGAAGTCCCGGCATTAGTTGAACCACCAGAAGAACAGCCAGAGCGCACGCCAAAACCCGCAAACGAGACATGCTCGCCCGCCTTCCCCGTGAAAGCCAACTGAACAGCCAGCAGAAAGTAACAGGGAGGGATGACAATCGGAAGGGAAAATTTCGATTCGGTCACGAAGTCATGGAACAAAAGCCTCGAGTGGGTAGTCGAGGTGGAAAACATCGGCTTAGATGCGCCTCAGCGCAACGAGTCGGTGGTTAATGAGTCCTTATTCAAGGGTAAAGAAGACCAGGGAAAACGCTCAGGCCCCGATGCGTCGGGGGAGACGCGATCGGGGCCTGAGTGTGCACTCCCGGTTGGGGGAACCGGGATTCAGCGGGGTTTAGCTATGCGGTGCGCTTCCGACGAGCGACGAAGAACAGGCCGCCACCGATCAGGAGCAGGACCGCGCCGATGCCGCCGAAGAGGGCGACGTTCGTACCGGTGACCGGGAGGCTGGCGCCAGCCGGGCTGGTGGAGACCGACACGGTCGGCGGGGCCGCCTGCGACGGGCTCGCGCTCGGGGTCGGCTGGGTGCCGCCCTTGGTCCAGCTCGCCCAGACCATCTTCTTGGCCGAAACCGGTGTGGTGGTGGCAGTGATCAGGGTCTGCGTGACCACGTTGTCGCCACGGAACAGGCGGCCGGTTTCGATGGCAGCCGACTGCAACGCACCGGTGATGGTGGCCTTGCCAGCCGCCGCGCTGGCGGGAACCTTCAGATACGCCTTGCCGCCGTTGGCCACCGAGGTGATGGCGTCGCCGTTGGCATCGACGAGCTTGACGCCCGCCGGGCCCTTGACGGTCAACGGAACGGATTTCGTGCTGGACTTGACGACGAAGGGGCCGATGAGCTTGCCGGCGGTGCCGGTTGCCTTGGCCGGGGTGATGTCCAGGGTCGGAGCCGGCTGAGCGGCCTCGCCGACGTTGGCCACGCCGGTGAGGTAGTTGTAAAGGGCGACCACCTGGGCGTCGTTAGCGCCGTGCTTGCCGCCGGTGGCGAGGTCGACACCGTTGCTGAAGTGCCAGATGGCGGCCTGCGTGCCAGCGATCGCCTCTTGCTCGGTCAGACCCTTGATGAGGGCCGCCGCGCCAACCTTGTCCACGGCCAGGTTCGGGAAGGAGTGCTGCAGGATCCACAGAACCTTGTCCGGCTGGGAGAACTTGTCACCCTTGTTGGGGTAGTTGGCCCAGTCGTCTTCGACCATCGCGGCGTCGCCTGCGGTCTCGACCTTCTGGTCGATGCAGTACGTCTGCACCACCTTGCCGCCGTTGTTGAGCTGGATGTTGATCAGAGCGGTGTAGAAAGGCTTCTTGGCGCCGTTCAGCTGAACGGGCAGGCCCTTGGCGCCAACGCCAGCCAAGTGACCCGTGGCGCCGGGCGCCGCGTACGCCGGGCCTGCCGTCATCGTGATGACGAACACCGCGAGCAACGCGGCAGCTACTTTCAGAACCCTCGTGAATAGTTGCCGGGATGCACTTCGCATATGCCGGGTCTCCTCGCCGTTGAGGCCGTTGTAGGGATGCCAGCTAACAAAGCTGGCGCAATACATATACACGGAGCGGATTGCGGTGTTACCACCGACACGCCATTTTGTTCCCGACCAGGGAAAACGCAGGCCGCGTGTACGCTTTGTCCTATTCATAACAAAAATGCTGATTAGCTATAAATAGCGATGATCATCTGGAACGCATAAGTCACCTAAACACCGGAGCCCCGGCCGAAATGACCGGGGCTCCGAGTGTGCGTGCCCGATGAGGAATCCGGGCATGCAGGTTTTCCTTACGCGGAACGCTTCCTGCGGGCGAAGAAGAACAGGCCGCCACCCAACAGGAGCAGGGCCGCGCCCACCGCGCCGAACAGGGCCACGTTGGTGCCGGTGATCGGCAGGCTGCCGGACGCCTCACTCACCGCGGTGCTCGGGGTCGGCTTCGCGGTGCTGCCCGGTGCGCTCTGGGTCGGCTTGCCGGTGGTGCCGCCCTTGTCGCCGCCACCCCAGGTCACGACGACCGTGATCAGCACCGGAGCCTGGCCCTCGCCAGCGGTGATGACCGGCTGCGCCTTGAGGTTGCCGACGCTGTGGAAAAGCCGGCCAGCGGAGATCAGGCCGAGGTCGACACTGGCCCGGATGGTGGCCTTGCCGGCCTTCAGGCCGGCCGCGACCTTCACCCACACCTTTTTTCACCGTTGATGACCTGGTGGACCGTCTTGCCCTGCGCGTTGACCAGCTGCACACCGGAAATCGCGGTGAGGGTCAGCGGGACC
The DNA here is from genome assembly GCF_010993775.1 of Fodinicola feengrottensis. GTDB lineage: Bacteria > Actinomycetota > Actinomycetes > Mycobacteriales > HKI-0501 > Fodinicola > Fodinicola feengrottensis. The sequence goes on along the minus strand of NZ_WOTO01000009.1, from coordinate 175,978 downwards.
AGCCGCGCGGTCGTACGAACCAGGAACGGGCCGAACTTGTCACCGGCGAGGCCGGCGGTCGGGCCGGCCGGGATCAGGCTCAGCGAAGAGATCGGCTGCAGCGCGTCACCGATGTTCGCGCCACCCACAAGGAAAGCGTAAAGCTGCAGAACGATCAGGTTGTTGTGCGCGCTGTCCGGGTTGATGCCGTTGGTGAAGTGCCAGATCGCCAGCTGGGTGGCGGCGATGGCCTCTTTTTCGCTGATCAGCTGGATGCCGGCAAGCTTCTGCAGGCTGAGCAGGCTGGTCACCGTCGGGTACGAGTGGTGCACGATCCAGTTCACCTTGGAGAACTGGACGCTGATGCCGGCCGCGGCACCGGAGTAGCCGGCCCAGTCATCCTCGACCAGGGCAGCCTGGACCTTCACCTGGATGGAGAAGTCGGTGCAGTACGACGGAACGAGAGTGCCGTTCGACAGCTGCAGCTTCTGCAGCATCGTGGACCTTCTTGCCAGCGACGAACACGTCCTGGCCGGGAACGGCCTTGGTCGGCTCAACCGTGGCATTGGCGCCGGGGGTCTTTGCGACCTGGGTTTTCGCGGTCGAGTCCGCGAAGGACGGGCTGGCGCCCATCGTCAGTGCGAACACCGCGAGCAACGCTGCGGCTACTGCGAGAGTTTTTCTTGCTAGGTGCCTGGGTGTGCTGTGCATATGGCCAAATCTCCTCGCCGTTGAGAGGCCGTTGAGGGGGAACCAGCCAGAGAGCTGGCACCATAGATATACACAGCCGCTCGTTGGGCTTTGCAGGCAGATCCCCAAAAGTCGGTTGACCTGCGGAAAAAGAAAAAAATTTCGATTTGGTACGCAACCTTTTCGGGTAGGCCTGAAACGTCCCATTTAGAATGGTTTTTCAGGGATATCTCTGGGTAATTGTTCGTCAGCTGCGAGTAAGTAGAGCGATGGGAAGATGCTCGAGGAGCGCCGACATCCCCACGGATTCCCGAAAGTCGCTGCCCGTCAGCGCATCCGTCCAGGTCCCGGCGGGCAATGCCAGCTCGGTGTCCAGCCATCCGCCTTTGTCATGCAAACCGGCCGGCAGTCTGGTGGCGACCGCGATGGCCTTTGGGGCACCAAAAACATCCCGGCGACAGAAGGAAATCGCGTGGTCCGCGGCGTGTCGACTTGCTATCAGCGGTTGATAGCCGCCGCCGACGTACGTGTCGGGGTCCGTGTGGCGGGCCCGGAGTGCGCGCGAGATGAGCCAAAGTTTGGCTGCACCACTGGCATCCACAGCTGGTGGCCGGTTGCGGTCATTATGCTCGCCAAGCATTTTCCGCCGCAGAGCGAAATCCACCGGTCGCCGATTGTCCGGGTCGACCAGCGAATCGTCCCAGAGTTCGCAGCCGGCGTACGTGTCGGGAACCCCAGGTCCGGCCAGTTGCAGCAGGGTGGCGCCCAGCGAGTTCGACCAGCCGTACTGCGCGATAGTGCCAACGAAAGCGCCGATCCGGGCGGCCAGCGGTCCATTGAGGACAGTGTCCAGCCAGTCGTGCAACCGCTTCTCGAAGTCGGTGTCGACGGCGTCCCAGTTGGTCACCAGACCAGCTTCGCGGACGGCTTTTTCGGCGTACGCGTGCATTCGCCGCGGATCGGGACGGTCGGCTCCGTCCGCCGGCCACACGCCGACGAGGGTTTGCCAGAGCAGGTAACCAATGCTCGGTTCTGGCGGTGCGGCGATCGCGTTCCAGCTGTCGACAGCCTCCGCCCAAGCGGCCGGGATCTCTGACAGGACAGCGATTCTTGCCCGTACGTCCACTGCCCGTTTGGTGTCGTGAGTGGACAGTGTGGTCATGCCAGCTGGCCATCGTAGCGCCTGCTCGGCCAGCCCGAGGTGGAATTCTCCAGGAGTGACCGCGAATCTGCGCGGATCGCCGCCGACCTCGTTGAGCGAGGTCAGTCGGGTCGTACGGTAGAACAGCTTGTCCTCAATGGACTTGGCGGTGATCGCGCCAGTGGTCTGGTGGAACCGCGTGGTGGCCTCACCATCGGTGGCTAGCACCGCGGCGACAACTGAGAGCGCCGACTCCAAATGAGGAGATCGGTGGGCGGCCTCCGCCACTGCGGCGGTGAGCTCGCCCGTGGTGCACGGATAGTCGGCTCGATAGACCGGAACGCAGGCAGCCAGTTCGGCCAGCGCCTCGACGCAGTTCGGTACGTCACCTATCAGGCGGGCGATCCGGCGGAGCTCAGGGCGCAGTCCGGTGCTGGCGGTGTCGAGCTTCAGGTCGTGCTCCGCGCGGTCCAGGCTGGCTCGGTCGCCGGGATCCGCGGTCAGTCGCTCGGAAAGGTCGGTTAGTGCACCTTCGCCAGCGGGATCAACAAAAACACCATCGAGCAGTCGCATCACCTGGTAGCCAGTGGTGCCGGCGACCGGCAGCCCAGGCTCCAGTTTCTCGTCCGTGGCCAGGATTTTCTCGATGACGATCCAGGCCGCCGGAATGGCTTCGGCGAGTTTCGCGAGGTAGCCGGACGGCGACGCCATGCCGTCCGGGTGGTCGATGCGAAGCCCGTCGATTTGGCCGGCAACGACTCGGGGGAGCAGTTGTTGATGGCAGGCCTGGAAAACTTCGGCGTCCTCCTGGCGTACCGCAGCGAGCGTGTTCACCATGAAAAATCGCCGATAACCCACTTCGCCGGCATTCCACGGCACTAGCTGGTAATGCTGTTGGTCGTGCACCTCGGCCGGGGAGCCGGTGCCGGTGCCGTCGGCGATCGGCAGCCGGTGTTCGCCGTACGCCAATTCGCCGTTCTCGACCCGAAGTTTGCCGAGTTCTCCCGGCTCGGCGCCGAGAATGGGCAGCGCGATGCGCGGCCGGGTCCAGTCAATGTCGAAATAATGCGCGTACGCGGAATGGCGACCGTTTTTCAGTACGTCCCACCACCACGCGTTTTGTTTCGGGATTTGCACGCCCATGTGGTTCGGCACCACGTCCACGACAATGCCCAGGCCGGCCGCGTGCAGCCGCTCGACCAGCGCGTCGAAACCGTCCGGCCCGCCGAGGTCGGCGGAGATCCGGGTCGGGTCGACCACGTCGTAGCCATGGGCGGATCCGGCGGTGGCTTGCAGGATGGGGGAGGCGTAAAGGTGGCTCACGCCCAGCTCGGCGAGATAGTCCACCAGTTCGGCGGCGGCCGCGAAGTCGAGCTCGCGGCGCAACTGCAGGCGGTAAGTGGACAGCACGGGCCTGGTCGTCACAGGTGCAACCTCCGTCGTCGGGTTTCCTCCACCGTACGGGCCGGCCGTTTTCGACACACTTCGCCAACCAGACTTTGACAGGTCTCACCTTTTCGCGGCTGGCGATGGGGTCAACCGCTTCCCCATCCTCGGGTTATCCCTATCAGGGAAGAGCCAGGGTTGACGTCAGGGCGGCCACCGAGTGACGGCGCCTTCAGCGCGCTGTCAGTCTTTCGCCATGACTTCCTTGACTGGCCGGCTGGACGCCTCGACTTCCTCGCTGAGCACTGTGTTGCCGTTCGTCGGCGCGCCTGCCTGTTTCCTCGCTGGCTGGGTGCTCCTGCGCCCGATTGGCGGGCAGGCGGAGCCGGGTGGTTGGTGGACCGCCTCACATGCCATGTGGCTTGTTGGCTTCCTGCTTTTTCTGGTGATGGCATTGCAGTTCCGCTGGGCAGCCGCGGCGCGTACGACTGGACAGCGAATCGCGGTGACAGCCTGCGTGGTGGTGGTCGGCCTGAGCGCCATCGCCAACGCCGTCCAAGTCACCCTTGACCTGGTCGGCGGTTTCCAGGCCGGCAACCGAGCCGATCTGCAGCACGCGTTCGCCGCATTCCAGCGAATCCCCGGCGTGTCAGCGGTCTTCTACGGAGTAGGTGCTCAGGTGATTTTCCTCGGCCTGCTGGTTTTCGCGGTCATGGTGTCGACAATCCGACGCGCTGGCTGGTGGAGCACCGCGCTGGTCGTCGTGGGTACGCTCGTGATGAGCGTCGGGACCCTCGGCTTCGGCCGGAACAACTGGTTGGTCCCGGTCGGAATGGTGGGCCTGCTCCTTGGATTCGCCGGCCTCACCCGACTATTCCATTCACCAGCCGAATAGCCGCGCCGCACGGTGGGACGTTTGACGGGCGAAGCGGGCCGCTGGCTTCTTGGGTGGTGTGCGCGGTCGGCTGCCCTGTCGATCATTGTTCCGCGGATCGACGGCAGGCACGCTTCGAGCGTTCACATATTTCCCTTTGCCAAAAGGGAGGTGGGTATCCGTTCAGCGGAGAATGGAGTCACCATGAAGAGTGGAAACGCAAGACGACTCGTCGCGGTCGCTGTTGGTGCGTTCGCCGCCCACTAACTGACCAACGTTCGAGTCGCCATCTCTCGACGCCGCGGGCGGCTCGTACGACTAATCACGATTCTGATATGGATGGACCCGATCGTCGCGCGGGAGATCGGACTCCGGAGCGGCCGCCTCTCGTCCCTACTCGGTCTTTCCGCAACAACAACAGAGAGCGCGGCGCGACGGTGACGGTTTTTTTGCGGCAATGACGGCGGTCGGGTCGCCGTGGGAATCTAGGCCCTCACCGTTGGGGGAGGTGGTGTCGAGCTCGACGACCCACATTTTGGCGTACTCGCCATCGGGGGTGGTGAAGTCGAGATCCTCCTCATGCCCGTTCAGACAGAGCAGGAAAGAATCGTCGACCACCTGCTGGCCGCGCTGGTCGCGCTCGGCGATGCCGTTGCCGTTCAGGAAAACCGCCAGCGCGCGGCCGAAACCGGAGTCCCAGTCGTCGAGTGTCATCTCGGTGCCGGACGGGGTGAACCAGCCGATGTCGCCGAGCTGCCCACCGGTGCCGATCGGCTTGCCGGCGAAGAACCGGCGGCGCCGAAAGACCGGATGGTCGCGGCGGATCTTTGCCGTACGGGCGGTGAAAGCGACCAGGTCGGCATTCTGTTCGGCCATTGCCCACTCCACCCAGGCCAGCGGGCTGTCTTGGCAATACGCGTTGTTGTTGCCCTTCTGCGTACGCCCCAGCTCATCGCCGTGCGAGATCATCGGCACGCCCTGCGAAAGCAACAGGGTGGCGAGGAAGTTGCGCACCTGGCGGGCCCGCAGTTCGACAATGCCCGGATCGTCGGTGCCGCCTTCGGCGCCGCAGTTCCAGGACCGGTTGTAGTTTTCCCCGTCGTTGTTGTTCTCGCCGTTGGCCTCGTTGTGTTTCTCGTTGTACGACACCAGGTCCGCGAGGGTGAAGCCGTCATGGGCGGTGACGAAGTTGATGCTCGCGAGCGGCCAGCGGCCGTCGTCCTGGTAGAGATCCGAAGAACCGGTCAGCCGGCTGGCCAGCTCACCCAGTGTCGCTGGCTCGCCGCGCCAGAAGTCTCTCACAGTGTCGCGGTATTTCCCGTTCCACTCCGTCCACAGTGGAGGGAAGTTGCCGACCTGGTAACCGCCCTGCCCGACATCCCACGGCTCGGCGATCAGCTTGACCTGGCTGACTGTCGGATCCTGTTGCACCAGATCGAAGAACGCGGACAGCTTGTCCACGTCGTGCAGCTCGCGGGCGAGCGCCGAAGCGAGGTCGAAACGAAAACCGTCGACGTGCATTTCGGTGACCCAATAGCGCAGCGAGTCCATGATCAGCTGCAACGTGTGCGGGTGCCGGACGTTGAGCGAGTTGCCGGTGCCGGTGTAATCCATGTAATACATCGGATTGTCGTCGGTCAGCCGGTAGTACGCGGCGTTGTCGATGCCACGGAAGGAAAGTGTCGGACCGAGGTGGTTGCCTTCGGCGGTGTGGTTGTAGACCACGTCGAGAATGACCTCGATGCCGGCCGCGTGCAGCGCCTTGACCATCGACTTGAACTCGGCCACACAGCCGCCGGGCGCGGTCGATGACGCATACGCCGCCTCCGGCGCCAGGAAGCCGATCGAGTTGTAGCCCCAGTAGTTGCGCAGCCCGCGCTCGCTCAACGCCCGGTCCTGGACGAACTGGTGCACCGGCATCAGCTCGATGGCGGTCACCCCGAGCGTCTGCAGGTGCTCGATGACGGCCGGATGGGCCAGCCCCGCATACGTCCCACGCTGCTCCGGCGGCACCTGCGGATGCTGGATGGTCATCCCGCGCACATGCGCCTCGTAGATGACCGTCTCGTGATACGGCCGGTGCGGCTGCCGGTCGGCGCCCCAGTCGAAATACGGGTTGACCACGACAGACGTCATGGTGTGACTGAGCGAGTCCTCTTCGTGGCGCTGGCCGGGGTCGTTCAGGTCGTACGAGAAAATGGTGTCGGAGGCGTCGATGTCGCCGACGAAAGCCTTCCCGTACGGGTCGAGCAGCAGCTTGGACGGGTCGCAGCGCTGACCGCTGGCGGGATCGTACGGCCCGTGGACGCGGTAGCCGTAAAGCTGTCCGGGCTGGATATCGGGCATGTAGCCGTGCCAGACATAGCCGTCGACCTCCTCCAGCTCGATCCGCGCCTGCCCGCCGGTGGCGTCGATCAGGCACAGCTCGACCTTCTCCGCCGCCTCGGAGAAGAGGGCGAAGTTCGTCCCGGCGCCGTCATAAGTGGCGCCGAGCGGGTACGCGGCACCTGGCCATGGGACCCGGGACATGCTCGGCTGGGTCATCTGATCACCACGACGATGGACTCTAGCGGTCGGCACCGACCGTACTGGCCGCACCGGGACATCCCGCCTTCTCGTCCCGCAAGCTTGCCCATCCGTCCCCATATACCCGCAGGTAACACGCTTATGCGCTGGCGAGCGACCGGGTTTGAGCAGGCGTGGGCTAGCCGAGGAAGCCGCGGAGCAGGGCGGCGGTGCCTTCGAGGTGTTCGGCCATCGCGGACCGGGCGGAGTCCGGGTTGCCGGCCAGGATGGCCCGCAGGATCCCCCGGTGCTGGCGTTCGGAGTGGTCGATGTTCCTGGGCAGCAAGGGGATGGCGTCCAGCAGCTCATTCGCTCGTACGCGCGCGTCGGCGACGGCGTTGAGTAGCAGCGCGGAGCCGGACGCCTCGGCGACCGCGAGGTGGAAACGCGAGTCCGCGGGCCGGTAGTCGGCGGCCTGGGCGCAGGCCTTCTGCCGCTCGACGAGATGCTGTTTGTCGGCTTCGTCCAGCGGCGCTCGGGCAGCGGCCGCGGCGGCGCCACACTCGACCGCCTCGCGAAAGACCAGCACGTCCTCCAGCGACGCGGCGGTCTCCGGGGCGAGTGGCGCGGTGGGCGCAGCGGGGGAGACCACGAAAGTGCCCCCGTACCGGCCGCGCCGGCTGGTCAGATGGCCAGCGTCGGCGAGCGCGGCAATGGCCTCCCGTACGGTCGCGCGGCTGACGCCGAGCCGACTGGCCAGCTCACGCTCGGGCGGCAACCGGTCGCCAGGCGAGACGACACCGAGCCGGATCGTCCGCAGCAGCGCCTCGACGGCTTCCTCGAAAGCGTTCCCGGCCCGCACCGGCCGCAACACGGCGTCCGCCGCGGCAAGCCGGCGTCCGGGAACCGTTGACATGGGTACGAGCCTCCTGCCACGCTGTCGCACAGTCAATGGACTGAGACTAGACCATTAGGAGCCGATATGGCCGCCTCCTCCGATGAACAGCGACTCCATCAACTCGGCTATGCGCAGGAACTGCGTCGTACGATGTCCGGCTTCTCCAACTTCGCGGTCTCGTTCACGATCATCTCGATCCTGTCCGGCTGCCTGACTTTGTACGGCACCGGAATGAAAACCGGCGGTCCCACCGTGATGGTGTGGGGTTGGCTCTTTGTCGGTGTGATGACCCTGCTGGTGGGTCTGTCGATGGCCGAGGTCTGTTCCAGCTATCCGACCGCGGGCGGTCTCTATTACTGGTCGGCCAAGCTGGCGCCGAAAAACCCGGCGATGTGGTCGTGGTTCACCGGCTGGTTCAACTTCCTCGGGCAGGTGGCGGTCACCGCCGGCATCGACTTCGGTGCCGCGTTCTTCCTGAACGCCCTGCTGGACCTGCAGTTCGGCTTCACGCCCGACCGTGGCACACCATCGTGCTTTTCGCGATCATTCTGTTGGTGCACGGCCTGCTGAACACCTTCGGTGTCAAACTGGTGTCCGTCCTCAACGACGTGAGCGTGTGGTGGCACGTGGTCGGCGTGCTGGTCATCGTCGGCGCGCTCGCGATTTTCCCGTCTCACCACCAGTCCGCCGCAACGGTCTTCGGTGGCTTTGTCAACATGACCGGATGGTCGTCGCCGCTTTACGTGGTTTTGCTGGGCCTTTTGATGGCGCAATACACCTTCACCGGCTACGACGCCTCGGCTCACATGACCGAGGAGACGAAGGATCCGTCCAAGGCCGGCCCGTGGGGGATTGTCGGATCCATCGTGGTCTCGCTGGTCGCCGGCTGGATTCTGATCGTCGGGCTCACCTTCGCCATCCAGAACTACCATGGCGCGGTGAACAGTGCGACCGGTGTTCCGCCCGCGCAGATTTTCCTGGACGCGCTGGGAAGTGTCGGCGGGAAGCTGTTGCTGGTGATCGTCGTGGTGGCCCCAGCTGTTCTGCGGAATGTCCTCGGTGACGGCGAACTCGCGGATGATTTACGCCTTCAGCCGGGATGGCGCGCTGCCGGCTTCGGGACTGTGGCACAAGATCAACAAACGCACTCGTACGCCCACCAACGCGATCTGGCTCGCCGCTGGCGGCGCGTTCGTCCTGGGTTTGCCGTACTTGTGGAACAACACCGCTTACGTGGCTGTCACGTCGATCGCGGTGATCGGGCTCTACATCGCGTACGTCCTGCCGACCTTTCTGCGGCTGCTGCGGGGCCGTGATTTTGAGCGCGGGCCGTGGCATTTGGGTCGGTGGAGCCTGCCGATCGGCATCATCGCGGTGCTGTGGGTCGTGTTCATCACGATTCTCTTCATGCTGCCGGCGTCCTATCCGATCACCAAGGACAGTTTCAACTACACACCGATCGCGGTCCTGGTGGTGCTCGGCTTCGCCGGCATTTGGTGGGTAGTGTCGGCGCGGAAGTGGTTCACCGGTCCCAAGGTGCAGGGCAGTGCCCAGGAACTGGCCGCCATCGAAAGCGATCTGGAGGTCGTGTGAGCGACACACAGCCGGGCCGTGGCCGGCTCACCGTGGAGCAGTTGCGGGCGGAGGTGGACGCGGGCCGGATTGACACGGTCTTGGTGGCGTTCACCGACATGCAAGGGCGACTGCAGGGCAAGCGTACGGACGCGCGTTTTTTTTTTCGTCGACGACGTGCTGAGCCACCACGCCGAGGCATGCAACTACCTGCTCGCGGTCGACGTCGACATGACGACGGTTTCCGGCTATGCCGCGTCTTCCTGGGAGCAGGGCTACGGGGATTTCGTGACCATCCCGGATTTGTCGACCCTGCGGTGGATTCCGTGGTTCGAGGGCACCGCGCTGGTGCTCTGTGACCTGGAATCCACCGAAGGCGCCGGCGTCGGCCCGTCGCCCCGGCAGATTCTCAACCGGCAGCTGGAGAGACTGGCCGAGAGCGCGGCTGGAAGGCGTATGTCGGCACCGAGTTGGAGTTCGTGGTTTACCGGGACACATACGAGCAAGCGTGGCAGCAAGGTTATCGCGACCTGCACCCGGCGAACCTCTACAACGTCGACTATTCGCTGCTGGGCACGGGTCGGGTCGAGCCGTTGCTGCGGGCGATTCGGCTCGGCATGAGCGGGGCGGGACTGACCGTCGAGTCGGCCAAAGGCGAGTGCAACCTCGGGCAGCACGAGGTCGCGTTCCGCTACACCGACGCGCTCGCGACCTGCGACAACCACGCGATTTACAAGACCGGTGCGAAGGAAATCGCGGCCCAGCAGGGCATGAGCCTGACATTCATGGCCAAACCCAACCAGCGGGAGGGAAACTCCTGCCACATCCACCTGTCGCTGCGCGACTCGTACGGGACACCGGTGCAGGCCGGGCCGGACGGCGTGTCCGGCATGTCGAAGATCGGTGAGCATTTCCTTGCCGGCCAGCTCGCCACCATGCGGGACATGAGCCTGATGTTCGCGCCGAACATCAACTCGTACAAACGCTATGCGGCTGGTTCGTTCGCGCCCACCGCGATCCGTTGGGGCCGTGACAATCGTACGTGCGCGTTGCGGCTGGTCGGGCAGGGATCGTCACTGCGGGTGGAAAATCGGGTGCCGGGCGGCGATGTCAACCCCTATCTGGCGGTGGCCGCGATCATCGCCGGCGGGTTGCACGGCGTCGAACAGGAGCTGCCGTTGGAGCCGATTTACGCCTCCAACGCGTACGACGACGAAAGCGCGCCGCGGGTGCCGAACACGTTGCGGGATGCCGCGCAGCTGTGGAAATCCAGCGATTTCGCGGCGGCCGCGTTCGGCGCGGATGTCGTCGCGCACTACGCCAACATGGCTCGGGTTGAAATCGAGGCGTTCGACGCGGCCGTCACCGACTGGGAAATGATCCGGGGGTTTGAGAGGCTATGAAGCTGGTCAATCCAGCGACCGAGGAGGTCGTCGGCGAGGTCGCCGCGACCGACCCGGACGGGGTGGACGCCGCGATCGCGCGGGCCCGCAAGGCGTACGAGAGCTGGCGGCAGGTGGCGCCGGCCGATCGCGCCCGGCTGTTGCGCCGGTTCGCGTCCACTGTGGACAGTGCGATTGAGGAGCTGGCCAGGCTGGAGGTCGCCAACTCCGGGCACACCATCGGCAACGCCCGCTGGGAGGCGGGAAACGTACGAGACGTGCTCGACTATTACTCCGGCGCGCCGGAACGGCTGTTCGGCCGGCAGATTCCTGTGCCCGGTGGGATAAATGTGACCTTCGCCGAGCCGTTGGGCGTGGTCGGGGTGATCGTGCCGTGGAATTTCCCGATGCCGATCGCCGGCTGGGGATTCGGACCGGCGCTCGCGGCCGGCAACACCGTCGTGCTCAAACCGGCCGAGCTCACCCCGCTGACCGCTCTGCGGATCGGTGAGCTCGCTTTGGAAGCGGGCTTGCCGGAGAACGTGCTGCAAATCGTGCCAGGCGCTGGATCGGTGGTCGGCGAACGGTTCGTCACCCATCCGGACGTGGCGAAAGTGGTCTTCACCGGCTCCACCGAGGTCGGCACCCGGGTGGCAGCGGGCTGCATGGCGCAGGTCAAGCCGGTGACTCTGGAGCTGGGCGGGAAATCCGCCAACATCATTTTCGCGGACGCCGACCTGGTCAAAGCCGCGGCTACCGCGCCGTACGGAGTTTTCGACAATGCCGGCCAGGACTGCTGCGCAAGATCCCGGATTCTGGTCCAGCGCTCGGTTTACGACGAGTTCGTAGCGTTGCTGGAGCCGGCGGTGGCCGGTGTGAAGGTGGGCGATCCCGGTCTCGACGACACCGAGATGGGGCCGCTGATCAGCTCGGCGCACCGGGACAAGGTGTCGTCGTACGTGCCGGCCGGGGCCTCGGTGTTGTTTCGTGGCAGTGTGCCGGGCGGGCCGGGTTTCTGGTTCCCGCCCACGGTTCTCGCGCCGGAGTCGACCGACGATCGGACCGTACGGGAAGAGATTTTCGGCCCAGTCGTGGTGGTTCTGCCGTTCGACGACGAGGCCGACGCGATTCGGATCGCGAACGATTCACCCTACGGCCTGTCCGGGTCGATCTGGACCAGCGATGTCGGCCGCGCGTTGCGGACCGCTCGCGCGGTGGAAGCCGGCAACCTTTCGGTGAATTCGCATTCCTCCGTACGATATTGGACGCCGTTCGGCGGTTTCAAGCGCTCGGGGCTCGGCCGGGAGCTCGGCCCAGATGCGCTGGATGCTTTTACCGAGACCAAAAACGTCTTCATCTCAACCGACATCTAGACGGAGGAAAACAAGTGGCACGGCTGGACGGGAAGGTCTGCGTCATCACCGGCGCAGGCAGCGGCATCGGCGCGGCCGCGGCCCGCCGGTTCGCCGCCGAGGGCGGCTCGGTGGTGGTGGTCGACCTGGATGAGACCGCGGGTTCGGCGATCGCGAAGGAGGTCGACGGACTTTTCGTCCGTACGGACGTGACGTCCGCTGACGACGTGCAGGCCGCTTTCGCGGCCGCGATCGAACGGTTCGGCGGGCTGGACGTGCTGGTCAACAACGCCGGCATCTCGCCGCCGCAGGACGACTCCATTTTGGACACCGACCAGGACGCCTGGGATCTGGTGCAGCGGGTCAACCTCACGTCGGTTTACCTGTGCTGCAAATACGGCATCCCGCATTTGTTGGAGCGAGGTGGCGGCTCGGTCATCAACACCGCTTCCTTTGTCGCCCTGATGGGTGCGGCGACCTCGCAGATTTCCTACACCGCCTCCAAAGGTGGCGTGCTGGCGATGTCTCGCGAGCTCGGCGTCCAGTTCGCACGACAGGGCGTACGAGTCAACGCGATCTGCCCCGGGCCGGTCGACACCCCGCTGCTGCGGGACCTTTTCGCGGCCGACCCGGAACGCGCCGCGCGCAGGTTGGTGCATATCCCGATGGGCCGGTTCGCCCGCCCCGAGGAGATCGCCTCGGCGATGCTTTTCCTGGCCAGCGACGACTCCTCGTTCATCACCGCGTCGACTTTCCTGGTGGACGGCGGGATCACCGCGGCTTATGTGACCCCCCTGTGAGTGGACCGACTATCGGCATCACCTCGTACGTCGAGCAGGCTTCCTGGGGTGTGTGGCGCACGTCCGCCGCGCTGATTCCGTACGCGTACGTGGAAAAGGTACGGACTGCCGGCGGAGTCCCGCTGATAGTTCCACCCGTGTACGACGACGCCGAGGCGGTGCTTTCCCGGTTGGACGCTCTGGTGCTCGCCGGTGGCGCCGATGTCGACCCGGCCATGTACGAAATGGTGGCGCATCCGGAGACTGTGGGACTGCGGCCCGACCGGGACGAGAGCGAGCTGGCGCTGCTGGCCGTGGCGTACGCTCGCGACCTGCCGGTTTTGGGGATCTGCCGGGGAATGCAGCTGATGTGCGTAGCCGCCGGCGGGAAACTGGAACAACACCTGCCGGATGTGGTCGGGCATGAGGGACATCGGCCCGAGCCCGGGGTTTACGGCTCACACGCGGTCAGTTTGGTGCCGGACAGCGTGCTGGGGCGGCTGCTGGGCGACGAGCTGCAGGTGCCGTCATACCACCATCAGGCCGCTGCCGAGGTCGGATCGCTGACGGTGTCAGGAAAAGCCGACGATGGCACGGTCGAAGCTGTCGAAGATCCGTCGCACACTTTCGCGCTGGGCGTGCAGTGGCATCCCGAGGTGAGTGCCGACGATCGACTTTTCCGTGAGCTCGTACGGGTTGCGGCGCTGTCCGAATCGACAGAAAGCGGGCGGAGGGTGATCATATGAGATAGTCGGGCTCTTGGGGGGATTTGGTGCGTACGTTCGCAGCGCGAATGCGTTTGGTCGCCGCGTTGTCGGTGATCTGTGTCGGTGTTTTTTCCTGGCGGCGCCTGCTTTCGCGGCAGTGCCTGTTTTCGCCGCCGCGCCGGTACGGATCATGGCCCTCGGGGATTCGGTCACCGACGGCCTGACATTGCCGGACGGCACGCCGGGCTCGTACCGCAACGACCTGTGGCAGCTGATGAAATCCGACGGATACCCGGTGGATTTCGTCGGATCGCAGTCGTCGGGGGGAGCCGCCGCTGGGCGATCCCGCGCATGAGGGGCACCCGGACTGGACCATCGCGCAACTCGACGCGCAGCTCGCCGGATGGCTCACCACGTACCAACCGGACGTGATTTTGTTGCATGCCGGCACCGACGACATCGCCGGCCACAGCACCGCCGAGCAGGCCGCCGCCGCACTGTCCACATTGGTCGGTCACATCGTGGCGGCGCGTCCGACCGCTCAGGTTTTCGTCGGCACCTTGTTGGCGACCCCGAACGACGTGCTGAATCCGCAGTTTGTCCAGTTCAACAAGGCGGTGCCTGGGATTGTCGCGAGCAAGGGCCGGAACATCCATCTCGTCGACATGTTTCCGGCCCTGACCGCCGCCGATTTCGCCGATCCACTGCACCCGACGGCGGCGGGTACGCGAAAATGGCGGTTCGCTGGTATTCGGCTCTGCTAGGTGCTCCGCTCAGTCATATCGAGGCGGAGAGTGGTACGCGTACGAACGCGGCCCTGGTTTCCACCACAACGGCATCCGGCGGGGTAAAGGTCGGCGCGTTGACCGCATCGGGTAGCTCGCTGGTTTTGCGTTTCCATGCCGCGAAAAGCGGTGACGAGCGGGTCTACCTTCGGGCGGACAATGGCACCGGCGCCCCGTGTGACGAGCAGGTGTGGGGCAAGGACGGGGTGCCGATCACCGTCACCTACGCCGGATTCGCCGACTGGAATTTCTGGGGCACGACGGCCGTGACCATATCCGCGTCACCCGGAGACAACACGTTCACATTCGCCGGCGGCACCTGTCGAGCGGAAATCGATGCCGTCAGTATCGCCCCGGTGACCACGTCCCCATATTTGTGACGCTCAGCCCGCCAGCGAAAACTGACGGGCTGCCCGAACGTCAGCTCTGCTCGTACGTCGGCGTGATGCCGCCGCGGGCGAGCGTATGGGAGAACAGGTTGAAGCCGAGGATCGCGGGCCGCGCATCCGCCGACACGTCCAGCTTGTCCACGTCGACGGCGTGTACGACGAAGAAGTAGCGGTGCGGGCCGTGGCCGGGTGGCGGGCCGGCACCGATGTAGCGCGGCAAGCCGGCATCGTTGCCGAGAGTGACGGCCCCATCGGGGAGACTCGCGTCGGTCGGCAGTGACGTGACCGAGGCCGGGATGTTGAAGACGGCCCAGTGCCAGAACCCGCTCGCGGTCGGCGCGTCCGGGTCGTAGCAGGTCACGGCGTAGCTCTTGGTGCCCTCCGGGGCGCCGGACCAGGACAGCTGCGGTGAGTGGTCCTGCCCGCCGGCGCCCAGGATGCCGCTGACGTGCGGCATCGCGAGCGGCTCGCCGTCAGCGACATCGGTGCTGGTCACGGACAGGGCGGGCACCTCGGGCAGGAAGTCGTACGGGCTGGGTGGCCGGGCCATGCGGGCCTCCTAGTTAAGGATGTGAGGTCACCCATGACACTAGTTTGACCGTACGGCCAGCGCCGGTTGGGGCGGGTACGACTGGACCCCCGTCCGGTCGAACGCGTTGACACTGGCCAAGCCGTCCCATACGGTCTGAGCAATCGATTTCTCACCCAGTTTGGAGGCGGGCACCGTGCAGCCAACCTCGGAACATCCGGCAGACCCCGCCGTGCCGCCGAGCATGGCGGCCGCGCGGGCGGCGATCCGGTCCGAGGCGGCGGCGGTGGCCGCGCTCGAAGAGCGGCTGAACGGCCGGTTCGCGGCGGTGGTCGAGCTGATCGCCGGCAGCGCCGGCCGGGTGGTGGTCACCGGCCTCGGGAAGTCCGGGATCATCGGCCGCAAGATCGCCGCCACCCTGGCCAGCACCGGCACGCCGACTTTCTTCGTACACGCGGCCGAAGCCCTGCATGGCGATTCCGGCATGGTCACGCCGGGGGACGTGGTGTTGGCGCTGTCCGCTTCCGGCGAGACCGCCGAGGTCTGCCACTTCGGCCAGCTGGTCGCCGATCGCGGCATCCCGCTGGTCGCGATGACCGGCCGCGACGACTGCACACTCAACCGGCTCGCGAGCCATGTGTTGGACGTGAGCGTGATACGGGAGGCTGACCCGCTGAACCTGGCACCGACCACGTCGACCACCGCGGCGCTTGCGATGGGCGACGCGCTCGCGGTGGCACTTATGGTGCACCGAGAGTTCACCGAGGAGGACTTCGCCACCTTCCACCCGGGCGGCTCGCTCGGCCAGCGGCTGTTGGGCCCAGGAGGAATCGCGTGACCCCGTTCGGCGTCTGTGTCGTCGGCAGCTTCATGAAGGACCTGGTGGTCCGGGTGCCCCGGCTGCCGCGCCGCGGAGAGACGTTGCACGGCACCGAATTCGCCGAGTTCCTCGGCGGCAAGGGCGTCAACCAGGCGGTCGCCGCCTCTCGGTCCGGCGCTCGTACGGGCGATGGTCGGCCGACTCGGCGCGGACGGGTACGGACAGGAGTTCCTCGCCCTGCTCGCGGCCGAAGGCATCGACGCTGGCCGGGTGACGGTGGCCGAAGGCAGCGGCACCGCGCGTCGGACTGCCGGTGGTCGAGCCGGACGGCTCCAACGCGATCGTCATCGTGCCGCGGGCCAATGCCACCCTGACCGCGGCGGACATCGCCGACGCGGCCGATCGGATCGCGGCCGCGCGGGTGGTGACCGTGCAGCTGGAGCTGGCCGTGGAAACCGCGATCGAGGCTTTGCGGATTGCTTCGGCGGCTGGCACGACGACCATCCTGAACCCGGCGCCGATGCGTCCCACGCTGCCGCCGGACCTGGTCGCGTACGCGGACATCCTGGTGCCGAACGCGATCGAGGCGGAGCAGTTGACCGGTCGTACGTGCGATGGCGACGCGGCCGCCGAGGTGGCGGTCGCGCTGGCCGCGAAGTTCGCCCGTCGCGGCTGTGTCCTCACCCTCGGTGAGCGTGGGTCGATCGTCGTGGACGGCGGCGAGCCCGTCTGGTTGCCGGCGCACCGGGTCGACACCATCGACACGGTGGGTGCCGGCGACGCCTTCTGTGGCGCCCTCGCGGCCCGCCTCGCGGCCGGTGACTCGCTGGTCGATGCCGCTCGCTACGCCAACGCGGCGGGGGGGGTTGTCCACCACGATTCCCGGTGCGGTGGACGGCATCCCAGCCACCGCGGCCATCTCGGCGCTGCTGTCCAACGGCCCGGTGGCCGACCTCGTCGACGACTGACCTCGCTTACCGAGCGTTTCCGAGGTGATCGTCTAGACTAAGCGCCGCCGGAGAGACGGCGGTGGTTTCCAGTGACGGCCAGCACCGCGGGTGAGGCGTGAGCGGGAGGGTGGGCCGATGACGACAATCCACGATGTGGCGCGGCACGCGGGCGTTTCCGCGGCGACGGTTTCGCGGGTGCTGAATGGGCATCGTACGGTCGATGAAACCCTCGCCGGCCGGGTGCGGGCGGCCGCGACCGAGCTCGGCTACTCGCCGAACATCCTCGCGAGGAACCTGCGCAAGAGCCAGACCAACCTGTGGGCCGTCATCATCTCGGACGTGAACAACCCGTTCTTCACGTCGCTCGTACGCGGCGTCGAGGATGTCGGGCAGCAGGCCGGGTATTCGGTTTTGCTGTGCAACAGCGACGAAAACCCGGACAAGGAAGCCAGTTACATCACCGCCGTGCTGGCCCAGCAAATCGCCGGCGTCATCATTTCGCCGAGCAGTCGCCCGGACAACATGGCACAGCTCGTGGAGGGCAGCCGCGCGGTGGTGACGATCGACCGCGAAGTCCAGGAAGTCGAAACCGACGCCGTGCTGGTGGACAACGAGCGCGGCGCGCAGGCCGCCACCGCGCATCTGATCGAGCAGGGGTATTCCCGGATCGCGTGCATCACCGGCCCGCGCAAGGTCAGCACGGCGACCTCCCGGCTGCGTGGCTACCGGCAGGCACTGCGGGACGCCGGCCGTACCTTCGACACCAACCTCGTACGATATTCGGACTTCCGGGAGACCGGCGGCCGGGAGGCGATGGCCGACCTGCTGGATTCCGGTGCCCGCCCGGACGCGGTCTTCGCCACCAACAACCTGATGACGGTTGGCGCGCTGGAAACCCTGGCTGAGCGCGGCCTCGGCATTCCGGATCCGGTCGGCGTGGTCGGCTTCGACGAACTGCCGTGGGCCGAGCTGGTTCGGCCGTCACTGTCCACAGTGGCCCAGCCGACGTACGAAGTCGGGCGTACGGCCGCGCAGTTGTTGCTGAAGCGGCTGGAAAACCCGGACGAGCGGTTCACCGTCATCACGCTGCCGACCACGCTCAACATCCGAGACAGCTCGCGTCGCTAGCTCTCGCCTACTTGCTCGATTAAGTTGCCGCACCTCTTCCCAACTGACGCGGTAGCACTGTTTAATCGTTTAACTAGACCGAGGAGGCGCCCGGGATGGCCGTACGGATGCGTGACGTGGCGCAGGCCGCGGGCGTGTCGATCGCCGCGGTTTCGCTCGCGCTGTCTGGAAATCCCCGTATTCCGGCCGAGACCCGGGACCGGATTCGGGCGGTGGCGGAGCAGATGGGCTACCGCCCGCACGCCGGCGCGCGGGCGTTGCGTACGGAGGTGACTGGCTCACTCGGCCTGGTGATCAGCGACGTGGCGAACCCGTTCTTCGCCGAGCTGGCCGGTGAGATCCAACGGGCGGCGGCGGCCGAGGGATTTTCCACCGTCCTCTGCAATTCCGACGAGGACGCCGGTGTCCAGGACGAATACCTACGGAATCTGCTCGCCGGCAGCCGGGTGGACGGCGTCATTCTGGTGCCGGCGGCGGCGATGACCGAGGGTCTGCTGGCGGCTGGGAAAGCCAAGGCGCGACTGGTTTTCCTGGACCGCCCGGTCGAGGTCCGCGGCCGGACCGCGGCGGCGCGCCATCTCGCCGGCTCTCCGGTGGTCCGAAGTGGAGCGTCCAAGGCGCTGTCGGAAGCGGCGGAACTGCTGACCGGTTTCGGGCATCGCCGGGTCGGCATTATCGCGCCGCCGATGACGACTCGGGTCGGCGTCGAGCGTACCGAGCTGATGATCCAGTCGCTGACCGCGCGCGGGGGGGGTAGCGACCCGCGACATCAGCGTGGTCGAAGGGGATTTTCGGCAGGACAGCGGCGAACGCGCGATGGAACAGCTGCTGGCCAACAAATCCCGGCCGACCGCGATCTTCGGTGCGGACGGACTGATGACTATTGGTGCGATGAAAGGACTGCGCGCGGCCCGATACCGCGTCCCGGCCGATATCTCGGTGATCGGTTTCGACGACGCGCCCTGGTTCGACCTCTTCGATCCGCCGCTGACCGCGGTGGCCCAGCCGATCACCGCAATGGCGACGGCGGCCGTACGAGCGATGGTCCATCTCGTCGATGACGCGGCCGCACCGCTGCCGGCCGCCGACGCAACCCCGGCGTGCCGTCTCGTACGACGTGCGTCCTGCGGACCCGCACCCGCTTAGTTCTTGTTGATGCAGAAGGAAAGGAAGCTCACATGCGCTACCTCCAGTCTGGTCGGATCCGAGTCGCGACAGCGGTCGTGCTGGCGCTGACGCTGGCCACCACGGCCGCGGCGTGTGGTCGCGGCGGCACCGGCAGTTCCGCGTCCGGCGCGGCGAAAATCGCCATCGTGACCCGCGACTTCACCAACCCGTATTGGGCCGCGCTGCGAGATGGCGCCATCGCCGAAGGCAAGAAGCAGGGCGTCACAGTCAACGTCCAGGCTGGCGACAACGAGACCGACTCGTCCGGTGAGAACGCCAAAATCTCCACGCTCGCCGGCCAGAACTACACCTGTTTCGGGGTGGTGCCGGTGAACGCGACCAACGTCATCACGCCCTTGGTTCCGGTGGCGCAGAAAAAACATTCCGATCCTGAATCTGGATACCCAGATCGACCCGGGTGCCTCCAAAGCCGCTGGTGTCTCGTACGCCTCTTTCATCGGCTCCGACAACCTGCAGGCCGGTACGCTCGCGGGCCAGTCGCTGCTGTCCAAGGTAGGAAGCGGAAACGTGGCGATTCTGCAGGGCATCGCCGGTGAACAGAACGGCATCAACCGGGAGAAGGGTTTCGCCGCGGCCACCGGTGGAAAGCTCACGGTCGTCGCGAAACAGCCCGCTGACTATGACCAGACCAAGGCTCAGACGGTCACCGAGGCGATTCTGCAGGCGCACCCGGACATCAAGGGGATTTTCGCGGCCAACGACACAATGGGCCTGGGCGCCGCACAAGCGGTGAAGAACGCCGGAAAGTCGAGCCAGATCACCATTATCTCGGTCGACGGCATCAAGGCCGCGCTGCAGGCCGTGCAGGCCGGTACGCTGTCGGCGACCATCACCCAATACCCGTACGCGGAAGGCCAGCTCGCCGTCCAGGCGTGCATCAAGGCGGTCGCCAAGAAATCCATCCCGACCCGGGTGGTCGCGCCGATCAAGCTGATCGACAAGGACAACGTCGGCAGGGCGCTGCGCAGCTTCCCGCAGCCGTTCGAGCCGTTCACCAACCCGCTCGCGAATTAGCCCGATGACCGCGACAGTTTCGCAGGCGCCGCAGTCCTCCCGGCAGCGCCGCAACGCCGTTGTCAGCACCAGTGCGCGCTATGCCGCGCCCATCGGGCTGGTGATCGTCTTCCTGATCTTCTTTATCGCTACCCCGGATTTCCTTACGGTTTCGAACATCAGCGACCTGCTGGTGTCCGCGTCGATCCTGATGGTGCTGGCGATGGGGCAGCAGTTGGTGGTCACGGTGGCCGGCATCGACCTGTCGATCGGAGCCAACCTGCCGTGGTCCGCGGCCCTGCTGGGATTCGCGGTCACGCAGGGCTGGCCATTGCCGGTGGCGATTCTGGTCGCGATCGTGGGTGGCGGCGTGATCGGGTTGGTCAACGGAATTCTGGTCGCCAAGCTGAACATGAGCGATTTTTATCGTCACGCTGGGCTCGCTCAGCGTGGTCAGCGGTTTGACGCTTTTGTTGACGCAGGGCAACACCGTGCCGGTCAACTCGGGATTCCTGCGCGGTCTCGCACTGGGCGGTATCGGGCCGATCCGGTGGTTCTGGCTGGTGGCGCTGATCGCGGCACTGGTGGTGGGCTTCGTGCTTTTCCGCACTCGTACAGGCACACATTTGCTGGCCACCGGCGGAAATATCGACGCGGCCCGTGGCTCGGGCATCCCGGTGTCCCGGATGCGGTTATACGCGTACCTCGGATCGGGACTCTTCTGCGGGCTGGCCGGCGTTCTGCTGGTCGCCCGTACCGGTGGCGCGGATCCGTCCCTGCAGACCAATCTGTTGCTGAGTTCCATCGCCGCGGTGGTGCTCGGTGGGTCCAGCCTGTTCGGCGGCCGGGCGTCGGTGCTCGGCTCGGCGACCGGCGCGGTGTTGCTGCAAAGCCTGATCAACGGGTTTACCCTGATCGGGATTTCCAGTACTACCAACCGATCGCGGTCGGCGCCGTGGTGCTCGGCGCCGCCTTCCTGTCCCGATTCCAGAAATAGTGGGGGAACCAGAAATGCCTGAGGTGGCCGCACGGCACACCGATCCCGGAGCCGACCAGGTTCCGCGCGGCGCGGTGTTGCTGGAAGTCCGGGACGTACACAAGTCTTTTGACGCCGTACGAGCGTTGCAGGGCGTCGACCTGACCATCCACAAAGGACAGGTCACTGCGCTGCTCGGCGACAACGGTGCCGGCAAGTCAACGCTGGTGCGATGCCTGACCGGGGTGCATCCGCCGGACTCCGGGGAAATCCTGTTCGCCGGTGCGCCGTTGCGACTGAATTCACCCGACGACGCGCGAAGACGGGGCATCGAGACGGTCTACCAGGAACTCGGGCTGATCGAGGACCTGCAGGTCTGGCAGAACCTGTTTCTGAACCGTGAGCTCACCTATGGCATCCCGCCGGTCAAGGTGCTGGACAAGAAGCGGATGATCAGCCGGAGCCAGCAGATTCTCCAAGAGCTGGACGTCAACGTACCGAACGTGCGCACGACCGTACGGCGAATGTCCGGCGGCCAGCGGCAGAGCATCGCCATCGCGCGGGCGGCCAACTGGGGGACCACCCTGGTGATCATGGATGAGCCGACGGCCGCACTGGGCGTGCGAGAAACCGCGGCCGTGGAGGCGTTGATCGGCCGGCTGCGCGAATCCGGGGTCACGGTTTTGTTGGTCAGCCACGATATGGCGCAGGTGATGCGGGTCGCGGACAGCGCGTGGGTGCTGCGGCGTGGGCGTGCGGCCGCGCACCGCCGTATCGACGCCACCAGCGGCGACGAGCTGGTCGGGCTGATCACCGGCGCGATCGCCGGAGACATTGATGCCTGAGCCGGTCGTTGTCATCGGCTCGATCAACGTCGATCACGTCGTACGAGCCGGTGCTTTCCCCGCACCGGGTGAAACAATCACCGGCCAGGGGGTGAGCATCGGGCGGCGGCAAGGGCGCGAACCAGGCGGTGGCCGCCCATCTCGCCGGTGCGCGGGTTCGGATGCTCGGGCGGGTCGGTGCGGACAGCGACGGCGAGTTGGCCAAAAGCCGGCTCAGCTCGCGTGGCGTCGACATTTCCGGCGTGCGTACGATCGCGGACGCGGCGACGGGCAGTGCGTGGATTACCGTTACACCGCAGGACAATTCCATCATCGTAGTGCCAGGAGCGAACGCCTTTTGGGACGACGAGCAGCCGCTGGCTTCCGGCGGCGTCACACTCTGCCAGCTGGAAATCCCACTGGCTGTCGTGGAGCGGGTCGCCGAAGCATGTACGGGCACTTTCGTGGTGAACGCTGCCCCGGCTCAACCGCTGCCAGATGCGCTTCTCGCGAGGTGTGATGTTTTGGTTGTCAATGAACACGAACTCGCGGTGGTCAGCGCGGCTTCTGGAGTCGCGGCAGCACACCGCGACCTGCTGGACAGGGGAGTCGGCGCGGTGATCACCACGCTCGGCGCGGCCGGCGCGGTGTTGACCGATGCCGATGGCACCGAGGAGCTGCCTGTTTTTCCCGCGCAGGCCGTGGACACCACCGGTGCCGGGGACGCTTTCGTGGGCGTCCTCGCGGCCCGGCTGACCGTCGGCGACAACCTCCGCGATGCCGCCCGCTGGGGAGCGGCAGCCGGCTCGCTGGCGGTCCGGCGGGCTGGCGCGCAGGAGTCTTTTCCTTCAGTGGAGGAGATTCAGGCTCTGGTGGGGGAGTTGAGAGCTCCCCGACCAACCATGTCTTACCAAGCCCGTAGTGAGTTAAGAGACATTTGCGATGTACCGCAGGCATGGATCGCGGAAGAGCGCCTTGACGATGCGGGGAAGTCGTCGGAGTCGAGTGAGGGCGTTGGTGGCGGTGGTGAGCCAACTGGACACCGAACTCACGCACCGATCGACTCCGCGACCATATCCCTGGTCCACAAGGCGAACTCGAAGTGCAGCTGCCGCGGATCGCGACCGGTGATCAAACCGTACGATCTCGCTATCGCCTGGCCGGCAAGTTCGATGGGTCACCAGGCGAAGACTTCACCTTCAACAACGGAGCGGGCCTACCGCTCGCAAGAGTTGAACGCGCGCGCTCTATGTTTCGTTGGGATTATTGTGAAAGTATCCATTTCCTGATTACCCGTACGCGACCAAAATGTCGGTGCCGGCGGTAGTATTAATGTCATGGCTGCCGGCGATGACACCACCTCTCCAGAACTCTGGAGGTGTGACCCGGACGAGCTCGGTGAGCTGCTGCAGGAGAAAGAAAAAAAAAGCGGTCCGGCTGCTGCAGGTCGAGGTGCTGGACATTGTCGCGGCGATCCACCGAGGAAACGTCGGCAAGACGCTCGGGCACCGCAACACCCTGGGAATGCTGCAAGACCTCCTGCGACTGTCCCCCACAGAGGCGTCCCGACGCTACAAACGAGCCCTGAACCTGTGCCCCAGCCAAGCCCTCACCGGCGAAACCCTCGCCCCCACACTCAGCATCACCAGCCAAGCCATGCGCCGCGGGGAACTCGCCGACTCCCAAATCGACACAATCGTTGGGGTCGTGAACAGGCTCCCGGCCAGGGTGACCATCAAGGACCGTGAGGAAGCCGAAGCGTCCCTGGTGGAACACGCGAAACGGTACACCGCACCCGGCCTAGCCAAAGTAGGGCGACGCATCCACGACCACCTGGATCCCGACGGACCGGCGCCCTCCGAACACGAAAACGAGAAACCACGCCGCGAACTATCCCTCCACACCGGAACAGACGGACGCCTGAACTTCAGTGGCTCCTTCGACAGTGAAACCGGCACTTTGTTCAGTGAGATTCTGAGCCCACTGGCCAAACCTCGCCCGGCTGAGAATGGCACCCCTGATCAGCGGTCAGTGTCTGAGCGCAACGGGTACGCGCTCGCGGAGGCCCTGAATCTGATCGCGGACTCCGGGAAACTCCCGATTCAGGGTGCTGAGCGGCCGCATCTGACTATTACGATGACTTGGGACATGCTGCGGGACCGGCTCGGTGTCGCTTATCCGTACAGTGGCGCACCGATTTCCCCAGAGGGCGTCCGCCGGCTTGCTTGTGACGCGGACATTATCCCGATGGTGCTGGGCAGCGACAGTGTGCCCCTTGATGTTGGACGCAACGAACGACTCATCACACCGGCCCTACGCAAAGCCTTGATAGCGCGAGACGAAGGCTGCGCCAGATGCGGGCGACCACCTCGTTGGACGAGGGGGCATCATATTTGTCACTGGGCTGATGGTGGGGCTACTTGTCTTGAAAATTGCGTGCTCCTTTGCGACAGGTGTCATCGGCTCGTCCATCACGGTGGTTGGGACGTACGCATTGTTGATGGAATTGTTGAATTCCTGCCGCCAGCGTACGTTGACCGCGAACGAAGACCCATCCGCGGGATTAATCAGCTCGCTGCATAGAAAAATCCACCCGGCCGCCGGGCACCACCACGCCGCCCGGCGGCCGACAACTCTGCCACCGACTGGCTACCCAAGCCGGCAATGAGCTAAGAGACATTTGAGATGTATCGCAGACACAGGTCGCGGAAGAATGCCTTGACGATGCGGAGAAGTTGCTGGAGTCGGGTCAGGGCGTCCGTGGCCGCGCTGAACAGCTGGTCGACGTTGAGCACGCCGGCATTGTCGACCTGATCGTGTTTGACGTTCTTCCAGACCCACTCGTCCGGGTTGAGTTCCGGTGAGTAGGACGGGAGGAAGAACAGGCGAAGCTTCCCGTTGGTTGAGTTCACGTACTCGGTGGTCATCTTCGAGATGTGTGCACTGTGTCGATCAAGGATGAGGAACACTGGACGGCGGGACCCACGGACGAGGTTGGTCAAGAACTCGATGAACACCTCGGAGTTGAGGCCGCCGGTGAAAAAGTGCTGAACTTCAACGACCCGCCAGCGGTGATCGCGGAGATCATCCCGATCGACTCGCGGTTGCCAGTCTTAGATAAACACTAGGGCCTGGCCGATCGGAGCCCACGTGGTGCCACTGTGAAAATCAGACCTGATCGACGCCTCGTCACCGAAATACACCACTGCACCGACCTTCTCCGCGGCCGCGACAATAGCCGGATATTCCTCATCCTTCCACCGCGCAACAGCTTCCGGATTCTGCTCGTGGGCTCGCCGCAATGGTCGCTGCGGGGACAGACCCATCGTCCGCAGCAACCGCCCGACCGTCGTGGTCGCCAACTGGACACCGAACTCCCGCTTGATCAAGTCCGCGACCATATCCCTGGTCCACAACGCGAACTCGAAATGCAGCTGACGCCGATCATGACCAGTGATCAAACCGTACAACTTCGCGATCGCCGTCGCCGGCAACCTCGACGGACCGCCAGGAGACGACTTCACATTCAACAACACGTCCGGACCGCCACCGTACCGATAGATCGCAAGCCACCTATAGACCGTCGAGCGGCCAGCACCCAGCGCCACCTGAACAGTCTCCGGAACAGTCTCCGGATCGATACCCGCCTCAAACATCCGCAAAGCCTCAACCCGCAGACTCCGCAACTGCTTCCGACTCAACCTCTCGCCAGCTATACCGCAAGCCAACAGGTCACCTCAGGAAAAGTCCACTACAACACCCCCGCCTTGGTAAGAGACATGAGACGTACCGCAGGATTACGGAAGAGCGCCTTGACGATGCGGGGAAGTCGCTTCGGCACCCATTGCCGGTCGCCACCGCGGCTCATCCAATTTTGGCCGCAACGCGCGCAACCGAGCCCTCAGAACCACAAACTGCTCAGTGGCTCGAGGCACGTACGAGCAGATACGACCGCCGACTGGGATGTTCGGCGCCGGGATGTGGCTCGCGGTCCAGCCGGGCGGTGATTTCCAGCCCGGCCGCGGAAAGAGCACAGGTTTCCGCGGCCGGGTCCAAATACCGGAAGGTCAGTTCGACGTCTTGGTCCCACCATTCAGTGAGGATGATGGAGTCGCCGGCCGCTCGCTCGGCGTCGTCGGTGTGGAATGCGATCAGGGCGACGCCGCCGGGCCGTAGCACCCGGGCGAATTCGGCGTACGCCTGCGCACGCTCAGTGGCATCCAGGTGAATGACCGAATATACACAGACGATTCCAGCGAGCGTGTTGTCCCGCAGCGGGAGCGCGGTCATGTCGGCCGCGCAGAACGGCAGCGCGGTGGCTCGGGCCGCGGTGGCGCACATTCGCGGCGACAGGTCCAATCCCACGGTTCGTACGCCATTCGCGGCGAGATGGGCCGCGACGTGTCCGGGCCCGCACCCGAGGTCGGCGACCAGCCCGTCCCCGGAAATTTCGGCCACAACGCTCAACAACGCACGGTCCAGCGGTTTGCCCCGCAACTCGTCGCTGAGCTCGGCGGCATAACTTTCGGCGACCAGATCGTAACTGTGCCGCGTCCGGGACGTGTCTGTCATGCCGACCAACTTACGCGGTCGCCGTCAGCGGAACTGCTCTCGTACGGCGGCGAGGATGCGCGGCTGGGCGGTCCGGGGCGAAGACTTCCACCGCCGGCGGCGGGATTGTGCCGGTCGCGGTGGTCGTCCAGCCATCCGGTCCGGTGAAATCGGGATTGTCGATGCTGAAACCGAGGCTTTCCAGGTGGTCGATGCCGACATTGAGGTTCGCCGGCTCGGTGTCCGCGTACGCGCGAAGCCGGAAAGTCAGCGTCGCGGTGGTCTTCCCGCGCAGCCAACGAGTGACGTCCACCGGCCCCTGTAGTCCTTCGCCCTGGATCCAGAGCAGCCACGGGTGGTCCAGAACATCCGATTCCCAGACGGTTTCGTTGTCGATCAACACTTCCATCGCGTAGTCGCCGCGAGACGGGAAGCGGCAGGTGAAGGCCCGGTGATGCCAGAAGGACAGCTCGTGCCGGGGCGCGTCGGCCTGCACTCGTACGACTGTCGAGGCCTGGCCATAGTTTCCGGCACCGACTCGGACCGCCGGCACCACCAGGCTGAGCCGCCCGTCGCCGTACATGGCGTTGCGATCGCTGCTCGGCGTCGGCGCGTTGTCCCACTGCAGCCCGTACGCGATGACGCCGGCGATCCGCCCGTCGGCGGCATATTTCAGGCCGGTGGCCACGCTTTCGGTGACATATTGCTCGGTGAGCGGGATCGGCGCGTCGAGGAAGCGACCGGCATAGACGAGTTGCAGGAGGGAGATACCGCGTGGCTCGGTTTTCGCGAGAATGGCGTCCAAGCACTGTGTCGCGGTGCTCGACACGTGAGTGTTCTGTCGGTGGCCGTCCAAAAACGGATAGATGATGCCGTCGATGTATGGCCCGTACTGGTCGAGAAACTCGTCGCTGGTCGCCGCGTCATAGTACGCACACGTGTAAAAGCCCAGCTCCGGGTTGATTTCCCGTTGTGCTGCCACGATCTCGGTCATGTACGAGTCGGTGAACAGCTTCGCGTTCTCGGCGAACTGGAAGTCGTCGATGGCCCACGCGGTCACGCTCGGGACTTTCACCGACAACTCGGCGATCGCCTGTGCCCAGGCCACGAAATCGGTCATGTACGGCCGGGACGCGCGGCCGTCCTGCCGAGTTTCGGACGGTGGCACCAAATAAGGCCACACGTCGATGCCGGCTTCGGCAGCTGCCGGCGCGAATTCCCGTCGCAGGTCGTCCCAATCCGTTGGCGAGTCCCAAATCCCGTACAGATAGGCGTTGGCGCCCAGGTCGGTCAAATACGCGATCAGCGCGGGCGTGTCGAGGTGCCGATAGCCGTCCGTGCGTGGCTCCTTCTCCCGTACGGCCGCGCCGATCGTGTTGCCCCCGGTCAGTGCCGCCCGCAGCCCACCCGCCGGAATCCGCATCCGCCCAACCTTCGCCATCTCGAAAATAGCATCGACTATGGAGAAGTGTAGCCCCCGGCGGTGGAGGGTGGGTGAGGTCAGCTGATGACGGGCGCGCGGATCAGGACCACGGCGACGCCGTAGGCGAGGCCCATCACCAGCAACTCCAGCGTCACCCAGCCGACCAGCGCGGTGCGTTCGCCGCGGCCGATCGGGCCCAACAACCGGTAGCGGATGGCGCCGCCGGTGGCAGCGAGGATCAGCACGAAGACGATTTTGGCCAGCACGAGCTGGCCATAGCCGGTGGTGAAAAGCGAGCCGGGCAACGCCACCCCGGGAGTGAACGCCAGCTCGGCGAGCGCGTTGAGAACCCCGGTCACGGCCACCACGGC
Source organism: Fodinicola feengrottensis (assembly GCF_010993775.1). Lineage (GTDB taxonomy): Bacteria > Actinomycetota > Actinomycetes > Mycobacteriales > HKI-0501 > Fodinicola > Fodinicola feengrottensis. Next base: position 147,786 of record NZ_WOTO01000009.1, on the reverse strand, counting down.
AAGGCACAGGGTGGCGAGTTTGGAGAACCGCGGCAGCGCGTCGGCGAGCAGGTCGGCCCGACGGGCCAGCACTGCCACGGTCGCCAGCAGGCCGCCCGTCCACAGGCTGGCACCGACGACGTGCAGCTCCATCGACACCATGGTCAGGTCGTGCAGCCGCGAGGCTGAGGCGTGGCCGGTGACCGGCAGCGGCAGCAGCCCGAACAGCGCGATCCCGGCCCGCAGCTCGGCCGGCACGGCCTCACCGAAGCGAATCGCGAGCGCCCCGAACACCACGTACGCGAGCGCGAAGCCAGCCGTGAAAAGCAGGCCCTGACCAGCACCGATGTGGCGTACGTAGTCCACCACCGCGGCGAGCGTGATCGGGGTGCCGGGGGACAGCTCGCCGGCCTGCAGGACCAGTGCCATCAGTGCGCTGAATGCCCAGGTCGCGGCGGTGAACACCGCCACCGGCCGGATCCGGACCAACATCGCCTCGGCGGCCGCCAGCCGCTCCACCGGGAACAGCTTGGGCAGCACACTCAGGCCAACCGTGGCGACCGCACTGATGTCCAGCAACGCGCGGGCAAGCGCGATCCCGTACTCGATCGCCGCGCTCGGCAATTGCAGTCCCGGCACCGGTTTCGCCAGCGTGACCGTCGTCGCCACCAGGGTCGCCACCAGCGCGCCGAGCACCAGCGCCGCACCCAGTGCGAACCGCGGCACGTCCGGCCGGCGGACAGCCGGTCGGGCAGCGGATTTCGCGGTCTCGGTGGTCATCCACCCAAGGCTAACCCGCGGATCGTGCGGTTCAGCGGCCGAATCCCTTCTCTTCCAAGACCTTGTCGACACGTGCGGATACATCGGCGAGAGAATAGGCGGGTCAGCGGGCCGACTGGGTCTTCGCGCGGGAGCGGCGGATGGTGCGTACGACGAGATAGGCGAGGCAGAGGGCGACGAGGAAGGGCACGCCGGCCGGCAGCACGATCCAGAACTGCGGGGTGAAAGCGGTGGTCACGATGACCGACACCAGGAAGATCATCGCCAACACGACCGGGACCGGACCGCCACGCAGTCGTACGAGCGAAGGCGGTTGACCTTCGGCGGCCCGGCGGCGGCGAAATGCCAGCAGGGTGGCGAAAATCAGCAGCCACGTCACCAGTGCGCCGAAAAGCGCCAGCCCGACCAGGGCGGCGAACGCGTTGTCCGGGGAGATCAGTGAGATGCCGATCGCGAGTGCCAGCCCGACCGCGGACAGGCCGAGGGAGCGCACTGGTACGCCTCGGGAGCTGACCCCGGCCAGCCGCGGCGCCATGCCGTCCAGTGCGAGCGAATGCACCATCCGCGAGCCCACGTACAAATTGCTGTTCATCGCCGACAGCGCGGCGGTGAGTACGACAAAGTTCATGATGACGGCCGCGGCCGGCACGCCGGCCGTGGTGAACAGCTGAACGAACGGACTTTCGCTGACACCGTTGGCTTTCGCGGTCTGGGTCCACGGGACGATCGCGATGACGACGGCAATCGCGAGAATGTAGAAAAGGCCCAGCCGCAGGACCATCGAGCGGGCCGCGCGCGGCACGTCCTTGCGCGGGTTCTTCGACTCGCCGGCCGCCACCGCGACGGCCTCGGTGCCCAGATAGCTGAAGGTGACCACGGTCAGCGCGAGCCAGATGCCGCCGAGGCCGTTGGGGGTGAAGCCGCCGTACGCGGTGACCGCACGCAGCCCGGAGGCCGGGTGACCGGGCAGGCCGGTGACGATCGCGACCACGCCTATCAGCACGAAAAGCACGATCGTGACGACGACCTTGATCATCGCGAACCAGAACTCGAACTCGCCGAAGAACCGGACCGACAACACGTTGACCACCAGCATCAGCACCGAAAATCCGACTGCCGGCACCCACAGTGGCACGCCAGGCCACCAGAACCGTACGTAGATTCCGGCCGCGACGACTTCCGCGCCGATGTTCACCACCACGGCGGTCCAGTAAATCCAGCGTTGGACGAAACCGGCGCCGGCGCCCAGATATCGCGCCGCGATCGCCCCGAAACCGGCCGCCTCCGGGTGCGCGACGGTCATCTCGGCCAGCGCGTACGCCACCGCCAACGCGACGACCGCGCCGATCACGTACGCCACGATGACCGCCGGACCCGCGAACGAGATCGCGAGACCGGACCCCAGGAACAGGCCAGTGCCGATGGCCGATCCGATGGCCATCATCGCGATCTGTCGGCTCGACAGGGCCCGTTTGAGCCCAGCCGGCGCCGCGGTTTCCGGGGATTCGACAGTGTTCGCCATGCGTGGCTCCTGTCCAGGAGGTGGGTCGCTCGCGGCAATCTTGCCGGTTCGCGGCGTACCCGAGCCAGTTTCGACCCGTACCGGCCGAATCCTTATGAATCCACCGGCGTGGTGCGGCGAGGTCGAGACAGCAGTTCGCCGCCGCAGTTGGGGCAGCGATCGCGCATCGCGGTCGTGCACGGCACGCAGAAGGTGCATTCATAACTGCAGATCCGCGCCGGTCCGTCCGGTGTGAGGGCGGCTTCGCAACGTTCGCAGACAGTACGCATTTCCAGCATCTCTGCTCCTAATCGGTGACGGCGGCGCGGACGCCGAGAGCGATGAGGACGGTGGCCGTCACCCGGGTCATGCCGGTCTTGAACCAGGAGGCGGTCAGCACCCGTTTGGCCGCGGACACCACGAAAGTCCAGCCGGTCAGCCAGCCGATCACCACCGCCGCGTGGGCCAGCGCCAGCAACGCGATCTGGACGGCGATCGGCCGCTGCGGGTTGAGGAACTGTGGGACGAGGGTCAGGTAGACCGAGGCCGCCTTCGGGTTGAGGACATTGCTGAGCAGCCCTTGTACGTACGGGTGGTGGCCGCTCCACGGCAGTCGGCTGCGCTTGGGCGTGGCGGGGTGGCTTGCCGCGCTCTTGCGGCGGCGGGTCGACCAGAGGGTCCAGCAGCCGAGCCCCACCAGGTAGCCGGCGCCGCCGATCTTGACCACCGTGAAGGCCTCCGACGAACGCATGACCAGCGTGGACAGACCAGCCGCGGCGAGCGTCGCGTGCACGAAAAGGCCAGTCACCGTACCGAAAGTGACCATCAGGCCGTCCTGCCGCCGGCCAGTGGACACTCGCTGGGTCACCAGGCTGAAGCTGGCGCCCGGCGTCAGGCAGATGGGCAGGACGGCGAGGGCGAAGCCCAGGATGTGTCGCCATTGCATGGCCTCGATCTTGCCTGACCGGCCGGTTCCCGGGTAGGGCTTGCGTGAAGAAGTGAATCAGTGCTTCACTTCTTGCGCGTACCGCCGTACGCCCCAGGTGCAGGCCCGTCTGGACAGCCAGCGGGTCGCGATCGTGGATGCCGCGCTGGCGATCCTCGCCGAGCATGGCTACCCGGGCTGCTCGATGGCGGCGGTGGCGGCCCGCGCCGGGATCGCGACCGGCACGGTTTACAAGCACTTCCCGTCCAAGGCGGAGCTCGCGGTCGAGTTGTTCCGGACCGCGGTTGGCCGGGAGGTACGAGCGATCGACGAGGCGATGGCGGTGCCGGGCACCGCGACCGAACGGATCGTCGCCTTTGTCGAGACTTTCGCTGGCCGGGCACTGAAATCGCCGCGGCTGGCGTACGCGCTGCTGGCCGAGCCGGTGGACCCGGCGGTGGAGACCGAGCGGCTGGCCTTTCGGCGTACTTTCCGCGGCCAAGCCGCCAAACAAATAGCCAGGGGAGTGCACTCGGGCGCCCTTCCCCCGCAAGATCCGGAAACCACCGCGGCCGCGTTGATCGGCGCGGTGGGTGGGTGAGGTGTTGGTCGGGCCGCTCGCGGACGGAAATCCGCATCCGGACGTGATACCGAGTCTGGTCACTTTCGCCATTCGTGCTTTGGGAGGCTCCGATGTCGACGACACACGAGGTCACTAACCAGGTGCCGCCGATCGACGGCTACGACGTGGCCGCGGATCCGGCGCTGCTGGAAAGCGTCCGCCAGCAGGGCGCCGGATGGGTCGAGCCGGAGCTGCACGAGCTGGGTGAACGGGCCGGCGGCGAGGAAGCTCGCGAATGGGGGCGGCTGGTCAACGCGAACCCACCGATCTTGAAGACACACGACCGGTTCGGGAACCGGATCGACGAGGTCGAATTCCACCCGCACTGGCATGACCTGATGACCGTCGCGGTCCAGCACGGCCTGCACGCGGCGCCGTGGCGGTCGGACCGGCCGGGCGAACATGTGGCCAGGGCAGCGAAATTCCTGGTCTGGGGACAGGTCGAGGCGGGTCACAGCTGCCCGATTTCCATGACGTACGCGGCGATTCCGGCTTTGCGGGCGAACCAGCGGCTGGCCGAGCAGTACGAGGTGCTGCTGGCCGCGCGAAGCTACGACTTCGGTTTGCGCGTACCCACCGAAAAACGCGGCCTGATCGCCGGCATGTCCATGACCGAGAAACAGGGCGGTTCGGACGTACGCGCGAACACCACCGCCGCCACGCCGAATGCGGACGGCACGTACACCCTCGTCGGCCACAAGTGGTTCACGTCCGCGCCGATGTCAGACCTGTTTCTGACCCTCGCGCAGGCACCCGGCGGCCTTTCCTGTTTCCTGTTGCCGCGGGTGCTGCCGGACGGGACCCGGAACCCGATTCGCTTGCAGCGCTTGAAAGACAAGCTTGGCAACAAGTCCAACGCGTCGGCCGAAATCGAGTATGACAATGCCGTTGGCTGGCAGCTGGGCGAAGAAGGCCAGGGCGTAAGGACGATCATCGCGATGGTCAACAACACCCGGCTGGACTGCGTGTTGGGCAGCGCCGCCGGAATGCGCGCGGGCCTGGTGCACGCCGTGCACCACACCTGCCACCGGCGTGCTTTTGGTGCCCTGCTGGTCGATCAGCCGCTGATGACCAATGTGCTGGCCGATCTCGCGGTGGAATCCGAGGCGGCCACCGTGGTCGCGATGCGGCTCGCTGGCGCCACCGACCGGGCGGCCCGCGGCGACCGGCAGGAGGAGATGTTCCGCCGGTTGGGGCTCGCGGTCAGCAAATACTGGGTGTGCAAACGCGCTCCGGCGCATGCGGCCGAGGCGCTGGAATGCTTTGGCGGCAACGGATATGTCGAGGAATCGGGCATGCCGCGGCTCTATCGGGAGGCGCCGCTGTCCTCGATCTGGGAGGGCTCCGGGAACGTGGCGGCGCTGGATTCGTTGCGGGCAATGGCAAAACAGCCGGAGTCGGTGGAGGCCTTCTTCGCCGAGGTGGACCTCGCGGCCGGCGTCGACGCCCGGCTGGACAGCGCGATCGCCCATTTGCACAAGGAACTGTCCGACCTCGAAGACCTGGAATACCGGACCCGCCGGATAGTCGAGCGGATGGCGCTGGTGCTGCAGGGCTCGTTGCTCGTACGCACCGGCAATCCGGCCGTCGCCGACGCTTTCTGCGCCTCTCGGTTGGCCGATGACTGGGGGGTCGCTTTCGGCACCCTGCCGTCTCGGCTGGACACCGCCGCGATCATCGACCGGGCCCGACTGCGGTAAGCCAGTCTTTCAGCCGTACGAATTCCGGCCGCCTTGTAGGCCGTTTGTATGTGTAACTCCCATACTTTGGCGATGGATGCCGACCCGTTTGGAGATAATTTTCCGAATTGGGTCTTGTGTCGCACCTCACTTACACCTCATCATTGTGCGGCATCCTCTCCACGACCAGGGAGCTCGCCATGAGTCGGTTCGGGCAGCGGTTGGCGCGGGTAATGACGGTGGGCGGTCTCGCGATCGCCTGCGTGATGACGGGAAGCGGCGCCGCACATGCCGCCGGGGCCGCCTATACGGCACTGGGAGATTCCTACAGCTCAGGGGTCGGTACGCGGTCGTACACGTACGACAACACCAGTTGCAAACGGTCGAATTACGCCTATCCCGTCCTGGACGCGCAGCGCCTCGGTCTGACGCTGACGTTCGCCGCCTGTTCGGGCGCGCGGGTCCCGGACGTGCTCAACCAGCTGGGCAGCCTGTCGGCCAGCACCGCCGACGTGACAGTGACCGTCGGTGGAAACGACGCCGGCTTTTCCAGTGTGATCACCCAATGCGCGAAGCCGTGGCCGTACACGTGCGGCGGCGACATCGACAAGGCGCAGACGTACATCCGCAACACGCTGCCGGGAGTGCTCGACGGTCTCTACACCAAGATCCACACGCTGGCCCCGAACGCGAAGGTCGTGGTGGTTGGCTACCCGCGACTTTTCAACGGCCAGCAGTGCAACGCGGGCGCCCGGATCAGCCCGGACGAAATGTCCCGGCTGAACGACACCAGCACCTGCTCGCCGCCACAACCAGCGGTCGCGCCAGCGCCCACGGTTTCGGCTATGTCGATCCGCGGTCCGCTTTCACCGGCCACGAGATCTGTGACTCCGCCGAGTGGCTCAACGGCCTGTCGGACCCGATCACCGAGTCCTACCACCCCAACCGCGACGGCCAGGTCGGCTACGCCAACCTCGTCCAAACCGCCCTGACCACCTGATCAGAAAAGCCAGTGCGGCGCGAAACTGTCGTACCCCTCCGGCAGATTTGCCCCCCACCCAGTGACGGGTGGGGGGTGGGTTTGAGGACCGATGTCTTTCGAAAATTTGGCCGTCGCCTCTGACCCACCCCCCGCCCCGTTCACTGGGTGGGGGTAAGAAAACAGGGTGGGTACGACAGTTTCGCGCCGCACCTGGTTTGTCGGAGTTGCTGGTGCCGTGGGGTAGGCACTGAGGTCCGGGTCGGGTTCGGCGAGTGACGCGGAAAGTAGTGCCACTCGCCGAGTGGCACTCACATTGTGTCTTTGGGCGTCGAGTGACGTGATTCCTGTGGCAAACGCCGCGCCAGCGAGCCCAGTCGCGGCGGCGAGCCGAGCCGCCGTGACGACTCTCGATAGTGAGGCTTAGCTGTGCAGGAGCAGCCAGAGGGCGAGATCTGCCTGCGGTTGGGGGCGGTCATCGGCTGGAAGTTGTCGCCGATCTGGGTCGCCGTCCGGCCGAGGGTGTGCCCAAGACCGGGATAGATCCTGACCACGTGGTCGCGGTGCAGGTTCCGGTTCAGGGTCGCCGCGCCCGAAGCCGGTACGTTCGCGTCGTTGCCGCCCTGCAGCACCAGGATCGGCATCCGCAGTTTCGGCGCGACCTGGCTGACATCGGGCAGCGCCTCGCCGGGCGCGTAAATGTGCAGGGGGCCGGTGACGAGCTTCGCGATCAGGCCCGGAATGGCAGGCAGCAGCTCGTTGTCGATGTCGATCCGGCCGTCGTGGTTGGGATCCAGTGCCGGGTCGATGCTGAAATCCGCCGGTATAGGACTGCGGCGCGAGCAGTTGGATGATCTCCTTGGCGACCAGACCGCCGCTGCCGGCGGACGCCTTCTTCAGTTCGTCCGACCCGACGCCGCCGTTCACCGCGAATTGGCGAAGATACGGGACGCCGACCATTTCGTACTGCCACTGGAAAAGGCTCGGCCACGACTGGGTAACTGGTCCCTGGAACGCGATGCCAGTCAGCTCGGGATGTGCGGCCGCCAGTGCCGCGGCGACCGTGCTTCCCTCGCTCCAGCCGTAAAGGAAGACCCGATGCCGGTCGACGTGCGGATTGTTCTGCGCCGCGGTGAGTACGGTTCCGGCGTCCTTCAGCATGCCCTGCAGAGTGAGTTTGGTGTAGTAGCTCTGGTAATCGACCTGCGTCATGCTCGTCACGTAGTGCTTGTTATAGCGCATAACCGCGAATCCGCGGGCAGTCAGCGAATTCGCCAGGTCAAGGAAGATATGTGACAGCTGTTTGCCGTCCGGGCCGGCCGGAATGTCGGCGTTCAGGTCTTCCGGGCTGGACCCGGGGATGAGTACGACCACCGGCGCGTTCTTTCGCCAGGTGGGATAGTCGAGCTCGGCTTTGGCGGTGAAGTCGCCGAAATCCAGGTTCAGGGATTGGTGGCCAACGGTTTTTGGTGCTGCCGCCCCGGATGCCGGGATCGTCGAGCAGGTGAAAGCGAGTGCCGCGACCGCCAGGCCAGCCAGTGCGCGAATGGCGTTTCGATTTCTCATGATTGGACCGTACGACCGCGGCCTTCGCCGCGCCCATGTCAAACGTCACGGGGTGGGCTGTGCCCGATGTCCGCCGGGTCGACCATCAGCCGTGCCAGCGTGGTGGTGAAACGTTCGGCGCTGACGCCGCCCGCGGCGGCGCCGAAGAAGTCGGTGGCGAGAAAATAGCCGACCATCGCATACATCATCACGGTCGCGGCGGCCTCGAGATCGTCCTTGACGGCCGGGGTACGGGACTGCACGAGCAGGTCGGCGACCCCAAGCTCGACGCCCCGCTCCACCATCGCGCCGCGGACCTTGGTGGACAGCTCGCTGGGATGTCCCCGCTCCCACATCAGGATGGCCATCATCGGCCGCAGGTCGGCCAGAAAGTCCAGGTCGCTCATCAACTGCGCGGCCAGTGGCGCGGCCGAGCGATCGTCGCCGCGCGGCAGGTCGGCGAGCTGCGGCAGGTTTTTCTTCACCCGCGCCATTTCCCGCTCGATCACAGCCAGCAGCAGCTCGTTCTTGTCTTTGAAATGGCGATAGAAGCTGCCGCTGCCCGAGGCCAGCCCGGCGGCCGCCTCGATCGCGGTCACCGGCGTGGCGGCGACCCCTCGCTCGCCGAACAGCCGGAGCGCGGCGTCGATGATCCGCTCACGTGTCCCGGCTGCCATTGGTACGACGTTACTCTTGCGTATCGCAAGACACCTCTTGCACACTGAGCACCCACCGCGGGCACCTGAGTCATTCGGAGGGGGAGGTGCCCGCGGCGGGGCCGCGTAGGTCGTACGTTCGGGGCATGATCCCGAGCCCCACCCAGAACGTCTGGTACCTGTTCGGCTGGCTGCCGTTGCGCGCGTACGCGTTCTGCATCATCGCCGGCATCGTGGTCGCGGTCGTGCTGACCGACCGGCGGCGCGGCGGCCCGCGGCGGCCCGCCCGGCGCGGTCACCGAGATCGCCCTGTGGGCGGTGCCGCTGGGCATCATCGGTGGCCGGATCTACCACGTCGTCACCGACCCCGAGCTGTATTTCGCCGCCGGCCAGAACCCGTGGAACGCGCTGGCGATCTGGAAGGGCGGCCTGGGCATCTGGGGCGCGGTGGTGCTCGGCGGTCTTGGCGCGTGGATCGCGTGCCGCCGCCTCGGGCTGTCGTTCGCGCTGGTCGCCGACGCGGTCGCCCCCGGGCTGGTCTTCGCGCAGGGCATCGGGCGGCTTGGCAACTGGTTCAACAACGAACTCTACGGTGGACCGACCAGCCTGCCGTGGGGCTTGGTCGTGCACCAACTGGACCCGGCCACCGGCCACGCCATCGGCACGCTGCCGGGCACGTACCACCCGACCTTCCTGTACGAGCTGCTGTGGGATGTCGGCGTCGGTTTCCTGGTCATCTGGGCCGACAAACGGTTCAAGCTCGGCCGTGGTCAGGCCTTCGCCCTGTACGTGATGGCGTACACCGTCGGCCGGTTCTGGGTCGAGGCACTGCGCACGGACCACGTCAACCACTTCCTCGGGATCCGGCTCAACGACTTCACCTCGGTGGTCGTCTTCGTCGCTGCTTTGGCTTATTTCCTCTGGAAACGGGAGCGACCAAAAGTCGTCGAAGAGGCCTAGCTCGGCGATGGGGCGAGGCCGGTGCAGGCGTGCAGCGCGTCGAACTTGTCGGTTATACGGGTCGCTTCGGAGCCGGTCGCCACTACCGGCTGGCCGGTGCTGGTGATGTGTGCCGGGGTGAACTGACCACCGGTCACCTTCTTGTCCTTGATCGTGACCTTCAGGACCCCGGTGTCGTTGCTGAGCGCGTTGTCCTGCCACCAGAGGAAGTTGCCGAGCCCGTACTCCACGAAGGTCTTGCCCATCCACCCGTCGCCAAGCAGCAGGTGGGCGTGCGTCTCGATGTACGCGTCAGCGCCGGCGTCGGACAGTTGTTTGGCGAGCGTTTTCTGCGCGGGCGTCGCGCACTGCTGGCCCTCGGTGCCGCCATGCACGTAGACGATCACCACGTCGGCCTCCTTGCGGGCGGCCTTGACGGCGGCGATCGTACGAGGCAGGTTCACGTACGCCGAAGCCTCGCCGGCCCGGGTGTCGGTGGCGGTCCAGACATCGGAGAGCTCGTGCAGCTGGCTGACCGCGATGAACGCGATCTTCGTGCCGCGTACGTTCACGATCCACGGCGCCCATGCCTCATCGGCGTTGTGTCCGATGCCGATCACCGGGTAGTTCCGCTTCCTGGACTCGGCGAGCGTCTGCGCGAGGCCGGTCTGCCCGTAGTCCAGCGCGTGGTTGTTCGCCATCACGGCGGCGTCGATGCCGGCCGCCTTGAGTGCGTCGAAGGCGGTGCCGGGCGTACGGAAGGCGAACTGCTTGGGCTGTGGCGTCCCGCCGGTCGTCACGGCCGTCTCCAGGTTGACCAGCGCGAGGTCGGTGGACTGGAACTGCGTCGCGATCGAGCCGAAGGCGGTGCTCGGGTCGTCGAGCAGTTTGGCCGTACGCCCAGTAAAATGGACATCTCCGGCGAAAGAGATCGTGATCGGGGCACCGGGGTCCGTCGACGGGCTCGCCGCGGCGGCGACCTTGGGGCTGACGGTCTGCTTGGGCGGTGACGCGGTGCCATTGGAACACGCTGCGAGCGTGAGGGCGGCGATAAGGACAGCCGCCAGCGTGCTCATTCTCGAGCGATGATCTAAGGCCATCTGGGCAGCGTACTGACCGTATCGGGCGGTCTGTCGCGGCGGCGTGCGGTGGCGGGTTACCGTCAGGTGTTACCAAGCGGTAGTGAGCGTGAGGGGTGGCATGGGCTCGTTCGACGGGAAAGTGGCCGTGGTGACCGGAGCCAGCCGGGGAATCGGGCTGGCGGTCGCGCAGGAACTGGTCGATAACGGGGCGAAGGTGTGTGTCACGGCGCGCTCGGCTGAGCCGCTCGCGGCCGCGGTGGACCAGTTGGGCGGTCCGGAGAACGCGATCGGCATCGCTGGCAAGGCGCACGACCCGGAGCACCAGGCCGAGGTGGTCGAGACGGTTATCAAGACGTTCGGCAGCCTCGACGTGCTGGTCAACAACACCGGCACCAACCCGGTCTTCGGCCGGATGGTCGACATCGAGCCGGCCGCGGTCGCCAAGATCTTCGAGGTCAACGTCTTCGCCGCGATGGCCTGGGCGAGCCGCGCGTACAAGGCATGGATGGCCGACAACGGCGGCTCGATCGTCAACATCGCCTCGCTCGGCGGGCTGCGGCCGGCGCCGGGCATCGGCACGTACGGCGCCAGCAAGGCCGCGTTGATCCACGTCACCCAGGAGCTGGCGCTGGAGCTGGCGCCTTCGGTACGGGTGAACGCCGTGGCGCCTGCGGTCGTCAAGACCAGGTTCGCCGAGAAGCTCTACGCGGCGGACGAGGCCGGCGTGGCCGCCGCGTACCCGTTGAAGCGGCTCGGAGAGTCGGAGGATGTGGCCGCCGCGGTCGCGTTCCTCGCCTCCGACCGGGCCGGCTGGATCACCGGACAGACCCTGGTCCTGGACGGCGGGATCACCCTGCGCGGCGGCGTCTGACATGCGCGTCCGCACTGTGCGTACGGACGACGGCGCCCGCCTGCACGTGGACATCACCGGCGACCCGGACGGCGCGGTCACGGTGGTTTTCGCGCACGGCTGGACGTTGCGCGCCCAGTCGTGGACGCCCGTACTCCGATCACTACGCTCGCTCGCCCATGACGAGGACGTCGGCGGCACCCGTTTCGTCCGTACGACCAGCGCGGGCATGGCCAGTCCACCTGGGGAAACACCTCGCCGGTGACGGTCGACCGGCTCGGCGAGGACCTTTATGCGGTCCTGGAAGCGGTGGCGCCGACCGGGCCGGTGGTGCTCGCCGGAATGTCGATGGGTGGCATGACCGTGATGGCTCTGGCCGCCGCGCACCCCTCGTATATCCAGGAGCGGGTGACCGGCGTTGTGCTGGTGAGCACCGCCGCCGGCGGCCTGGCTGACCGGCACCCGCGGCGCGGCCGTTTCGCCCACCTAGCCCGAAACCTGCCGGCACCGCTGCTGGCGGTGGGTCAGCGATATCCGGGCGGCATCGACCGGGCTCGTCGTTTGCTGCCACCGAAATACCGGATACACCAGCGACAACTCCAGCGAGTCGGGTTCGGCCCGGCGGCGCCCGCCTCGGCCGTACGCGCCTGCGCCGAGATGATCCACGCGACGCCGGCTCGTACGATCGTGGATCTCTATCCGGCGTTATTGGCGTACGACAACCGATCCCAGCTGATCGCGCTCGCCGGTGCGCAAGTTGCCGTCGTGGTGGGCCGAAACGATGTGCTGACACCGGTCCGGCACAGCCGCGAGCTGGCCGACTCCATCCCGTCCGCGACCCTGCACGTCGAGCCGGACACACGGCCACATGCTGATGATGGAACGCCCACACGTGGTCGCCGCGCCAATCCGGAAAATGGTCTACGGGACGGTTAAAACGTAGTCTCGTCGGGCCCGCAGTTCGGGTTTCGTGCTACGAGTTCCCTCCCGGTGGGCGCCTTGAACGGCAGCGAGGTGACTTGGAGGCCGTCGAGGGTGGTAATGGCGCACGGAGGTACGCCATCCGCGATCAGACTCGGCGGCAGGTTGTCATCGCCGAGAAGCGTACGGAGAAGATCTACCGTCACGCCGCCGTGAGTGACCACGACGACCAGGCCCGGGATGTCCTGGACGCTCAAGACGAACGATCGAAGGCGTTCCCCGGCGGCTCGTGATGATTCGCCGACGCGCGCGGCAATAGTCGCGATCGCGCGTCGACCTGTTCCAGTCCGAGAGAAAGTCGGACCTGGCCAGCAGTCCGTCCCAGTTCATCCGCTCACGCAAGGACTCGTCCTGACATATCGTCCGACCGGTTGCGGAGGCGAACGGACGTGCTGTCTCCAGCGCGCGTCGCAGGGGACTGCTGTAGAGATTGGTGATCCCGAGGCTGCGGAACTGCGCGGCGGCATTCGCCGCCTGACGATGACCATGTTCAGTCAGTCCCGGATCGCCGGCGGTCGACTGTTTTTCGGCATGCTGCACAAAATGAATGACCGTCATATCGGTGCATCATGCTGGCGTACGCCGTCGGTCGCACGCCATTTACGGCGACTCAGCTGCCGGACAGGTCCACGATGTCGGCGCCGTCGGCGGCCCGCTGCGCGGCCTCAGCGCCTCGCTGCGCGTCGCCCGCGCTGGCGTAACCTTCGCTGCCAGCCGCGACGACCGCGTTGTTGCCGGCCCGCAGCCGGAACCGGAACTTCCCGCCCTTGTCCACGAAGATCTCAAACGTCCCAGCCATGCTGCTCCTTCATCCGCCGGCAAGCTGCCGAGTGTGCGGACCAATACTGACGTACGGCCGGATTGGCCGCGCGCGCTGGCAGTCGCTACTGGATCCTGCTTGGACCCCGCCGACCTTGCCGCCGCGGTGCGATCGGAAAAAGTTCGGTACGTGCGTGCGACATCGTTGGATAGTCAAGTGACCGGCCGTATACCGTCGTGATCATGACCAAGGTGACAATGGTGACGGGTGGGACTCGGGGAATCGGGGCGGCGACGGCGCGCCGGTTGGTGGCGGCGGGGCACGTGGTGTGTGTCAGCTACCGGCAAGACGAGGAGTCGGCCGAGAATCTGGTACGGGAGCTGGCACCCGGGACGGTGTTGGTGGTCCAGGCCGACACTGGGTCCGAGGCGGACATCGATCGGCTTTTTGAGACGGCGACAGCAAAACTCGGGCCGATCACTGGGCTGGTCAACAATGCCGCGTATACCGGGCCGCTCGGCCCGTTCGCCGATTTTGACGGCGAGGTCTTCCGGCGGGTGGCTGAGGTCAACATTGTCGGCGTGCAGCTCTGTGCACAGCGGGCCGTACGGATCATGTCCACTGAACGTGGCGGCAGTGGCGGCGCCATCGTCAACTTGTCTTCCGGGGCCGCCACTTTAGGCAGTCCTGGCGAGTACGTGCATTATGCGGCAAGCAAAGCCGCAGTCGATGCCTTCACTATGGGGCTGTCCAAGGAAGTCGGCGGGCAGGGGATCCGGGTGAACGCGGTGGCGCCGGGCCTGGTGGCGACGACACTCCACGCGGAGGCCGGCGATCCGGGCCGGATCGAGCGGATGGCCCCGACGCTGCCGATCGGGCGCGCCGCCGATCCGGACGAGATCGCGGCGGCGATCTGCTGGCTGCTGCTGTCGGACGAGGCCTCGTACACGACCGGCGCCATCCTGCGAGTCGCTGGCGGGCGGTAGGGATATCTCACACCCGCGGGTGCGCAAACGAACGCCGTTCTAGAATCGCGCCACGTACGTACAAGCGCCCCCTGAACCGAGAGGTGACACGACCCGATGGCCACACCTGAGCAGAGAGTCGCACTGGTGACCGGAGCCGCCCGCGGGATCGGCGCGGCGGTGGCTCGCCGGCTCGCGTCCGACGGCGCCGCGCTGGGCGTCCTGGACCTGGAGGAGTCGACCTGCGCGTCCACTGTGGACGCCATTACTTCGGCTGGCGGTAAGGCAATCGCGCTGGGCGCCGATGTGTCCAACGGCGAGCAGATCACCGCCGCGGTGGACCGGCTGGCCAAGGAGTTCGGCTCGGTCGACATCCTGGTCAACAACGCCGGCGTGACCCGCGACAACCTGCTTTTCAAGATGACCGAGCAGGACTGGGACACCGTGGTGGCGGTGCACCTGAAGGGCGCGTTCCTGGCCAGCAAGGCCGTCCAGAAGTACATGGTGGAGCGCAAGTACGGCAAGATCGTCAGCATGTCCAGTGTGTCCGCGCTGGGTAACCGCGGCCAAGCCAACTACTCCGCGGTCAAGGCGGGGCTGCAGGGCTTCACTCGTACGCTCGCCATCGAGCTCGGCCCGTTCGGCATCAACGTGAACGCGGTCGCGCCTGGTTTCATCGCGACCGACATGACCGACGACACCGCCCGCCGGGTCGGGGTGACGCCCGAGGAGCTGCAGAAGCAGGCCGCGTCGATCACGCCGGTACGCAGGGTCGGCCAGCCCGAGGACATCGCCAACACGATCGCCTTCCTCACCAGCGACGAGTCGTCGTTCATCACCGGCCAGATCATCTACGTCGACGGCGGCCGCAAACTCACCTGACCCCGGACTCTGTCCTCCTCGACGCGATGCGTGCGTCAGTCCTGGTTCCATCGAAGTATCCGCTACGGCGCGAAACTGTCGTACCCCCTGGTATAAATTGGCCCCCACCCAAATCGGGTGGGGGGTGGGTTTGAGGACGCGCGGAGACGAAAAATTTTTGCGTGTCTTGAGGTTTTTGGGGCTGTAGGTGCTGGAGTTCCTCGTCTCGCCTCGGCGGCCTCCCACGACGCGGGCCGCGAAGCCCATCGAGTGCGGGACAATGTCCTGCACTCGACGTCGAATGCAGGACATTATCCCGCAGTCGCCGACCAGAACCACACCAACCTCGCGCTAAGCACACATAGGCGGCCCAATCCGGCGCTCTCAGTAATCGAAGTTCGGCCTACTGGGTATCGAGGCTGGTGTGTACGGCGGCGAAGAGGATGTTGCAGCTGGCCGCCACCTCGGCGCGGGGCTGGGCGTAGCTGGATTCCAGCCATTCGCGGGCGATGTAGTGCATCGCGCCGATCAGGCCGTGTGCCACCAGGGCGGTGTTGACGCCCGTACGGTCGCCGATCGATTTCGCTGTCATGTCTTCAAAAGTGCTCATCGTCTTACGCCACAGTTGGTACGTCGTCGGGCTGATGTCGAAGACTTCCACGAGCATCACCCGGCGATCCGCGGGTCCGACTCGATCTCGGCGAGAAACTGGTTCAGGCAGGCGAGCGCGTCGGTTGACGGGTCGTCGACGACGCTCATCGCCATCCGCATGAAGGAGTCCGCGCAACGCAGGTAGACGGCGTGGAACAGTGCCTCCATCGAGCCGAACCCCCGATAGAAATAGCGCTTGGTGAGGCCGGCCGCCGCGCAGACCGCGTCCACTGTGGCGGCGTGAAAGCCCTGCGTACCGAACACCTCCAGGCCCGCGTCGACGAACCGGGCGACCCGCTCGGCCTCGCGCCGCTGCGGGCTGAGGCCACCGTAAGAGCGGCCGTTCGGCTCCACCACTGTGCCCACCTGGGCAGTGTCGCACGGCATCGACGGGAACGATATTTGACACTGACTCGTGTCAGTTTCTAACGTCAGACATCGACGACCGTGAGTGGTGAAGGAGTGCCCGTGACCGAAGTGGCCGAGCAGGAGCTGGTACGACGATGACCGTCACCGAGCCTGCCGCCGAGTTGTTCTCCGACTCGTACTGGAAAAACCCGTATCCGACGTACGACTTCCTACGCGCCGAGCAGCCGGTGCACGAGGCCACACTGCCCGAGGGTGGCACGGCTTGGCTGGTCACCCGGTACGAGGACGTGAAGGCCGCGTTCCTGGACGCGCGGCTGTCCAAGGACTATCGCTGGACGCTTCCGGAGGAGATGCGGGCCGCCGCTCCGATCGCCAACGTCGGCGGCGGCGCGATGATGATCTTGACCGACCCGCCGGACCACACACGCCTGCGCAAACTGGTGGTCAAGGCCTTCACCGTACGACGGATCAACGGCCTGCGTCCAGGCGTGGAGGCAATCGCTGAGCGGCTGCTGGACGAGCTGTCGAGCCACGTCGTCGACGGTCGGGTCGACCTGCTCGACCACTACGCGGTGTCGCTGCCGGTCGAGGTCATCTGCGAGCTGCTGGGCGTACCGGCCGCCGACCGCCCGTCCTTCAGCGCGTGGTCGGCGACCATGGTCGACGAGAACCCCCAATCCGACAAGCACGAGGCCGGCGCGAACCTCGGGGCGTACTTGTCCGAGCTCATCGAGCGCAAGCGGGCCGAGCCGGACGGTGCCCTGCTGTCCGCCCTGATCGAGGTCTCGGACTCCGGCGACCGGCTGTCGCCCGGCGAGCTGGTGGCGATGGCGATGATGCTGCTCATCGCCGGTCACGAGACGACCGCGAACCTGATCGGCAACGGCATGCTCGGCCTGCTGACCCACCCTGAGCAGCGCGACCGCCTGCTGGCCGACCCGGCTCTGCTGCCGGCCGCCGTCGAGGAGTTCCTGCGCTGGGACTCGCCGGTGCACAACGCACCCATCCGGTTCGCGGCGGAGGACGTACGCATCGGCGATGCCGTCATCCCAGCCGGCGCGATGGTGATCCTGTCCACCGGCTCGGCGAACCGGGACAGTGACAAGTTCGCCGACCCGTCCCGGCTGGATCCGGACCGTGACACCAGCGGCCACCTGTCCTTCGGCCACGGCCTGCACTTCTGCCTCGGCGCGTCGCTCGCCCGGATGGAGGGCCAGGTCGCGATCGGCGCGCTGCTGCGCCGCTTCCCGGCCATCTCGTTGGCCGTACCGGCGCGGGACCTCCTGCACCGCCGCAGCACTCTCGTACACGGCCTCCGCGAACTCCCCGTCCACCTCTAACGCTCTGTCACCCTGAGGTTGCCGCATCGACGCGATGCGTGCGCTGAACGCACGCATCGCGTCGATGAGGCAGACCGAGGGTTACAGAGCGTGGAGGGCGGCGAGTACGGGGGCAGCCGCGCTCAGGTGGGCGGCGAGATCGCCGGAGGGGACGAGTACGACGGAGTCGGCGCCGGCTTCGGAGAGCTCATCCAAGCGGCCCACGCAGTCGTCGACCGTCCCTACGACAGCGAGCGCGCGCAACCACTCGACCGGGAGCGCGGCGGTGAACTCCGCCGCTGAGCTCGTCGACCCGCGCAGGGAGCGGAGTTCGTCCGCGAACGGCTGGCCGGCGAGGTGGGCGTCCGCGGCGGGACCGGCCAGCGCGGAGCCGACCTTCGGTCGGACGGTTTCCAGCGCGACTGCCGGGTCGGCGTCGGTGGCGAACAGCGAGTAGGCCACCAGCTGGTGGGCGCCGACCGCGGCGATCTGCGACAGCGCGGTGCGTACGTACGCCGGTGGCGTCGGTTCGGCGAGGATCGTGCCGTCCGCGGCCCGCCCGGCCACCGCCAGCGACTTAGGCCCGCGAACGCCGGCCAGCACCGGCGGCGCGATCTCCGGCGGATGTACCAGTCGTACGTCCCGCACATTCACATAAGGACCCGAAGTGCTGACGCCCGAGCCGGCCAACACCTGCCGGACCGTGGTCAGATGCTCTTCCAGCAGCCCCAACGGCGACGCTGGCCACGCGCCCACCTGGCGCATCCAGTCCGGCACGCCGTGCCCGATCCCAGCGATCAGCCGGCCCGGATAAAGCTCGGCAAGGGTGCCCAGCTCCATCGCGGTGAAGGCGGCGTTTCGGGCCGCGGCCGGCAGGATACCGATGCCGACGGCGATCCGCTCAGTCGCGGCGAGAGCGGCGCCACCTGCGGCGATGCCACCGCCGAAGAAGCAGTCCTCGACCACCCACAGCTCGCCGAACCCGGCCCGCTCGGCGTCCTGCGCGTACGCCGGCAGCTCCCGCGGCGAGACGCCACAGGGAAACATTGTTCCTATGGTCACCATGGTTCCGGGATCCCTTCGGTACGTCCACCGGTCTGCACCGTACGCAGCACTCGCGGCCCGATCTGCACGTCCGAGCCGATGTGTACAGGTGCGCAGTCGATGATGAGAGCCTCGTTGTTGATAAAAGTCCGCGCGCCCACCCACAGCAGCGAGCCGTACTCGATCCGCAGCGGCGCCCGGATGAGGGTGTCCTCTTGCTCGCCCATGATCGGCCATCCTCGCACAGCGGTGATCGGTCACAACGGACTCGCGGAAAACCGTCGGTGGGGTGAGAATGAGGCGCCGGTCACCACAGCTGAGGAGTCGCCGATGTCGGAGCAGCCCGAGATCCTCTGGTCGCCCGACCCGGAGCGGGCCGCGGGCAGCAAGCTCGCCGCGTTCACCGCCTGGGTGCGGGACAACCGTGGCGTCGAGCTGGCGGATCCGCTCGGCGGGTATGCCGCGCTGCACGACTGGTCGGTCACCGACCTGGAGGGATTTTGGGGCGCTGCCGCCCAATTCTTCGACGTACGGTTTCACCGTGCGGCCCAGCGGGTGCTGGCGGACGACTCGATGCCCGGTGCGCGCTGGTTTCCAGGTGCGCGGCTCAACTACGCCGAGCATGCGCTGCGTGCGCTGCCGGGGCGTACGGACACCGATGTCGCGGTCGTTTTTTTTCGGCGCGAGGACGGCCTTTCCGCCGAACTGACGGTCGCCGAGCTGCGGTCGCAGGTGGCGTCCGCGCGGGCCGGTTTGCAAGGGCTCGGCGTGCGAAAAGGTGACCGAGTGGTCGCGCTCGCGCCGAACTGTCCGCAGACGCTGGTCGCTTTCCTGGCCGCGGCCAGCCTCGGCGCGATCTGGTCGTCGTGTTCACCGGATTTCGGGCCGCGGGCGATTTTCGACCGGTTCGCGCAAATCGAGCCGGTTGTCCTGGTAGCCGTGAACGGCTACTGCTATAACGGCAAAACCTTCGACGTCACGCCGACGGTTCAGCGCCTGCGGGACGAGATTCCGAGTCTACGGAACACTGTTCTCATCGACTACGTCGAAGGATCCGCCGAGCTGGCCGGAACCTTGGATTGGCAACGATTCCTCGACGAGAATGCGGGCGCGAACCCGGCGTACGAGCCGGTCGACTTCGACCACCCGCTGTGGGTGCTCTATTCCTCCGGCACCACCGGCCTGCCCAAGGGAATCGTCCAGGGCCAGGGCGGAATTCTGTTGGAGCACTTGAAGATTCTGGGCCTGCACGGCGATCTGGGCCCCAGTCAGCGGTTTTTTCTGGTTCACCACGACCGGCTGGATGATGTGGAACTTCCTCATCTCCGGCTTGCTGGTGGGTGCCACGATTGTGTTGTACGACGGAAATCCGGCCTACCCCGATCTCGGCGTGTTGTGGCGCCTGGCCGCCGAGCAGAAGATCGACTATTTCGGTACGTCCGCGCCTTTCATCCAGGCCTGTCTGAAAAAGGGGCTGCGGCCACGCGACGAGGTGGATCTGACCGGCATCCGGGTGCTCGGGTCCACCGGATCACCGCTGTCCACCGAGGGTTTCCGCTGGATCGCGGAGGCCGTCGGCGAGCACGTACAGATCTCCAGCACGTCCGGTGGGACGGACCTGTGCACGGCCTTTGTCGGCTCCGCGCCGACGGTTCCGGTGTGGATGGGGGAGATGTCGTGCGCGGCGCTGGGTGCGGCGGCATACGCGTACGACGAATCCGGCCAGCCCGTCATCGGCGAGGTCGGCGAGCTGGTGGTCACCCGACCGATGCCGTCGATGCCGGTGTCCTTTTGGAACGATCCAGACGGTTCCCGCCTGCGCGCCGCGTATTTTGAGATGTACCCGGGAAAATGGCGGCACGGTGACTGGTTCATGCTGACCGAGCGCGGTTCGTGCGTGATCTTCGGTCGCAGCGCGACTCGACGCTCAACCGTGGTGGCGTACGCATGGGGACCGCCGAGTTCTACCGGGTGGTGGAGGGCTTCGATGAGGTTCTTGACTCGTTGGTGATCGACACCACCGCGCTGGGACCGTCCACATCAGACGGTGAGCTGTGGTGCTTTCTGGTGTTGGCGCCGCACTCGGATCTTGAAGCGTTGAAGCCGAAACTGAAGGCCGCGCTGCGTACTGAGCTGTCACCGCGGCATGTCCCGGACCGGTATTTCGTGGTCGCCGACATCCCGCGGACGCTGAGCGGGAAGAAGTGTGAGGTGCCGGTGAAGAGGATTCTCGCCGGAGTGGCGCCAGAAAAAGCGGTCAGCCGGGATGCGCTGGGCAACCCGGCCGCGCTGGACACTTTCGTCAGCCTGGCGGCCACCCTCTGAGACAGACCTTCGCGAACTCGACGTTCCGCTGGTCGCCGGTGCAGGCAACGTCGAGTTCGCGAAAGCGAGGTCCCGGATCAGGCGGATAGTTGCTTTTCCCGACGAGCTCCGCTCAGCACCAGCAGGGTGACTCCGGCGAAAATCAGTGCCAGCGCGCCGAAACCGGTCATCGGAACGCCGTCCACCGCCTCCGTACGCAGTGCCAGCAGTCCGGTCAGGCCGATCGGCGCCACCGCGAACATTCCGGCGGCGCTCAGCGCGGTGCCGCCAATCGCGGCCAGTTGCGCGGCTGTCCCTGGTCGGGAGGCCGGCGCGATCGCGATCCGTTCGAACCGGCGGAAAATCGCGACCAGACCGACCAGCGCGAGACCGCAGGCGACCAGCCACACCGGCAGCGCGAGCGTCCACCAGGCGAGGCCGCCGGCGGCCGGCACCACGATGTCGGTGAGCAGCCGAGCGCGCCCTCGGCCAGGAAGGTCGCGGTCAGGTGCCAGCAGAAAACCGTCATGATGACGCCATTTCCGATGATCACACCGGTCCATATGCGACGGTTGCGCAGTACCCGGTTAACCGCCGGCCGGAGCAGCATCGCCAACCCGACGAGCCAGCATCCGTGGGACAGCAGGGCCAGGTCGGCCGGGTTGGTGTTCGCCGCGCCGCTGCCGCCGAAACTCACCATCGTGACCGGGTACGCGTGAGTGACAAGCGTCAGGATGACCGTCACCGCGAGCGCCCCGAAAGTCATCGACGCCAGGAAGCGTTTTCCAGCCGCTACCAAGGAACCATCGGCGTAGCAGAAGCCGAGCTGGTGGATCGTCAACCAGACCAGCAACTCGGTCAGCAGTCCCATTTCGTTGACACCGCTGGAGATCCGGAGAATGTCGACAGCGGCCACCGCGACGGCGAGGAAAACGACCACTCGCGCGCCGAACCGCCGGTGCAGTCGGTCCATCACCGGAGCCCAGCAGCGAAACCGCGAGGTAGACCCCGATGAACCAGAGCGGACCGGTGACCGTCTCGGCGGCCAGCGCGTACGGGCCGTCCGCCCACCCGACGATTTCCAGCACGATGGACAGCACCGCATAGCAGCCCACCATCAGCACCACCGGCGGCAGCAGCCGCAACACCCGCGACCGAAGGAAAAATCCGCGGTCGTACCGCCGCGCCGACGCATCGATCGCAGCGTCACCGCGTGCGAGAACCCGCCGACGAAGAAGAACAGCGGCATGACCTGCCAGAGCCATGTCACCAGCTGCGCCGGTAAGGTCTTCGCGATCGCGACTCCGTTGTGTGCCAACAAAAGTGCCATGAACCAGTGGCCGATCACCACCGCACCAATCGAGAACACCCGAAGAAAGTCGACGTACCTGTCGCGGTCGTTCCCGGTGGCGGCGGCCAGCGCGGCCGCGCTCGGAACAGTCGTTGTTGTCATGTCTTCAGGCTGCCGGCCGGGCCGTCGGATTCCATGAGCACAACCGCGATGATCGTCTAGGTACAACTACTCGATGCCCGTACGGGCGGAGATGGGGACAAGCCAACGGCCGCGGCGGCTGATTTTGGCGATCGCGAAATATCATCCCCTGATGAGAGTGGTCAGATGGCTGGTCCTGTTTTTTCTTGTTCAGGGCGCGGGTTGCTGCGCGCTGTATTGGTTTGCCTCGCCGGAATCGGGCATTCCCACCAAGGACACGGCCAACCTGACGACCGTGATCGGCGGCGCGATGATGGTCATTTTCGTACTCTTCTCTTCGTTCCGGTGGCCATCCTTACCGCGCGGCGCGGCGGAGTGACCAAGTCTGGGCTGCGCAAGCTCGCCGGCAGGTGGGGGCTCGCCATTCGGCAGAGCGAGGATCTTCCCGGCATCGAACTGTGCGGCCAGATCGACGGGATGCGGGTGTCGATTGCACCGGCGCTCTCCGGCGTCGGTGGCACCTTTGGCCTGGTACGGATGACATCCTCGACGACGGAGTCGTCGTTCCGGCTGGACGTGCGCCGATACCGTCCTGTTGCCGGGCCGGATGAGCCACCGGACAACTGGACGATGATCAGTACCGGCGACCGGCGCTTCGACGGTCGTTTCCGGGTCAAGGCCGGATCGCTCGCGGACGGCAGCGTGCTCCTGACCGACCACAGCCAGGCGTTGATCTCGGCGGCCAGATTCGGTGTCATGCGATTCGAGTACGGCCACCTGGAGGTGGCGACCAGAGCTCATAGCCGGCATGTTGGCGCACTGGAATCAGCTCTGAAACTGGCGAAAACGATGGCACCGATGATCGCCGCCAACGCTCCGGCGGGCGTCCCCGGTTTCGCCCAACCACCGGCCGGGGTGGTCCGCTCGTCGCTCTGGAACACCGAGTATGTGCCGGACGTCCGGACACCCGTCGACACATTCCAGTCATCGCACAGCATTAACTATGTACGTCAAGGCACCAAAAACGGTAGCTAGTGTCGGTCAGCCCGCGAGACGGAGAGTGATCAGCAGGGCGATCAGGGCGGCCAGGCCGGCCAACAGCATCGCGGTCCTCGGATTGCCGAAGTTGAGTGTCCATCCGATGCCGAAGCGGCGCGGAACCATCAGCGCATGGTCGTCGCGATTGACGTACAACAGGCCGCCCCGCCAGTATTTGTCGTCGTCCCGATGGGTCAGGCCGGTGTCCGGTTCACCGTCGTCCCGCTGGCGGCTGTTTCTGGCCAGGACCACGATAGCCACCGTGACGCCGGCCAGGATCGGGATGACGACCACCAGCGAGGCCCACCGGGTGACCGTCCCGGTCCACATCAGCAGGGACGACCCCAGCATTCCCACGTCGATCATCGCGGCCAGCCCGAGCAGCGCCTTGGCTCCCAGCGACATGTAGTGGCGATGCCAGCGTGCCGAACCAACCGGGCGCGCCGGGTCGATGTCCGGCCTGCTGCGGAAAAAGATGGCAGCCGCTATCCCCACCAGCAGCGCGGTCACGCCGATTTGCACGAACACCAGCGAGAACGCGGTGGCCACCGACTTGGCGGCCAACCGGTTGGGAACGCCGTTCGCGCTGTAGTGCACGGCGAGTATGGCGGGCATCGATGGATAGCTGAGCACGCCGATTACCGCCGTCGCGACGATGACGATCACCGCCGGCGTCAGCCACAGCCAGGGAAACCGTGGTGGATCCGTACGCAGTCCGGTGTCCACCGCGATGCCTTGCCGCAGGTCGTCGTACCAGCCCCCGGCGGCTTTGGCGGCTCGAATCTCGTGGTGGGCCAGCGAAAAGCAGCCGTACCAGACGCCGACGAGCATCAGCACCGACAAGGGCAGCAGCAATGTTTCGCCAGTTAGGCCGTAGATAGCCGCGCTGACCGCGGCGACGACGATCCCGCCGAGAGGACTCGCCAGCGGTAGAGACGAGTCTGCCCAGCCACCGCTGGATCGTCGGCCCGCTGGGCCGGCACCCGGACCCCGAACGGCACGGTGCGGCTGGCGGCCGACGGCAGCACCAGAGCCATGACGAGCACCAGTGCTGACAACCCGCAGCTCAGGGCGACGGCGGCAATGGTCATGGCGTGTCCTTTGGCTGGTTGGCACCGAATGAATCGAGCATGGACCGACAGGTCGCGAGAACCTCTTCGGGTGGCAGTCCCTTGGCGGCTGCCTCGGCCAGCAGGGTCCGTGCCCGTGCGGTCCAATCCGCCCGAAACGGCGGGTCCGCGACCGTGAGGGTCACCACCGCACCGGTGCCGCGGTTGAGCCGGATCAGGCCCTGTTGGCGGAGCAGGTCGTACGCCTTGTTGACGGTGTGGAAGTTGATCCCGAAGTCCGCGGCGAGCGCCCTGGTGGCCGGCAACAGACTGCCCTCGGTCAGCACCCCTTCCGCGATCGCTTCCACGATGCGGTCCCTGAGCTGCTGATAAATCGGCGTGTCGCTGGTCAGGTCGACGTTGAGGATCACCGGCCACCTCCTTCCTGCTCTATAAGTTATAGAACAAGCAAGCGGCGATGGCAAACGTCTCCCCAGTGGCCGAGCCTTCAAAACACGGTGTGGCGGTTAGTCGTGGCGGCCGGTGATGGCGAGGCTGACGCCGAGGCCGATCATGGTGACTCCGCCGGCGCCACCGAGCATCGTGAGTCGTTTTGGTGAGCCGGACAACCACGTCCGGGCCGCGCCGGCGGCGAGTGCCCACGCCGAGTCGGCGGCTAGGCCGATGATGGCCGCGATCAGGCCTAATACCAGCATCTGCAGCCACGCCTGGCCGGCCGTACGATCCACGAACTGCGGCAGGATGGCGCCGAAGAGGATGAACGTTTTCGGGTTCGAGAAGCCGACCCACACGCCGGCCCGGAACGCCTGCCGATCCGTACGCCTGACCTGCTCGGCAGGCATCGCCGCGGCGTTGGCCAAGGCCCGTCGGTCGCGGATCGCGCGGATGCCGAGGAACACCAGGTAACCGGCGCCGACCAGCTTCACGGCGGTGAACACCAGATCCGACGCCTGGATCAGCGCACCCAAACCGAGCGCGACCGCTCCCACCACGACATAGACGCCGACCGCGTTGCCCAGCACCGTGACCAACGCCGTCCGCCGTCCGTACGACACGGCCCGGCTCACCACGAACAGCACGCTCGGCCCGGGCACGACGATGATCAGGAACGCCGTCGCCGCGAACCCGAGAACGAGACTCAGACTGGTCACCCCGTCGACGCTACCCGACGTTGTTCGCGGGGCCCTGGCTCAGCCCGAATTGCGGGGAATGCCGTTTTCGGCGTTTGATGTTGGCGCGGTTCGGACCAGGCCTGGGGGATACGGATGACCAAACGTACGTGGCGGCGCAACCTGCTGGCGATGACGCCGTTGACCTTGTTGCTGGTGGCGGCCGCGCTGGTGCCGGTGACGGCGGTGATGTTCCGGGACATCGTGGCGGGGGAGCTGGCCGGCCGGTACGCGTCGATGGTGAACAGGGCGGATTTGCTGCTGCCAGAGTCCGATACCAAGCCCGCGGACGTGACTGGTCCGATGACGATCCTGATGTTGGGATCGGACAACTACGACGGGACGCGCGGCTATCAGGGCGTCACCGGGCAGCGCTCGGACTCGGTCATCCTGGTGCACGCCGACCGCGACTTCCAGCACGTTTCGGCGGTGTCGATCCAACGGGACTCGTACGTCTACGTACCAGCGGCCGGGCCGTGGCACGGCGGCAACACCAAGATCAACGCGGCACTGGCGTACGGCGGCGCCACGCTGTCGGTGCAGGTGGTGGAGAAGCAGTTCGGCATCCACATCGACCACGTGATGGTGATGAGCTTTCGCGGTCTGCACACGGCCACCGACGCGGTTGGTGGGGTGGACGTGACCATCGACAAGGCGGTCTACGACACCGCGATGCGGGTGCATTGGCCGGCCGGCGTCAACCACCTCGATGGCAAGGCGGCCGAGATGTACGTCCGGGACCGCTACGGCCTGCCGCAGGGTGACTTCGACCGGATGAAGCGGCATCAGCAGTTCCTGCACGCACTTATGACCAAGGGCATCCAGCTCGGTATGGCCGGCGATCTGAAGCGGCTCGACCAGGCTGTGTCCGACGTGGCCAAGGCGACCACCGTCGATCCGGGGATGCCGGTGCAGGCGCTGGCCGAGGCGATGGTGAAGCTCAGCCCGTCGGCCGTCACGTACGGCTCGATGTTCAACGACGGTGGCATGACGATCGACGGGCACTCATTCCAGCGGGTGGATCCAAAGTGGTCGCAGGCGCTGGGCACGGCGATCAAGTCGGACGACTTCGGCCCGTACTGGAAGATCTATCCGCCCAATACACCCACTCACGGCGCTTAAGTCCGATTGTCGCAGCGCCACCGATTTCCGCAGGTCACGGGACACCAGTTGTGACAATCGGATTCCGATTGTGCAGGTCTACCTAGGGTGCGGCGTGAAACTGTCGTACCGTTGTGAAATTTTGAGCCCCCGCCCTTTCAGAAGGGTGGGGGGTGGGTGGCGGGTTTTTATTACGTAAGTTGTCGCGCGCGCGAGATAAGCGCGCGTTCAGGCGGTGAGGCGGCGGCCTTTCCCGTCCTCACGCGGGCGCCCCGCGGACCGCGGCGACACCTTGCCGGGTGACACAAAATGGGTGTTGTTCGGCGAGTGACACCACAATGGCGCCACTGGGCGCCGAACGACGCACTTTTGTGTCACTCGGCGAAAGTCGCGCTGCCACTGGACAGGCACCGGATCATCGACTGCAGTACAAAATCCCGCACTCGACATCGACTGCGGGACATTGTGCCGCACTCGGCAGCAGCGTCGCGAACTTTGCTACGTAAGTAGGCGCGCGCGAGACAAGCGCGCGTTCAAACCGGCCAGATTTGCACCATCGGAATGTGCACGCCAGCGGGAGCGGACTGTCGGTGGTGGTGGCACTATCGGCGGTGTGTACGCGGAACGTACGTCCCGGCTGCCCGGAGCGGCTATCTGGAAGCGGATCGATGCTGTTGACCAGACGGCTGAGCATCGGGTGCTGCCGGACGGTTGCCTGGACCTGATCTGGATCGACGGCGAGCTGGTGGTTGCTGGCCCGGACACCGTCGCGCACCTGAGTCCGGCGGCGCCCGGCGGCGGCAGTTCACCGGCATCCGGTTCCGGCCCGGGCTCGGCCCGGCGGTGCTTGGCCTACCGGCGTACGAGCTGCTGGACCGGCGAGTGCCGCTGGCCGACATCTGGCCGGCCGCTCGCGCCCGCAGACTCAGCGGGCTGGCGTTCGCCGACCGCGGCCAGCTGCTGGAACGGATCGCCGAGGAGTCGCTCGCCGGCCACGAGCCGGATCCGATAGCCCGCGCGATCGCCGCCCAGTTGCGTGCCGGCCGCCCGGTGGCGTCCATCGCCGCGGCCGCCGAGCTCAGCGAACGCCAGCTGCTGCGGCGCTGCCGGCACGCGTTCGGCTACGGCCCGAAGACGCTGACCCGCATCCTGCGCTTCGGCCGCGCGGGCCGCCCGGCGCGATGGCCGCGGCTCGCGCCGGCACCCCCTTCGCCACGGTCGCCTTCGAAACCGGCTACTCCGACCAGCCCCACCTGGCCCGCGACGTCAAATCCCTCGCCGGCGTTCCGCTCGGCAGTCTCGTGTGACGCGAAGGGTTACGAGGTCTTCTTGGCGGAGGTGACCTGGAAGAGGATGCCCTGCATGCAGTGACTCATCAGGCCCTTCGGGCGATAGCCCTGAACGATCACCTTGGTGTTCGGCCGCAGGACTGCCTTGTCGCCGCCCAGCAGCTCGTACGAGCCGTCCGACGCCTTCAGGATCAGGCAGGACGGCTCCACGCCGTTGGTCACCGTGCCCTCGTGCGTCTCCAGCTGCTGGATCGGGGTCGGTGGCGTCGTACGCCCCGGCGGTCGGCGGCCCGGCTGGCCGGGCTGGTTGGACTGACTCGGTCCGGGGCTGGGCGTGCCGGTCGACGGTCCGCCGGACGGGCTGGTCACCGTGCCTGGGCTGACCGACGGGCTTGGATTGACCAGCGGGTGCGTCGGGCCGCAGCCCGCCACCAGTCCGGCGGCGAGCCCGCTCGCCAGCACAACCCCGGCGAGCCTGTACCTGTGGCGCTGTCCCATGTCCGTACTCATACCGCTTCGACGCGTCCGCGGGCCGAGCGGTTCCCGGCTCAGCCGGACAGGTTCGCGAAAAGGTCGATTCCGTAGCCGTCCGGGTCGAGCAGGCTCGCATAACGCATGCCCCAGAACGCGTCCCACGGCTTGCGCTCACCCACGGCTCCCGCCGCGACCAAGGTGTCGTACGAGTTGTCGACCTCGGCCGGCGAGTCGCACTCGAAGGCGAGCCCGATCCCGGACTCCTTCGGTCGGTGGTAGCCGGGTGTGAACGACTCGACGGTCGCCACGGTGTCCCAGGCGACCTTCAGGCCGCCAGCCAACTCGTACTCGACATGCGGTTCACCATCCGCCTTCGCCGGCAGGTCGAACCCGAGCCGCCGATAGAACGCCAGGCTCGTCGCCATGTCCTGGACGACGATCCCCACAACCCGAAACTTTGGTGTCATGCCGGCAACCGTACGAGCCGACCTGGCCGCCGGTCTTGAAGAAATCAGACGCCCTCAGATCGTGTAGTCGAGGTCCAGGGTGTGGCCGCCGTCGGCGGCGACGGTGATCTGCGCGGAACCGCTGATGCCGGTGAGGTCGCCGGTGCCGGAGTTCGCCAGCACGGTCAGGCTGAAGAAGCCCTTGTCCGGGTCGTCGCCGACCCTCGCCGCGTTGTGGTGCAGCATGAACGTCCCCTTCCGGCCCTGCAGGTCGGCGGTGACGATCTCGAACCCGGCATAGCCGGGGGAGTCCTCGGTGCCGGCACCGAACAGCAGTCGCGTCACGCTCGTACCGGTCAGCTCGCCGGAATACGTCTTCGTGACGGCGGCCTGGCCGATCGAGCCGCCGGCCTGCTCGACCACCGACTCCTGGTCCCAGCTGTCCAACGTGAAGGCGGCGGTCGCGTGCTTGCTCATGTGGGGCTCCCTCATTCGGTGAGACCCCAGCATGTCGTCCGTACCTGTCAGATCCTGTCAGGTACGCGGTGGAGATCAGTCAGCGATGGCCATCTGGACGGCGCTTCGGGTGGCGACGATCGGCTTGACCCGCGTTTCGACGACCCGTACATGCTCAGGGTGGTCCAAATACGCCCGAACGCCCTCTTCGTCGGCCAGCACCGCGACCACCGCGAAGTCCGCGTTGCCGTCTCGCAGCCGCAGGTCCGCGCCCGAAATGGTACGAGCGCAGCGCCGGGATCAGCGACGGCAGCGTGCCGAGCTCCTTCGCGAGCGCCCGGACCTGCTCTGGAGTCGTGTCCGGCCGGAACGTGAAGGTCACCGCGTGCATGATCATGGGCGCTCCGGTCTCGACAGATGTGGCTGATTCCACAGCAGGCTAGTGCACGGAACGCGCTTTGTAGCGTATCCGGCTGGTAAGACAAGTAGGTGAGTGCAGACACAGTGGTGGTCGTCATGGGCGTCTCGTCGTCCGGCAAGTCGACCGTGGGCCGGCCGCTGGCCGAACGGCTGGGAGTGCCGTTCGCCGAGGCGGACGACTTCCATCCGGCCGCGAACATCACCAAGATGTCGCGCGGCGAACCACTCACCGACCACGACCGCTGGCCGTGGCTGGAGGCGATCGCCGGCTGGATTCACCAGCACCAGGTCGGCGGCGGGGTCGTCACCTGCTCGGCGCTGAAGCGGGCTTACCGAGATGTGTTGCGGGCCAACAATCCGGCGACCTGGTTTCTGCATTTGAGCGGCCGGCAGGAGCTGGTCACGGATCGTTCGGAGCACCGGCGGAACCATTTCATGCCGGCTTCCCTGGTGGCGTCCCAGTTCGCCGACCTCGAACCACTCGGGGCGGACGAGCCGGGGCTGGTGGTGTCGGTCGAGCTCCCGCTCGGGGAGATCGTCGATCGGGCCGTACAACGGGCCCGGGAGCAGGGAGAGGTGGTCCGGTGAGCGCGCTGACGTACGCGAGGAGGGGGCCGAGTCCGACTGGACGCGGCCCGGGGTTTTTTTCGAGTGGCCGACGGGGTTTTCCGGATTCCGCTGCCGCTGCCCAACGACGGCCTGCGGGCGGTGAACGTCTATGCGATCGTCGACGACGGCGGGCTGACGATGATCGACTCGGGCTGGGCGTTGGCCGAATCGCAGGAGCTGCTAGGTCGGGCGATCGCCGCACTTGACTGCGGGTTCCCTGATATTCGCCGGTTTCTGGTCACTCACGTGCACCGCGACCACTACACGCAGGCGATCGCCATCCGGCAGACCTATGGAAATCAGGTCGCGCTGTCGATTGACGAGCGTACGTCCATCGACAACGCGAATGACCGCCAAGGTTTTCGCCGTCACCTCAATCAGCTCGTACGCTGCGACGCTGGCCCGGTCCTGGAGATGTTCCGGAAAATGGACCGGCCGCCACCGGAGCCGAACCTGTGGGAATATCCGGACGAGTGGATCGACGGCCGTACGGACATCAAGCTCGCCGAGCGGGCGCTGGTCGCGATCCCGACGCCCGGGCACACCCGCGGCCACCTGATTTTCCGTGATGACAGCAATGTCCTGACCTTCACTGGCGACCACGTGCTGCCACACATCACACCGTCCATCGGTTTCGAGGCCGCGCCGAGCGACATGCCGCTCGCTGACTGACTACCTCGACTCACTCAAGCTCGTCCGGGAAATGCCGGACACGGCGATGCTGCCAGCCCACGGTCCCGCCGCCGCCAGCGTCCACGCCCGCGTCGACGAACTCCTGGACCACCATGACCGCCGACTCGGTTTGTCTTTCGAGGCCATAAAGTCCGGCGCCACCACCGCGTACCAGGCCGCCGGTATCCTCAAATGGACCCGCCGCGAACGCTCCCTCGTCGACATGGACCCTTTCAACCAAATGCTCGCTGTGCTGGAAACCGCCGCCCATCTGGACGTACTCGTCGCCCAGAGGCGGTTGACGTCTGTTGATACCGACGGGGTGCGGCACTACCAAATGGCTTGACGATCTTTTGTTCGTACGAGCGACAACCGTGCGGCGATGGGGCCTGGTCATTGAGGTGCGCCTGACTGATTGCTCGGCCTGCGGGTGGGTGGATGGATGGGGTTGTGAAACGGCCCGCAGGGTGTGGGTTTGGGGCTTGTGAAACGGCCCCGCAGGCCGTGGCGTCGGGTTGGTGCTACTTGAGTCTCGGTAAGAATTGATTGGCCGTCGCTCGTACCAACGTGTGGTCTTTGCGGAAGCGGCTGTCTTGGTTGAAGGCGGTGTGCGCTTGGGGAGTGATGGCCGTGGTTTGAGAGCGGTGTTACTGCGGAGATGAGCGCCCTGGTTGAAAGCGGTGTTTGCTGCGGAGATGGGCGCCCTGGTTAAGGGCGGTGGGCGGAACGGGACGGGTGCCCTGGTTAAGGGCGGTGTGTGCTGGGGAGATGAGCGCCCTGGTTAAGGGCGGTGTCTGTGAGGGTGCGGCGTCTCTCTCTACCAGCCATCGGAAAATCCCGCCCCCGCCACCAAAGACCGGTGGCGGGGGCGGGATTTTCCGATGGTTACTGCCGATGCGCCCTGTGTTTCTGGCGCCTTCGGCGCGGGCGCCGTCGACTACGGCTACGAGAGTCGGTCTCTCAAGGCCCCGCAAAGACCGCGGGGCCTTGAGAGACCGACGCCCCTGCCGGAGGGGCGACAACATCGGCCTGGCGGCCGATGGCGCCGAACGGGGCTGGGTCCCCGTCTAAGTTGACCAACTTGATGGTGAAGGTGACGGTCCCGCACGGGGTGGGGACGGCGGGGTTGGGTCCCGTACAAAGCCGAAGATCAACTTACCTAGGAAACTCAGGCTAGGTGTGGTAGATCTCGAATTCTGAGGTTTGGCCGGCGGGCCAGCCGGTGTTGGCTGTGAAGGTTAGGCGCAGGTATCGGATCGTTCTGGGGGTGAAGGTGATGGTCGCGGTGTTGCCGGCTGCCGGGTTGAAGGTGTACCGGCGGATCCGACGACTGTCCCAAAGTTTGAGCCGTCCGTGGATGAAGTGACGGTGATCGTCTGCGTACGAGTGCCCCAGGCGCTTGCTGGTGGGAGTTTCAGGACGATCCGGCCCACGCTGGTGGAGGTGCCAAGGTCGGACTGCAACCACTGCGGGAAGGCGTTGTTCTGGCTTTCCCAGTAGGTGTTGGCATTTCCGTCATTCGCGTTGCCGGAGGGATAAACGTCAGTGAAGCTGCTCGCGGTCATCGGGTGTCCGAGGGCCAGGTTCGCGTTTGGGTCCTGGGTGGGCGGCGGACTGGTCGGCGGGGCACTGGTAGGTGGCGCGCTGGTCGGGGGTGGCGGGGGTGGTGCCGCCGCCCGGATAGGTGTAGACCGGCGCGGGCCACGGGCCGCAGTACGGGGTCGCGGTGTACCAGCCGGAGTTTCCGCTGCCCTGGTTGATCGTGAAGCCGTTCCCAAGGCAGCTGTAAATCGGGTTTGCATAGCCGATGTGCGCCGCGGTGACATTGGTGAAGGTCGCCGAGCCGTTGGTTTGCAGCTGCAGGGCGAAAGTCCCGGCACCGTCGATGGTGACGTTGGTGAACGACACGTTCGTGACCGAGCTGCCTTCGACCCACTGGATGCCCTCGTACGAGCTGTCCAGCAAATCGGTGTCAGTGACGTTGATGGTGCTGTTCATCGCGCCGTTGAGCGGGTCGAACCAGAGCGCGCCAACACCGAACTGCCAGTTCGGGTCGAGCACCCCGGCCCGCAAAGTGGTGTTCCGAGCCAAAGTCGTGGTGCCAGCCAACAGCACCGAGTTGAACCGGTTGGCTACGTGCAGTCCGCCGCCCTGCGTTTGGGTGTCGGACACGACATTGTCGGTGACGCTGTTGTCGTGGCCGCCGTAGATGGCGATGTTGTTCGCCAGAATCGGCAGCTCCACGGTGTTGAAGGAGAAGGTGTTGTTGTGGTCGGCGTTCTGGTCGGACCACATGGCCAGCCCGTCATCGCCGGTGTTGCGGAGGAAGTTCTGCGTGACGGTCGTGTTGGAGATGCCGTCATGCAGGTTCAGGCCGTCCGCGGTCATGTCCAGGATCCGGTTGTTCCGTACGGTAAGGCCGTCGAAGGGTCCGTCCAGCCAGAGCCCGACCTTGGTGTGCTGCATCCAGATGTCCTGCACGACCGAGCCGCCGCCCAGCGAGCCGCCGATCGCGTTCACCTGCGCGCCATCGTTGCGGTCAGTGGTCTCGCCGATAATCGCGAAATCCTGCAGATGGACGTTCGAGCTGGGATTGGGTGCGTAGTTTCCGTAGACCCCAACGCCATTGCCATGCAGCGTCGAATACCACGGTCCGGCACCCTGCAGTGTCACGTTGTTGACGATCACATGCTGGTTGATCGTGTACGTGCCCTGCGGGATATAGAGAACCTTTCCCTGCGAGGAGGCGGCGTTCACCGCATTGGTGAAGGCCTGACCGGAATCGGCCGCGCCACTGGGATCCGCGCCGCGCCGTAAGAGGTGACCGACAATGCGCCGGCCGGCTGTCCGATCGCCGCCGCCACCTGTTCGAAGTCGGTGGTGTCCACGGTGATCGCCACCGAGCTCGCGTCCCGCTGGAACTTCACGTGGGTGCCGGCTGGCAAGGTGGACGAGAACATTGTCCTTACGTCATCGTACAAATGATGCTGCTTGCCGTCGCCGGGGTTGTTCGTGAACGGGTACGAGCCGTAATACCAGCTGTAGCGGTTCGTCAGCGTCAGGTCACGGTTTTTGCTGCCGTTGACGTAAACCGCGATTGGCGTGGTGTAGTCCGAGCCATTGCCCGAGTCCGGGACGCTGTATGTCAGGTCGACGGCGTTCGCGGCCGCGGTCAAGGTGAAATCGACATACTGCCCGTTGTTGTTCAGGGTGACGGCGGAGCGCCCGGATCCCTCCGAGGCCAGCGTTCCGGCGGTCCGACTGGAGGTCAGCACCGACCCGTTCGTCGACGCGTTTTCCGCTTCGTACTCGGTAAAGGGAACGGTCGCACCCCGGCCGGGGATGGCCAGTGCGGACTTGCCGGTGATCTTCGCCGACCGCGTCACCGCGGCCGCGCCGCTGGTGACCGCGGTCAGGCCGAGCGCGACCAATGCGACCGCGAGGCCGGCTGCCAGCAAAGTGACCATCAGGCTGGTACGGGACGCCGATCCCGGCGCTGGCCCGGATCTCTGGGACGTAGCTTGCTGGGATGCGTACTGCTCGGACACGGTGCTCCCCTTTCGACTGCGAGGCGCGATGCCTCGGACACGCCCGAGAGGTGGATCCCGGGGCTGTGCGATTTAGGCCGTGTTTCCCAAGTTCGCAAACACGGCCTAGCCGAGCCGGAGCCAGACGGTGGTGTCTGGCGGCAGCAAGGTGCCGGTCAGCGGGCCGCTGGCCAGCAGGAGGTGCCGGTGATCGGGAAGTGCGATGGGCTGGTCGCAAAGGTTGACTACACAGGCGAAATTCGGGTCACGGGTGAACGCCACCACGTCGTCGTGGGAAGGCCGTCCAACCACCGCAAATCGCCGTCGCCGAGCGCCTTTTCGGTGTGGCGCAAGCGAAGGGCTTGGCGATAGAGGTTGAGGATCGAATCCGGATCGGCGGCTTGGGCGGTCATCGTGTGATTCGCCCAGTCGGCCGGCTGGGGGAGCCAGCACGCGTCCGCGCCGGCGGGGCTGAATCCGTACGGTGGCGCCGATCCGCTCCACGGGATCGGCACCCGGCAGCCGTCCCGGCCGTGGTCAGTGTGCCCGGAGCGCTCCCAGACCGGGTCCTGGCGCAGCTCGTCGGGCAGGTTCTCGATCTCCCACAGCCCGAGTTCCTCGCCCTGGTAAACGTAAACACTGCCGGGCAGCGCCATTGTCAGCATGGCCGCCGCGCGAGCGCGCCGAGTCCCGAGCGCGCGATCGGTGGGTGCGCCGTGCTGGCGATCGGCGAAGTCGAAGCCGGTCTTTTCCCTGCCATAGCGGGTGACATGTCGCGTCACGTCGTGGTTGGACAGCACCCAGGTCGGCGCCGCGCTGACTGGTGCGTGGGTGCCGAGCGTGTTGTCGATGACCTGACGCAAGGCGCTCGCATCCCATTGGCAGGACAGAAAGTCGAAGTTGAAAGCTGAGTGCAGCTCATCGGGTCGCAGGTAACGGGCGAACCTTTCCGGGTCCGGGAGCCACATTTCCCCGACAAAGGCACGACTTCCGTCGTACGTGTCGGCGATCTTGCGCCACGACCGGTAAATCTCGTGGACGCCGTCCTGGTCGAAGTAGGGTGTGACCGCGCCGTACGGGTCTGCCGCGTCTGGCAGGCCTTCGGCCTTGACCAGTCCGTCCGCCACATCGATGCGGAGCCCGTCGACGCCGCGTTCCAGCCAGAACCGCAGAATATCCTCGAATTCCTTGCGTACCCGCTGATTGTCCCAGTTGAGGTCGGGCTGTTCGGGGCTGAAGATGTGCAGAAACCACTGGCCGGGCTGGCCGTCCGGCTCAGTGACCCGGGTCCACGCTGGGCCGCCGAATCGGGACGCCCAGTTGTTCGGCGGCAGCTCGCCGCTCTTGCCGCGCCCGTTCCGGAACCAGAACAACTCGCGGGCCGGCGCCCCAGGTCCGCCGGCGAGCGCGTCGACGAACCAGGGGTGGGCGTCCGAGCAGTGGTTGGGGACGAGGTCCAGGATGACTCGGATGTTTTTCTCATGCGCCTCGGCGATAACCGTCTCGGCCTCCGCCAGCGTCCCGAAAACCGGCTCTATTGAACGATAGTCTGAGACGTCGTAACCCGCGTCCGCCATCGGCGACGGATACCACGGACTGATCCAGATCGCGTCGATGCCCAGGTCGGCCAGATAGGGCAGCCGTTGCCGCAGCCCGGTGAGATCACCGGTGCCGTCGCCGTCGCTGTCCGCGAAACTTCGCAGATAGACCTGGTAGATTGCGGCGCTTCGCCACCAGTGCATGGTGGATCGCCGGTCGTCCTGAGCCATCGGGACGCCTTTCTTTGGGGGGTAATATGCCAACCCGCGAGTCAGCCCTTGATGCTGCCGGCAGTCAGACCGGCGAGGATGTGGCGTTGGAAAACCAGGAAAAGCGCGATAGTCGGCACGCAGGTCAGCACCAGACCGGCCAGCAGCAGGTTGATGGGGGTGTCGGAGGCGACCCTTTGCAAGGCTACGCTGAGCGTTTGGCTGTTCGGGTCGGGGAAGACCAGCAACGGCCAGATGAAGTCCTTCCAGGCCGCCACCACCGAGAAGATCGAGACCACCGCGAGGATGGGCCTGGCCAGCGGCAGGACGATCCGGACGAGCGTGGTGACCGGCCCGGCGCCGTCAATCTTGGCCGCGTCGATCAGCTCATCGGGGATCTGATCGAAAAACCTCTTCAGCAAATAGATGTTGAAGGCGTTGGCGGCCGCTGGCAGCCAAATGGCGGCGGGCGTGTTCACCAGATTCAGATGCAGCAGCGGCACGTCCGTGACGACGAGGTACGTCGGCACCAGCACCGCACCGAGGAGGCGGGCAGCATCAACGTAGCCAACATCAGTCCCAGCACCACGTTGCCGAGTTTTGGCCGCAGCTTGGACAACGCGTAGGAAGCCGGCACCGCGACCGCCAGCTGTACGAGCCAAGCGCCCACTGTGACGACGATGGTGTTGACGAAATATCGGCCCAGCTCCAGGAAATCCCAGGCCTGCGGGTAGGTCTGCGGTTGCCACGAGTGCGGCAGGATGGTCGGCGGCACCTGAGCCAGCTCCGGAGCCGGCTTCATGGCGCCGATCAACATCCACACCATGGGCAGCAGGAAAGCGACTGTGAAGACCACGAAAACCAGGACGAGGACGAGCCAGTACGCGGCTCGGCCGCGGCGGCTGCGCAGGACTCCCGGCGACAAGAGCGTCCGGCCGGGCCGGTTGGTGGCGGTGACAGTCATGGTCCCTCAGCTCGCGTTCCGGGTCAGCCGCAGGTAGAGGCCGGAGAAACCGGCCAGCACCACGAAAAGCACCAGGCTGAGCGCGCTCGCGGTGCCGAAATCGTTGTAGACGAAGGCATAGCGATAGAGCAGCAGCAGGACCGTCACGGTGGAGTCCTGCGGACCGCCGCCGGTGAGAATGTACGGCTCGGTGAAAACCTGCATGGTGGCCACGATTTGGAGCAGCAGCAGGATCAACAGCACGAATCTGGTCTGCGGGATCGTCACGTGCCGCAGCCGCTGCCAGAGGCTCGCGCCGTCCAGCTCGGCGGCCTCGTACAGGTCACTGGGGATGGTTTGCAGCGCAGCCAGGTAAATCAGCGTCGCCGAGCCCATGTTGGCCCACGTCGAGACCAGCACCAGCGACAGCATCGAGGTGGTAGTCGAGTCCAACCAGCTCAGCGTCGGTAGCCCGAGCAGCCGCAGCGCGCTGTTGAAAAGGCCCGGACCTGGGTCATAGAGCCATTTCCACAGCAGCGCCGCGACCACCGGCGGCAGCATCACCGGAAGGTAGACGACCAGCCGAAAGTACGCTTTCAGATGCCGCAGCTCGTTGAGAACAACCGCGGTGACGAACGGGACCGCGAAGCCCAGGACCAGTGCCATCACGGTGAAAAGCAGGGTGTTGCGCCAGGCCGTGAGAAACAGTGGATCGCCGAAGAGCCGGCGGAAGTTGTCGAATCCCACCCAGGCCGGCGGGTTGACGAAGTCGACCTGCTGGAAGCTGAGCAGCACGCCACGGACGATCGGATACCACGAGAAAGTCGCGAAGACGAGCAGCGCCGCGCACAGGAATCCGTAGGCGGTCAGGTTGTCGGTGACGACCCGACGTACCTTTGCAGGGCGGCGGGACGCGGGTTTCGGGGCTCTCACGGGCTGTTCGGTCGTGGCGGGCTTGCTCAGCAACGTCATCTCAGGGTCACCGGTCCTGCGCGAAGATCGCGTCGACCTTGGTTTCGGCGTCCGCCAACAACTTGTTCGGGTCCGCGTTCCTGTCAGTCAGTACGGCCTGCATGACGTTGTCCAACACGGCATAGACTGCTGCGCGTCCGGCGGCTCGACGTTCTGTTTCAGCGCGGCCGCGCCGTCGATGTACGGCTGGTAGTTCTGCACCGGAATGGTCGCGTACTGCTTTTTGAGCTGTTCCTGCTTGTCCCGTACGGATCCCGTCCAGATGTCCGCCACTGGGGAAGCAGGGAGTCCGACCGGTTGCTTGTCCGCCACGTACCGTTTGAGGTTCGTCTCGATGCGGTCCGGGTTTAGGAATTTCCACTGCAGCCACTGGAGTCCGGCCTTGATCTTGGCGGGAGTGGCCTTCGGGTTGAGCATGTAGCCCTCGCCGCCGACCAGGGTGCCCTGCGCACCGGGCATCGGCGCGAGGCCGTAGTCCTGGTATTGGCCCTTGAACTGGTTGACCAGCGTTGGCACGTTGTCCGGCGCCGACAGGTACATGCCGAGCTGGCCGGCGCCCATCATCCGTTGCACGTCCTCGATTTGCAGCAGTTGCCGGCTGCCCATCGAATTGTCGTCCCAACGCATCTGGTGCAGGTAGTTCAGCGCCGCGCGGCCCTTGTCGTTGTTGAAGTCGGCCTTCCAGGCGTCGCCGGCCTTGCTAGCGATATCACCACCCATCGAGTACATCCAGGCGGTGAAGTGCCAGCCGCCCTGGTTGTTCTTGCTGTAGTCGGCATATCCAACGGTGTTGTTGCCCAGCGCGCTGATCTTCTTGGCGGCGGCCCGTACGTCATCCCAGGTTTTGGGTGGATTGTTGGGATCCAGCCCGGCCTTGGTGAACAGCGTTCGGTTGTAGAGCAGGCCCATCGTGTAGTTGGCGGTTGGTACGCCGTAATACTTCCCTTTCCCGTCACTGAAAACGTCCCGCAGCTGTGGCTGGATGTCCTGGTAGTGCGGCACTGACGGCAAGTAGCTGGTGATGTCGGCGGCCTGGTGCCGGGCGATCAGCTGAGCCGGATCGGTGAGATAGACGTAGAAAACGTCCTCGAGCTTCCCGCTCGCGAGTTTCGCGCTGAAGGTCTTCGGATCCATGAAGCCTTCGTGCGGCTGGATGTCGATGTTCGGATGCGAGGCCTCGAAAGTGGCCACGTCCTGGTCGAAGATCTTCCGATCGAAAGGCTGCGTTTTCGGTGGTTGGCCGTTGATGCTGATGACGATCTTGCCGCCGGCCTGATCGCCGGACGCACCGCAGGCAGCGGCACCAAGGCACAGCGCGGCGACGCTCAACAACGCCGCTGTTTTTTTGCCGAATCTGAACGGTTTCATCGGTGGAGCGCCTTTCCTGCGCGGGCGAGCAGACCGTCGGCGCGCAGCGTCGGATCGCTGGTGCCGGCGGGCGGTGAAGGGGTCGGTGGGTGTTCGGCGTCACCGAGGGTTCGGCGGGCCGTCGTGTGACAGGCACCATAATCAGCAAGGACACCCGAGCGCAATATCACGACGAAAATTCGCAAAATCAAGACAGTCGCAAGAACAGGCAATTCTTGCAACGGTCAAACATCGATTAAGCGGTCATAAAACGGCGATTGGGAGAACCATCCAGACCTGGACGGTCAGGCAGTCGTACGAGTGACTGGTGCAGTGGAGCCACGGACGACCAACTCCGGTTCGTACAACAGTTCTTCGGTCGGTACGTGCCCGCCGGCCAGTTGGGTGGCGAGCAGTTCGACGGCCGCGTAGCCCATCGCTTCGATGGGCTGCCGGATGGTGGTCAGCGGCGGGTCGACGCAGGTCATCAGCGACGAATCGTCATAGCCGATCACCGAAACCCCGGTCGGGCAGCGCATGCCGGCCCGCCGGACGGCCCGGATCGCGCCGAGCGCGAGCGGGTCGCTGGCGCAGATCACCGCGGTGACCCCCGACCGCAGCAGCCGGGTGGCCGCGGCCTGGCCGCCTTCCAGCGAGAACATCGCGTGTTCGACCAGCGCCGGGATGCCGGCCTCGGCCGTACGCTCCCGGAACGCGGCGAGTTTTCGTTGCGACGGCACGTGATCGGGCGGTCCGAGGAGCAGACCCACCCGGCGGTGACCGAGCGCGAGCAAATGCCCGAGGGCCTGCTCCGCGGCGACCGCGTCATCACACGACACGCGCGGGAAGTCGAGCCCGTCAACGGCCGCGTTGACCAGCACCGTGGGCAGCCGCCGGTCCAGCAATGTGCGGTAGTGCTGGTGCGGGGCGCAGGCCTGGGTGTAGAGGCCACCAGCGAAAACCACCCCGGAAACGTGCTGTTGGAGCAGCAGGTCGACATGGTCGGCCTCGGACACGCCGCCGGCCGTACCGGTGCACAGGACCGGGGTGAAACCGCGCTGGGCCAGCGCGTTTCCCATCACGTCGGCGAAAGCCGGGAAGATCGGGTTCTGCAGCTCCGGCACGACCAGGCCGACCAGCTTGGCTCGCTCGCCGCGCAATTGCGTCGGTCGCTCGTATCCGAGCACGTCCAGCGCTGTCAGCACCGCGACCCGAGTGGCCTCGGCGACCCCCGGCCGTCCATTGAGGACACGGCTGACCGTCGCCTCGCTGACCCCCCCACCTTGTGGCGACCTCGGCCAGCCTCTTACCTGCCATGGTGGAATCTTACGACAGATCGACGGAAGTTCTTGCGGAAACTTGCGACGGCTTTCAGGCTACCTGCGGGCACGATCGTGGGCTGGCGTGGCGGCGACGTACCAAGGGGCGAGAAGGGCGGCGGTCTCGGCGAGCCGCGGGGT
Source organism: Fodinicola feengrottensis (assembly GCF_010993775.1). Lineage (GTDB taxonomy): Bacteria > Actinomycetota > Actinomycetes > Mycobacteriales > HKI-0501 > Fodinicola > Fodinicola feengrottensis. Next base: position 106,822 of record NZ_WOTO01000009.1, on the reverse strand, counting down.
GAGGGCGAGCAGATCCTGCGAGGTCACCAGGAAAGTCACCGTGGAGATGCTGAGCCCACCGATGGGCCGGCCCTGCCGGTCCAACAGGGCCGCCGCGACACACCGGATCGTCGGCTCGTTCTCCTCGTCGTCGACGGCATAGCCGCGGTCGCGGACCTCGGCCAGGTTGGCCTCCAACTTGTCCAGGTCGGTGAGTGTCGCGGGCGTACGGGCCGGCATCCCCACCTCGGCCAGCAGCTGCGCACGCTCGCTCGCCGGCAGGTACGCGAGGATCGCCTTCCCGATCGCGGTGCTGTGCAACGGCAGTTGCATGCCGACGTGCGAGGCCATCCGATATGGCTGGTTGCCCTCGATCTTGTTGACGTAAACGGCCTGATTTCCGCTGCGCAGCCCCACGTGCACGGTGTTGTCCACATCGGACTGGAACTGCCGCAGGATGGACTCCGCGCCGACGCCGTGGGCACCGGAAAGGCGGGCGGCCAGCGCGTACGACCGCGGTCCCGGCGCGTACCGGCCGAAGCCGTCCGCGCTGACGAAGCCGGCTTCGCCGAGCTGCGCGAGGATCCTGTGCACACTCGGTTTGCTGACGCCGGTCTCGGCGGCGATGTGGCCGAGCCGGTGCGGGCCGACGCCGGTCGCCACCGCCTCCAGGATCCGTAGCGCTCGGAGCGCGGCGCCGTCCGCCGAAGCGCTCGCCGCGGGTTCGGTTGGGGTCGCGTTTTCGATGGTCACATTGACACCTCACCGGCTGCGTCCATAGGCTCGCGTTCGTGTTAATGGAACCACGTTCCGCCCACCAAAACCGATAATCGACTGCACAAGGTGGGCGAAAAGCCGGTTTTAATGGTTTTTGTCGAGTTAATGCGGGCAGTCTGTGCCTGATGAGGCGATATTTTGCCAGCGGTTGGCGGAAGGAAAGCGTGGATGAGTGCCGAGATCGTCGAGCGGATCGGGGCGGCGAGGGTGCTGCCGGTGGTGCGCGCTCCTGACCGGCAAACCGCTCGTACGTACGCCAAAGCCGTCCTCGACGCCGGCCTCGGCGCGATCGAGCTGACCACCACGATTCCGGGCTGGGCCGACCTGCTGCCCGAGGTGGTGGCCAACGCCGGCGACACGCTGATCGGCATGGGAACGGTGACCTCCGCGGCGGACGCGGCCTTGGCCGTCGCACTCGGCGCACATTTCCTGGTCAGCCCGTATCCCGTCGAGGATGTCCGCACTTTCGCACGAGAGCACGGAATCCTGTTCATCGAAGGCGGCATGACGCCAGCTGAGCTGGCGGTGACCGTACCAGCCGGAATCGGCAAGCTGTTCCCAGCACACGTCGGCGGGTTGGCCTATCTGAAGTCGGTGAGCGCGATCCTGCCCGGCCTCAAAATCATCCCGACCGGTGGGATCCCGGTCGCGGACGTACCGGATTGGTTGGCCGGCGGGGCTTTCGCGGTCGGGGTGGGCAGTGATCTCTATGCTGGCGGGGATATTTCGGCGAAGCTTGCGACCCTGAAGGTGGATGATTGACAGAGGTAGTCACGTATGTGGAAATGACCGCACGCGACCAGTTGCTGCCTTCGGCGGCCGTTGAAGGTGTCGGGCTTTCGCTGGAACCACCAGGCGATCCCGTTATCCGGCCGCTGCTGGCGCGAGTCGCCGCACCGCATGCCTGGCCGAGTCTCATGTGGACGGACGAGCAATGGACAGCGTGGTTTGCCGAGCCGCGCCGGCGGCTGTGGAGCGTACGGGTCGACGGCGCGCGCGCGGTCGGCGTGGCCGAATTGGAGGCCCAGCAGGGGCCAGCGGTAGAGATCGCCAGTTTTGGCTTGGTGCCGGAGTTTGTCGGCCGGGGGATCGGTGGATACGCGCTGACACTGGCGATCGAGCAGGCCTGGCGTTTCGATCCGACCGGGGACGGGCCAGCCAACCGGGTGTGGCTGCACACCTCCACGTTGGATCATCCGCACGCGCTCCAGAACTACCAGCGACGTGGATTTCGCCCGTACCACACCGAAACCCGCTGACTTCTACGGCCACTCGGACAGTGCGTGACGAGATTGCTGGGCTGCGGCAGCAGGTCGTCGTCCAACTGACCCAGCAGCTGGGGGCGACCAAGGACGCGGGCGTACAGGCGAAAAAAAAGTCACGGCAGTCACAGCTGGATGCTCGAGAGCGGAACAAAGTCCCACACTCGACACCCAGAGCGGGACAAAGTCCGACAGTCAACACCCCGACCCCCCACCGGGCCCAGGTACCTACAAATCTGACGCATACCCTCGGCTGGTCCTTCCAGCAGTTCGGCTGTCGGCCGATGGTGGTTATCTGAGCTGGCGGCTGGCGCGCCGGAGAAGGCGCGTCTGGTCGTTTCGTCGGCGGGGAAAAAAAAAACGACTCGATGGCGAGTTCGGTGAGGGTGATGTCCATTGGCGTACCGAAAGTGGCGATAGTGCTGAAGAAAGACAGCTCAACCTCGCCCAGCCGGATCCGCAGCGGGATCACCAAATCGGCGGCGGTCGGCTGTTCCGGATGCGTGACGGGGGAGCCGTAAGCGACCACCTCGTCGTAGAGCTCCTGCAGTTCCGCGCTGCCGCCGGCGGTGATCTGCCGATAAAGCCGAGCGAGCAGGTGTTCGCGCCATTGCGCGAGATTGGAGATCCGCGAAGAAGCGCCGTCCGGGTGCAGCGCGAGCCGCATGACGTTGATAGGCGGCGCCAGCAGCTCGGGGGAGATGCCGTCCAGCAGCGCGGTCATGCCGGTGTTGCTGGCCACCAGGTTCCAGGCGTCGTCTATCACCAGCGCCGGGTACGGCTCGTGGCCGGCCAGGATGGTGTCGATGGCGGCGCGTACGTCCTGCATCTGCGGAGCGTTCAACGGAGTTTCCGTGTAGGCGGGCGCGTGGCCGGCCGCGACCAGCAGCGTGTTGCGCGCTCGTACGGGCACCTCGAGGTGCTCGGCGAGGCGCAGCACCATCTCACGGCTGGGCTGGGCCCGGCCGGTTTCGATGAAGCTGACGTGCCGGGCCGAGGAGTTCGCGGCCAACGCCAGCTCCAGCTGGCTGAGCCGGCGACGCTGGCGCCAGTCGCGAAGCAGCGGGCCGATGCGCAGTTCCTGCCGAGGTGCTACCACGTTCGGCACTCTACGGCGGAGCCCGTGTGCAAGCCCATTACCTCCGAGGTAATCGACACCGTCCCGGCCCGCCACTGACGATGTATTCATGCACATTGGCATCATGCTTCCCAGCCGCGAGACCGCGATGACGGGTCACCACGACGCGGCCGCACTCATAAGTTTCGCCCAGGCGGCCGAGCAGGCCGGCTTCGACTCGGTGTGGGCCGGCGACTCGCTTGCTCGTACGCGCGTCGAACCTCTTTCCCTGCTTTCCGCGGTCGCCGCCGTGACGTCTCGCGTACGGCTCGGGACCGCTGCACTTATAGCCCCGCTTCGCCATCCACGACTGCTGGCGTACCAAGCCGCGTCCCTCGACCAGCTGTCCGCCGGCCGGCTCGTTCTCGGGCTCGGGTCCGGTGCGCCGGGGCCGACCAGTGAGAGCGAGTTCGCCGCTGTCGACATCCCGTTCGCCAAAAGGGCCACGCGGCTGGACGACGCGGTCGACATTCTCCGTCGTACGTGGCAGACCGAGGGCCCGTTGCCGCCGGTCCAACCGGGTGGGCCGGCGCTGTGGCTGGCCAGTGGCGACAGTCCGCGGGTGATCGCCCGGGTCGCCGATCACTACGACGGGTGGCTGCCCTACCTGCCAGACGTCGACGCTTACGCGCGCGCGCTTGGGAACAGATCGTCGGCCGGACGGATCGGACCATCGCCGCGGGTCTCTACGCGACGCTGGTCGTCGACGCGGACGAGAATCGCGCCCAGCGGACTCTCGACAGCTATGCGCAGTCTTACTATCGCCAGCCGCTGGACGTTATGAGCACGATCCAGGCGTACAAAGGCGGCTCCGCGGAGGCGTGTGTGGACTGGCTCGGCCGGTACGTGGAGGCCGGCGCCCAGCATCTGATCCTGCGGATCGGGTCGCTCGCAGCCCGTGAGCAGCTCGACGTACTCGCCGAGCGCGTCCTCCCGAAGATCCGGTAAAAGGTGACCTTATGGACGCAAACGAAATAATCGCGCTGATCCCGTTCGCCGCTGGGCTGGGCATCCAGCTCGACGAGGCGACGGCGGCCCGGGTCGTGGGCCGGATGAGCTGGTCGGAGCAGGTGTGTACGACCGGCGGCATCGTCCACGGCGGTGCACTTATGGCATTCGCTGACACGATCGGTGCGCTGTGTGCCGCAGTCAATCTGCCGCCCGGAGCCGGCACCGCGACGATCGAGTCGAAGACGAACTTTCTTCCGAGCCGTACGCGCCGGTGAGGTGACCGCGACCTGCGTACCGCTGCATGTCGGCCGCAGCACCATCGTCGCCCAGACGAACCTGACCGACGACCAGGGTCGGCTGGTCGCCCAGACCACCCAAACCCAGGCCGTCCTGCCCGCTGGCGACTGATCAGACGCTGTTTTGCGGACCTCGGTAGGGCAGCGTCTGGCTGTAGACGACGTTCGTCGTGGTGCTGCCGAAGGAGGCGAGTTCGTTGACGATCTGCTCCAGATGCGGCATGGAGGTCGCGGCCACTTTCAGCGCATAGCAGTCATCCCCGGTGGTACGCAGGCATTCCAGGATTTCCAGCCGTTCCTTGAGCAGCTGGTGCAGCGGCTCGTGGTGGCTGCCGGGATATTTGAGGCGTACGACGGCAAGAACGGGAAAACCGGCCTTCTCGAGATCGATCTCGGCGCGATAGCCGGTGATCACTCCGGTTGCCTCCAGCCGCTTCAGTCGCTCGGTGGTCGCCGAGGCGCTGAGGTTCACCCGGCGGCCCAGCTCGGTCAGTGGGATGCGGCCGTCCCGCTGCACCTCGGCGAGGATGTTCCAGTCGGTCGCATCAAGACTCTCGGTCATCGCCTCAGAATACCGGGAGATCCACGGCCGATGAAGTTGTACGCCGGGAGAAGTCTCTTTCGGTCGGCGATCCACCTTGGATAGCCTTGACCTGTGCGAATGGGCGTGAACGTGCCGAACTTCGGCCCCGGAACCGATCCTGGCGTGCTGCGTGACTGGGCGCGGACGGTCGAGGGTCTCGGTTTTGACCTTCTGATGCTGTCCGACCATCTGGCGGTGACTCCTGATGTCGCCGAGCAATACCCGGCGCCTTTCTACGAGCCCTTCACCGCCCTTTCCTGGCTGGCTGGCGTGACCCAGCGGGTACGGCTCGGGACCTCGGTTCTCATTGTCCCGTACAGGCATCCGCTGCAGATGGCGCGAATGGTCGCCAACCTGAACCAGTTGAGCGGTGGACGGCTGGTGTTGGGCGTTGGCGTCGGGTGGGCGAAACAGGAGTTCGCGGCGCTGGGCGTGTCGTACGAACGGCGTGGGGCACTGACCGACGCACATCTGGCTGCCATGAAAGCGGCCTGGGACAACAAAGACGACTATCGCGGTGGCCAGATTCCGATCTGGGTGGGCGGTGGCAGTGATGCCGCGATGCGCCGGGCCGTCCGCGCTCGGCGACGCCTGGCATCCGTTGCGATTCTCGGCAGGCTGGCTGGACGAGCGGCTTCCCAGATTGAGATCTCTTGCGTACGAGCAAAAACGCCCGGTGCCGGCGCTGGCGCCGCGGATTGTCTTGCGGTTGACCGAAAAACCTGTCACCGTCGCCGGCCGGCTGGTCGGTGAAGGGACCATTGATCAGGTCATGGAAGACCTGGACCGCTTGCGGATTCTCGGCGCGGACACGGTCATTCTGGATCCGGTTGGCGACGATCCCGAGGAAACCCGTCATCCACAACAAGCTTGGCAGGCGATCGCCACCGTGGCGGCCCGCTGGAACTGGGAGAAGAAATGAAGCCAGAAGAGGAAAAAACTTCCTTCGCCGCGCGGTGGACCAGGCCGCCAAGGCTCGGGCCACCGGCGACGCGCCGTTCGGATCGCTTTTGGTGGGACCCAACGGTGACGTGCTCGCCGAGGACCGCAACACCGTACTGACCGACAACGACATCAGCGCGCATCCCGAGCTCAAGCTGGCCCGCTGGGCGGCTCGCGAGCTGGATGCCGAGACCGCGGCCGGGACGACCCTCTACACCAGCTGCGAGCCCTGCGGCATGTGCGCCGGCGCGCTCGCCCGCTCCGGTGTCGGGCGAGTCGTTTTCGCGCTGTCCAACGCGCAGCTGGCCGAGCTGAAACCCGGTGGCGGTTTTCCGGCGGTGCCCTCGGAAGGGCCGTCGTCGCTGGAGGAGGCAGTGCGTGCGGTGATCGCCGGCTACTACAGCTGATCTCGGGCGCCATGAGTGAAATTGGCGCGCTTTTGAGCGCCGGATCGGGAATGATCGGCGATCGTGCTACTGACCATCGCCACCACTCACCAGCCGGCCACCGATCTCGGGTTCCTGCTGCACAAGCATCCCGACCGGGTGCAGACCTTCGACGTCACCGCCGGGCACGCGCATGTCTTCTACCCGGCGGCGTCTGAGCATCAGTGCACCGCGGCGCTGATGCTGGAAATCGACCCGATCGCGCTGGTTCGTGGTCGCGGTCGAAAAGACGAGGGTTTCGCGCTGGGGCAGTATGTCAATGATCGGCCGTACGCGGCGTCCAGCATGCTCGCGGTCGCGCTCGGCAAGGTCTTTCGCACGGCGATGGCCGGCCGCTGCGACCACCGCCCGGAGCTCGTCGACGTGGCGATGCCGTTGGTGATCCAGGTGCCGACGCTGCCCTGCAAGGGCGGCGCGGACCTCGCGGCCCGGCTGTTCGAACCGCTGGGCTGGCAGGTCGAGGCGACCGAGGTCCCGTTGGACGAAACGACGATTCCGGAGTGGGGATCCTCGCGCTATGTCGCCTTGACCTTGACCGGCACGATGCGGCTCGCCGACGCGCTAAACCATTTGTACGTGCTGATGCCAGTTCTGGACGACGCCAAGCACTACTGGGTGAGCCCGGACGAGGTGGACAAGCTGGTCCGGGCCGGCGATGGCTGGTTGTCCAGTCACCCGGCCAAAGAGCTGATCAGCCGGCGCTATCTCGCGCACCGCGGCGGCCGGTTCGTACGATCGGCGCTGGCGCGGCTCGCCGAGGTCGACGACACCGAGCCCGAAGAAAAATGGACAACGCGGTCACCGAAACGCAGGACGAGCGACCGATTCCGCTGGTCCAGCACCGCCATGGCGCGGTGCTCGCGGCGCTGCGCTCCAGTGGCGCCCGCCGGGTCGCCGATCTGGGCTGCGGTGAAGGTGCGCTGGTGGGGGAGTTGCTGGCCGAGCCGGCCTTCACCGAGGTGCTGGCCACGGACGTGTCCGTACGAGCGCGCTGGAAATCGCGGCCCGCCGGTTGCACCTGGAGACCATGCCGGAGCGCAAGAAGGCGCGCCTGCGGCTTTTCCAGTCCTCGTTGAACTACCGCGACGAGCGACTGTCCAATCTGGACGCTGCTGTCTTGATGGAGGTCATCGAGCATGTCGACCCGCCTCGGCTGTCCGCGTTGGAGCGAACCGTCTTCGGTGAGGCGAAGCCGAAAACCGTGCTGGTGACCACGCCGAACGGGGAATACAACGTGCGTTACGAGACGCTGCCGGCCGGCCGGTTCGGGCATCGCGACCACCGGTTTGAGTGGAGCCGCGGCGAATTCCAGTCCTGGGCCGGTGAAACTGCCCGAACCTGGGGTTACCAGGTCCGTTATCTACCGGTGGGAACCGACGATCCCGAGGTTGGTTCGCCCACTCAAATGGCTGTTTTCACCCGTGTGGAGGTGACCGCATGACCAAGGAACTCACCGTTCCGGAGCTGAGCCTGGTGGTGCTGATCGGCGTCACCGGTTCCGGCAAGTCAACCTTTGGGCGCGCTCACTTTCTTCCCACCGAAGTGATTTCCAGCGACTTTTGTCGGGCATTGGTGGCGGACGACGAAAACGACCAGGCGGCGACCCCGGATGCGTTCGCGGTGCTGGACTTCATCGCTGGCAAGCGGCTGGCCGCTGGACGGCTGACCGTCGTCGACGCGACGAATGTGCAGCCCGAAGCACGCAAGAAGCTGGTCGCGCTGGCCCGCGAGCACGACGTGCTGCCGGTGGCGATCGTGCTCGACCTGCCCGAGCGGCTCTGTGCGGATCGCAACGCGTCCCGGCCGGACCGCCAGTTCGGGCCGCACGTGCTGCGCCGGCAGCGAGACCAGTTGCGGCGCAGCCTGCGAGGCCTGGGCAAGGAAGGTTTCCGCAATGTCCACCTGCTGCGCAGCGAGGAGGAGATCGCGGACGTTCAGATCGTCCGTACGAAGCTCTTCAACGACCTTCGCGACCAGACCGGTCCTTTCGATGTCATCGGTGACGTGCACGGCTGCCGCGCCGAATTGGAGTCGTTGCTGGAAAAACTCGGATACACGCTCGCGTACGACGACGGCCGCGCGGTGGGCGCGCACCACCCGGCCGGCCGCCGCGCCGTCTTCGTCGGTGACCTCGTCGACCGCGGACCGGACACCCCGGGCGTGTTGCGGCTGGTGATGGGCATGGTGGCGGCCGGCGACGCGTACTGCGTCAGCGGCAACCACGAGGCCAAGCTGGTGCGCGCGTTGCGCGGGAAGAACGTACGAGTGACGCATGGGCTCGCCGAGTCGCTCGAACAGTTGGCCGCCGAGCCCGAGGATTTCCGTGCCGCGGTGGAGAAGTTCACCGACGGCCTGATCTCGCACTATGTCCTTGACGACGGCCGGTTGGTCGTCTCGCACGCCGGACTTGTCGAGCGCTACCAGGGCCGGGCATCCGGCCGGGTCCGTTCTTTCTGCCTGTACGGGGAAACCACCGGCGAGACGGACGAGAGTTCGGGCTGCCGGTGCGGTATCCGTGGGCGAACGACTACCGCGGCAGGGCCATGGTGTTGTACGGGCACACCCCGGTGCCGAACGCGGAGTGGGTCAACAACACCATGTGCCTGGACACCGGCTGCGTTTTCGGCGGCCGGTTGACAGCTTTGCGTTACCCGGAAAAGGAAGTCGTCTCGGTGCCGGCCGACAAGGTCCACTACGAGCCGGCCAGGCCGTTCCCGAAGGACCCGGCTGCCGCACCGGCCGAGCCCGGCCGGCGGGACCCGGGTGTGCTGGATATCAAGGATGTCCTGACAAACGGTGGCATCGAGACCCGGCTGCAGGGCCGGGTGACCGTGCGGGAAGGCCACGCGGCCGCCGCGCTGGAGGTGATGAGCCGGTTCGCGGTCGATCCGCGCTGGCTGCTCTACCTCCCACCGACGATGTCGCCGGTGGCCACCTCGTCGCTGCCGGACCTGTTGGAACACCCGCGACAGGCGTTCGACGCGTACCGTACCGAAGGCGTGGATGCGGTGGTCTGCGAGGAAAAGCACATGGGCTCGCGGGCGGTTGCCTTGGTGTGCCGCGATCTCGCCACGGCCGAAGGCCGGTTCGGGATGACCGAAGCAGCGCCGGCGCGGTGTGGGACGCGGACCGGGCGGCCGTTCTTCGAGCCGCCGATGATGGCGCCGTTCGTCGACCGGTTGCGAGAAGCCGTGACCGCGGCCGGACTTTTCGAGGAGCTGAACACTTCCTGGGTGCTGCTGGACACCGAAACTGTTGCCGTGGAGCGCGAAAGCCGAAGGGCTGCTGCGGAATCAGTACGCGGCAGTGGGCGCGGCGGCGCGCAGGGCGCTGCCAGCGGTGGCCGACGTGCTCGGCCAGGCTGCCGGTCGTGGCCTGGAAGTCGACGAGTTGCTGAGCCGCACCCAAACGCGGGCCGCCAACGCGATCGCCTTCACCGAGGCGTATAGGCGCTATTGTTGGCCGACCCGCGATTTGGACGGCATCCGGATCGCGCCTTTCCAGTTGCTGGCAACCGAAGGCGTGACCTACCACGATCGCCCGCACGTCGACCACCTGGCGTGGGCGGACCGGCTGGTCGCGGCGAACCCTGACCTGGTCACCAAAACTCGACGGTCTTATGTGGACACTACGGACCCGCAGGCGGTGGAAGCTGGAATCGCGTGGTGGCAGGAGCTGACCGCGGCCGGCGGGGAGGGCATGGTCGTCAAACCAGCGGCCAATCTCGTACGCGGAAGTCGTGGTTTGGTGCAGCCAGGGCTGAAGGTGCGTGGCCGGGAATACCTGCGCATCATTTACGGCCCGGACTACACCGAGCACCTCCCGCAGCTGCGTTCGCGCGGCCTCGGGCACAAGCGGTCGATGGCTGCCCGCGAGTACGCGTTGGGCTTGGAGGCACTGGAAAGGGTGGCTCGCGGCGAACCGCTCTGGCGCGTACACGAGTGTGTTTTTTTCGCAGTGCTGGCACTGGAATCCGAGCCCGTCGACCCCCCGCGTAAGGGTCAGCTGGCGGCCAGCCAGCGGGCGATGCCGGCGATGACCACCGGATCCACGTGTTGCGGCGATTCGTAACTGGCCGGTGTTGACGGGCCTTTCCCAGGGAAAAACAGGTGATCGTCGGCGTCATAGACGCGGATCGTGACGTTTGGTCGGCCGGCGAGTCCGGCTCGCCAGCGTACGAGATCATCGGCGACGGTCACCTGGTAGTCGCGGCCGCCCTGCAGAATGAGCAGTGGTTTGTCCAGTGCGGCGGCGGTCCCGACCCGGTCGTATCCGCGCAGGTCCAGCCAGTACGAGGCGGGCCAACCAAAAGGCAGGTCCGCGGCCGGAGTCGCGGGGGACAGGTCAGGGCTCTCGACGAGTGCGGCCTGCCGGGTGATGGTGTCGATCACCGCTTGCATCTCGGGGCCTGGAGTCAGCTCGGCGATATAGCGGGCGACCCGTACGACAGCCTGACTGAGCGGCAGGGCATCGGCGGCGAGGGTCACCAGACCGGCGACCGACGGCTCGGCGGTCGCGACCCGGGGTGCGGCGCTGCCGCCCATGCTGTGGCCGAGGACGAAAACCCGTTCGGGATCGACCGTTGGCTGCGACTGGAGCAAGCGGACCGCGGCGACCGCGTGCGGCACGTACTCATCCGCCATGGTGAAACCCGGCTCGGACCCGACCTCACTGTGGACGTGCGTCACCTTGTCGAACCGGGCCACCGCCACGCCGCGGCTGGCGAGCCCCCAAGCCAGGTCCTTGAACGGCTTGTTCGCGCCACTGGTCTCGTCTCGGTCGAAGGTTCCGCCGCCGCTGAGCATGACCACGCCAGGAAACTTGCCGCGCCCGCGGGGCACGGTCAGGGTGCCTGGCACGGCGAAGGGGCCGTCGCCGATGGTGACCTCGTGCTCGGCGAACCGCTTCGGGTTGGCATAACCCGGCGGCTCCCAAGCGCCCCCGGCCGGCGGCGCGAGCCGCATGCCTTGCACCATGCCGTCGTCATCATCGACACCCAGGACCACCGTCAGCCCGCCACGCTCACAGGTCACCGGGATGCTCACGCGTACGAGCCCTGGTTTGGCTGGCTCCGATAGTGGCTCCCCGACGGCCAAAACCGGCCCGATTCGGGCGAGTTCACCTTCCCAACCGATCCGCAGGGTGTCGGCGGACGCAGCCGCTCGCAGTCGTGGCCCGAACAGCTCCTCGACCTCGGCGAAGCGCCCGTTCCGGGTCATCTCGACGACCGCCGTACCGACCGCCGCCGCCGCTCTCTATCCACCATGGGACAACCTTTCTCGCGTTTTGCGAACGGTATCACCGCGTGAGATTGTTGGGTAGTGGACACCTTGGAACTGCTGGCGCACCCGGCCCGGCTGCGGATCGTGCACGCCATGCGCGGCGGTCGTACGCTCACCACCGCCCAGCTCAGCGAGCGGCTGCCGGACGTGTCGAAGGCGATGGTCTACCGGCACGTCGACCTGCTCGCGGCCGGCGGCATCCTGGAAGTGGTCGAGGAACGGCGCGTACGCGGTGCGGTCGAGCGCCACTATCGGTTGCGCCAGGACCGGGCGTCCGTCGACGCCGACGCGGTCGCGGCACTGTCGCCCGAGGATCATCGGCGTGCATTCGCGGCGGTGGTGGCCGTGTTGGTCGCCGAGTTCAACGCGTACCTCGACCGCCAGAACGCCAACCCGGCGGCCGATCCGGTCGGCTACCAACAACACGGGATTTGGCTCAATCACGAGGAACTCGTCGCCATGGTTGAAGAACTCCGGGCCGCGATCCTGCCGCGGCTGGCCAACCCGGCCACCCCCGACCGCGCCCGGTATCTGCTCACTCCGATCCTGTTTCCGAGCGAGGAACCCGCCGCCGGCTGAGGCCACTGTCGGCCCACCTCCTTGACCGTCGTCTGGGTCGTCGTTACGTTCATCGGAAATCGATTTCACATCCTTTATGTCGCCTTATGTGGGAGCGCCGATGACTGATGACACTGCGAGAAAGCTGTGCGGCGGCGGGGGGGTCAATCGGCGAGTCTTCCTGAGCCCCGGGGCCATCGGGATCGGAGCGATGTCGCTGCCCGAGCGGGCTGCCGCGTCCATGGGCATCAGCTCGCAGAACCTTGTCGAGGTGCCGGCGGACAAGCACCTGTCCGCCGAGTTCGTGGCGGAGCTGACCGCTCGCGGGATGCCCACCGAGGTCACCGGCGCCGCGCTGGGAACGGTGGGAATGCCGGTCGGCGGAGCCTGTGCGGGGCAGGTCTATCTGTCTGGTGACGGTCGGTTGTGGCTCTGGGATGTGGACAACCCGCGGAATTTCCGGCAGGGCGGCGCGATTTGCAACGGGCCGCATTACGTGGACCCGCTGCAGGTCAGTTCGCCATTTCGAAACGGCTTCGCCGTACGGGTCGGCGGCGATGGCCCGGCTCGGACGAAATCGTTGGACAGCAAGGGTTTTGAGAAGGTGTCGTTCGTCGGGCGATATCCGGTAGGGCGGGTCGAGTACGCCGAACCATGGTTCACTGGCGGTCTCACTGGAAGCCAGCTCGACATTCGTACCGACCTCGGTGGCTGACTCCACCCTTCCCGCGGTGTGCCTGTCCTACACCATGCGCAACACCGGAAACCACCCGATCACCGCGACCATCGCCGGGTGGACGGACTCGCCGATCAACCTGGACAGCCGTGGGACCCAGCCGATCATCTTGCGCAGCAAGACATTCCAGACCGGTGAAGCGCGCGGCGTGGAGTTTTCCGGCGCGCCCGGCCAACTCGGAGCGCCGCGCGAGGACATTCTGTTCGAGGACTGGGAACGCGGCACGTACGCGCCGTGGACGGTAGAGGGGACCGCGTTCGGGCCTGGGCCGCTCACCAGGGCCGAGATGTCGGCGTACATGAAAGGCTCAGGTGACATGCACATCACCGGCGACCGATTCGTCACGTCGCAGAACTTTCGGGGCCCGGCCGGTGATACTCAGAAAGCCGACGACGAGACCGGCAAACTCACCAGCCCACCCTTCATCGTTTCCCGCCGGTACGTCGCGGCCGCGGTCGGCGGCGGCGCGTGGATCGGTGAAGCCTGCCTCAACGTGATTGTCAGCGGTCAGGTGGTCGCGAGTTTCACCGGCGCGAATGCTGAGCCGATGCTCACTCAGTGGTACGACGTCAGCGCGTACGAAGGAAAGACGGCCACTATCGAGATCGTGGACAGCCGGATTGGCGGCTGGGGTCATGTCAACTGCGACCGGATCTGGTTCACCGACAAGCCGGCCGAGGTGATCGCGTACGAAGATCTACCTGATCACGGCACTTTCGCGCTGGCGGCCTTGGAATCCGACGCGACCGTGAAGCCTTCCATCGCGAATGCCGACTCGCTGGATGCCATTTTCGACGGCATCGCTGGACCTACCGAAGTCGCGCCGGGCGATGGCACCATCACGGCCGCCGTCAGTGTGCCTGTCCACCTGCGTCCGGGTCAGACTCGTACGGTCCGGTTCGCCGTCGTGGTTCTTTCCCAAGCCGTCGCCGTTTTTCTCCGCGGTGCAGGACTATTCGAGCGTACGAAAGCACTACCAGAACGACTTTTCCAGTGCCAGCAAGGTGATCGCCCGGGTCGCCGGCAGCGCTGGCGCCGCCGCACTGGCCGCGACTCGCCTGTGGGAAACAACCTGGTATGCCGATTCGACACTGCCGCACTGGTTCCTGGAACGCACTCTCGCCCCCGCGTCCACGCTCGCGACGATGACCTGTCAGTACTTCGCCAACGGTCGGTTTTACGCCGAGGAGGGAATCTATTCCTGCGACGGCACCTGCCAGCACGTGTGGGGTTATGCGCAGTCGGTGGCGAGGCTTTTTCCCGAGTTGGAGCGCTCGGCCCGGGAGATCGGTGACCTCGGCACCGGATTCGATCCGGCCACCGGCCAAATGGGTTTTCGGCAGGAGGCCGACCGTACGTGGGCCGCGGACGGACAGTCCGGCACGATCCTGCGGATTTATCGCGAGCACCTGATGTCGGTTGACGACAGTTTTCTGCGCCGGGTCTGGCCGAGGACGAAGCTGGCGATCCAGTTCCTCATCAATCAGGATGCGGCCGACGGTCATGGCGCCGATGGCGTCCTGGAGGGGCGCCAGCACAACACCCTCGATCAGGACTGGTACGGCGAAATTCCATGGCTGACCGGGCTTTACGTGGCGATGTTGCGAGCCGCCGTGGCGATGGCCGGCGAGGTCGGCGACAGCGCTTTCGCGGCTACCTGTCAGGCGTTGGCCGACAGGGGAAGCGGATACCTGAACGACAGCCTGTGGAATGGCACGTACGGCTATTTCGAGCAGAAACTCGACCGGGCACACCTGTCGGCGACGAACTCCAACCGCGGCTGTTTCATCGACCAGCTTTTCGGTCAGAACTATGCCCTTCAGCTAGGGCTGCCGAGGGTTTTCGACAAAACCAAGACCGACACCGCCCTGGCCAATATCTACCGGAACAACTTCCTGCCCGACCCGGCGGCGTACGCGAGAACCAAAGGAATCAAGGGCCCGCGCCGGATCTACAACGAGGACGGCGAGCCCGGCACGATCATGTGCACGTGGCCGTACGGTGGGAATGACATCGCGCCAGGTGCCGGCGTTCCCGGGCTGGTGGGCTATTTCGACGAGGTCTGGACCGGGCAGGAATACCAGCTTGCTGCGCACCTGATCGGGGAGGGGATGATCACCCAGGGGCTGGCCGTGATCCGAGCCATCCACGACCGATACTCGGCCAGTAAACGCAACCCGTACAACGAAATTGAGTGCTCCGATCATTACAGCGCGCGATGATGAGCCACGGCGTCTATCTCGCCGCGTGCGGCTACAGCTATCACGGCCCGGCCGGTCGTCTCGGCTTCGCACCGAAAATCAGTCCAGACAACTTCGCCGCGGCATTCACGGTCGCCGCTGGCTGGGGAAGCTACCGGCAGACCCGGCGGACCCACCAACAGGTCAGTTCCATCGACCTTCGCTACGGCACCCTCACGCTGCGGTCTTTCAGCACGGAACTACCAAAATCCTGTCGTTCCGTGGAGGTCAGCCTGCTCCGGCACGGCAGCCACCTGCGGGTAGTGGATGGTCGTCTCAGCACCGATGGCGATCAGGTAGTCGTGACCTTCGACAGGGCAGTGGAACTGGTGGCCGGTGACGAACTCAGCCTCGTGTACGTCACGTCGTGACCTTCGCGAGGGTGAGGTTGAACCCAAGAGGCATATTGACCCCAGAACGTCACCTTCGGCGTTGAGTTAGTCGACGGCGGCGGGTTCGCGGTGGTGGTCGGCAGGGGAGGGGTTGGCTGGTGGAGAGGGCAGGTGTGGGTCGGCGATGCCGCGGCGCACCTCGCCGGGGCTGTGTTGCGGGCGGCGGCGGTGCGGGCCGATGCTGGATTCCAGCTGCCACGGCACACTGGTCACCATCACGCCCGGTTCGAACAGCAGCCGGCCCTTCAGCCGCAGCGCGCTTTGGTTGTGCAGCAGGTGTTCCCACCAGTGCCCGACGACGTATTCCGGGATATAGACGCAAACCACATCCCGGGTGCTGACCCGTCGGATGTTCTTCACGTACTCGACCAGTGGCCGGGTGATCTCCCGGTACGGTGACTCGACGACGGTCAGCGGCACCGGAATGTTGTGTTCTTCCCATTCCGTACGAAGAGCCTGCGTTTCCTTGTCGTCCACGTTCACGGTGATCGCGGTCAGCGTGTCCGGTTTGCTGGCCCGCGCGAAAGCGATCGCCCGTAGCGTTGGCTTGTGCAATGTGGACACTGGTACGACGGCGTGTACGCGGCTGGGCAGGATGTCGCTGGTGGCGTCCGGCCGGAGCTGCTCGCGGACTCGGCTGTAATGTCGGTGAATACTGCGCATCATCACGTAAAGCACCGGAATCGCGATCACCACGAGATAGGCGCCGTTGATGAATTTCGTAGCCATCACGACCACCAGGACCACACCAGTGATGCACGCACCGAATGCGTTGATGAACCGAGAGCGGTGGATCCGCAGCCGCTCGGCCGTGCTCGTCGCATGCGGCAGCGCCCCCTGTTCCAGTGCCGCACCATGCCGGCCTGGCAGAGTGTGAAGGACGTGAAAACGCCGACAATGTAGAGCTGGATCAACCGGGTCGTCGAGCCGTCGAACACCACGATGAGGACGCCCGCCACGCCGGCCAGCGCGATGATGCCGTTCGAGAAGGTCAGCCGGTCGCCACGGGTGTGCAGCTGCCGAGGCATATAACGGTCCTGCGCAAGAATCGAGCCCAGCAACGGAAAGCCGTTGAACGCGGTGTTCGCCGCGAGGATCAGGATCAGCGCGGTGGTCGCTTGGATGTAATAGAAGAAGACGTTATGGTCACCGCCGAAAACGGCAGCCGCGATCTGTGCGATCACCGTTCGCTGCGGAGTTGTCGCGCAGGCCGCGAATCCGGTCAGGTCACACGAGTTCTCCGCGATCCTGACCTTGGTGATCAGCGCCAACACGGTGATCCCGGCGAACATCGCGATGGAGAGCACTCCCATCGCGGTCATCGTACGGGCCGCGTTCAGGCTCTTGGGTTTGCGGAAAGCCGGCACCCCCCGTTGGAGATCGCCTCGACCCCTGTCAGTGCCGTACAACCTGAGGAAAACGCCCTCAGGACAAGGAAAACCACCGCGATGGTAGTCAGGTTCACCGACTCCGGATGAATTCCGTAGCCGGCGCTCTCGGCCACCGGCGGGTGCCCGCTCGCGGTCCGGACCAGGCCGATCACAATGGTGACCAGCACGCCGACCACGAACGCGTACGTCGGCACCGCGAACGCGCGGCCCGACTCGCGGACGCCCCGAAGATTCATGGCTGTCAGCACCACGATAAAGCCGAGGTTCAGGCCAAGTCGATACGGATTCAGTTCCGGGATCGCCGAAATAATGTTGTCCACGCCGGCGGCCACCGAGACCGCCACCGTCATGATGTAGTCGACCAGCAGCGCCGCCGCGACCCCAGCCCGGCCGAGCGGCCCAGGTTGCGGCTGGCCACCTCGTACGAGCCGCCGCCGGTCGGATAGGCGCGGACGACCTGCCGGTACGAGATCACCACCACGGTCAGCAGGCCGATGACGGCAAGGCCGACCCACGGTGCCAGGTGAAAGAAGGTCAGCCCGGCGAGACTGAGGATCAGCAGGATTTCCTGGGTCGCATAGGCAACCGAGGACAGCGGGTCGCTGGCGAAGATCGGCAGCGCGACCCGCTTGGGCAGCAAAGTCTCGCCCAACTTGTCGCTGCGGAACGGCCGACCGACCACCAGCCGCTTTAACCACGAGGTGGGAGACGGCACGTCCGGAGCATAAGGAGCCACGACCTACCGGCGGCAGATCCAGCCGTGTATGGATCCCGTTAAGATTGATCCGCGGGCCGTTCGAGCTGCGTCAAGACTGTGCCGGTCGACACAGCTCCCGGTCTAGAATCCGCTGCTTTCATCACCCATGTTTTGTGGCTGGGGGACGACGTAAACGGCGGGTTCAGCAGACTATTTTCTGTCGGAATCGGCGCCACCACGGCGCAGGCCGTATCGATCGGAATGTCGATCGGAACGTCGATCGGAAGACCATCGGCGGGGGCCGATCGTGATCAGGTCGGCCGCTGGCCGCGGAAGTTCGATGCCACCGGGTGGCAGGGGCAACCGGACCGGCGACAGTCGAGTGCCCGAACTCCGGAGATCCATGGGATAGCTCCCTCGCATTTCCACGCCCACTTCGTTGTGGCCGCGCGGGTGAACCAGCATGGCACTCGCGCCGTGTAGGTGCTTGCCGTCGCTCTTTCGCTCCTATGTTTCACCTGTGAATTGAAGAAAAGACGCCGTCTGGACACGCAAAAAGTATTTGGCATCCTGCATACCGTGAGGAGTTTGTCCGAACAGTCCGATTTTTGTCGTAGAATGCCAGGTGTTGCTGTCGTGTGGTCTGCCTCACAATGGCGACGAGCGTGACAGTCATATTTCTTATGTACGGGCAGTTGCGCGCACCCGGCACAGGTGCCGTGGTCGGCTGGACCGTAAGGGTGCCGGGGTGGGGTGGACATCGCATAATGGTCGGATGCAGCAGGCGACCGCGATCCAGATGCTCGGTGCCGGCGCGTTCGGCTTCCTGATCGGCTGGTTTGTCTACTACATCAACCGGCACCGCTCCTCGCCGGTCCGGTTCGCCGACATCGCCGGCCTGGTTGGTGCGGTCGGCGGCGGCGCGGTGCTGGCGCTGTTCCCGGCTGGGACCGACTTGTTCGGCGCGTACGGCATTGGCCTGTTCCTGGGCTTCTTCGGCTATCTGGGGATCCTCGCGGTGCTGGTGATCTCGTCGCGGAACTTCGGCGTCGACTACTTCATCGACGGGCGACGCAAAGGACCGGCGCCGGACGAGAAGGTCCCGGACGGTCCAGGTGGTGGTGGCGCGATGGGCGAGACCGCGGAATCGGGCCCGCGGCGCTGATGACCGAACCGCTTGTCTTCAGTTTCGGTGCTATCGCGCCTCTTGTCCCGCGCTACGGCGACACCACGATGCACGTCATGCTGTCGATTCGGGCCGAGCCAAACGACAACGGCCGCTGGGTGACCGATGCCGACCTGGTCATCCACGGCGTCGGCGGCAGCAAGATCACCGATCTTCGGGAGTCCGGTGGGCTGGCGCTGGCGCCTCCGGAGCAGGACGGGGTACGGGTTCGGCTGACCGGTTGGCTCGCGGGTACGCGATATCTCTACCTGGTGCTGCGACTGCCGTGGTCAGGTCCTGGCGGGGGCCTCTGCGCGCAGGTTTGGCTGCTGGACCCGGCGGCCCCGGACGGTGCGAATATATTGGCCAGTACCGAAATCCGGGTGAGTTCAGCGCCTCCCTATTCGCCGCCCGCGTTCGGAGCCAGCCAGCAAGGACAGCAACCTGGCCCGCCACTGGGATCCCACGATCCGCAGGCCTGGATGGGGGGGAGCAATACCGGAGGCGGCAGATCAGCGCAGCGCCCTACCCCCATCCCGCCGAGCCGGCCGAAGAATCTGAGCCGGCGCAGGAATGGGAGCTGCTTCGCCCACGTCCGGTGCCACTGTCGCCGGCGGTGGTGAACACCGGTTTCGCGCTGCCCCGGTCGCCGGCCACCCCGCTCAGCCCGGACTATGCGCTGGCCACTGGCGGCCGTTACCTCTTCTGGCTGGACATTGGCCGGCTGGTCGCCGAGTCGATCGAGCGTACGCCCATGATGCTGCCGCCCGGGTTGCCCACCGGTGCGGTGCTCACCGTCGCGCTTTTTTTGTGTGCCAGAAGGAATTGGCATCGATCCGGACCGTGCCGTCGGGCGGCTCACGTTGCGTACGAACGGAACGGCCTTCGTGTCGTACCAACCGTCCCCTGTGGACAGTGAGGTCGGCGCCGAGCGGTTGTTCTTCCCCGTCGATACGCCGGCGAAATCCGGCACGGCCCGGCTGTGGTGCCATATTTACTGGCGGCAGGTGTTGTTGTTGCAGTCCAGGCTCATCCAGGCCGAGGTGGCGAGCTCGTCGATTCTGGCGCCGCACGCGATCACGTCCACTGTGGACTATCGGCTCGCGGATCCAGATGACGCGATTTACCAGCCACGGCAACCAGAACACGCAGCGAGCGTCACTATCGGCCAGGAAGGCGGCACACACGTGCTGCGGGTGATGGCCACCGACGGGCGAGACCTGCTTCGCGCGGAGGCGACCCTGGGCGAAGGTCAGCTCGGCAACCAGATCCAGCTGGCCAGGAGCGCACTGCGCAGGGTGGCGTGGGGGGGCAGTGAGGAGCCGTGGCAGCCCGGCCAGGACTATCGGTACGAGCGGCCGCCGTCGTTGGAGCAGGTCACCAGCGACCTGATCTTGTTGGCTGTGAACGGTTATCGGCTGCATCACCTGCTGCTGCAGGCGCTCGGCCGCGGCGTCGGCGCGGACCCCGTACGACGTCGCGGACCGGGTCGGGAAAAGCGTTTGCGCAGCCCGGGTTTCGTGCAGATCGCGCTGACTCGATCGGCCGGGCATGTGGTGCCGGCCGCGATGCTTTACGACCTGCCGCTGGACAGCAACGCTGCGAACCTCAGCCTGTGTGCCGATTTTGTGGCTTCCGCTGAGAAAGGCGAACTCTTCGGCAGCGCATGCCTGACTGGTACGTGCAAACAGGCCAGCGAGCCGGATCCGCGGCTAGTCTGCCCCGGCGGCTTCTGGGGGTTCCGGCACGCGCTGGGAATCCCGTTGTCCATCGGGGGTGGGCCGGCGGTGCCGATGACGCTCCCGTACCGCGACGGGGTCGCGTTGGCGGGCGGTGTCTATCAGGATTTTCCCTCTGCTCAAGGACATGTTGAGGCCTTGCGTGGACTCGTGCGGTGGCGGGACTACCGGATGGGCCGGGATCGCCTGGGCACCCTGGAAGCGCTCGGCGAGCAGGCGCAGATCGTTTATTTCTACTGCCACGGCGGAGTCGAGGGCGACGTGCCGTACTTGCGGGGGGCCGGCCGACGGTGATCCGGTGATCACGCCCGACAACCTCTATCAGCGACGGATCCGCTGGTCGCTCAGCCGGCCGCTGGTTTTTCTCAACGGTTGCAGGACAACCGAGCTGAGCCCGGAGCGGGCGATCGAGTTCGTCAGCTTCTTCGTCCAGGACGCGTGGGCGAGCGGGGTGATCGGCACCGAGATCACCGTGTTCGAGCCGATGGCGGCCGCTTTCGCGCAGGACTGCCTGCACGCTTTTCTCGTTGAGGGCCACCCGATCGGCGCGGCGGTCACCCGCGCCCGTATTTCGCTGCTGGCGGCCGGAAACCCGCTCGGCCTCGCGTACATCCCGTACGTACTGCCCTCGATTCGGATGGAAAAACAGGGTTTGTGACCGTTTGGGTGGGTGAGGCTCCCAAGATCAACTACCGATAGGGTGCGTTTGTGCCTGAACGGCTGGGGTTCCGGATGGAGATCATGGTGCTGCCCGGAGCGACCGAGGTGCATGCCCTCGTGTCGGTCAACGGCCGCCGGGCCAGCGCCCGCGGAGCCCGAGACAGCACTGTTGGTGCAGCTGGTTTCGGGCGCAACAGTCCGGTTTTTGCGGCAAAGCAGGCCAGGTCGCGAGGAGCTCGTCCGACGCGACGGCGAGCCCGGCTACCGCACCGGCGGGTGGGCGGCTGCGCAGGCCCGCGAGTTCCACCTCTGCGTCGCCGTGCCGGCCTTCGCGGACGGCCAGAAACGCGTGGTGGCCCGCGTCCTGCTCGTACGCCTGGGCACCGACCCGGCCACCCTCGCCGAGGGCACCGTGCTGGCGGGCCGCTCCGAGGGCTTCATCGCCCCGCCGCCACCCCTCCCCCCCCCGCCAGCGATAGGCCCGACGTCGAGTGCGGGACTTTAACCCGCACTCGACGCCGAGAGCGGGATAAAGTCCCACACTCGAAGAAAATCTCGCCCTCGCTCCCGGAGACCCGACCACCCAAGGACCACGCTCTTCGCGCGAGTCGGTGGATGCAGGCCAGCGCACGGATCGCGTCGATGCGGACAACGCAGCGGAGGGGAGGAAACGGCGGGTGAGGGTCAGCTCCAGGTCCAGAAGTAGCGGCCGTCGGCGTTCCAGGTGACGGGCACGGTCGTACGGATCGCGAACGCCATCCCCTTGCCCTTGGCGATGTACTGCGTACGGTCGATCTGCAGCCCGTACGCGTGCGCGTTGTCGTCCCACCACTGCTCGTGCTGCGTAATGCAGCGCTGGCCGGAGAAGTAGGCGTTCGAGCACCCGGTCGGCGCGCCCCACACCTGCCGGTGCCGGAAATGCACGACCGACCCGTTCACTGTCGACGTGATCGTGCCGGTCGCGTCCAGGCAGTAGCCGGCGGCCGGGATCGTCCACTTCGCATAGTGTTGGCGGCCGCCGTCCGATGGCACCACGGTCATGCCGGTGCAGCTGGCGGTGCCGAGCGTCTCGGAGGTGACCCGCTGGACTTCGGTCACCGGCTTGCCGGCGCCGCCGGAGTAGTAGTCCAGCTCAACCCAGTCACCGCTGCGCAGGAAATGCTCAGCGGAGGCCGGCGGCCACTGCGCTGGGTCGCCCCAGGAGATGTCGCTGGTGGTGGCGCTCTGGGGGTTCCACGCCCACTGCCCGCCGACCTGGCCGCCGGCCCAGTACTGTCCGGCCGTACGACCGAACATCAGCGAATAGTCACCGTACGTCTCGGTGGCGGCGCTGGCCGGCGCTGGAATGACCGTAATGAGACCAAGGGCAGCGGCCATTAGCGCTAAACGCTTTCGCACTGAGAACTCCCGAGATAGGGCGGACGGAACCGCCGCCATTGTGCCCCATCGCGTCGACCGCACGGCCGCCGAACCTTGGGCTCCTTCCACGTGGGCTCGGCTCTCGCCGCCGAGGGTGGAGAGGTACGGCCTAGGTTGCTCTGGTGGACCAGCAAGCGGAATACCACTCCTTGGCCAAGGCCGCTCGACACTCCGGCGCTCTCCAGCGGGCAGTCGTCCTCGCCGGTTGGGTTGGTACGGGCAAACCCGTCACAGCCACCGGTCTCCCTCGTCTGGCCGACGTTGCGAGCGTACGACAGCGGCGGCCGAGGGTGAACCTCGACCGCCGCTGAATCGTACGGATTAAACGTCGTAATAAAGGGCGAACTCGTGCGGGGTCGGGCGGAGGCGGATCGGGTCGATCTCGTTTTCCCGCTTGTAGTCCACCCAGGTCTCGATCACGTCAGGGGTGAACACGTCGCCGGCGAGCAGGTATTCGTTGTCGGCTTCCAGAGCGTCCAGCACCTCCGGCAGCGAGCCAGGCACCTGGGCCATGCCGGCGAGTTCCTCCGGGGGCAGCTCGTAGAGGTCCTTGTCGACCGGCGCTGGCGGCTCGATTTTGTTCTTGATGCCGTCCAGGCCCGCCATCATCATCGCGGAGAAAGCGAGATACGGGTTCGAGGACGGGTCCGGCACCCGGAATTCCAGCCGCTTGGCCTTGGGGTTGCTGCCGGTGATCGGGATACGCGTACAAGCCGACCGGTTGCGCTGCGAGTAGACCAGGTTGACCGGTGCCTCGAAGCCTGGCACCAGCCGCCGGTACGAGTTCACCGTCGGGTTGGTGAAGGCGAGCAGCGACGGCGCGTGCGAGAGCAGGCCGCCGATATACCAGCGGGCCAGGTCCGACAGACCCGCGTAGCCGGTCTCGTCGTAGAACAGCGGCACGCCCTCTTTCCACAGCGACTGGTGGCAGTGCATGCCGGAGCCGTTGTCACCGAACAGCGGCTTGGGCATGAACGTCGCGGTCTTGCCAGCCGCCCAGGCGGTGTTCTTCACGATGTACTTGAACAGCTGCAGGTTGTCCGCCGAGTGCAGCAGCGTGGAGAACCGGTAGTTGATCTCCGCTTGGCCGGCCGTACCGACCTCGTGGTGCGCACGCTCGACCAGCAGGTCGACACCCATCAGCTGGGTGGTGATCTGGTCGCGTAGGTCGGCGTAGTGGTCGACCGGCGGGACCGGGAAGTAGCCGCCCTTGTAGCGGGTCTTGTAGCCGAGGTTCTTGCCGCCCTCCTCAGCGCCGGTGTTCCACTGACCCTCGATCGAGTCGATGTAGTGGTACGCGCTGTTGGCGGTCTGGTCGTACCGCACCGAGTCGAAGATGTAGAACTCCGCCTCAGCGCCGAAGTACGCGGTGTCCGCGACGCCGGAGGCGGCCAGGTATTCCTCGGCTTTCTTGGCGATGGTGCGCGGGTCGCGGCTGTACGGCTCGCGGGTGAACGGGTCGGCGATGAAGAAGTTCAGCGCGACGGTCTTCTGCTCCCGGAACGGGTCGAGAAACGCGGTCGTCTCGTCCGGCACCAGCAGCATGTCGGACTCGTGGATCTGCTGGAATCCGCGGATCGACGAGCCGTCGAAGGCAAGCCCGTCGGCGAGGGTGTCCTCGGTGAACGACTCGACCGGCACGTTGAAGTGCTGCATCACGCCGGGCAGGTCGCAGAAGCGGACGTCGACGAACCTGACGTCCTCCTTCTTCAGGTATGCCAGAAGCTCGTCTTGGCTGGAAAACATCCGTCCTCCGTCGCGGTTCGGGTGATGCGTCCAAGCTACGAACGCGGCGTTGCCCGTCCGTATCCCCATTGTTTCGAGCAGGTTACGGCCGACGTGACGATCACCATGGTCGGGCGCCTGGTGACCGGCTCGCTACGCTGGCAGCTGTGGGCAGTCAGGCGAGTAACGAGATGACCGGTGATCATACGGCCGAGCACCGGGGTGCGCTCCTCGGACTGCCGGCATCGGGGCCAGGGGCGTTGGCTGGCTTCGGGCGTCGGCTCGCGGCCCTCGTTGTCGACGGCCTGCTGTCGGTGCTGGTCGCCCTCGCGGTGGTGAGC
The DNA here is from genome assembly GCF_010993775.1 of Fodinicola feengrottensis. Classification (GTDB taxonomy): domain Bacteria; phylum Actinomycetota; class Actinomycetes; order Mycobacteriales; family HKI-0501; genus Fodinicola; species Fodinicola feengrottensis. The sequence continues at coordinate 82,124 of NZ_WOTO01000009.1, read as the reverse complement.
CTGGTGACCGGCCACCCGCAACCGCCAGGCACGTGGTCGGCGGTCGCCCTCTTCGTGGAATACACGTTCTTCGTGGGGTTTTTCGCTCAAACGCCGGGCATGCGAGTGCTGGGTATCGCGTGCGTACGGCTGCCCGACGGTGGCCCGCTGGGGCTGTGGCGGGCAGCCGTACGAGCGGCCCTGCTGCAACTGTTCGTACCAGCCGTCATCACCGACGAAAACGGCCGCGGCTGGCACGACCGCGCCGTCCAGTCGGTCATGGTTCGTACGAAATAAGCCCGCTCTAGGTCCGGGGGGAGCGGGCGCTCTTGGGCATCCGGGCGCCCTTGGGCATCGGGCCCTTCGGGATCGGCATGTTCGGGCCGGAAATGGCGACCATCCGCTTCTGCAGGGCGGTGACCTGTTTCCCGGTGAGGTTCCGCGGCAGCTTCAGGAAATGTCGCTGCAACTTGTCCAGCGGGACCTGCCCCTCCTCGGAGCCGACCACCACGCGGTAGATCTCGATCCCGCCAGTGACGCGCGAGACCCGCTTCATCTCCTGGCTGAACAGGTGCTTCAGCCGGTTCGTGTTGCCCTCGCCGACCAGCACCACACCGGGCTTGCCGAGCACCCGGTGAATCATGTCCTGGTGGGCGTTGAACTGGACGGGCGTCTCCGACGAGATCCAGCCGCCGCGCATTTGCTGGATGACCCCGAGCGCGGCGCCGGGCTGCCCGGCCATCGAGTCATACTGCGCCTTGGTGGCCCGCCGGGTGAAGATGACCATGCCGGCCAGCGCGCCGAGCGCGACGCCCAGCGGCATGCTCTGACCCCAGTAGCCGATGAACAGGCTGACGATCGCCGCGATCAGGATCGGCGCCAGGAAGGCGCCGAGCATCAGCGGCACCAGCAGCTTGTCCCGCTTGCGGGTGATGGTGAAAACCTGCCAGATCATCCCCGCGCGCTCGCGGAAGGTGTTGATGCGCGCGCGGATAGTCGGCTTGTCGGGATCCCTTGCCATGCGGCCAGTCTAGTAACAACGGGTCTTCCGAGCGTCAGGCGGCCAGGCCGCTAGTCGGCGGCCTGACCGGCGCGCTTGCGGGCACGCTCGTCGGCTTCGTCGGCGTCGAGTTTGGTGGCGACTTCCAGCGTTGGGGCAGTGCCGCCGAGGCGGGCGGGCAGCCACCACTTGTCGTCCTCATCGCGCGGTTTGTCCGGATATGAGTCCTGAACTTGGTGCAGCAACTCGGTCATCCGACGGCGCAGCTCGTCGTTGATGACTTCCGGATCGACGCCTTTCGGTACATCCATCGGCTCGCCGATCGCGACAGTCAACGCATACTTGTGGCGGCCGAAGTCGCGTTTGCGGCCCTTGGTCCAGACCCGCTGTGAGCCCCAGATGACGGTCGGCAGGATCGGCACCTTGGCCGAGCGGGCCATTCGTACGGTGCCGGACTTGAAGTCCTTCAGCTCAAACGACTGGGAGATCGTCGCTTCCGGGAAGACACCGACGATCTCGCCGGCCTTCAGCGGTCAAACGCAGCCCGGAAGGAGGCGGCGCCGGCTTCGCGATCGACCGGGATGTGTTTCATGCCGCGCATCAACGGTCCGGACACCCGGTGCCGGAAAACCGAGTCCTTGGCCATGAACCGAACAGCCGTTTGGACGGCAGGGCGGCGAGGCCCGCGAAGGTGAAGTCGAGGTAGCCGACGTGGTTGATGGCCATCACCGCGCCGCCGCTGGCTGGCACGTTCTCGGTGCCCTGCAGGTCGAACCGCAGACCCAGATAGCGGAAAAACGTACGCCCGAGGGCGATTACCGGTGGGTAGACACACCTCAGCCATACGGCGAGGTTAAAGGAGCTGTCGCCCCGCGTCTGCACCGGCCGATGTGAAGGCGGTCTCGGCCTCCCGGCGTTGCCGGGCCCTGGCGGCTCCCTCGCTCATGGCAACCCAGGCATTACGCCGTGCCGTCCGCTGCCCGCCGTGCGGGAGCAGTCGACCGATTGACCACAAGAGGACGTCGCCGAGTGCAGATGCCATGCCGGACTCCGAGCGGTTGGTGGCGCCTTATCTACCTGGACATGCTGCCAGCCTGGCCTGCCAGTGTTGCAGGCGGGTGACGCCGCCGTAACCGTTCGTGACTCGTCTCATGAAGTCGTACGCGTCACCAGGCCACTGATCAGCAGGTCCAGTGCGGCCTCCAGATCGCGTTCGGGGTCGGCGTTCTCGATCGCGTCGAAGAGCCGGCTGAAGTTTCGGGGATGAGGGTCCTGTCGACCTTGGTGCGGTACGGCTTGAGCTGCTCGGCCTCGGCTCGCGTGCTGAACTCCCGGTCGAAGCCGGCGGTCGCCAACATCAGTGACCCGAACACGAGGCCGTTCAGCGCCGACAGCACCTGCCTGGCCTGCACTTCGTCGAGGCCGGCCTCAAAGAGCGCGCCGACCATGTCGTCCAGTGGCAGCAGGGCCGCCGTCGAGGTCGGGTTGGCCCGGTCTTTGGCCACCGCCATTGGCACGATGGGATGTTTCTTGAGCGTCTTGTACATGGCCAGTGCCGTCACCTTGAGTCGCTCAGGCCACGGCAGCGACGGGTCCGCGCGCGCTCGATGCTGGTGTACGCGCGCTCAGCGATGCCGTCGAGGATGTCGGTCTTGTTGGCGACGTGGTTGTAGAGCGACATCGCCTCGACGCCGAGTTTCTTCGCGAGTTTGCGCATGGAAAGACCGTCGAGACCTTCCTCGCTGGCCAACTCCAGGGCTGCGTCAAGGACCTTCTCGCGGTTCAGCTCGCGCCTGGGCATCGCATCTTCTCCGCTCTTGACCTTGACGTAACTTACACCGTATGTGTAATACTTACGTCGTAAGCATACAGCGTAAGTAAGTAGTGGGACAATGACTGACATATTGGTGATTGGTGGCGGACCGACCGGGTTGTTGCTGGCCAGCGAGCTGAAGCTGGCCGGGGCGGAACCTTTGGTGCTGGAGGCGGCCGCGGATGGCGCGGCACGGAGGCGGCGCAGTTTCGGGATGCGTGGCATCAACGGACGCAGTGGGCAGTCGCTGGCCCTGCGCGGGCTGGATGGGCCGGTGGGGGACGCGCAGCGGGCGATGTTCGGCCGGCTGGCGGTGTCCCGCGGCAGCGATGATGAGGATGTCGTCGATGGCCTGCTGAAGATGATGGAGGAAGGCAAAGCAAGAGGGCATTTCGCTGGTTTGCCGCTGGTGAGCGACACCCCAGCCGTCGGCCGAGGGTTCTTGCTGCAGCAGCATTTGCTGGAACAGGTGCTGGCTGAGCGGGCGGAGCAGTTGGGCGTACGCATCTGGTCGGGTTGTGAGGTCGTCGACGTGATCGACGACGGCACTTCGGTGACGGCGATGCTGGCTGATGGTCGATCCGTACGAGCGTCTTATCTGGTCGGATGCGATGGCGGCCGCAGTGTGGTGCGCAAGAGCGCTGGCATTGACTTTGTTGGGACGGACGCGACCATGACCGGGCGTACGGCAGCGGCAACCCTCGCGGATCCCAGCATGATCAAGTCGAGCCTGCGTAGTCCCGGCGGTCTGGTGAACCTGTCGATGGTGCCAGGGGAGATCGCGACCATCGAGTTCACCGGCGGGCCCGCGGACCGGCACGCGCCGCTGACGGCCGCGAGAGATGCAGGACAGCATCCGCCGGGCGAGCGGGAACCCGGGCGTGGTGTTGACCAGCTTCGATGGCGGGGTTCGCTACAGCGACAACACGCGGCAGGCAGCGACTTACCGCCTCGGCCGGATTCTGCTGGCCGGCGACGCGGCACACGTGCATTCGCCGATTGGCGGGCAGGGCCTCAACCTCGGGCTGCAGGACGCGATGAACCTCGGTTGGAAACTTGGTCTCGTCGTACGAGGCATGGCTTCTGATGCGCTGCTCGACACGTACACGACCGAGCGGCACCGGGTCGGGGAGTGGGTGCTGCGGAACACTCGTGCGCAGGTTGCCTTGATGCGTCCCGGCCCGCAGGTCGACGCGCTGCGTGACGTGCTTTCCGAAGTTTTCCCGACCCCTGGGGTTAAGCGGCATTTCATCGCGCTGGCCAACGGCACCGAGATCGACTATTCGCCTTCCGATGACTCGCTGGTGGGGCGCTTCGCCCCTTCGCGGTCTCTCACGTCCGGCAGGGGGCTTGCTGGTTGGCCCGTTTTCGTTGTCTGGCTACGAAGATCGGGTCGAGACGTGCTTCGGCGCTGCCGGAATGCTCGTACGCCCGGATGGCTATGTCGCGTGGGTATCTCCGGACGGCGGCTCGACGGGGGGCTCGCCGAAGCCCTCGACAGCTGGTTCGGCGTACCCGCCGCCCGCGCCGCCTGAATTCGTCCCGCCCGAACGGCCCGCGCGGCCCGAGGTAGGTCGTTCTGCTGACTACATACCCGGCATGGGGACATGCTGATCGCCCAGAATGGAGGCCTCGTCGCCTTCGTCCGCGCTGGGCGGAAGTGGGCGATCTCGCACCGGGCTGCTGTACGCGAGGTTGCTCGTCACCTGTCCGAACGTGAGGAACTTTGCGGTGACACGCTCAAGGTCAGGCATCGACCGGGCGATCAGCTTCAGCAGGAAGCAGTCCTCGCCGGTGATGTAATGCGCCTCCAGGACCTGCGGAGTGCCGTTCAACAGGTCGTAGAAAAACCTTGCCGGCCGGGTTGGTCATCCGGAGGCGAATGAACGCGGTCAGTGGGTATCCAAGGGCGACGGAGTCGACGACGGCCCGGTAGCCCTGAATGACGCCCTGGTCGGTCAGGCGCCGCACCCGGTCCGCGGTGGAGGAGGCGGACATGGAGATCGCCCGCGCCAGCTCCGCGGTGGTCATCCGCCCGTCGTGCTGCAGGAGCTGGAGGATGGCATTGTCGGTCACATCGAGCACTGGTCGTTGATTCACAGGCACAGGGATAATTATAGCCTCGATCCCAAGCCTAAAGTGGCGGGATGCCGCTGGATTCCCATTCCGTTGGGCAGCGAATGCGGCGACGATCTTTGCCATGACCGCTCCCTCTCGTATCCGGAACGGGATGGCACTTACCGCCATCTGTCTTGCCGGGCTCATGTTTGGCCTGGAGATCTCCAGCGTCCCGGTGATCCTGCCGACCCTTGGCAGCGTGTTGCACGGTGGCTTCGCCGACCTGCAATGGATCATGAACTCGTACACCATCGCGTGCGTCACCGTCCTGGTGGCGACCGGTGTCCTCGCGGACCGGTACGGCCGCAAACGGGTGTTCGCGATCACCGTCGCCGCGTTCGGCGTCACGTCACTGCTCTGCGGGTTCGCCCCGAACATCGCTGTGCTGATCCTGGGCCGGTCGCTGCAGGGCCTGAGCGGCGGCGCCATGCTCATCTGCCATGTGGCGATCCTCTCGCACCAGTTCCGGGAGGGGCGGCAGCGCTCCCGGGCCTTCGGGACGTGGGGTCTGGTGTTCGGCTTCGGACTCGGCTTCGGGCCGGTCGTAGGCGGCGGCCTCGTCGCGGTGTTGAACTGGCGCTGGGTCTTCCTCGTCCCCGTGTTCGTTGCCGCGGTCACGCTCGTACTGCTCGCGCTCGGCGTCCGCGAGTCCCGTGACCCCGAGGCCAGGCGGCTGGACATCCGCGGGATCGGCACACTCAGCCTCGCGGTCCTAGGACTGACCTTCTACATCACCCAGGGGGCCGACCTCGGTTTTGTCAGCCCGGTGGAACTGGCGGTCCTTGGGCTGTCCGTCGCGTTTTTCGTCGCCTTCGTCATCGTGGAGACGACCGGCAAGCAGGCAATGTTCCAGTTCTCGCTGTTCCGGATTCGCGCGTTCTCCGGCGCTCTGCTGGGGTGCGTGGGCATGAACTTCAGTTTCTGGCCACTGATCATCTATCTGCCGATCTACCTACAACACGGCCTCGGCTACGACGTAGGCACAGCGGCCGTGGTGTTGCTCGCGTTCACACTTCCCACCCTGGTGCTGCCGCCTATCGCTGAGCGGCTGGCGCTGAAGTATCGGCCGTCAGTGATCATCCCGCTGGGTCTGTACGTCATCGGCGGCGGATTTCTCCTGCTCAACCTCGGCAGTGGTATCGACCATCCAAGCTGGCTGACGATCCTGCCCGGCCTGCTGCTGAGCGGCATCGGGCTCGGGCTGACCTCCACTCCGGTCACCAACACCACCACAGCCTCGGTGCCCAGCAACCGGTCGGGCATGGCGTCCGGGATCGACATGAGCGCCCGATTGGTGACGCTGGCCGTGAACATCTCCGTGATGGGGCTCCTGTTGTCGGTGGGGATCCTGGACAGTCTGCGGGAACGGCTGGCCGGAAAACTGCCTGGACAGCAGGTTCGGGCGTTGGCCACCCACGTGGCGAACGGCGACGATCCAGTGGCGTTGCACCACACGTTCCCGCAACTGACACTCCTGGACCCGACTGGAGGCCTGGTGCCTTCGGCGCTCGCCCGAGGATTCGGCATGGTCACGCTGTACGGCGGGATGGGCGTGTGGGTGCTCGCCACCGCCAGCCTCATCACGTTCGGCCTTTTCCGCAGGTCTGTGTCGACGAGCAGAGTCGTCGAATCCGCGTCCGGGCCCGTCGATGATCATCAACAACGGGAACCCATCAACGACTGACAGACAACCAGGAGATCATCGATGCGTATCGCAGCAGCGCGGGACTCGAACCCGCTGACCCCCACACTGCCAGAACGGGGGTCAGCGGGACAGTAGGGAGCTGGCCTCCTGGGCGGCGGGGCCGGCGGCGCTCGCGGCGGCGGCGAGGTGGGCCAGGTTTGCTGGCAGGGAGTCGCGCCGCGTTTGGTGACGGCCTGCGCGTACAAGCGGCCCGCGCGGTAAGAAGACCGGACCAACGGCCCGGACATGACGCCGGCGAAGCCGATCTTCTCGGCCTCGTCGCGCAGCGACACGAACTCCTCCGGCTTCACCCAGCGGTCGACCGGGTGGTGACGCACGGACGGACGCAGATATTGGGTGATCGTCAGCAGTTCGCAGCCGGCGTCGTGCAGGTCCTGCATGGCCTCGACGACCTCGTCATATTCCTCGCCCATGCCCAGGATCAGGTTCGACTTGGTGACCAGGCCATCGGCGCGGGCGTTGGTGATCACGTCGAGCGAACGCTGATAGCGAAAGCCCGGCCGGATCCGCTTGAAGATCCGCGGCACCGTCTCGATGTTGTGCGCGAGCACCTCCGGCCGCGAGCCGAAGACCTCGGCCAACTGGTCGGGGTCGTTGTTGAAGTCGGGGATCAGCAGCTCGACGCCGGTGCCCGGGTTGACCTCGTGGATCAGCCGTACGGTCTCGGCGTAGAGCCACGCGCCGCCGTCTTCCAGGTCGTCACGCGCGACACCGGTGACGGTCGCATACCGAAGGCCCATCGCCTGTACGCTCGCGGCCACCCGACGCGGCTCGTCCCGGTCCAGCGCGGCCGGCTTGCCGGTGTCGATCTGGCAGAAGTCGCAGCGCCGGGTGCACTGGTCGCCGCCGATCAGAAAGGTCGCCTCGCGATCTTCCCAACACTCGAAGATGTTCGGGCAGCCGGCCTCTTCGCAGACCGTGTGCAGCCCTTCCCGTTTCACCAGGCCCTTCAGCTCGGTGTATTCCGGACCCATCTTGGCCTTGATCTTGATCCATGGCGGCTTGCGTTCGATCGGGGTCTGCGCGTTGGCGCACTTCCAGTCGAAGCATCTTGCGCCCATCAGGCTGCACACTCGTCACCCCAGCACTCTACGTCGCCCGTCAGCCCCGTCGCGAACCCGACGTTTTCGTCGTCAAGACGCCGCTGTCCACGACGAAAACGTCGAGTTCGCGCAGGCTGGCAGGACTCCGTCGTACGGTGCCGGGGTCAGTGCAGTTGGTTAGCCTTCACCGCGGTGAGGAAGTCGGTGAAGGTCGTACGACTGACGGCCAGCACGCCACCGTCCGGGTCTTTCGAATCCCGCAGCCCGATCACGTGTAGTGCTTGGGCGACCTCCACACACTGACCTCCGTTGCCTTGACTTCGAGCGGACTTTCGCCACGCAGCGCCGGAGAAATCCGTGGTCATCATCGAGAAGGCCTCTTCGCGCATCGACTACATGTGTGCGGCCTTCATTCTATCGATCAACGCACGTGAGTCGCCGCTCGTAAGGGCTGCGAACCGTAGACGGTCGAATATGACGCTATAGCGGGTGTATTGCTCCGGTTCCCATAAGTACGTCGCACCGAAGGTCTTCGAGGTAGACGGTCGAGAGCCGCTGTTCGGCCAGATGCATCAACGTAACTGTCGAGGACACCGTGATCCCGCTCGGGTTGGCGAACGGAAGGACCTGCAGGAAGACGTTCGGCAGGTGCGAGATCTGGATGAGATGTTCTAGCTGTTCGCGCATGATTTCGGGACTGCCGAGCACGCGGTGAAGTGCCGCCTCGCTCAACACGACATGCAGTTGAATCGGGTCAGGCTCGCGAGTAAGAACCTCCTGGCGTCGCATCCGTGTTTCGACCTGCCGATCGACCAATCGGGGATCCGCCGCTGGTTCCCATGCCAGCAGAACCGCTCGCGCGTAGTTCTTGGTCTGTAGAAGTCCGGTGACCATCTCGACCTCGTAGAGCCGCATCGTCGTGGCGTCGGATTCGAGTGCCAAAAATCGTTGAAACCAGTCCGGCACGGCGTCGCGATGCATGCCGCTCGCCGATTGCGTTTGGGGATTTTGCCGGCCAGATCGGCAAGGTATGTGCGGCGGCTGAGAGGAGTGTCGTACAGCTCGGTGAGGATCATGACCTCGTCGGGCGTGATGGCCTGCTTGCCGCTCTCGATCTTGCTGATCTTCGGTGGCTGGCCGCTGAGCGCGACCGCCGCTTCGGCGGCGGTGAACCCGGCGTCCTCGCGGAGCTGGCGGAGCTCGATGCCGAGCTGGATCTTGATCATCCGAGGATCGGACAGCGGGGGCACGTCGTACATCCTTTCAGGTGAACTCCTGGGGTTTCCAGCAGTTTCCTGAGCTTGTTATGGAGAAACTTTCTCGCTAACATTGCGCGCACAGCGTACCGGGTGGGAAGGGAATCATCATGTCGGGGCTCAGGAGACTGGATGATCTGGAGTTCCTCCGGCATGGTTGGCCGCTGGTGGAGATGCCTGAGCTGCTGCTCAGCAAACTGGTGACCGACAGCGCGCCGCGCCGGTTCGCGATCTGTGCCCTGGAGCTGGCCGGTGACCGGCTCACGGACGCCGCGATCGTCGGGTGGGGGCTGGAGTTTCGTTATGTGGACGAGGACCTCGAGGACGAGCAGACCGAGGTGCTCGTCGACCTGATTGCCGGCGGAATGGCGCGGCTCAGCACGGCCGATAGTGTGCGACGCCTCTTCCCCGAGCCCGAGAACGTCCGCCTCGTCTGGTGCTGATCTCCGCTCGGTCGTGGAGGTCAGTGGGCCGGCGGGAGCATCGGTTTGACGAGGTGGATGAGCTCCATGCGGGCGTCGTCGGCGGGGGGGGGGCAGTGATCGCGGTGGCGGCCATCCCGGACTGGAGCCGCACCAGGACCGGGGCGCCGGTGAAGGCGCGCAGTGCGTCGGTGAGGTAGCGGGCCCGGAAGCTGGTGGTCAGGTGGTTGCCGGTCACCTCGGCCTTGATCGTCTCCTCCGACTCGCCGGCCAGCGGGTCGTGGCCGGTGACCGTGACGCCGGAGTCTCTGGTCGTCAGCGTGACGCTGCCGCTCGCGCCCGAATAGAGGGTCGCGCGTCGTACCGCCGCGGCCAGCTCGTCGGTCTCCGCCTGGATCGTGCACTCGACCTTGGTGTCCAGCAGTTTGGCCAGTTGCTGGTCCGGATATTGGCCGGCCAGCAGCACGGTTGACACGCTGGTGCCGCCCCAGCGCAACGCGATCCGGTCGCCGTCGGCGTGCACGCTCGCCTCGTCGGTCGACGCCAGCCGGCGGGCCGCGTCGACCAACATCCCGGCCGGCGCCAGCACGTCGATCGACGCTTCCGGCGTGGCCGGCTCCCACGGCACGTGGCCGACGGACAGCCGGTAGCGATCGGTGGCCAGCACCCGCAGGCGGTCGCCGTCGCTGTGGATCCGCACCCCGGTGAAGATCGGCAGCGCGTCCTCGGTCGACGCGGCGCCGGCCACCGCGGCCAACAGCGCCCCGAAAGCGTCGCCACGGACCGTGCCCTGCAGTCGGGGTGCCGCCGGGATGCCCGGATGAATGGCGATTTCCAGCAGCGGCAAGGCAAAACGAGCCGACGGCGTACGGATGGCCAGCCGCGAGCCCTCGGTCACCAGCCGCACTTCGGGATCCTGCAGCGCCCGCAAGGTGTCCGCGAGTGGCCGGGCCGGCACCAGCACGGTGCCCTCGGTGTGCGTGGTCGCGCCGGTCGACACGTCGGCGAACCGCTCGCGGTCGGTGCCGGCGAGCCGGACGCCAGAGCGGTCTGCCCGTACCAGCACGCCGGCCAGCACCGGCTCGGTGATCCGGCCCGGCAACAGGCGGGTCAGCTCCACCGCGGCGGCGGCGAGCGAACTGGTTGGCGCGGTCAGGTCAAGGCCCATGCGAGGCACGCTAGCCGTCCCCACCGACATTCCCGCCGGCTGGCCCACGACCGCCGGCACCCTCTCGGCGTGTCGCCCTCATCTGTACGCCGGGACGCCGCGCGGCGGCGCGTCCCATGGCGGGATGATCGCAGGTCAATGGCGTGAATAGGATCTTGGTCATGGCTATCAGTCTGCGCATTTTCACCGAGCCCCAGCAGGGCGCCAGCTACGACGACCTGCTGGCCGTTGCCAAGAAGACCGAGGAGAACGGCTTCGACGCGTTCTTCCGCTCCGACCATTTCCACAAGATGGGTCCCATCTCCGGGCTGCCCGGGCCGTCCGACGCCTGGACCTCGCTCGCCGGGCTGGCCCGCGAGACCTCCCGCATCCGGCTCGGCACGCTGGTCACCTCGGCGACCTTCCGGCATCCGGCGGTGCTGGCCGTCCAAGTCGCCCAAGTCGACCAGATGTCCGGCGGCCGGGTCGAGTTCGGGCTGGGGTCGGGCTGGTTCGAGCAGGAGCACCAGGCTTTCGGCCTGCCGTTTCCGGCCCTCGGCGAGCGGTTCGAGCGGTTCGCTGAGCAGCTCGAGCTGATCACTGGCATGTGGGCGACGCCGGCGGGAGAGACGTACAACTTCGACGGCAAGCACTACCAGCTCGTCGACTCGCCTGGGCTGCCCAAGCCGGCACAGTCACCGCGGCCGCCCATCATCATCGGCGGCGCCGGGAAGAAGAAGACTCCGGCTCTCGCGGCCAAATACGCGGACGAGTTCAACGTGGCCTTCCGGGACATCGACGCGACCACCGCGCAGTTCGACGTCGTACGCGACGCCCTCGTTGCCGCTGGCCGGGACAAGGACGCGCTGGTCCTGTCGTACGCGAACACCGTCGCGATCGGCAAGGACGAGGCCACCGTCGCACGGCGGGCCGCCGCCACCGGCCGGGAGGTCTCCGACCTGAAGGCAAACGCCCTCTGTGGCTCGCCCGCCGAGATCGTCGACAAACTCGGCGCCTTCGTGGCCGCTGGGGTCACCCGGTTCTACCTGCAGGTTCTGGACCTGTCAGATCTCGACCAGCTGGACCTCATCGCGTCCGAGATCCGTCCACAGATCTGACCGCCGAAAACAGCCGGTGCGGCGCGAAACTGTTAGTTCCTCAGCTCATCGACCGCCGTACAAAGTCCCGCACTCGACATCGAGTGCGGGACATTGTGCCGCACTCGACGAGCCGACATCACGCTGAGTATCACGAGAGCCCCAAGACCTGCCTCCGGTCGGCTAAGGCTGGGTGAGGAGCTGGGGGAGAGCGGCCTCGGTAACGGCGATGACCTCTTCGACCGGCACCCGGGCGCCGAGTTCCTGAGTCAACGACGTGACACCTGCGTCGGTGATGCCGCAGGGGACGAACGTGGTGAACGCGGCCAGGTCGGCGTCGCAGTTGATCGCGAAACCGTGCATGGTCACGCCCTTGGCGATCCGCAGCCCGATGGCCGCGACTTTGCGGTCCGGGCCGCGGTCGTCGGCCGGCACCCAGACGCCGCTGCGGCCTTCGACCTGTACGCCGGTCACGCCAACGGTCGCGCAGATGTCGATCAACATCAGCTCCATCCGGCGGACGAACGCGATCACGTCCACCGGGTCGGGCAGCTTCACGATCGGGTAGCCGACCAGCTGGCCCGGCCCGTGCCAGGTGATCTTGCCGCCCCGGTCCACGTCCACCACAGGCGTGTCACCGGCCGGCCGCTCCCAGGCCTCGGTGCGCTTGCCGGCCGTGTAGACCGCTGGATGTTCCAGCAGCAGCACGGTGTCCGGGATCTCGCCGGCCACCCGAGCGGCGTGCAGTTCCTTCTGACGCTCCCACGCCTGGACGTAGTCGACCGTCCCGGCGCGTACGACCGTCAGCTGGTGCGAAAGAGAAGTCGTCACGCCGACAAACGTACGCCGCGACTCAGGAGTTCGCGCTCATCCGCCCAGTGGTCATCCCGGACAGCCGCCGCATCAGCCCGCGTGGGCTGAGCTTGCTGGTGGTCGCGATCGCCGAGTTGAGTGTGCCCGGCACGATGGTGGCCCGGCCGAGCGCGCACGCGGTGAGCGCGATCCGGGCCACGTTTTCCGGACTGTCCCACAACAACGCGCCGGCGCCGGAGTCCGCGACGCCGGTTTGGTCGCCCATCGCGGTCTTGGTGAAGCCGGGCATCGCGACCGTCACGACCACCGACGAGTCACGTACCTCCTCGTGTACCGACTCCGAGAAGTTGGTCAGGAAAGCCTTGGTGGCCGTGTAAACCGCGAAGAGCGGGGCCGGTTGCAGCGCGCCCAGCGACGAGACGATCAACACCCAGCCGCGTTCGCGCTGGATCATCCCGGGCAGCGCGGCCCGGGTCAGCCGCATCGGCGCGATCGCGTTCAGGGTGACCAGCCGGGTCGAGTCGTCCGCGTCCAGTTCGGCGAACTTGCCGAACATCCCGCCGGCCGCGTTGTTGACCAGCAAATCCAGCGGCCGCGAGTCGTCCGCCAGCCGGGTTTCGACCTTCTTCATTCCGGCTGGGTCGCTGAGGTCGGCGGGGAGTACGTCCACGCTGACGCCGTGCCCTTCGCGCAGCTCGGCGGCGAGTGTTTCGAGCTTTTCGGCGGACCGCGCGACCAGCACCAGGTCGACGCCGACCCCGGCCAACAGCTGGGCCATCGCGGCCCCGATCCCCGAACTCGCCCCGGTGACCAGGGCACTTCTGAACGGCAGCGGCATGGCCAAACCGTACCCATCCTGGCCCCCGCTCGCTGCTCCGCAGGGTCTTCACGGGCACTGGCAAGGGCGACGGTGACTAGTGGTCGTGGGTCGCGTAGTGGGCGGCGAGGATGTCGTCGCCGAAGTCGGCGGTCGGAAAGCGGCAGACGCTGTGGATGTGGTTCGCGTCGTTCTGCGTGTTGTCGTATTCGACCAGGAAATTCGGCGCCTGCAAACGATAGTAGTGGCCCTGGCCGGGCTCCAGAGGACCTTCCCAGGCGAACTGCAGCTCATTCAGGTCAGGGCGCCGATCGGCGGCTAGTACGGCCGGAAGTCGGTCGACATAGAGATCGACCAGTCGGCGCAACAGTTCCGCGGCGGCACCGGGCAGCTTCGCCCCGCTGACGCCCACCGGCTCGATCGCGGCGGCGCCGCCGACGCGCGGCGAGTCGCTCGTACGGATGTCCCACGGCGCCGCGTCGGCGACGATCGCGGTGGACCGGCAGTCGGCGCCCATCGCGGCCAGCAGCTCCCGAGGCAACTGCGCTTCCTGGGTGAGCGGCGCGATGACCGCCGTGCCGCGGTAGTCGATGACCGCCGGGTTGGAGCCCAGGAAACACGGGCTGACAGCGACCTGGTCGCCCACGACGGTCACGTTGACCGACACGTGATGGCCCTCGAACCGCCAGCCCCAGGCGTCGTCTTTTTGCGGATCGCCAAAGAAAACTGTCCAGTAGTCGGTGTTGTGTCGACCGCGGGCGCCACCCTCGCGCAGGTCAAGCACGTCCTCCAACGCCATGATGCTGGCGGCCTGCGCGTACGCGTGCGGGCTCAGCGCGGTGGCCAGCAGCCGGTGGACTCCCTTGCGCTGGGCGCGATTTAGGTCCGCGAAGGTCAGCCCGGCCCGGTCGGCCGGGACGTACGTCCAGTCGCGGCGCAGGTCCTCGTCGGTCAGCGGACGACACATCTCGGCGCGTTGCGCGTCGGTCAGTGATGTCGCGAGCTGGGCAGCCGCCGATCCCATTTCCTGATGGATTCGCACGGCCCTCACCGTACGGCACCCTGGGCCACTTCGCCGACGGTCACGAAATGCCGGACAAAAGCGGCAAAAGGAAAATGCCTGGTCACCTACGGCGTTTCCCTGACTACGCCCCTAAATCGTGGGCACGAGATCAGCTCATCCCCGCGAAGGACGCAATGACCGTCCTGGACCGAAAGTGTAAGAGGGCCATGAATGTCCCCCGATGGGAGCAATACATGCGAAAGAAACGACCGGCCGGAGTTCTCGCGGCGGTGCTGATCGCGGTGTCCGCGACCGGCCTCATCGCGGCTCCGGCGCTGGCCGCGCCGGTGACCGCCGCGGCCCCGACCATCCAGTGGGGCGCCTGCCCGCCCGACATCGCCGCCGAACCTGGCGCGGCCGCCCTGCAGTGCGGGACGATTTCCGTTCCGCTGGACTACAAAAGGCCCAGCGGACCGCACATAAACGTGGCGGTTTCCAAACTGACAGCCACCGACAAGGCCAAGCGCCGGGGCGTGATGCTCCTCAACCCGGGCGGTCCCGGCGGTCCCGGCCTGGACCTGCCGCTGGTCTTCGGCTCGCTGATGCCGGCGAGCGTCCTGCAGTCGTACGACCTGATTGGCTTCGATCCCCGCGGCCTTGGTCATAGCAACCCGCTGACCTGCGGACTCAGTGCGCAACAGCAGCAGAACCTGATCCCGTACCCGAGCCCGGACGGGTTCGCCGCGCAGGTCGCGTCCCAGCGGCAAGTGGTGCAGCAGTGTTTCGATCACAGTGGCGCGCAGCTGCCCTACATCACCACCGCGAATACCGCTCGCGACATGGACCAGATCCGGATGGGCCTGGGGGAGCCGAAAATCTCCTACCTCGGCTATTCGTACGGGACGTATCTTGGCGCGGTTTATCGTCGCTTTTCGCGACCCACACTGACCGGATCATCCTGGACAGCTCGGTCGGGTCGCAAATGATCTGGCGCAACGAGTTCCGCGCCTGGGGCCCGTCGACCGAGATCCGGTTCCCGGATTTCACCAAGTGGGCGGCGGCTCAGAACGCGACCTACGGATTGGGCGCCACCTCTGACGCCGTACGAGCGACGTATTTCCGGTTGGCCGCGAAGCTGGACGCGCATCCGCAACCGAGCATGACCGGTAACCTTTTCCGTGGTACGACCCGTGGCGCGCTCTACAATGACGCGAATTTCTCCGCGTTGGCTCAGCTTTGGCAGTCTGTTGACAAAGCCGACGTGGTGAAAGCAGCGAAAATAGCGTCGGTGTTCGACGCCGCTCCGGATGATTCGAGCGCCGTGGTGCTGCTCGGCGTGCTGTGCGGTGACACGACCTGGCCGAAGTCGCTGCCGCAATATCAGGCCGACAGCAAACACGACGCCCGACTTTTCCCCGTCTCCGGCGCGATGGCGGGCAACGTCTGGCCATGCGCGTTCTGGCCGAAGGCGCCGACCGAGCCGCTGGTGCCGATCACCTCGAACGGGCCGTCGAACATCCTGGTGCTGCAGAACCTGCGGGACCCGGCGACGATTTACTCAGGTGGCGTACAAATGCGTGCCTCGCTCGGAAATCGAGCGCGGTTGGTCACCGTCAACCAGGGCGGCCACGGCGTCTATTTGCTCACTCCGAACACCTGTGCGGCGAACATCGCGACGGCATTCCTGGTGGACGGCACTTTCCCGAACACCGACAAGTATTGCGCCGCTGGGAACGCGCAGCTGCAGTCCAAGGCGACTGGCGCTGACCGTACCCAGTTGATCCAGCAGATCGAATCCCGCCAGCGACCCTTCTAACCCCACCGGGTCGATGGCATCAGTGTGCGCGGCCGTGGATCCCCAGTCCGCGGCCGCGTTCGCTATTTGGGCAGCCTTCCGCTGGTTTGACGGCCACACCGTCGACGCCTGAGCGCGCGCTTATCTCGCGCGCGCGTCAACTTGCGTAATGAAAACCCGCCACCCACCCCCCCACCCTTCTGAAAGGGCGGGGGCTCAAAATTTCACGTCGGTACGACAGTTTCGCGCCGCACCCTAGTAGTACTTTGTTAGGTTGTTTCGGCGTGTCGAGTCGGAGTTTTTGTTGTTATTCGGGACAATGTGTGGCATGAACCTGAAGCGCGGGATTCGTCAGGATCTTGAGCGGTACGTGCTGGATGTTTTTGGCGCGTTGCCGCGTTCGGATCAGCGGGTGAAAGCGGGCGCGTATCTGCGTGGCGTGTTGACCGATGGTCGGCGTAAGTCGATGTGGCCGATGGCGGAGCGGGTCGGCGTGGACTACCAGCAGATTCAGCAGTTCGTGTCGTCCTCGACCTGGCCGGTGGAGCCGGTTCGCGCGCGAATCGCGCGGCTCGCCCAGGAGTTGGTCGACCCGGTGGCGTGGGTCGTGGACGACACCGGGTTTCCTAAGGACGGCAAGCATTCCCCGTGTGTGGCGCGGCAGTACAGCGGCAGCCTGGGCAAGGTCGGGAACTGCCAGGTCGCGCCCAGCCTTCACCTGGCCACCGACGTGGCGTCGGTACCCGTGAACTGGCGCTTGTTCGTGCCTGAGCGCTGGGACGACTCACTCGCCGACGACGGTGATGCCGAGGCGGTCGCGGTGCGACGAGCCGCGGCGAAAAAATCCCGGCAACCGAACGACACCGGGAAAAATGGCGGATGGCACTGGAAATGATCGACGAAACAACGAAATGGGGCCTGCGCCCCGGCGTGATATGCGCGGACCCCGGCTACGGTGACTGCGGCGATTTTCGCACGGCACTGACCGACCGTGGATTGTCTTATGTCGTCGGCGTCAAAGGTGACACCGGCGCGCACGCCGTGGACACCGAACCCGATATGCCGCCCTATTCCGGGTCCGGTCGCCCGCCGACAGCCCGCTACCGCACCAAACCCCTCAGCCTCAAGCAACACGCGATACGTGCCTCAACCCAGGCCGCGCAGACGATCACCTGGCGCAAAGGCACCATCGGTCCACTTCGTTCCCGGTACGTCATCATCCAAGTCCGACCCGCCAACCGCCACATCCCCCGTCAATCGGACGGCACACTACCGATCACCTGGATGATCGCCGAATGGCCCCCAAAAGAAGAAGAACCCACAAAATACTGGCTATCCAACCTCCACCCCAGCACCCGACCGAAAACCCTCGTGCAACTCGCAAAAATCCGCTGGCGCATCGAACACGACTACAGAGAACTCAAAACCGGACTCGGCCTCGACCACTTCGAAGGACGATCCTGGCTCGGCTGGCACCACCACGTCACCCTCACCAGCGCGGCACACCTGTTCATCACCAAAACCAGGCTCACCAACCCAAAAGCACCAGCGCCGGCCCACCCCCAACCCTTTACCAAATAATACGAGAAATCCAGCACATCCTCGCCACCTGGGCCGGCGCATGCCATTACCTGCCACCAAATTCTACGAACCTAACAAAGTACTACTAGGTAGACCTGCACAATCGGAATCCGATTGTGCAGCGAGAGCGACGGTCAGGAGGGTGAGGGGAGCAGCCGTACGGGCAGAGCGGTCTCAGTGGCGGTGCCGTCGCCGGTGGGTTCGACGAAGTAGGCGCCTCGGTCGGGGACCTCGGTGAGTGCTTCGACGAAAATCGTCCCGCGGTAGAGCAGCCCCACTCCGTCGTCGGTGGCGTAGCCGGCTGGCAGCGTGCCGTCAGCGATCAGTTTCTGGAAGAGCGGACGGCGCTGTTTCTCGCTGTCGTAGTGCACGCCATTCGAGTACGGGAGCATGGCGAGGCCGTTGGTGACTGGCCGCAGGTCCGGGCCGTACGAGTCGGTGGTGCCGCCGATGTGCCAGCACAGCGAGCCCGCCGAGACTCCGCCGAGGACGACGCCGGCCTGCCAGACCCGCGGGAAGATCTCGTCGAGGCCGTGGACGCGCCAGACGGCCAGCAGGTTCGCGACGCTGCCGCCGTTCACCCAGATCACGTCCTGGTCGAGCAGGTGCGCCTCGATGTCGTCGACGTTCGGCATCGGGAACAGGTTCAGGTGACTCGCCTCGACGCCGGCCAGCCGCCGGCCGCCTCGTCCTCGGCGGCGAGCCAGAACTGCTGGTCTCCGCCGGCGGTGCCGATGTGGCAGACCTTCGGCCGGCGGCCATCCACGCCGGACAGCTCCAGCGCGAGGTGCAGCAGTGGGCCGTATGTCAGCTGATAGCGAGACCCGCGGCTCCAGCCGCCGGAGGTAGCCAAGATCGTCGGTTCCGTCATGGGCTCATTCTGCTGTGTCGCGATGGCCGACTACACCGGCCGCCAGGCCGTTCCCGGTCATTGGCGGTAGGTCCGACCGCCAACTGGGTCGGGTCTGGCGACGTGATCGGACGCGGCCCGCCGCAGGCACTCCGGCCGCCAACGGAGTCTGACAAACCACATGATTGCCCCCCCAGACTGCTAGTTAGCTAAGCTAAGCTAAGCTAACTATCCAATCGGGAGGAGCGGCACCATGACGCAGACTCAGGAGACCCCCGCATTTCCGATGAGCCGGCAGTGCCCGTACGACCCACCGCCGGCTTATGACAGCTGCGGGAGACTGAGCCGATCAGCCGGGTACGCAACTGGGATGGCCAGGAGGTCTGGTTCGTCACCCGCTATGCGGACGCGAGGGCGGTGTTGGCGGACCGCCGCTTCAGCGCGGACTCGCGACTGTCCGGCTATCCGAGCGTGAGCGTCGCGAGCTCGATCAGCCGCCAGCATTTCCGGTCGTTCATCAACATGGACGACCCGGAGCACTCCCGGTTGCGCCGGATGTTGATCAGCAGCTTCACGATGCGCCAGATGGAGGCGCTGCGGGCGCCCATTCAGTCCATTGTGGACGGTCTGATCGACGACATGCTGGCGAACGGTTCGTCGGCCGACCTGGTGCGGGATTTCGCACTGCCGCTCCATCGCTGGTGATCTGCCAGCTGCTCGGAGTCCCGTACCAGGACCACGACCGTTTCCAAGGCTGGAGTCGGCGGCTGATTTCTTCAGCCACCACCAAAGAAGAGGCGCTGCAGGCGACCCAGGAACTCGGCGCGTACCTGACCGAGCTGGTCGACGCGAAGGACCGTGAGCCGGCCGACGATCTGATCAGCCGGCTCGTAGTCCAGCAGTTGCGCGCTGGGACCCTGACCCGGCAGGAGATCGTCGGGATGGCCCGGCTGCTGCTGGTCGCCGGCCACGAGACGACCGCCAACATGATTGGGCTGGGCACCGCGGCGCTGCTGCAGAACCCGGACCAGCTGGCGCTGCTGCGTACGGACCCGAACCCGGCGCTGGTCAAGAGCTCGGTCGAAGAGCTGTTGCGCTACCTGACGATCACCCAGAGTGGGCGGCGCCGGGTCGCCACCGAGGACGTGACCGTTGCCGGCCAGTTGATTCGGGCCGGGGAGGGCGTAATAATCGTGGCCGGCGACGCGGCGAACCGTGATCCGGACGCCTTCGCCGACCCGGACGCGCTGGACCTGGCCCGATCGGCCCGCCAGCACGTCGCTTTCGGGTACGGCATCCATCAGTGCCTCGGGCAGCCGCTCGCCCCCGAGTGGAGTTGCAGGTCGTCTACGGGACCCTTTACCGCCGGATCCCGACCATGAAACTGGCCATCCCGCCCGAGCGGATCCGGTTCAAGCACGACATGATCGTGTATGGAGTGCACGAACTTCCGGTTAGCTGGTAGGAGAAGAACATGAAGATAATCGTGGATCGTGACAAATGCATCGGATCGGGACAGTGTGTGATGACCGAGCCGGCCGTTTTCGACCAGGACGAGGACGATGGCCTGGTGGTGTTGCTGCAGGCATCGCCGGGCGCTGAGTACGCGGCGGCGGTACGGGACGCGGCGATGATCTGCCCCTCCCAGGCCATCACGATCGAGGAATAGCCAACAACGCTGTCTGTGGCTGTGGCACCGGGCGGAGCGTGCGGCTTCGCTGGGGACCTGACTCGTGCCGTTCGGCACAGGTGGACGGGGCGCCGGCCGCCGTGGTTGTGGCCGGCACCGCGATCGCATCTGTACGCCACCTGAGCGGCTCGGACCTCGCGCCGCGCGATAAATGTGTTTTCGGTTACTAGGACCGAATCGGCCCGCTTGGGTGACAATTGTCATTCAGTACGCTCGAAATACCGCCTGAATCGGGCGGTTTCTCATTCGAGCGAAGAGGTGACGGTGTTGGTGGGGTAACAAGGTGCTGGTAGCGGTGGCGGGTGCGGCGATAGCCGGTGCGATTTTCTCGGCGGCACCG
Organism: Fodinicola feengrottensis; assembly: GCF_010993775.1. Lineage (GTDB taxonomy): Bacteria > Actinomycetota > Actinomycetes > Mycobacteriales > HKI-0501 > Fodinicola > Fodinicola feengrottensis. The sequence continues at coordinate 61,655 of NZ_WOTO01000009.1, read as the reverse complement.
GCCAGTGCCGCGGTGGCTCGCCCGATGTCCACGCCGGACGTGCCGGGCCAGTGCTCCGATGGCACGAACATTCGCAGCTCGTGGCCCAATGGCGCGGTGCTGGGAAGTTGCTACTCGAACCACTCGCTGACCGTGCACTGTAACAACGGCAACGAGGACAACTTCTGGTATTACGCGACGGACAACACGACCTCCGTCACCGGCTGGATGTATGCCGGCTACGTCTCGGTGGGCCGGTTCGTCTCGGTACCGACCTGCCGTTAACGCTGGTAAATCGTTTGCCGGGCCGGCCGTCGCCCAGGAAAATGTGACGACGTGTCTGAAGACGATCAAGTCGAGAATCCTGGTTGGCGGCGCCGGTTGGCGTCCCTGCGACTGGACGTGACCCCGTTGCGCGGCGACCGGGATTTCCGGATCCTGTTCGCGGCCGGCACGGTTTTCTATTTCGGCTTCATGATCACGTATGTGGCGCTGCCGTTCCAGCTCTACCACCTGACCGGCTCCAACTTCGCGGTCGGCGCGCTGGGGCTGATTGAGTTGCTGCCACTGATTGTTTGCGGTCTTTATGGCGGCGCGCTGGCCGATCACGTCGACCGGCGGACGATGTTGGTGCTCACCGGGGTCGGGCAGGTGCTGCTGACCGTGGGCCTGCTCGGGAACGGCAATGTTGCCGCATCCGCAGGTCTGGATCATCTATGTCCTCGGCGCGCTGTTGGCGGCCGTCGCGTCGCTGCAGCGGCCCAGCCGGGAGGCGTTGCTGCCGCGGGTGGTCAGCCACGCGCAGCTGCCGGCGGCGGCGGTCGCGTTGTCGTCTTTTGGCGTACAGCTGTCGATGTTGGTCGGTCCGGCCCTGGGCGGCATCGTGATCGCGCAGGTCGGGGTGCCGCTGGCGTTCGGGATCGACGTGGCTGGGCTGATCGCCGCGACCGCTCTTTTCGCGGGCCTGCGGCGCTACCCGGTCACTGACGGGGGCCAGCCGCCGTCGGTGGCGTCCATTGTGGATGGCATCCGTTACGCGGTCCGGCGAAAGGACCTGCTCGGCACGTACTTGGTGGACATGGTCGCGATGCTGATGGCCTCACCGGTAGTGCTTTTTTTTTTTCCTGCGTACGCCTCGGAAGTGCTGAAACAACCGACGGTGTGTTGGGGCTGCTCTACTCGGCCGGTACGGTCGGCGGCCTGCTCGCCACCGCGACCAGCGGCTGGACTTCCCGGGTCCATCACCACGGCCGCGCGGTGGTGCTGGCCGCCGCGACCTGGGGCGCCGCCACCGCGGTCGCCGCGCTGACGAACTCGATCTGGCTGGTGCTGGTCGCGGTCGCGGGTGGCGCGCGGACATGATGAGCGGCCTGTTCCGCTCGGTGATCTGGAACCAGACCATCCCGGACTCCAAACGCGGCCGGTTGGCCGGGATCGAGGTGCTGTCCTACTCGATCGGGCCGCTCGGTGGCGAGGCCCGCGCTGGCATGATGGCGGACCTGACCGGCGTACGGTCCGCGATCCTGTCCGGCGGCGTGCTCTGCTGCGTCGGCGTGGGCGTGACCGCACTGTGGCTGCGCGACTTTTGGCGCTATGACTCCCGTACGGACGAGCATGCCATCGCCCAGCGTGAACTCCACACCGTCTAGCGGTAACCCACCACCACGGGTCGGCGCGTGCACTGACTTCTTGCCGACATTGACCGTCAGAGTTCGGGTGCTCGCCGACCAGGTCCACTGGCTGGTGGACCTTCCGTCGATCGTCACGCTGGTCGGCGGGGTAGCGTTCTGGAACTGTACGGTCCAGGTCCGCTGCTGGACCTGTCCGGCGAAGGTGCCGGACGACGGCGCGATGGCCAGTCGGTGGCCGTGGTCGGCATAGGTGACAGCGGTGGTCGCGTAGGCGGAGGTGTTCGTCGTCGTACCGTCGTCCTCATAAAGGGAAAAACGCGCGCCATCGGCACCGACCGCGACGTTGACAGTGGCGGCGGTCAGCGGATTCTGTACGTCATTGGTCACGTTTCCGGTTCTCAGCGGCAAGATCCCGCCGGACTTGACGAGCACCGGCATCGTCGACCAGGTGCTGCTGATGTCCACTGTGGACGGCCCGGTGTACGTGACGCCGGTGAAGTAGTCGGTCCACTGACCCGGCGGCACCCAGACCGAGGTGGTGGCGGTGGTGCCCGCGGGTTGTCGTCGGCGCGACGAGGACGCTCGGGCCGTAGAAATACTCACCGCCGGCCGCTGCGTACGCGTCAGGCTGGCCGGGATATTCGAGGTAGGTCGGGCGGACGATCGGCACGCCGGTACGGTTCGCCTCCGCCGCGAGGCTGTATGTGTACGGCACCAGGTTTTCCCGCAGATTCAGGAATTTCTCAACGGCCGCCCGGGCCGCGTCACCGTACTCCCATGGCAGCCGATTGCTGTGGTTGCCGTGGAACCGGAAGATCGGTTGGAAGGCGCCGAGCTGGGCCCAACGCACGTAAAGGTCGTCCGGCAGATTCGACTGGTTGGCATTGAAGCCGCCGATGTCATGGCTGGTTGCCGACAATCCAGTGGACGCGGCTTCGCCCGGTGTGTAGCCGACCTCGAATTTCAGGGTGTCCCATGACGAAGTCGTGTCACCGGTGAAGTGGACGGTGGTGCGTTTGTCGGCCCACGGACCGGTCGGCAACCCCTGCTGGCCGCTGTAACCACCGGCCTGCAGCGACCCGAAAGCGCGCGAGAAGGCGAAACCTCGACCGATGTTCTTGCTCGTGTTATGGGCGTATTGCTGGTTGATCCAGGCATCCGGGGTGACGCCGGCCGCGGAGGACTGCGACGGCTCGCAACACCAGTCCAGCCACCAGAAGTCGACACCCTGGCTTTCCATGCCCTGATGCAGGTTGAGATACGCGGCGAGTTGGTCAGGATCTGACCAGTCGAAGACATAGCAGTCGCCCGCGTGTGACGTGTCGGTGTAGCAGTTGGCATTCTGTTTGGTGAGTTTTCCCTTTGCGGTGGCCATCGCCTGGGCGAACTGCGGATCGGAGCTGAGTACGCTGGGATGGATGTTCAGGGTGTTGTGCAGGCCCATGGACGCGGACCAGTCGAAAAACTCCTGAGGATTCGGGAATTTCGCCGGGTCTATTTCCCAGCCGTCCCAGGTGTCCGGCGACTTGATGTCCGTGTCGGTGACGAGTACGTCCAGTGGCACGCCTTCGGACCGGAATTTCGCGAGCATGGTCTTGTAGTCAGCCTCGTGGTAGTCGTAATACTTCGAATACCACAGCCCGTACGCCCACCTCGGCAGCAGTTTGGGCGGCCCGGTCAGGGTGGCCAGGTCGGACAATGCACGCTTGTAGTCCTGCCCGTACGCGAAAAGATAACCGTCCTGGTAAGGCTCGCCCCCGTGATTCGTCCGCGCTGTCACCGATTGTCTCGCTGGGTCGAAAATCGCGGACGTGGTGTCGTCGAGCAAATACCAGCCGTCCTGGTAGAGCAGGCCAGGCGTGGTCAGTGCCGCGCCATTCACGCCGTCCAGGCTGCGCCGATATCCGCCAAGCGGCGCGTGTGGGGCGAGCAGCGCGGCACCGGTACGGGTGACCGCCACCGTGTCGAGGTTGAGATGGCAGGAATCGGCGTCGGGACAGCCGATGGTCACCGTGTTGTCGCCGGCCTGGAGGTTGACCGGAATGCTGCTGATCCGCCAGGAATCCCAGCTGCTGGTGGGTGGCAGCGTGGCGGGCACCTCGTTTACCGCGATCGTACGAGCAGCGGACTGCGCGTTCGCGTATCGCAGCTGCAATGCGTACGTTCCCGCCGCCGGCACTCCGGTCAGGTGCACGGCCGCGCGCGGCGCGCGGCCTGCGTGAGCCCGGCGACGAACCCGTCGCCGGAGAAGTCGTTGTGGTCGCTCTGCTGCGAGGCGCCGCCGGTCAGGTTTGCCTTCTCCGCCTCGCAAACCGTGCCGTACGGGCATGGCTGGGCCTGCTGGCCCGGCCCTGGATAGGGCGCGTCCGCGCTGGTGACGGCAAGACTGTCGAGGTTGACATGGCCGGAATCGCTTGCTGCTTTGGCGACGGTGACAGTGTGGTCTCCGGCCGGAAGAATCAGATTGGTGTTGGCCAGCGCCCAAGTGTCCCAGCTCCCGGTGACCGGGAGAGTGAGCGCACTGGGTGCGCCGCCGTCGACGCTCACACTCAGCGTACGAGTGACACTTTGCCCGTCGCCGCCGAGCGCGTTCGCATAGCGGGCGCGAAAAAGGTACGTGCCGGTGGTCGCCGCTGTGGTTCGGTAACTGAGCGAATCACCGGTGTCCTCGAAGCCGGCCGCGAAACCGGTGCCGGTGAATCCAGTGTGGTCGGTGGCCACCGAAACCCCGCTGAGACCTGCCTTTTCCGCCTCACAGAGCGCGCCGATCGTACATTCGGCGGTGCCCGGGAAGAGGGGATGCGCGGTCACCTGCTGCGCGCCGTTGCGCAGTTCCACCGAGACGTTGCTCGCCGTGTACGGGCCAGAGCCGACCTTGTATCGCAAGGTCAACGCGGACGTGCGGATCGTGAGCCAGCCATTGCTGGTCTGTGAGGTGAAGTCGGTACGCGAAAAACTGTCGCGCCCGATCGCGTTGAAGGTCGCCGCGTCCACAAACCGCGTGTCGCCGGCGTATTCCATCCGGATCAGGGCCGGGGAGAGAACCTCAAACCGGGCGTTCCCGGAGGTCACCACCGGTGGTTTTGGGGCGTGCCTCGCCGCGGCCGGTGAGACCAGCAGCCCAGCGGCGGTGACGATAGCGGTGAAGGTGGCGATGAGCCGGATACCCACGTGAACTCTCCTCGATGATCGTGTCGACGAGCAGCCCTCTGGCAGGTGCGATGTGCCCCATTCGACGTGCATCGACCACAGCCGTCAAGGAATCGGCCGGATCGGGCCATTCACCGTCCGCGAACTCGACGTTTTCGCTGTCAAGCCCGGCGATGTTCACCACCACAAGGTCAAGTTCGCGACGGGTTATCTCGGCTAGCTGGCGATCCAGGCCATCGCGGCATCGACGTCGGGGTGCTGGAAGGAAAAACCGCATCGACGAGTTTCTGCGGGAGCGCTCGTTGGCCCGCCAACACGCCTTCGTCAGCGAATTCGCCAAGCGCGATCCGCAGGGCAAAGCCGGGTACCGGCAGATACGCCGGCCGGTGCAGCGCCCGGCCGAGTGCGCGTGGCTGAACTTCGCATTGGTCACCGGTGTCGGGCCGGTCAGGTTCACCGGTCCGGAAATGTCTTTTGCGGTAAGCAAGAACTGGATCGCGGCAAGCTCGTCGGGGAGGCTGATCCATGGCCAGTACTGCTTGCCTGAGCCCATCGGGCCACCGACGCCGGCCTTGAATAGTGGCAGCATCCGGCCCATGACACCGCCACCGCGGCCGCAGACCAATCCGCTGCGCATCAGCACCACCCGCACGCCAGCGTCGGCCGCGGGCGCTGTCGCTTTTTTTTTCCACTGCCGTACGAGATCGGCCAGGAATCCGTCGCCGACGGGCGTCGACTCCTCGACCGGGATCGTGCCGGTGTCGCCGTACCAACCGACCGCCGACGCGGACAACAACACGCGCTGCCGCCCGTCCGCGGCAGCTTCGGCCAGGGCGTGGGCGACCGCGGACGTACCATTAACTCGACTGTCCACCAGAAGTTTCTTGTACGCCGAAGTCCAACGTTTGTCGCCGACACCGACGCCGGCTAGATGAATCACCGCGTCCACATCGGACAAGAGTGTCGGATCGAGCTTTCGGTGGTCGGGATCCCATTGAGCCTCGTCCGGCGCTGCTGGCTCGCGTCGGACCAGCCGGAGGATTTCGTGGCCGTCGGCGCGCAGCAGAGGCTGAAGGGCCGTACCGATCATCCCGCTTGCCCCGGTGATCGCGATCTTCATCTACCCATACTCCCGCTGATGGCCGCAGGAAGTTGATCTTGGTTAGTTGGCCTACGCAAAACGGACATCGGTTCGGAATATCCTTTTCGTACGGGCCAACTAACCAAGATCAACAACACCGGAGCTAGCCGAGGCCTACTTCGCTGTGGAACTGGCCGGCTTCCAGCCGATCCTTGATGGTGACCAGGAAGCGGGCCGCATCGGCGCCGTCGACGAGGCGGTGGTCGTACGTGAGGGCCAGGTAGACCATCGAGCGCGGCACGATGATCTCGCCGTGCGCGGGGTCGTCGATGACCACGGCCCGCTTCACCACCGCGCCGGTGCCGAGCATGCCGACCTGCGGCTGGTTCAGGATCGGGGTGTCGAACAGCGCACCCCGGCTGCCGGTGTTGGTCAGCGTGAACGAACCGCCACCCAGCTCGTCCGGGCTGGCCTTGTTCGTACGCACCCGCTCGGCGAGGTCCGCGATCTTGCGGGCCAGGCCACCCAGGTTCAGGTCGCCGGCGTTGTGGACGACCGGGACCAGCAGGCCGCGTGGGCTGTCCACTGCGATGCCCAGGTGCTCCGCGTCGTGGTAGGTGACCGTCTCGTTGTCGTTGATCGTCGCGTTGACCTGCGGGTGCTGGCGTAGCGCCTCGACGGTCGCGAGCGCGAAGAACGGCAGGAACGAGAGTTTCACGCCCTCGCGGGCCGCGAAGTCGGCCTTGGCCTGATTGCGCAGCTTCGCGATGGTCGTGACGTCGACCTCGACAACCGTGGTGAGCTGCGCGGAGACCTGCAGCGACTCGACCATCCGCTTGGCGATCACCTTGCGGATCCGGGTCATCGGCACGGTCTTGCCGCGCAGCGCGGCGGCGGCCTCGCTGACGGCACCGGGCTTGGCGGCCGGCGCTGACGGAGCTGCCGGAGCCGCGACGGCTGCCGGTGCGGGCTTCGCGGCGGCGGCTTTCGCCTTCTCAGCGGCGTCCAGGATGTCCTGCTTGCGGATCCGGCCGCCGACACCCGTACCGGTCAGGCTGGCCAGGCTCACGTTGTGCTCAGCGGCCAGCTTGCGGACCAGCGGCGTGACGTACGCGCCGGCCGCCTCGCCGTTCGAGGTCTGCGCCGCCGGGGCGGCGGTTGGAGCCTGAGCCACCGGGGCGGGGGCGGCAGCAGGAGCCGGTGCGGGCGGAGCCTCTTGCTGCGGAGCTTCCTGTTTCGGGGCTTCCCGAGCAGGAGTGGGAGCGGCGGCAGCCGGCGCGGACGAGCCACCGGACGTACCGATCACCGCGAGCTGCGCGCCCCCCCGACCGGAGCGGTCTCGTCCTCGGCGACGCTGATCTCCAGCAGGGTGCCGGCGACCGGCGACGGGATCTCGGTGTCGACCTTGTCGGTGGAGACCTCAAGCAGCGGCTCATCGACGTCGACGCTGTCACCGACCTGCTTCAGCCAGCGGGTGACGGTGCCCTCGGTGACGGACTCGCCGAGCGCCGGCAGGGTGATCGGCGTGCCACCCTCAGAGCCGCCCGAGGCAGGCTTCTCCTGCGCTTGTACGGGCTCCGGCTCAGCCTCAGCGGCGGGGGCCGCGGGTTCGGGCTCGGGTTCCGGCTCGGCGGCGGGCTGCTCGGCGGGAGCGGCCTCGCTCGTACCGGCGTCGTCCTCGCCAGCGTTACCGCCGTCGTTGATGATGGCCAGCTCGGCGCCGACCTCGACGGTCTCGTCCTCGGCGACCACGATCTTGCTCAGCGTGCCTGACACCGGGGACGGGATCTCGGTGTCGACCTTGTCGGTGGACACCTCCAGTAGAGGCTCGTCGGCCTCGACCTGATCGCCCTCCTGCTTCAGCCAGCGGGTGACGGTGCCCTCGGTCACGCTTTCGCCAAGCGCGGGCAGTTTGACGGAGACCGGCATGTCGGTTGCGACTCCCTTTGATTCCTACAGGTTTGTTTTAATTGTGGCTGCGTCTAATTGTGGAAATGTAGCGGTTTGCCGGCCAACGCCAGATGCGCTTCGCCGATGGCCTCGGACTGCGACGGGTGGCCGTGGATGAACTGCGCCACCTCGGCCGGGAAAGCTTCCCAGTTGTAGATCAGCTGGGCCTCGGCGAGCAGCTCACCGACCCGGGCACCGACCATGTGTACGCCGACGACCGGACCATCTTTCGCGGCGATCACCTTGACCGCGCCCTGCGTCTGCAGGATGAGCGACTTGCCGTTCGCGGCGAGGTTGTACGACACCTCTTTGATCTCGCCGTACTTCTCCGTCGCCTGCTCGGACGTGTAGCCGACGGAGGCGACCTCCGGGTCGGAGTACGTGATCCGTGGGATGCCGGCATAGTCGATCGGCATCACCTGCAGGCCGGCGAGCCGCTCGGCGACCAGGATGCCTTCCTGGAAGCCGACGTGCGCGAACTGCGGGGTGGCGATCAGGTCACCGACGGCGGAGATGGTCTCGACGGCGGTCTGGCAATACTCGTCGACCTTCACGAAACCGCGGTCGAGTTGGACGCCCTGCTGCTCGTACCCGAGGTCGGCGGACACCGGCCCGCGACCGACCGCCACCAGCATGATCTCGGCTTCGACCTCTTTGCCGTTCTCCAGCGACACCTTCACACCCGAGTCGGTCTTCTCGACCTTGGACGCCTTGGTGCCGGTGTGGAAAGCGATCTTGCGCTTACGGAACGCCCGCTCCAGCAGCTTGGAGGAGTCCTTGTCCTCCAGCGGTACGAGATTCGGCAACGCCTCGACAATCGTGACGTCCGCGCCAAAAGACCGCCAGATCGACGCGAACTCGACGCCGATCGCGCCGGCGCCGAGGATGACCACGCTGGCTGGTACGCGGTCGAGCTTGAGCGCGTGCTCGCTGGTGAGGATCCGCTCGCCGTCCGGCTCGAAACCGGGGAACCACTTGGGCTGCGACCCGGTCGCCAGGACGACGTGCCGGCCCTCGTACCGCTGGCCGTCGACCTCGACGGCGGTCGGCGAGACGAGCTTGCCGGCACCCTCCAGATACGTGACGCCACGCGACTTCAGGGTGCCCTGCAGGCCCTTGTAGAGGCGCCCGACGATGCCGTCCTTGTACGAGTGGACGCCACTCATGTCGATGCCCGAAAGTGTCGTCTTGATGCCGAACTGGATGCCGTCGCGGCTGAGGTCGGCGACCTCGCCGGCGTGCAGCAGAGCCTTCGTCGGAATGCAGCCGTAGTGCAGGCAGGTGCCGCCGGCCTTGTCTTTCTCGACCAGCAAAACGGACTTGCCCAGGTCGACCGCGCGCAATGCGCAGGCGTACCCACCGCTGCCGCCACCGAGGATGACGATGTCGTACACGGTGTTGCCGTCTGTCACGGGTTCTCCTGACGTTTGACGTGGGACGATCCCCATCTTGGCACTCCGTTCGGGCAAGCGCCCTCGCGAGGTCCCCGCGCGCTCGTTAGTGTTGCTCATCACCCGACTTTGACTGCCCAGTCAGGGAGCAGCGATGGCCAACGCGTCGACCGAAACCTTCCGTACCGCCCGCGATTTTCTCCTCGCCCACCGCGAGGACTACGACACCGCGTACGCCCAGTTCCGCTGGCCGGAGCTGACCGAGTTCAACTGGGCGCTCGACTGGCTCGACGTGGTCGCGAAGGACAACGACGGCATCGCGTTGTGGGTGGTCGAGGAGGACGGCTCGGAGCGCAAGCTCACGTTCGCGCAGATGTCCGAGCGGTCGAACCGGCTGGCGAACTGGCTGCGCGGCCACGGCGTGGGTCGTGGCGACCGGCTGATCCTGATGCTGGGCAACCAGATCGAGCTCTGGGAGACGATCCTCGCGTGCATCAAGCTCGGTGCCGTGCTGATCCCGGCCAGCACCCTGCTCGGGCCGGCGGACCTGCGTGACCGGGTCGACCGCGGCAACGCCCGCCATGTGGTGGTCGGATCCGTTGATGCCGCGAAGTTCGCGGAGGTGGCCGGTGACTACACCAGGATCGCGGTGGGGGAGCCGGTCGAGGGTTGGAGCTGAGCTACCGCGACGCGTACGACTCCTCGCCCGATTTCGAGCCCGATGGGCCGACGCAGGCGAGCGATCCTTTGTTGCTCTACTTCACTTCTGGTACGACCGCGAAGCCCAAGCTCGTCGAACACACACACGCGTCCTATCCGGTGGGGCATCTGTCGACGATGTTCTGGATCGGGCTGCAACCGGGAGACGTACACCTTAATATTTCGTCGCCAGGTTGGGCAAAACATGCTTGGAGCAACGTTTTCGCGCCGTGGAACGCGGAAGCGACCGTGCTGATCTACAACTACGCGCGCTTTGACGCCACCGCGTTGTTGGATCAGTTGGTACGGTGCAATGTGGCGAGTTTCTGTGCGCCGCCAACGGTGTGGCGGATGCTGATCCAGGCCGACCTGAGCAAGGTCAAGGTGCCGGTACGCGAAGTCGTCGGCGCCGGTGAGCCGCTGAACCCCGAAGTTATCGAGAAGGTCAAGCAACATTGGGGGCTGACGCTGCGGGATGGCTTCGGGCAGACCGAAACCACCGCGCAGATCGGTAATTCTCCTTCGCAGCAGGTGAAACCCGGCTCGATGGGCCGCCCGCTGCCCGGGTACGTCGTCGAACTGGTCGACCCGATCACCGGCCAGCCGGCTGAGGAAGGCGAGATTTGCCTGGATCTGGCCCATCGTCCGGTGGCATTGATGACTGGCTATCGCGATGACAACGAGCGGACCAGCGAGGCAATGCGCGGCGGCTACTACCACACCGGTGACGTGGGATCGCGTGATGCGGATGGTTACGTGACCTATGTGGGGCGTACGGACGACGTGTTCAAGGCTTCGGACTACCGGATTTCGCCCTTTGAGCTGGAAAGTGTGCTGATTGAGCATGAGGCCGTGGTGGAGGCCGCGGTGGTGCCTTCGCCGGACCCGATCCGGTTGGCTGTCCCCAAGGCGTACGTAGTGCTGGCGGCCGGATTTTCGCCGACCGCCGAGACCGCTGAGTCAATCATGCGATTCGCGCGGGAGCAGTTGGCTCCGTACAAGCGAATCCGGCGACTGGAGTTCGCCGAGCTGCCCAAGACGATTTCCGGCAAAATCCGCCGGGTAGAGCTGCGGGGGCGGGAACGGGACGTACACGGCGACTCCGACACGAAGGTCGACGGCGAGTTCACCGAGGACGACTTCCCGTCCCTCAAGTCCTGACCTACCACTCAGGATATACCCGGAGTGGCTGGTATATACTCGTCCTGTGAAGCATCTCGTGGATCTGGATGAAGGCGCTCTTGCCGCTGCTCAGGAGCATCTCGGCACCAAGACGATCAGGACACGGTGAACGCCGCTTTGAACCTCGCGACCGGGCGGACGCTCAGTGGCGACACGATCGATGCGGCTCTCGACGTCTGGTCGACGATGGACCTCCCTGACAGGGAGGACATGTGGCGCTGACGCACCTGGCAGACACCAGCGTGCTGGCTCGCATCGCCAAACACGATGGTGTTCGCGCGGCCGTACGTACGTCGGTTGATGACAACGTCGAGTCTGGCTCGGTGCACGCTCTCCGACCTCGAAGTCGGAGCTTCTGCTCGCAACGCCGACGCATGGGATGCGTTGCTGAGAGCGAATCGCACGCTCGTGGCCGTGGATGTGGAGCCAGGCGACCTGGCGCGAGCCGGGGGAGTGCAAAGAGCCTTGGCCGCTGCCGGCCGACGTGGTCGAAAGCTGCCAGACCTGCTGATCGCCGCCGCTGCCGAGCGCCGCGGACTGACGATTCTGCACTATGACCACGACTTCGACCTGATCGCGGATGTCACTGGCCAGCCGCATGAGTGGGTCGTCCCGCGCGGTTCCATGGACTGACCACTCGCCGGAGCCTGGATCCACCGCTGGGTGAAGGGCAAAGCTCTTCACCTCCACGCAGAACCGGTGGATCCAGGTCTCGTGCAAGCGAGTCGTTGCGGACGGACGGCGGTCAGCCGCTGCCGTTCGGGCAGTAGCTCACGTCACCGTTGGCGTGGGTGTAGGCGATGCTCGAATAGCCGCTTACACCTGTCGTGTTGTCGCGTAGCTGGTAGAAGTTGCCGTTCGCGTCGGCGTTGAACAAGCAGTAGACGGTCACCGAATGACCGCGGTAGCCGAGCCCCACCACGTTGTTTGGATCGAACGGGTTCGGCTGGGACCGGATGCGGACACCGTCGTCGGTGAAGTAGCCGGACACCGCGGCCGGCGCCGCGTAGCTCGCCGCAGGCGCCACCAGCGCACCGACTGCGCCGAGGAGAACCGCCGCGCGGGCGGTCGTACGGAACAGGCTCATGCGTTCCTTTCCGTTGCTCAACAGGGAAACAACGGCTCAGGTAAGCATGAGACCGGACATCTTGAGAAATGTCACGTAGGAAATGTCCGATTGTTGCGGCACTGAGCGCTAGTGCTGGTCAGCGGCACCCGACGTGCACAATCGGAATCCGATTGTGCACGCGGCCCTCAGCCGTTCTCGGCGATGTCGTCGAGCAGGTCCAGGATCGTACGCACCGGGACGCCGGTGCCGCCGCCGACGATGTGGCCGTACGCGCCGCCGGAGTGGTAGCTCGGGCCGGCGATGTCGATGTGCGCCCAGGGCAGACCTTCGGGCACGTACTCGGCCAGGAAAGCGCCGCCCTGCAGCATGTGGCCGGCCCGCTCGCCGCTGTGGTTGGTCTGCGAGAGGTCGGCGATCGGGGAGTCCATGCCGTGTCGTACGTCGTCGGGCAGCGGCATCGGCCACATGGCCTCGCCGACCCGGCCGCCGGCCTCCACGACCCGGGACCGCAGGTCCTCCGAACCCCATACGCCACTGGTCTGGTTGCCCAGCGCGACGACCTGGCCGCCAGTCAGCGTGGAGGTCTCGATCAGGTAGTCGGGGTCGTCCTCGGCGGCCCGCGCGATCGCGTCGCCGAGCACCATCCGGCCTTCGGCGTCGGTGTTGATGATCTCCACGGTTTTCCCGCCGTACATGGTGACCACGTCACCCGGCCGGTACGAGGCACCGGAGAGCATGTTCTCGGCCAGCGGCGCGTACGCGGTGATCTTCACCTTCACCTTGAGGGTGGCGGCGGCGATGATCGTGTTGACGATGGCGGCAGCGCCGGCCATGTCGCTCTTCATCTTGCCCATGCCGGCGACTGGTTTGATCGAGATGCCGCCGGTGTCGAAGGTGATGCCCTTGCCGACCAGCGCCACGTGTTTCTTGGCGCCGCGCGGTGAGTACGTGATCCGGACCATCCGGGCCGGCGCGTCACTGCCGTCGCCGACCGCGAGGATGCCGCCAAAGCCGGCTTTGCGCAGCGCGGCGTCGTCGAGCACCTCGACCTTGGCGCCGCTGCCGGCGACCGCGTCCCGCATCGCGTCGGCGAGCGACGGCGGCCGCATGTAGTTGCCCGGGGTGTTCACCCAGTCGCGGGTCCGCCGGACCGCCTCAGCCACCGTCTGTGCGCGCTTGACCTCGGATTTCAGGGCCTTGTCGGCCTTGTCCAGCGCGTCGCCGACGAGCAGGGTGAGCTGGGAGACCGGCTCCTTGCGGCCGTTCGCCGACGGCGTCTTGTACGCGATGAACTCGTACCCGCCGAGCAAAGCCCCTTCGAGCACCCCACGAACCGCGTCGAGGTCGCCCAGCGGCAGGCCGAGCGCGACCCGCTCGTTGCCCTTGAGCGCCCGTACGGCCACCCCTGCGGCCCGCCGCAGGGTGTCCTGGTCGATCGGTTCACCGTCCGCCGGTTCGCCGCCGAGCCCGACCGCCAGCACCACCGGGGCGGTAGTGGCGCCGAGGGTGGCCAGCTTGGTGACCTCACTGGCCGAGCCACTCGCGCCGAGCTGGCGCAAGGTCGCGGCGAGGGCGCCGTCGAGCGCCTTGTCGAGGCTCTCCGCACCGGCCGCGAGCACCGGTCCATCCTCGTCGGGGCTGCTGTGGATCCCGATGACGACCGCGTCCGCGACGGTCGTGGCGGCGGAGTCGGCGGAGAGGTCGAGTGTGATCACGTCAGTCAGCTTATGGTGTGTTGCCGCTGGCCGGGCCCCGGGTCGCAGACGTTAGGTTCCTGTTATGAGTGAGAACCCGCTGCGACGGTCCCCGCTACACGCCCGGCACGTTGAGGCCGGCGCCAAGATCGCCGATTTCGGCGGCTGGGAGATGCCCATCGAGTACGCCGGCGGTGGGGTCATCGCCGAACATACGGCCGTACGGGAAGCCGTCGGGATCTTCGACGTGTCCCATCTCGGCAAGGCGACCGTGCGCGGCCCCGGCGCCGCCGACTTCGTGAACAGCTGCCTCACCGCTGATCTCGGCAAGATCGCGCCGGGCCAGGCCCAGTACACGCTGTGCTGCGACGACGTTTCGGCGGGCGTGGTCGACGACCTGATCGCCTACCTCTACGGCCCGGACCACGTCTTCCTGGTCCCCAACGCGGCCAACACCGCCGAGGTGGTCCGCCGGCTCACAGCCGCCGCGCCGGCCGGCATCGAGGTCGTCGGTCGGCACGAGTCGTACGGCGTCGTGGCCGTGCAGGGACCGCGTTCGGCCGAGCTGCTCGACCGGCTCGACGTGCCGACCGACCACGACTACATGTCTTTCGTAGACACCCACGTGGCCGGCGCCGAGGTGGTGGCCTGCCGGACCGGCTACACCGGCGAGCACGGATACGAGCTGGTCATCCCGGTGGAGCACACCGTCCAGGTGTGGGACGCGCTGCTCGCGGCGGGCCAGGACCTGGGCGTACGCGCCGCCGGACTCGGTGCTCGCGACACGTTGCGTACCGAGATGGGCTATCCGCTGCACGGCCAGGACCTGTTGGACATCACTCCCGTCCAGGCCCGGTCGGCGTGGGCGGTCGGCTGGGACAAGCCGGCGTTCTGGGGTCGGGACGTGCTGGTCGCCGAGCGGCCGGCACCGCGCCGCCGGCTGACCGGGTTGAAGGCGACCGGCCGCGGCATCCCGCGGGGCGCACATGCAGGTGCTCGCCGGCGACACCGTGGTGGGCGAGGTCACCAGCGGAACCTTCTCGCCGACCCTGCGAACCGGGATCGGGCTGGCTTTGCTGGACACCGCCGCCGGGGTGAAACCAGGCGACGAGGTCGAGGTGGACGTACGCGGCCGCCGGCAGGCGATGATTGTCACCACGCCGCCTTTTGTGCCTTCACACGTACGCTAGTTTTTTCGGCCACCGGACGGCAAAAAGTGCCAGCCGGGAATGGCCGGGGTACGGTGCCGGTGGTGCGCTCACTCACATCCTGGAACACAGCGGGTGCTCCCGATCGATGAATGAAGAGAGAAGGGTCAAAGAAGACCGGAATTTCGACCTCGTAAGGACTAATGACCGCCCCGCATTCGCCTGACCGCGATGATGAAACCCAGCCGAAGCCGTCCATCAAGGCGCGGCTGGACCTGAGTTTCACCCAGGTCATCGCCGGAGCCCTCGCGGCGGTCACGTCGGCCGTCGCCGCGTCGTATTTCGGAGTCGCCGGCACCCTGATCGGCGCGGGCTTCGGTTCGGTGATCATCACCGTCGGCACCTCCGTCTACAAAGCCTCGCTGCGTCGTACGAACGAGACCCTGCGCAAGGTGATTCCGGTGCAGGCCATCTCGCAGCTGCGGGTAGTGCCCGACGACACCACCGTCGTACGGTCCGGCGGGCCGGAGCCGACTACTGATCCAGCCCGGCTCGGGCCGCCGCCTCCACGGCCTCCGCGGCCGAGCACGGTGCCGGGCGCGGGAGCGGCTCGACCAGCCGACGAGACAACGCTGATGAAGAAGGTCAGCGACTCGACGATCGGCTTCGGCCAAGGCGGGCGAGGGCACCGCCCAGCTGCGCCCCACCGCCGGGCCGATTCGGGCAACTGCCCGCGTCGAGGGTTCCGACCTGGCGCAACAGTCGACTCCTCAGGTCGAATCGGCTCCCGCCCGATGGTTGGACTTGTTGCGCCAGCTGCGCTGGGGCCGGGGTCGCCGTGCTGGCGGCGTTGGTGTTCGCGCTGGGCACTGGGGTAGTGGTCGGGGTCGAGTTGGTCGGCGGCGGTTCGCTGACCTCGATCCTGCATGGCAAGCCGGACGGCGGCACCAGCATCGGCGGTGGCAGCGGCACGCCCAAGCGCCCAAGCGCGGCAGCGACCGGGAGCCTGGTGGTGGCAGCTCTGGTACGCCTTCGCCGCATCCGTCGCCGAGCATCGGCCCGTCGTCGCCGGTCACGCCCTCGCCGTCCGCGAAGCCGACGCCCAGCCCGTCCCCGTCCGCGCCGCGCCGCCGACCAAGGAGCCGACCGCACCGCCGTCCAAGCCGGCGGACCAGTCCAGCGCGGAGCCGACGCCGCCAGCATAGGTTTTGTTCGAGCGCAAGGAATGTGGCATTTTCGGCAGTCCGGCGCGCGGTGCGTACGACGGACGCAGAATTGATTGATGGATGTGGCTGAAGAAGCGGTAGTTGACCTGCTTGTCTCCCACGGCGCTGACCGGATGGAGCACCCGGGTGGCACGCTGCTGGCCCATTTACGCCGGGTGTCGGAAGAACTGCGCGGCTGGGGTGCTCGGCCAGCGCTCCAGCTCGCCGGTCTGGCGCACGCTTTCTACGGCACCGACGGCTTCGCGGAGTCGCTGCTGCCGCTGGAGCGGCGGGAGCAGCTTCGTACGTTGACGGGCATCGAGGCGGAGGCGCTGGTCTACTTCTACGCGAGCTGCGACCGCGCCGCCACGTACCCGACCCTGTCCGCCGAGAAGGTGCTGTTCCGGGACCGCTTCACCGGCGAGACGTACCAGCCGCCGGCTGACCGGCTGCGTGACTTCGCCGAGCTGTCGGCCGCCAACGAACTGGACATTGCGCAGGTCAGCCCGGCTTTCCGAGTGGAGCACGAGGAGGCCCTCCGGCGCTTCTTCGGCCGCCTCCGGCCGTGGCTGAGCCCGCTCGCCTGGCAGGCCTGCGAGTCCCTCGACCTCGCCTGAAGCCCCTTTGGCCGCAACGCCGACTCCCCGTAACCACCCACGCCTGCCATTGCGGTCAACACCCACTCGCTGGGCGGTTACTGGGAGTGGGTACGGGCGGCGAGGCGGAGCATCGACTGGAAGAGCGGCAGCACCGCGAGAGCGCCGGCGCCGTCGCCGAGGCGGAGCCGGAGGCGGGCGGTGGGCGCGGTCAGGTGCAAGGCCTCGGCGGCCTTCAGCTCGGCCGGGTCGTCGCCGAGTTGCGGCGCCCACCACCAGTCGGTGCCCGCGTACGAGACCTCGGACGCCACCAGTGCCCCGGCCAGTACGGCCACGCCGTCCAGCAGCACCGGTGTGCGCCGGTTGGCGGCCTGCAACACCAGCCCGGTGACGACCGCGATGTCGACACCGCCGGCCGCCGAGAGGATGCCGGCCGGGTCGGCTGGCCGGGACCGGGCCCGGCGCAGGCCGTCCCGTACGGCGGCGCACTTGCGCATCCACGCGTTGTCGTCGATCCCGCTGCCGCGGCCGGTCATCGCGGCCGGCTCGTCGCCCAGCACCGCGGCGACCAGGGTGGCCGCCGGCGTGGAGGCGCCGACGCCGATGATGCACGGCACCAACAGGTCGGCACCGGCGTCCACGTACTCGTCGGCGAGAGAGCGGCCGAGCGCGATCGCCGCGGCCACCTCGCTGGCGGTGAGTACGTCCTCGGAGCCCAGCACACCGCTGCCGCGTCGGACCCGTCGCGCGGACGGCTCTCCCAGCGGCTCGGAGTCCAGCCCCACATCGATGACCGCCAGCTGCGCGCCGGCGGCCTCGGCGAGCAGGTTGAGCGTCGAAGCGCCGGACAGTGCTGCCTTGGCGCGTTCGGTCGATGCGCGGCCGGCTCGGCGGTGGACACTCGCTGCGCGGCGATGCCGTGGTCGGCGGCCAGCACGATCGCCTGGATCTGCTCGAAAGGCGCTCGGGCGCCGGATCGTACGGTGGCCACCCACCGCACACCGGCGGCCATCTCGCCGTACGGCCGGTCCGCTACGGACGCGGCGGCGGTCTGGCCCTGCAGCACCGCGAGATCCGGCAGGTCGATGGCGAGGTCGGCGAACGGGTTGTCCTGGATCTGATCAGCGCTCACCCGATCAACGTACTCACCTCACCGCCGCCCCAGACAGGACCTATGCTCGCCAAAGGACATGGTGGCGAGCTGGAGGGGTCGATGAACTGGACTTGGCGGTACGAGTCAGCCGACGGCACGGTGCTGGAAGGGCCGGAGGCCGGGCTGTTCACCAGCCAGTCCGACGCGGAGACCTGGCTCGGGCTGAATTGGAAGCAGCTGTCCGAAGCCGGGGTGACCCAGGTGTCACTGCTGGCCGACGACGACAAAGGTCGAATACACGATGCCGCTGACGGCTGAGGTGTAGCCGACTTAGAGCGGTGGGCTCCAGATCTGCTGGAGTAGTGAGAATGCTGGCCCACCCGCAAAGAGCGCGGGTGGGCCAGCATTCTGTTTTTCTGGCGCCGTCGAACTAGGGCCAAAGAAAGTCGGCTATGGGGGGCGTCGCGGAGGGGTCAGGGGCGGGTTTTGGGGGAGGCGTTGATGGACGGGTCGCCCTCGACCACGTCGCCGAGGGCCTCGTCGATGGCCTTGAGGAGGTCGTCGTCCAGGGTGACGCCGGAGGCCTTGACGTTGTCGGCGACCTGTTCGGGGCGGCTCGCGCCAATGATGGCGGAGGCGACGTTTTCATTCTGCAGCACCCAGGCGACCGCGAGTTGTGCCATGGACAGACCTGCTTCGGCCGCGAGCGGTTCGAGTTTTTCCACCCGTGTAAGGACGTCGTCGCGCGCATCCAGCGCGAGATCATGTTCGCGCCGCCCTTGTCGTCGGTGGCCCGCGAGCCGGCTGGTGGCGCCACGCCAGGCTTGTATTTGCCGGTCAGCACGCCCTGCGCGACCGGTGAGAACACGATCTGGCTGAGGCCGAGGTCGCGGCAGGTCGGGACGACCTCGGCCTCGATGACCCGCCACAGCATCGAATACTGCGGCTGGCTCGACACCAGCGGAATCCGCAGCTCCTGAGCCAGTTTGTGGGCCTCCCGGATCTGCCCGGCGGTCCATTCGGAGACACCGATGTAATGCGCGCGGCCGGAGTGCACGATGTCCGCGAACGCGCTCATCGTCTCCTCAAGCGGCGTCGCGAAGTCGTACCGATGTGCCTGATAAAGGTCGAGATGGTCGGTCTGCAGCCGGCGCAGCGAGGCGTCGATCGACTCCATGATGTGCTTGCGGGACAGGCCCCGGTCGTTCTTGCCCGGCCCGGTCGGCCAGTAGACCTTGGTGAACAGCTCGTACGACTCGCGGCGAACGCCGTTCAAGGCCTCGCCCAGCACTGACTCGGCCTTGGTGCCGGCGTAAACGTCGGCGGTGTCGAAGGTGGTGATGCCGGCGTCCAGAGCGGCGTGTACGCACGCGATCGCGGCGTCCTGCTCGACCTGGGAGCCGTGGGTCAGCCAGTTGCCGTACGAGATTTCACTGATCAGCAGGCCGGAACGGCCGAGGTGTCGAAATTCCATGATCCCGAACCTACTCGAAGGGTCAGAGCGCGCCAGCTGTGAAGGTCGGCACGGACCGCCGAGATGACATTTGCAACGTTGTATAGATTCCTGGGCTCGCGTAACGTGCTCCCGCGCGAGATGTCGCTTATTCGAGCTCAGGGAGGAAATCGGTGAGAATGAAACTCTTCGTCCGGGTCGCTGGCGTGGCCGCGCTGGTCGCCGGCTCGCTGACCGTCGCGGCGGCGCCGGCCGCCGCTGACTGCCAATACCCGTACTACTGCTCGTCCGCGGTCAGGGACACCACCCTTTACGCCACCTCCAACCCCAACGGACAGGTCTTCGACCACATCCAGCAGGGGTGGCATGTCGAGGTCACCATCGACTCATGCCAGAACAACATGGTCTGGGGCGACGTGATCGAGCTGAACCGGGCCGCCGGCTGGATGAAGAACGACGACCTCACCTTTAGCCCGTGCAACCTCAAAGCCTGACCTGACTGTCCACAGTGGATTCGAGCCCGCGGTATTCCAGGTGCCGGCCGGGCCGGTGCGCTGGTACGCTCGCCACATGATCTGAGCCGCTTCCGTTCTGTGAGCCTGCAAGCTGGACGTGCGTGTTTCGTACGTCCCACCAGCTGCATCCCAGCCCGTTCGGAGGAGAAAAACATGCCCGCCAACCCTGAATCCCAGCCCGACGAGACTCCGCAGGACGCCACCGCGCCCGAGGAGCCAATGAACCGGGCCGCCCGGCGTGCCCAGAAGAAGGGCAAGCAGATCACCCACACTCAGGTGCCCGGAAACATCCAGGCCCGGGGCTCGAAGAACACCGGTGGCGTGCCGCGCCAGTGGAGTTCGCGCCGAGCCGGCTAGGCAGAGTCAGCTAGCCCAGAGCCAGCCAGCCCTGAGTCAGCGCAGCAGGGCTGGACCCGTCCACGAGAGCCGCGACCCAGCCGGGTCGCGGCTCTTTCCGTACCAACTTAGCGATCGCTCATTCAGCTCGATCTCTTGACATCGGGAGGGCGGTTGTCAATGCTCGGCCCAGGAGACGCCCCGGATGCCGGGGTGCGACCGTTTTCGGGAGGCGCGGATGTCCATCCAGATGCTGGCCCCGGCACCGGCTGACAGCGAGCTGCGACCAGTCCCGGGCGACCCCGGCCTGCCGCTGCTTGGCAAGACGCTGCAGGTGCTGAAGGACCCGCTCGGTGCCAGCCGGCAGCGCTACGACCAGTACGGACCGGTGTCCTGGGCCAATCTGTTCGGCAAACCGACTGTTGTCCTGCTAGGGCCGGACGCGGTCGGGACCGTGCTGGCCAACCGGGACCGGGCGTTCGCGAACGGGCCCGGATGGGGCCGTTTCCTGGACAACTTCTTCTACCGCGGCATCATGCTGCTCGATTTCGAGGAGCACCTGCACCACCGGCGGATCATGCAGCAGGCCTTCACCCATGAGCGCCTGGCCACGTATTTGCGGGACATCAACCCGGCGGTCGCGGTCGGGCTGAGGCAGTGGCCGGCGCGCGGCGAGCTGAAGTTCTACCCGGCGGTCAAGCGGCTCACGCTGGACCTCGCGACCGACATCTTCATGGGCGAGGAGAACCTCGGGGCCCGCGCCGAGCACATCAACCGGGCCTTCATCGGCTGTGTCCAGGCTGGTACGTCCCTCGTCCGGTTCCCGGTGCCAGGCGGCCGGTGGCGCCGGGGTCTGGTAGGGCGCAAGGTCCTGGAGGATTTCCTGAAGGAGTATCTGCCGAAGAAACGGGCCGGTGACGGCAGCGACCTGTTCACCGCGCTGTGCCATTCCGAATCCGAGGACGGCCACCGGTTCAGCGACGCGACGTCATCAACCACATGATTTTCCTGTTGATGGCCGCACATGACACGACCACGATCACGCTGACCACGATGGTCCAGTATCTGGGCCAATATCCGCAGTGGCAGGACCGGTGTCGCGCCGAGGTGCTGGCGTTGGAGAGTGAGACGCTCGGGTACGAGGACCTGGACCGGCTGCCCTCGGTCGACCTGGTGATGAAGGAGGCGCTCCGGCTGGTCACCCCGGTGCCGGCGCTGCCCCGGCACGTGGTGAAGGACACCGAGGTGCTCGGTCATTTCCTGCCGGCCGGCACCGAGGCCAGTATCGGCCTGCATTTCACCCAGCACATGCCCGAGTCCTGGCCGGAGCCGGAGAAATTCGACCCGGGCCGGTTCGCTGAGGACCGGCGCGAGGACAAGATCCACCGGTACGCGTGGACCCCGTTCGGCGGCGGCGTCCACAAATGCATCGGCTTGTATTTCGCTGGTATGCAGGTGAAATCGGTCCTCAACCAGCTGCTGCGCCGCTACCGGTGGCACGTTGATCCGGCGTACGTGGCGCCGATGAACTTCATGGCTCTGCCGTATCCGACCGACGGGCTGCCCATTCGGCTGGAGCCGCTCGGCTAAGACAAATCGGGTGGAGTTTGGCCGGTGAGGTCAGGTACTGTCCCGTCAAATGAGCACGGGGACCCTGACCGCACCCAGTGGCGGCTCATTCGTGGCGGGCCTGCGATGCGCGGCGGCGCTGGTCGGCGCCGGGTTTCGGCGCTTCGCCACCTACCGGCAGGCCACCGTGGCCGCGCTTTTCACCAACTCGATTTTCGGTTTCATGCGTTGTTACGTGATGCTGGCCATCGCCGGCACCGCGGGCGCGGTGGCCGGCTACCGCGGCGAGCAGTTGGTTGGTTTCGTGTGGATCGGCCAGGGCCTGCTCGGAGTGGTCTCGATCTGGGGCTGGACGGACCTGGCCGATCGAGTACGCACGGGGGATGTCGCCGCCGATCTGCTGAGGCCGATCAATCCGCTCTGGTCGTATCTCTGCGCCGACATCGGCCGCGCCCTGCACGCGATGACGATTCGGATGATCGGGCCGATCATCATCGGCGCGCTGGTTTTTCACATGTACGTGCCGAAAAAACGTGTGGACGTATCCGGCTTTCCTGGTGAGCACGTTGCTGGGCGTGGTGGTCAGCTTCGGCTGCCGATATCTGGTGAACCTCACGTCTTTTTGGCTGCTCGACAACCGGGGCGTACAAACCGCGTGGTCACTGATGTCCGGACTGTTCTGCGGGTTGAGCATGCCGATCGGGTTTTTCCCGGTCTGGGCCCAACATGTGCTGTGGCTGACGCCGTTCCCGGCGATTATGCAGGTCTCGTTGGACACCGCCCTGGAGCGTCGTGGTGCGGTGGCGACTTTCGCGCTGCTCGGCGCCCAGGTTCTCTGGATCGTGTTCTTGCTGGCCCTGTGCGTTTTGGTGCAGCGGCGGGCCGTTCGCCGGCTGGTGGTGCAGGGCGGATGAATACGGTCGCGGTCTACGCCAAGTTGATCGGTGCCCAGATCCGGTCCCAGACGAGCTATCGCCGTTCATTCGTCATCGACATGATCTCGCAGGCCGCGGTCACGGTGTTCGAGGTCGTCGCGATCGTGGTGCTCTTCAACGTGACCCACTCGTTGGGCGGTTTTTCCTTCAAGCAGACCATTCTGATCAGCGGGCTGGCGCTGACGGGCTTTCGGATCGGGGATCTGGTGGCCGGCGGCCTCAACAGCCTGTCGTCGTACGTACGCCTCGGGCAGCTCGACGCGCTGCTGGTCCGGCCGCTGTCGTCGCTCGGCCAACTGATCGTCAACACCTTGGAGGTCAAGGTGATCGGCTCGCTGCTGCAGGCCGCGGTGGTGCTGGCGATCGCCCTGCGGATCAACGATATTTCGTGGACACCGCTCAAAGTCGTCGTGCTGATCGGGTCGATCGCCAGCGCTGGCGTCTCGATCTCCGCGGTTTTCGTGGCGGGCAGCAGTTTGACCTTCTGGTTCATCGACGCGCAGCAGGTGAGCAACGCCTTCACGTTCGGCGGCCGCGACTTCACGTCGTACCCGATCACCGTCTACGGCTCGGCGTTTCGGGTCGTTTTCGCGTACGTGGTGCCTTTCGCCTTTGTCGCGTACTACCCGGTCCTGACGCTGTTGGACCGGCCGGACCCGCTCGGCATGCCGTCGTGGTTCGGCTACTGCTCGCCGCTCGCGGCCGCCGTCCTGGCCACCGCGGCGGCGCTGCTGTGGCGGACCGGCATCCGGCACTACCGAGGAACGGGATCATGACTGTCATCGAGGCCCGCGGGCTGCGCAAGACGTTCTCCATCGCGAAGAAGGTCGGGCGGGTCCGGCGCAAGCGGGTGGACGTGCACGCTGTCGACGGCATCGACCTGACCGTCGAGACCGGTGACATGCTCGGATACATCGGGCCCAACGGTGCCGGGAAGTCGACCACGCTGAAGATGTTCACTGGCGTGCTGACGCCGCCAGCGGGCACGTACGAGTGTGTGGCCTGCGGCCGGTGCCGGACCGGGTGCGGCTGGCCCGCCGGATCGGCGTGGTGTTCGGGCAGCGCAGCCAGCTCTGGTGGGACCTGCCGCTGCGGGAGTCTTTCGCGCTGCTACGGCACATCTACCGGGTGCCGGCGGCCGAGCACGCCCAGCGGCTGAAGAACTACGTCGACCTGCTCGATGTCGGACCGCTGCTGGACACCCCGGTCCGGCAGCTGTCCCTCGGCCAGCGGATGCGCTCGGAGGTCACCGCGGCCCTGCTGCACGCCCCCGAGGTGCTTTTCCTCGACGAGCCGACGATCGGTCTCGACGTGGTCAGCAAGGAGGCGGTCCGGTCCGCGTTGGCAGCGTTGGCCGCGACCGGCGAGGTCACCGTGGTGTTGACGACCCACGACCTGGACGACATCGAGCGGCTGTGCCGCCGGCTGGTGGTGATCGACCACGGCAGGGTCATGCACGACGGCACGCTGGAGGAACTGCACCGCGCGTACGGATCGCGGCGCCGGGTGATCGTCGAGTTGGACGGCCCGTACGGGCGACTTGAGGTGCCTTCCGCGACGGTGGACCGGATCGAGGCCGAGGGCCGTCGGCAGACGCTGTCCTTCTCGCCGTCGGACACCACCGCGGCCGCGGTGATTGGCGCGGTCGCGGCCGCCGCACCGCTGCGCGACCTGCAGGTCGCCGAGCCGGACATCGACGAGGTCGTCCGCCGGCTCTACACAACCCCGAGCGGGGTGCCGTCCGGCACCCCGCTCGGTGAATCGCTGGAAGGTTAGGCCTTGTACAGGCAGTAGACCTTGTGCTGGCCGAGGTTCCACTGGGTCTCGGTGGGAGCGGCGTAGACGAAGTTGGTGGCGCCGGACGGGAGGCCGGGGGCCGCCTGGCAGAGCGACTGGGACAGCTGGGTGACCTTCGCGTCGCCGGGGAACTTGCCTTCCGGAAGTGCGGGGGTCGCGTACACCTTGCCGTCATTGTCTGACCGCAGTCGACGACCTTCGACAGGTGCGTCTCCGGGTCCTGCGAGAGACAGTCGCCGACCTTGACGTTGCTCAGGGTCAGCTTGTCCGAGCCCGCCTTGGCTAGGGTGTACCCGCCGATGCCGAGACCGACGGCCCACAGGAGCGCCAGCAGGATGCCGATGACGGCCAGTGGCTTGAGCTTCTGGTTGGAGCGAACCAGCGCGACGATGCCGAGCACGATGCTGATCGGAATGGTGACGACGAGGATGCCGAGCAGGCCCAGCACGAACGTGACGACGGACAGTACACCGGAACGCTGCGCGGTCGGCTGGATCGGCGCTGACCCGTACTGATCTGTGACTGACATTGCCTTACGTGTGCCCTTCGTTGGGTAATGCGCCTGCGTTGGCGCCGGGTGAGTATGCCTGACTTGACCCCGTCTTGACTGCCGTTCCGCTGCCGTCGGTGTTTGTGCTGCTCATAAGGGCAGCGGTAGACGGCGGTGGCGGTCGGGGTCGAGCACCGCGGCATGCAGGGTGCCGACCGAGATGACCGCCAGCCAGATCAGCATCGGCACCGGGTCGGGCAGCAGGGGTGTGTTTCCGTCACCGAGAGCGATAATCATGAAGGCCGCGCCGCCGACCAGATAGCCGCCGGCGGCCAGTGCCAGCGAGAGACTGCGGCGCCGGAAGGCGTAGTACGCGGGCACCGTCCACGCCGCCAGCCCGACACTCGCCAGCGGGACACTGGCCCGGAAGATCCGGAGTGCGATCGACAGCCAGCCGGACGCCGGTCGGGCCGGCGTGGTGGTTAACAGGGCCGCATGCACCACTCCTGCCAACTCGACGAAGATGGTCAGCACGAAGATCGGCGGGCCGATCCGGCCCGGACTCACCTTCACCGCGAAGACCATCACCACCAAGATCGCGCCGTAACCGACCGCGGCCAGCCCGTTGAGCCACCCGTACGGCCGGCCGCGCCGGACTTCGCGGAGCGTGAGAGCGCCGACCACCGCCCAGGTGGCCAGCCCGATCGTGAGCAACGGGATGGCGATCACCGCGATCCTGATCAGCCACTGCATCCAACCGGCGGCCTCGGGCGGTGGGGGTCGACGGCCGTGATCGCCAGTCGCGGCGGAGCCTCGGCGGTCTGCGCCAGTGGCTCCGGTCGTACGACCGTCGGTGCCGGCTGCGGGGCGGGATCGGCTCGCAGGATGCGCAGATGCAGGTCGCGTACGAGGTCGCCGGGCTCCACGCCGAGCTCGTCGACCAGCTGCCGCCGGTAGTCCTGGTAGGCGGTCAGGGCTTCGGGCCGGCGACGACCGGATTCGGACAGTGCGAGCATCAGCAGGTAGCGCGGCCGCTCCCGGAACGGAAAGTCGGCCACCAGCCGTACCAGCTCCGGCACCACCGTCCGGTGCCGGCCGGCGGCCACCTCGATCTCGGCCAGCGTTTCCTGCGCGGCGGCTTTCGTCTCGCCGAGCCGGATCCTGGCGGACTCGAAGACCGGACCGGTCAGCCCGGCCAGCACCTCGCCGCGCCACAGACCCAGCGCTTCGGCCAGCTGGTCGGTCGCCTCCGGCAGCTGGTCGTGCGCGTGTGCGGCCTGCGCCTGGTGTTCCAACGCGGTGAAAACCTCCGCGTCGAGACTGCCCGGCGCGACCCGCAGCAGGTAGCCGTCGCGGGTACGGGTCAGCAGCCGGCCAGGGGACCGCGGCTCGCGGTCCGGCTCCAGCACCCGGCGCAGTCCCGCGACATATTTCTGCACCACGTTCGCGCCGTTGTTCGGTGGCTCGCCGAGCCACACCGCTTCGACGATCTGGTCGGTGGAAACGGCGGTGTTGGCGTGTACCAGCAGAGTAGCCAGCACGGCTCGCTGCTTGTTGGGGCCGAGCGTCAGCTCCTGGTCGCCCCGCCAGGCCCGCAGCGGCCCGAGAATCTCGAACCGCAGTGCGGTGCCAGCCCCGTTCCCCGTGGTCACTGATAGCTCCCTTCCCCGGACCGGCTGAAGTCCAGGGGGAGATGGAGCGTACCCAATTCGGTAAGCCGTTTGTCTGCGTAAATCCAGGTGTGACCTAAAGGGCTGGCGGTTTCGTACGACTTAAAGCGGGCCGAAAACCCCATCGTCCTGGGGGTTGGCGCGGTTTTGGAGATGGTGCAGAGTGCGGGCCCGCTGCGGGCGAGCGGGTGCGGCGACGCCGCCGTAGGTCGGGTGCTCGGGTGCGCTGGCGAGGTGGTGCAGGGTAGCGATCGGCGCCAGCTCGGCCAGCGCGGACGTCCGGAGCTGGTCCTCCCAGTGCGCGGTGAGAGCGGCCGAGTCGACGCCCACCGCGTGCGCGCCGCGGTGGGAGCCGATAAAGCCGGCAGCATCGTCTCGTACGGACGCCCACAGGTAGCCCACGAGGGTGCCGTGGCGGGCCACCGGGACGGCGAACACAGCGCTCCTGCACGGCGTGTTCAGATAGCGCGAACCGCCGGGTTTTCCCACGCTGGCTAGACTTTGTCGCCCAGGCTGACCTGCGGCCGGGGGGCCCGCATCCGGCGGAACACGGTCGCCCGCATCGCGCCGTAGACGTAGAGGCCCATCATCCGCTCGTGGTAGTCCGGCAGCCGCTCGGCGACCAGCTTCTTGATCTTCCGGGCGATCAGCAAGGAGTCGATCAGCAGGACGATCAGCAACGCGGCCCACAGGAGGGTCGAGTAAAGCCGGAACACTGCCGGCAACTGGGCCGCCAGGAAGACGACCAGGGTGCCACCGAGGAAATACGCGCCTACCGTCCGCCGGGAGTCGACGATGTCGCGGACGAGTCTGCGGGCCGGTCCCTTGTCGCGTGGCAGCAGGTATCGCTCGTCGCCGTTCATCATGCCCTCGCGGGCTTCCGAGCGTTCGGTGCGCTGCCGGGCCTGCATCCGCTGCCGGGCTTCCTTCTGGTTCGCTGGCGGCGGCTCGGCGTTGCGCCGGCGCGCCTGAGCGTCCTTGCGCTTGGGCGTCGGACGCCCCTTGCCGCCGGGCTTCGCCGGCCGTACGACCTCAACCGGTGCGTCAGGCTCGGACTTACGGCGAAAAAGCGACTTCACGTCCACAGTCGGCAGCGTTCCTTCGAAGTAACGGATGGTGGTGCGGTCACCACCCAAGGCAACAGGCATCCACCACCAGACGGGGAATGCTCACACCCTAGTTGATGCGACGCCTACCTGGTCCCTCGCCAGCCACCCACGCGCCCAACGCACCTCTGTGTGTAGTCACCATGCACCCATCGCGCCTCTGTGTCTGGTCACCCACCCGCCTATCGCACCCAGGTGTCTGGTCACCTTCGCGCCTACCGCGCCCGGGTGTCTGGTCACCTAAGCGCGCCTCCCAGCCCCGCCAAGGCGCAGCCCGAAGGGCTCGGGGGTCCTGTGGCGGTGGGCTCGTCCCAGCGGTCTTCTGGGGCGAGCCTGGCGACGCGGGGTCCGGGCGCCGGCCGTGGCGGCGTAGGCCGTCCCCTACCGCGACGGTGGACCGCCCCGGTCTTGGGCGGTCCGGCGACGCGGCCGAGTCGCGGCCCCTGCGAGGAACTCGCAGCAGCTACGCAGCCTCTGCGACGCGTTCGGCCTGGGCGCCGAGGGCGGCGAGTTTGGTGTCGAAGTCGGAGTAGCCGCGGTCGATGAGGTCGACGCCGTACACCCGTGAGGTGCCCTCGGCGGCGAGTGCCGCGATCAGGTGGGAGAAGCCGCCCCGCAGGTCGGGGATCACCAGGTCGGCGGCGTGCAGCTTGGCGGGGCCGCTGATCACCGCGGAGTGCCGGAAGTTGCGCTGGCCGAACCGGCACGGGGTGCCGCCGAGGCAGTCTCGGTAGAGCTGGATGTGCGCGCCCATGCTGACCAGCGCGTCGGTGAATCCGAGCCGGTTTTCGTAGACGGTCTCGTGCACGATCGACAGGCCGGACGCCTGGGTCAGCGCGACGACGAGTGGCTGCTGCCAGTCGGTCTGGAAGCCGGGGTGTACGTCGGTTTCCAGCGCGATCGGTTTGAGGTCGCCCGCCAGGGTGCCAGAACCGGATGCCGCCGCCGGGGGAGTCGTCGATCTCGAATTCGCCGCCGACGGTGCGAAAGACGTTGAGGAACGTCATCATGTCGGCTTGCCGGGCGCCTCGCACGTACACGTCACCGCGGGTGGCGAGCGCTGCGCAGCCCCAACTGGCGGCCTCCAGCCGGTCCGGCAGCGCGGTGTGGTCGTAGCCGTAGAGCCGCTCGACGCCGGTGATCCGGAGCGTCCGGTCGGTCAGCACGCTGATCAGCGCGCCCATCTTCTGCAGCACCGCGATCAGGTCGATGATCTCCGGCTCGATGGCCGCGTTGCGCAGTTCGGTGACGCCGTTCGCGCGTACCGCGGTGAGCAGGATCTGCTCGGTGGCACCGACGCTGGGGTACGGCAGTTCCAGCTTGGTGCCGTGCAGACCGTCCGGCGCGGACAGGTGCAGGCCCTCGGGGTCCTTGTCGACGACCGCGCCGAACTGACGCAGTGCCTCCAGGTGGAAGTCGATGGGCCGGCCGCCGATGTTGCAGCCGCCGAGGTCCGGGATGAAGGCGTGGCCGAGCCGGTGCAGCAGCGGGCCACAGAACAGGATCGGGATCCGGCTGGAACCGGCGTGCACGTTGATCTCGTCGACGCTGGCGCGCTCGACCTGGCTCGGGTCCAGGACCAGCTCGCCGGGCATCCCGCTCGGGCGGACGCTGACGCCGTGCAGCTCGAGCAGGCCGGTGACGATCTCCACGTCCCGTACGGCCGGGATGTTCCGTAGCCGGCTGGGGGACTCACCCAGCAGCGCCGCCACCATTGCCTTGGGAACCAGGTTCTTCGCGCCCGGGATGCGGATTTCGCCGCGTAGCGGCAGGCCACCCCGCACGATCAGGACATCGTTGTCCATCGTGGTCCTCTCTATGCCGGCCGTACGTGCGGGCCGGATCGATGCCGTGCAGATCCAGTTCGTCAGGTTAACGACTGTCGACGCCGGGGCGACTGCCCGCCCCGGCGGCGGAAAATCAGTTGACTTGCCTTTCATCGTTGGTCAGAGTGTTGCCGTCACATCTGGCGTGCCGGGTCTGCTCCGGCACCGCACCTGGGAGGTGGGGTTCATGGCTGTCACCTGCGGCTTTCGCATGCCTGTAAGCAACCATCTCCCGGTGCCCGCGCGGACCTGACAGCGTCCGCAGCCCAAGGGTCCCGGTGATCCTTGAGGAGTTCTCTCCAGTGCCACGCGTTCCTTTTCGCTTTGAGTCGTCCGAAGACTGTGACGACGATCTCTACACACTTGACGCATTCGACGAGCCGCGGGTTGCACGTAAGGCTGCTCGTACGGTCCGCCGGCCAGATCCGGTCGAGCCGCCGGCCGGCATCGACGATCCCGGTGAGCCCGCTGACCTGGACGGGCCGCCCGCCGGCGACCGGTGGTCCACCTGGGACGGCGCCACCCACGGCCCCAAGCCGCGGCCGGACTGGGTCGTCACCGCGCTCGGCGCGGTCGACTATGAGCTGGGCGTACTCAAGACCGGCAAGGAGGCCGACGTCTTCCTGATCGATCGCCAGGTGCCTGACGGCGGTCCGCGCTGCCTGCTGGCGGCCAAGCGTTACCGCACTTCGGAGCACCGGTCTTTTCACCGGGACGCCGGCTATCTGGAGGGCCGCCGGGTCCGGCGCAGTCGCGAAAAAACCGCGCCATGGCGCGGCGGACCGACTTCGGCCGGGAGTTGCTGGCCGGGCAGTGGGCGGCTGCCGAGTTCGCGGTGCTCGGTGTACTCCGAGAGGCCGGCGTGGCGGTGCCTTATCCCGTTTCTCTCGACGGCACCGAGCTGCTGCAGGAGTTCATTGGGGACGCTTCAGGTACGGCCGCGCCACGGCTCGCGCAGTGCCGTCCGGGGGGCGCCGAACTGGGGTCGTTGTGGGACCAGTTGCTGGACGCGATGTCCACGATGGCCCGGCACGGCCTCGCGCACGGCGACCTGTCCCCGTACAACCTCTTGGTCCACGGTGGCCGGCTGGTGGCTGGTGATGATCGACCTCCCGCAGGCGGTCGACATCGTCGGCAACCCGCAGGGCGTCGGGTTCCTGCGGCGGGACGTGGTCAACGTCTGCGACTGGTTCGCCGCCCGTGGCCTGACCGCCGCCGACCCGGAGGCCATCTTCGAGATGCTGCTCTCCGAAGCCCACCTCGGGTGACGGCTCCTCGCGGAGGTAGTGAAGCGGTTCTGTCCCGTTTCACTACCTCCGCGGAGCCGACTGGGATCTGTCCGAATGTCACGGTGGAAGATGTTTGAGCAGGTCAACGCCACCCCGACTGCACAATCGGATTCCGAATGTCACAACGACGGCCCGCGGGTAGGGCAGGATGAGCCGGTGCGCGTACTCGTAGCTCCGGATTCCTTTGGCGGCACGATGACCGCCCGGCAGGCCGCCGAAGCGGTCGCGACCGGCTGGCGGCGGCAGGCGCCGGACGACGAGTTGGTGCTGCGGCCGCTCTCCGATGGTGGGCCGGGATTCCTGGATGTGCTCAACACCGCGATCGGCGGTGAGTACGTCAAGGTGGCCATCCCGGATCCGCTCGGGCGGGACACCACCGGCAGCGTGCTGCGCGTCGGCGGCGATGACGGCTATGTGGAGAGCGCCGACGCCACCGGCCTGCACCTGCTCACCAAGGCCGAACGCGATCCGAAGATCACCACTTCGTATGGCGTCGGCCTGCTGATCGCCGCCGCGGTCGACACCGGCGCCCACCGGGTCGTGGTCGGTCTCGGTGGTTCGGCCACCAACGACGGCGGCGCCGGCATGATGGCCGCTCTCGGCGCGGTAGCGCTCGACGGGGCCGGCGCCGCGCTTCCGTACGGCGGTGCCGCGTTGGTGTCCTGCGATCGGCTGGCCGGTGTGCCCGGCGCTGCGCGGTGCCGAGCTGGTGATCGCCAGCGATGTGGACAGCCCGCTGACCGGCCTGCATGGCGCGTCCTCGGTGTTCGGACCGCAGAAGGGCGCGACCCGAGAGGACGTGCTCCTGCTCGACGCGGCCCTCGCTCGCTGGGGGCGGAAGTGCTCGTACGAGACCTGCCTGGCTGCCCGCCGGACCTCGCCACCGCGCCAGGTGCCGGCGCGGCCGGCGGCCTCGGTGCGGCGCTGCTGGCGCTCGGCGCCCGCCGGGAATCCGGGATCGCGCTCGTACGCGACCTGATCGGCCTGGACGCCGCGTTGGACGCCACCGACCTGGTGGTCACCGGCGAAGGATCCTTCGACTTCCAATCGCTGCGCGGAAAAGTCGCCGCTGGCGTGGCCGCGGGCGCCGCAGAACGCGCGCTGCCGTGCCTGGTGATGGCCGGCCAGGTGTCGGTGGGCCGCCGGGAAGCGGCCGCCGCCGGCATCGAGGCCGCCTATTCGGTCGCCGACGAGCTCGGTTCCGCGCAGGCGGCCATCGACGCCGGCGCCAGCGGGCTGACCCGACTGGCCGAACGAGTGGCCCGCGAGTGGTCCCGCCGCTGACCGGAACGGGTCTTCCCGTCGTACGCTGGCCTTGATGGCAAATCCGACCTGCTGTGTCACCATGGGAACAGCACTGACTGTGCCGGTTGTTGCTTGGGTGACAGCTGTCGAACCGAGCGCCGACTTCTACGGGAGCAGAACGTGACCACTCCGACCACCGAAACGTCTGTCGTACTGAGCGACGTCGCCGCCCTCAAGGTGAAGAACCTGCTGGAGCAGGAAGGTCGCGACGACCTGCGGCTGCGCATCGCCGTCCAGCCCGGCGGCTGCTCGGGCCTGCGTTACCAGCTGTTCTTCGACGAGCGCTCGCTCGACGGCGACGCGGTGGAGGACTTCGGCGGGGTCCAGGTCGTCATCGACCGGATGAGCAAGCCTTATCTGGGCGGCGCGACGATCGACTTCGTCGACACCATCGAGAAGCAGGGCTTCACGATCGACAACCCGAACGCCACCGGCTCCTGCGCCTGCGGCGACTCGTTCCACTAGATCTTTCGTACGAGCAAAGGCCCGACCGCCCAGCGGTCGGGCCTTCGTCGTTACACCAGTTTCTGACGTCTTCTCGGTTCGAGCAGATCGAGCAGATCCACCGACATCGGAAACGGCACGTCGCTGTCCAACCGCCTCCCACCGGTCGATCGCTCGATCGGGTGGTAAAGGCCGTCCCGAAGCTCGCACAATTCCGCCGATACGGCGGGCAGTGACTTGGTGACTTCGATACGAAGGTAGAACGGAATGCCTGCTTTGGCCATCAGGGCGGGCTTGTCGATGCGGTCTCGGCGACGGGATGACGGCGAGACCAGCTCAATAGGCATGACAACCTCGTCCGCTGAAACCCAGGTGTCCAACTCGAGTGTGTCGCGAAGCAGGACAAGATCTGGCTGGATCCAGCTGTGGGCGGCAAACACGACGTTCAGGGTCATATACAGCGCGAAACCCGCGGCTTCGGCCATGTCGTCGAGTTGTCGGGCGAGGCGTTTGCTCGCCCAACTATTCCCACTGCCCTCGTAGGGGCTCATGACGAGCTTCCCGTCGGACTGCCTCGTAACGAGTCGCGAGCATCCCGTCGATGGGTAGATAGAGCTGGGCGAGGTCGTTGGTCCACATGCCAGCCAGGTCGACCAGCGGGTCGAAGTCGTCAACGCCCATGGGTAATGCTGACATAGCGAACCACCTCCTGCATGCGAGCGTACCGGCCGGACCGGCCGCGGTATCGGACAAAATTCGCGGATGGCCTGAAGCTAGGGGCTGGCACCGACAGAATTTCGCCGCCGCATAGCCGGAGGTGGCAGCGATCGTCGGGCCGATGACCAGGATGAAAATTCTCTCGTTGGTGGTGGGTCCCGGAACGTGGTGGTGCGGGTTAGGGTCGTTCGTCCGTGCTACCGACCGGGGCGGTGTACGCCCCAACGAGGCTGGGTAATGAAGATCGTCGTCACCGGATCCATCGCCACCGACCACCTGATGCATTTCAAGGGCCGGTTCGCCGAGCAGCTGCTGCCTGACCAGCTGCATCAGGTGTCCCTGTCGTTCCTGGTCGACAAGTTGGTGATCCGTCGCGGCGGAGTTGCCGCCAACATGGCGTACGGCATGGGCGTGCTGGGAGAGCACCCGACTCTGCTCGGCGCGGTCGGGCCGGACTTCGACGACTACCGGAAATGGCTGCAGGAGCACGGCGTCGACTGCGAGTCCGTACAGGTCTTCGACCACCTGCACACCGCTCGGTTCAACTGCACCACCGACGACGACATGGCGCAGATCGCATCCTTCTACACCGGTGCGATGGCCGAGGGCCGCAACATCTCGCTGCAGCCCACGGTGGACCGCCTCGGCGGCATCGACCTGCTGATCGTCGGCGCGCACGACCCGGAGGGCATGCTGCGCAACACCAGCGAGGCCACCAAGCTGGGCATCGCGCGGGCCGCCGACTTCTCCCAGCAGATCGCGTTGATGGATGGGGAGCAGATTCGTACGCTCACCGACGGCGCCGCCTACCTGCTGAGCAACGACTACGAGAAGAACCTGCTGGAGTCCAAGTCCGGCTGGTCCGACGCGGACGTGCTGGACCACGTCGGCATCCGGGTGACCACGCTGGGGGAGCGCGGCGTCGAGATCACCGGCAAGGACATCGAGCGGGTGTACGTACCGATCGCCCGCGAAGTCCGCAAGGTCGACCCGACCGGCGTCGGCGACGGCTTCCGGGCCGGGTTCTTCGCGGGCCTGTCGTGGGGCTTGTCCCTGGAACGGTCCGCGCAGGTCGGCAGCATGCTCGCGACCCTGGTGATCGAGACCGACGGCCCGCAGGAATACGCCCTGGACCGCGCCGACTTCATCAAGCGGCTCGGTGAGGCGTACGGCGACGACGCTGCCGCCGAGGTGACCACCCACCTCTCCTAACTCCGAGTAGCAGAGTTTTGCCCGCATCGACGCGATGCGTGCGCCCAGCGCACGCATCGCGTCGATGCGGACGTCCCACCCAGGGTGGGAGATCACGTTGGGTGAGTGGGCCAAAGAGCGGCGCGGTGGAGTGGGCGGCAAATGGGTGCCGGCGGGTCGGCGCCCCGGGACAGCCGGTGCCAACAAGGTCGGATAGTCTTCGGTTTGCTCGTTCTACGGCGTGTAGACCACGCCGGTTGGGTGATGGCTGAGCGGGAAGGGCCTGTCGGGTGGCAAGTCAGAAGCGGGATCGGGCCGGAGTGCCGGTTCGCCGTGGTCGTGCGGTCCTGAGCCTTGCCGGGCTGGGGTTGCTGGCGCTGGCGTTGGCTGGCTGCGATCAGGGCCAGGCGATGCGGTTCGGGTGGCCGGCGGGCGTCACCGTGCAGTCGCAGTGGATGCTGCGGCTCTGGGTCGACTCGACCATCGCGGCGCTGGCCGTCGGTGTTCTCGTGTGGGGCCTGATGTTCTGGGCGATCATCGCTTACCGGCGGCGTGCTGGTGACCCAGAGATCCCCGTCCAGACCAAGCTCAACCTGCCGATCGAGATCCTCTACACGATCGCGCCGCTGCTGATCGTGGTCGTTCTCTTCTACTACACGGCGGTCGTCGAGACTGACGTGAACAAGGAAGACGCGAACCCGGACGTGACCATCTCGGTGGTGGCGTTCAAGTGGAACTGGCGGTTCGGTTACAACGACCAGCGCGGCCAGGACGGCCACGACGTGGAGACCGTCGGCTCGTCCGACCAGATCCCGGTGCTGGTGCTCCCGACCGGCAAGACGGTCAAGTTCATCGAGACCTCCGAGGATGTCATCCACTCGTTCTGGGTGCCGGACTTCCTGTTCAAGCGGGACGTGATCCCGGGCCACCCGAACTCGTTCCAGGTGACCATCACCCAGACCGGCAACTTCGTCGGCCGCTGCGCCGAGCTGTGCGGCACCTACCACTCGAACATGAACTTCGAGGTCCGGGCGGTCAGCCCGACCATGTACCAGCAATACCTGACGCTGCGCGAGCAGGGCCTGTCCAACCCGACGCCCTGGAGAAGCTGCAGGGCAAGGCGATGCGGTACGCGGTCACCACCCACCCGTTCAACACCGACCGCCGCGACACGTCTGCCAGCTAGCCAGGCGAGTTGGTCCCTGCCCTATTCTGTGATCCACAGCAGTACCCGACAGGAGGATCGGTAGCGATGCGCACCGAGTCGAAAGTCTTCAACGGCTTGGCGCTGTTCGTGTTCGTGGCAGCAACCGTGTACGGGATCTGGACGAAGAACACCGTCGAGCACACCGAGTGGGTCGGTGTCGTCGGGCTGATCCTGACTGGCTGCCTCTGCGGCATGATCGGCCAGTACTTCTCCTTCGTGGCCCGCCGGATCGACGCTCGCCCGGAGGACCGCGAGAACGCCGACATCAGCGAGGGCGCCGGCGACCTGGGCTTCTTCTCACCCGGCAGCTACTGGCCGTTCATCCTGGCCGCCGCGGCCGCGATTGCCGGCATCGGGATCGTCTTCTGGGCCATCTGGCTGCTGGTCCTGGGCGGCGTCGCGCTGATCCTGTCCACCGGCGGACTGCTCTTCGAGTATTACGTCGGCAGCCGCGGCGAAGAGAGCTAATCCGTTCGTACGCACCGATTGTCGGCCCGTCGACGCCTGTCAGGCGTAGGCGGGCCGTTGTCGTACCAGCGAACTGCTGGCTGTCCCGACGAGGTTCCACCGGAGGTACGCGATGGCCAAGCTGCTCTACTCGGTCACCATGTCGCTCGACGGTTTCATCGCGGGCCTGGGCGGGGACATGTCCTGGCTCACCGAACACATCGCGCCCAACCCGGTCGTCAAGGACGTCGTCGTCAGCAAGATCGGCGCGTTGTTGGTTGGCAGCCGCACGTTCGGCGGCGACGATCCGCATCGGGGGACCGCCAAGGAGGGTAAGGCGTTCGGCGGGGGCTGGGACGGCCCGCAGTTCGTCCTCACCCATCACCCACCGGCGCGGCCAGTGCCCGGGGTGACTTTCGTCGGCGATCTCGGCAGCGCGATCGAGGCGGCGAAGACCGCGGCGGGGGAGCGGTACGTCAACGTGATGGGCGCCAGTGTCGCCCGACAATGCCTCGCGGCGGGTGAACTCGACGAGCTCCTGGTGATCATCGCGCCGGTGCTGCTCGGCGACGGCGTCCGGCTCTTGGACTGGCCGGGTGGTACGAACGTGAAGCTGGAACGTGTCGGCCTGACCAGCGCCGAGCTGGCAACCAATCTGTGGATGCGAGTAGTCAAATAAAAAGCGCCCACCGAGGTCGGTGGCCCGCGGTCACAAGGGCGTATTGACCGCGAACACCGACCTCGGCGTGGCGTGATGATCGCGCCCGACGACCGTCGCCACCACCGGCTGGCCCCATTCCTCATAGCCGCAGGTGGGCAGGTCGTACGTCGGCGAGGCTCTTCATACCCCCTTACGTGAGCCGCTCGGTTCATAAATCAGCTCGCCGATGGTGCGGACGCTCCAGATCGCTCCCGCCGACCACGTCGTCGTGGACCGGGGCGGTGTGGACGAGTCAACCCGGAGGGTGTGCCGGTGCCCGCTGACTCGTCCGGTGCCGTGCCGTCACGAACATCGGGTCTTCTTCGTGCCCAGTCTCCGTAACAATTCGGAGATTACCGGACATTCCTCCGGATTCCTAGAGTTAAATGCGAAGAAATTGTCCGTTCGTATGATATGTACGCTGGCCGTACGCGTGGCAGCGCAAAAGAAAGCCGCCCCACTCCGACAGGAATGGGGCGGCTTTCTGGGTCGTACGAGGGCTGAGAAGCTCTCAGTCGTCGCTGCGGGTCAGCTCTCGCTGATCTACCGGCGCCGGCGAGACGGGAGCCTCACCGGGCTTCTCCAGCGGCACGAAGAAGCCCTTGGCAGCGTTGCCTAGGGCACCGAGCCGGTTCATCTTCTTCGGCACCGCCCAGCCGCTGTATTCCAGCTCGCTGTGGCCGTGCGAGTCCGCCGGGCCCAGCGGCTGGTGGATCTCGATGAACTCACCGTTCGGAAGCCGCCGGATGATGCCGGTCTCGACACCGTGCGCCAGCGTGATCCGGTCGCCCTGCTGGGCGCCCAGGCACAGCCGGTAGGTGATGTAGTACGCGATGGGTGGCGCCAGCAGCAGCCCGATCCGACCGATCCACGTCATCGCGTTCAGCGAGATGTCGAACTTCTCGGCGATGATGTCGTTTCCGGCGGACATCAGCAGCACACGATGATGAAGGCGATCGCCATCGCGCCCAGCGCCGTCCGCGCGGGTGCGTCCCGGGGCCGCTGAAGCAGGTTGTGGTGGGCGGAGTCCCTTGGTGAGTCTGGCTTCCAGGAACGGATACCCGATCAGCATCGAGAAGACGGCGCCCATCAGGAACGCGGAAGGCCAGAACATCGCCGGGATCGTGTACGGACCGATGTAGATCTCCCAGTCCGGGAAGAGTCTCAGCGCCCCGTCGCTCCAGGCCACGTACCAGTCAGGCGTGGTGCCAGCGGAGACCACCGCGGCTGTGTACGGGCCGAAGATCCACACCGGGTTGATCTGGAAGACGCCACCCAGGAAGGCGATCATGCCGAAGACGACCATGAAGAACCCGCCGGCCTTGGCCGAGAAGTTCGGCACCATCCGTACGCCGACAACGTTCTTCTCGGTCCGGCCTGGCCCGGGATACTGGGTGTGTTTCTGCTTGACCAGCAGGCCCATATGGACAGCGATCAACCCCAGGATCAGACCGGGTAACAACAGCACGTGTGCGATGTAGAGCCGCGGCAGGATCTCCGTGCCCGGATATTCGCCGCCGAACACCGAGAAGGTGAACCACGTCCCGATCACCGGCGTGGACTGCATGATCGCGCTCATCACTCGAAGGCCGGTGCCGGAGATCGCGTCGTCTGGCAGCGAGTAACCCGCGAAGCCCTCGAAGAAGCCCATGATGAACAGCAGCGCGCCGACCACCCAGTTGATCTCCCGCGGCCGCCGGAAGGCGCCGGTGAAGAAGACCCGCAGCATGTGCACGACCATCGCGGCCATGAACAGCAGCGCCGCCCAGTGGTGGATCTGCCGCATGATCAAGCCGCCGCGCACGTCGAACGACAGGTTCAGGGTCGTCTCGTACGCACGGGACATCTCGATGCCGTAAAGCGGCGTGTACGAGCCGGCGTACTTGACTTCCAGCGCCGACGGCTCGAAATACAGGGCCAGGAAGGTGCCGGACAGCAGCAGCACGATGAACGAGTAGAGCGCGATCTCACCGAGCATGAACGACCAGTGGTCCGGGAAGACCTTGTTCATCAGCTTGCGGACCGGGCTGGCCGCGGCGAACCGGTCATCGGCCCAACTGGCCGCCTGCTCGGGGATTTCGGCCGGGTTGATTTTCGGCAGCGAGATCATGATGGATGCTCCCAATACGTGGGGCGGACGGTCGTCATCTCAGACAGCGCTGTCTCGGTCTCTCTCAGGTTACTTGTCATTGTCGGGGTGCTCCCACAATGCGGGACCGATCGGCACCCGATAGTCGCTCTGTGCCACGAAATATCCCGCCGAGTCCAACTTGATCGGCAGCTGCGGCAGCCGCCGGCTCGCCGGGCCGAAGACCGGCTTGCAGGACTCCAGCAGGTCGAACTGGCTCTGGTGGCACGGGCACAGCAGCCGCTGGGTCTGCTGCTCGTACAGGCTGGCCGGGCAGCCCGCGTGCGTGCAGATCTTCGAGTACGCGAAGTAGTCGCCGTAGTGCGCTGTCTCGTACCCGGGCTGCACCTTGACCTTCGCCGCGTCCTCCGGCCGCATGTGGATCAGCAGCGTGGGGGAGTCGGCGTATTTGTTGGTGTTGCCGTCCGGGATGCCCGGGAAGACGGTCTCGATGCTGCCCGTGTGCATGTCACCAGGCTGGATCGGCGTGCCATCGTCGCGGACCAGCCGGATGCCTTCCTTCCAGGCGGTGGTGATCGGGTCCTTGCCCGGGTTCGTGATCAGCGCGCCGACCAGCGGCGCGGCGATCGCGAGACCGAGCGGCGCGGCGCCGATCGCGATGGCCGCCTTCAGCATCGGGCGGCGCTTGATGCCGGTGTCGTCGAAGGTCTGCTGCAACAGCGTGGCGCCGGTCAGCCGGCGCTCGTCGTCCGGAGACGCACCGTCGTGCCGATCCTGGACCGCGACCTCTTCGGGCAGCAGCTTCTTCGCGAAGGTGATGACCGCGGCGCCGACGAAGAACAGCGCGCGAAGCCGAGCGTGATGCCCAGCATCGGCGTGTAGAGCTTCGCGATGTTGACGCCCAGCTGGTAGTCGTATGGCCACCAGATGTAGACGACCAGGAAAGCCAGCCCGAACAGGCCGGACAGGCCGAACATGAACGCGATGGTCCGCTCGACCCGCTTCTCCCGCTTGGTGCCCGGGACCGGGAAACGTGGCGCGTAATGCACCAGCTCCACGCCGTCCCGGCGGGCACCCTCGCGGACCAGGTCGAACTGGTCCGCCTCCGGGTCGTTGGCGTCGACATACGGGTCTTTGCCCGGCATCGGGTACGCCGGGGTCACCCCGTTGGCGGTGGCCGGCTCGTGGGCAGTGCTGTGGTCTTGTGTGGTCACGACTTTCCTGCAATCCAGAGCGTCACGAACAGCAGAGCGATAATGCCGATGACGAAGATCACCAGGCCCTCGGGCACCGGGCCGGACCGGCCGATCCCGAAGCCGCCCTGGTCCATGTCGGCCTTCTGGGCCTGCACGTACGACAGGATGGCCTTCTTCTCATCCGGGGTGAGCTGGTTGTTCGCGAACACCGGCATGTTCTCCGGGCCGGTCAGCATCGCCTCGTAAATCTGTTTGTCGGTCGCGTCGTTGAGGTTCGGCGCGGTCTTGCCGGACGACAGCGCGCCACCCTTGGTGCTGAAGGCGTGGCAGGCGGCGCAGTTCAGCCGGAACAGGCGGCCACCTTCGGCGATGGTGTCCTTGTCGGTGCTGGACAGCTGCCCGGTCGGCACTTCCGGTCCGCCGTACGACTGCACGTAGGCGACCAGCTGGGTGATCTGGTCGTCGGTGAACTTCGGGGGCTTGCGGGCCGCCTGCGCGGCCTGGCCGGCCAGTGGCCAGTGGCATCCGGCCCGAGGAGACCTGGAAGTCGACCGCGGCGCCACCCACCCCGACCAGGCTCGGTCCGCGGCCGGGGACGCCCTGCAGCGTACGGCCGTGGCAGCTGATGCAGCTGTCGTTGAACAGTCGCTGACCCTGCTGCGCCGCCCGCCGACGATTGGTCGTTCGGGGCCGCCGAGGTGCTCGGCGTGAACGCCGCGTAGCCAGCGCCGATCACGGCGAGCGCCGCTATCAGCAGCAGCACGCCCGACCGGCGCTTGGCCAGGTCCGCCGCCCGGCGGGAGGCCCGGCCTGCGAAGGAGGAAATCATCGCCTCACCTTGCGGTTGTCTACAGAACTAATGACGGGTTAGCTGCCGCGAACGTGACAGCGAGCTAGCGGAGCAGGTAGATCATCGCGAACAGGGCGATCCAGACCACGTCGACGAAGTGCCAGTAGTACGACACGACGATGGCCGAGGTCGCCTGCGCCGGGGTGAAGCGGCCCATCGTCGACCGGATCATCAGGAAGACGAAGGCGAGCAGGCCGCCGATCACGTGCAGGCCGTGGAAACCGGTGGTCAGGAAGAACATCGACCCGTACCCGTTGGCCGAGATGGTGATGCCGTCGTGAACCAGCTTGTAGTACTCACCGGCCTGGCCGCCGACGAAGATCGCGCCCATCACCAGGGTCAGCAGATACCAGCGACGCAGGCCGTACACGTCCCCGCGCTCGGCGCAGAAGACGCCCATCTGACAGGTCACCGAGGACAGCACGAGGATCACCGTGAACGGGGTGGAATACCAGAGCTCGAGGTTCTTCGTCATCTCCGGCCACAGGGCCGGCTGAGCGGCCCGGATGGAGAAATACATCGCGAACAGGGCCGCGAAGAACATCAGCTCGCTGGAGAGCCAGATGATCGTCCCGACGCTGACCATGTTCGGCCGGGTCAGCGAGTGAACCTGAGACTTCTCGAAAACGGCGGCGGAGGTCGTCACACAGGGCATTATGGCCCGCCGCCCCAGGCTCCCGCGCGCCGGGTACTACTGCGTGTCGAAGATGACCCTTGACCAGTGACATGACCGCTGTCGGTGGTGCCGGTGCGGGCGCCCGTACGTACGCGCGCGCGACCGTTGGCGAGATGCGATGAGTGTTCCGGGCCCAAAACCACGGGCGGACCGGCCGGTGGTTTACGCTTCGCAGCATGAGTGCAGTTCGCCGTCCTGCCGACAAGACGATCCTGGTGTTCAGCGACGACCCCGCGGTGCGTGAGCGGGTCCGGATGGCGATCGGTCGCCGTCCCGCGCCGGACGTGGGCAAGATCGTCTGGCTGGAGGCGTCCACCGGTGACGAGGTGGTGGACGCGGCGGACGCGGGCAAGGCCGACGTGCTGATCCTGGACGCGGAGGCGCAGCCAACCGGTGGGATGGGCATCAGCCGGCAGTTGCGCAACGAGCTCGACCACTGCCCGCCGGTCTGCCTGCTGCTGGCCCGGGACGCGGACCGATGGCTGGCGAAATGGTCGCAGGCCGAGGCGACCATCACGCATCCGATTGATCCGGTACGCGCCGCCGCGGTAGTCGCCGACCTGTTGCGTCGCGCGCCCGTGCCGGCGCGGAGCTGAGTCATGGCCGCGAGTGGGTCCGCAGAACGGGCCCCCGCGGTGCAGGCGTACAGCTGGCCCAAGCTCCTGACCACGCTGCTTGAGGGACAGTCGCTGTCTTCGGACGCGACCGCCTGGG
The DNA here is from genome assembly GCF_010993775.1 of Fodinicola feengrottensis. Classification (GTDB taxonomy): domain Bacteria; phylum Actinomycetota; class Actinomycetes; order Mycobacteriales; family HKI-0501; genus Fodinicola; species Fodinicola feengrottensis. The sequence goes on along the minus strand of NZ_WOTO01000009.1, from coordinate 19,265 downwards.
CCATGCGCGAGATCATGGCCGGTGACGCCACGAACGCTCAGGTCGCCGGGTTCGCGACCGCTCTGCGGGCGAAGGGCGAGACCGCCGAAGAGGTGTCCGGCCTCGCGAAGGTGATGCTGGCCAACACCGCCAGGCTCGACCTCGGACCAGCGCCACTGGACGCCGTCGACGTGGTCGGCACCGGCGGGGATCGGGCCAACACCGTCAACATCTCCACCATGGCCGCCGTCGTGGTGGCGGCCGCGGGCGTAAGAGTGGTGAAGCACGGCAACCGCGCGGCTTCTTCCGCGTGTGGTGCGGCCGATTTGCTCGAAGCGCTCGGGGGTGGCGATCGAGCTGTCGCCGGCCCAGGTCTCCCGCTGCGTGACCGACGCCGGCATCGGCTTCTGTTTCGCCGCGTACTTCCACCAGGGCCTGCGGCACACCGGCGCGACCCGGCGCGAGCTGGGCATCCCGACGGTGTTCAACTTCCTTGGCCCGCTGACCAACCCGGGCCAGCCACGGGCCGCCACCATCGGCTGCTTCTCCGAGACGATGGCGCCGGTGATGGCCGGAGTCGTCGCTGGCCGCGGCCACTCCGCCCTGGTCGTGCGGGGCGAGGACGGCCTGGACGAGGTCACCACCACAGCTCCCACCCGGTTCTGGATCGTCGAGGGCGGAACGGTCACCGAGACGCTCTTCGACGTCGCCGACTGCGGCCTGCCCCGGGCAGTGCCCGCTGACCTGCGCGGCGGCGACGCCTCGGTCAACTCCGCGGTAGCGCGCGCGGTGTTCAGTGCGAACGCGGTCCCGTACGGGACGCTGTCCTTGTCAACGCCGCCGCCGCGCTCGCCGCGTACGACGGAGTGGGTGGGTCGTTGAAAGATTCGCTGGACGCTGGTCTGAAGCGGGTCGCGAAGGCAGTGGATTCCGGGGAAGCGGTGGCTGTGTTGGACCGCTGGGCTGCGGTTTCCCGGCTTTAGGCTGGCCGACTTCGGTGCCCTGTTGGAGTTGTTGATCTTGGTTAGTTAGCCCGTACATAACGGACATCGGTCCGGAATATCCTTTTCGTACGGGCCAACTAACCAAGATCAACAACGCAAGCTGAGCGGCAGGAGACAGTGCCCGAACGCTTACCCGGATGATCATCGGCGAGGTTGGCGTTTTCGAGCGATAATGGGCGGACTGGGGTCAAAGGATGGGGGACGGGTGTCCGACCGCACCAAGGGGACCCGCCACGCTGACCGTGACTCGGCGGCGCAGCAGGCCGCGTCCAGGTCGCAGTCGCAGTCTCGGTCGGTTGCCGGGGTGGGCTGAGTCGGTGCTGGCGCTGCAGCGGTCCGCGGGCAACGCGGCGGTGAGTGGGCTGATGGTGCAGCGACAGCATCTGGACACCAAATCCGGGCACTCGGTGGGCGACGCCACCGGGCCGATGGACAACACGCGCGAGGACGTTCTGGCGGTGCTCGCGCAGCTCAACGTGTTGCAGACGATGAGCAAGGGCGACTTCGCGGCGCAGCAGGCGTTGGCGTCGGCCGCGCCGAAGGGCACCAAGCTGTCGGCCGGGGATTTGGCGCCGACCATCGCGGCCATCGCAGCGAACGAGAAGCCGTACGTGTCGGCGAGCGTTGCGCAGAAGGTGCTGCACGCCAAGGTTTCCGCGGACGTCGGTACGGGCGGCGCCAACAAGAAGACGGATGTCACGGCCGTCGTCGAGGCGATGCACCACGCTGGGCACCTGTCCAATGACGACTACGCGACGGCTTTGCAGGAGCTGAGTGCCGCGACGGGTGCGACGGTGGCCGAGTCGTCGATGCCGACCGTGCTCAAGGGGCTCGCGCATGCCCGCTGGCAGGCGGCGATCATGACTACCCCGCAGACTCTCGATCCGATCGTCGCGACCAGCGACGCCGGTGCGGTGGGTACGGCCGGGGAGCGCGGAACGTCGACCGCCGCGGTGGGATCGGCGCCAAAGGGCAAGTCGCAGGACGCGTTCGACGCCAAGGCCCGCCAGTTGGGCGCGAAGGATTACCAGGACTACGGCCAGAACATGCTGGTGTCCGGCGGGTCGGTGGCCGGTCGTTCGGTCGACAGCAGCGCGCCGGTGCACCCCCTGTTCCTCACCAAGCTCGAGCAGGCGTCGGCGCACGCGAAAGAACTGCTCGGGGACCAGGATTTCGGGATCAAGTCGGTCGGTGGCTTCCGGCCGTACCAAGGCCCGCACGCCTGGGGACTCGCGGTCGACCTGGACGTCATCGAGAATCCGTACGTCGCCGGAGAGAGCGGCGAGAAGGCGCTCGACGCCGTCACAGGCGTTGTCTACCAGCGCATCGCCAGCACCCTGCTCGGGCGTGACTCAGTGGTCGCGAAGGGTCTCGGTGGCGCGAAAATACCAGGCGATCGCCGAGGAAAGCGACGCGATGGTGGCGTATTTCAGTGTCCTGGGCGGCGGTCCGAAGCGTGACGTGATGAGCCACCACGGTGCCTTCGACCCAGCCGTGCTGGCCGGGTTGGACCGTACCCAGGTCAAGTCCGACTACGACACGCTGATCGGCGCCGGCGTGCCGGCCGGCGGGGGCTACGGGGCGACTTCCCGTTCCGACCGAACTCGATGGGCGGCGGCAAGATCAGTGACCCCAAGGGCGGCTTCCTGACCATCCGCGAGGAGATCGTGACGGCCTTTCGGGCGGCCGGGTTCCGCTGGGGCGGCTCCGACTTCGGCGCCGATTCCGGCGACATCCAGCACTTCGACGAGTCGACCAGAAGTGGCGCGGTCAAGCAGGAATACTTCGACTACGGCAGCCAGCACGCAAGCGGGTCCTGACCAGTCAGGTCGCGTCCGGGAAGCCGATCGAGAACGTCTCCTCGAGGTCGTGCTTGGAGTACGCGCGGAAAGCGATGTGCGTGTCCGTGTGCACGACTCCGGGGACCTTGGCGATGCCGCCGGCGATGACCTTCTCCACGTCGTCGAACGCTCGCACCCGCACCATCGCGATCAGGTCCACGATGCCGGTGGTGGAGTAGACCTCGCTGACACCGGGAAGCTCCGCGATCTGGTACGCCACCTCCGAGATCGAGTCCGAATCGCAGGAGATCATGACGATCGAGGTGATCACGGCTGGTTCCTTTCGCTCTGACGCCCCCTTCAGTATGACGCCTTCACCGTTGGCCGATGAACCGACATTCGGGTAGGAGTCGCTCACCGACGGTCAGACATCCCAGTTCGTCAGACCGCTGCGGTCAGTGTGGCGCACTGCAACACAGGGCCGCGTGCTTCACGAAGTCCTCGGTATGCCACCAAAAAGCGGCCTGTGACGGATGTGCTGGCACCGCCGTGGGGGCGGCCGCGGTGGTCGGCGGGGTGGGCGGCACGTACGAGACGAGGTCGTCGACCGAGTGAGGAACCCCACCCAGCATGATCAGCCGTACGTTCGCGGCGTCCTCGATCCGGTCCAGCGGGTTCCCGTCCAGCACGGTCAGGTCGGCGAGCGCGCCGGGCGTGATTCGGCCGAGGTCCGGTACGGCAAGGTAGTCGGCGGCCTGACTGGTCGCGGTCCGTAGTGCCTCGGCCGGGGTGAGCCCGCCGGGATGGACCATCGCGCGCAGGTTCGTGTGCAGGCTGACACCGAAGTTGTCGATGGGCGAGTCAGTGCCGGCCACGATCCGGCCGCCGCCGCGCAGGATCGCGGTCACGGTGGCGGTCCAGCCGCGCAGCGCGGCGGTCGCGCCGTCCGCGTCGGCGGTCTTGGCCAGCGCGACCGCGGCGGCGAGTTTCGCGTACTCCCAAGGGGGATAGAGCGCGCGTACGCGACGGTCGGTGAACAGCGAGCTGTCGGTGGCGTAGAGCGCGTACGAATAGAAGAGCGTCGGCGTCATTGGCATCCCGGCCGCGGTGAACAGCGAGATCACGTCCTGATAGCTGATCCCGTTGCGGGACACCGTCTGGGAGTAGCCGAGCCGGTTGGTGGCGCCGACGTGCTCCATCCCGTCCACGCCGAGCGTGATGGCGGGGTGCAGGTAGTGCGAGCTGGCCCGGATGCCGCGCCGGTGAGCCCATTCGATGGTTTGCCGCTGGGACGCGACCGGCAGTCGTACGTAGTTCTTGATGAGGTCGTAGTCGAGCAGACGGGCGCGTTCAAGCTCGCGAAGCACGCCGGCGGTGTCTCGGGTCGGGGGCGCATGAAGTTGTAGTAGATCCGCCGGCCGTCGATCGCCTCGCCGGTGCCGACATACCGCGGCGCGAGCCGCCGGCCGGCGGTGGTGGCCTCACGTTCCTCGACCATGTCGTAGGCGGGGTCGCCAGGAGAGCGGGTGGTGGTGACGCCCAGCGACAGCCACAGCGGGCCCTGCCGAGAGCCGAGCAGCCGGCCGCCCAGATGCCGGTGGTTGTGCATGTCGATCAGTCCGGGCGCGACCGTGGCGTTCGAGGCGTCGATCCGGCGCTGCGCCGGTCGTCCCGGCTGGTGTGGTGCGACCGCGACGATCCGGTCGCCATCCACCACGACGTCGACGTTTTCCCGTACTGAGTCGGAAAGTCCGTCCCACACATCCGACCGGCGTGGATGACCGTACGCCCGGAGGGCTTGCCGGCCCGCCAGCGCAACGGTACGACGTACGACCGTCCACTGTGTCCGTCCACTGTGGTCAGTCGCAGCTCGCCGCCGACCAGGTACGAAATTGTCCTGGAGTCGCCGGCGAAACTCGGCGCGTCGGTGGGTTCATCGGTCAGCTGCCGGGCTGGTCCGGTCGGCGCGCCGGTCGCGTCGACCTGGCGTATCCAGAGCAATCCATCAACGACGAACGCGAAGAGTTTTCCGTCCGGCGACCACACCGGCCCGTCCACTCCGCGGGTAGCCAGCGATCGGTCCGGCATGATTTCCCGATAGGTGGTGGCCCCGGTGACCAGGTCGATGGTCAGCACCTGGCTGGCGCCCTCCCGGAACCGCTTCGCGTTTGGCCTGAGAGCGGCGATCGCGAGCGTACGACCGTCTTTCGAGAAAGCCGGCCGGCCCGGTGCGAACAGTGGTCCGAAGACTCTGGTGACCGCGCCCGTACGCGCGTCGGCGAGGTTGACCGTGCCGGTCTCATCGACGAAGGCCAACCGGCTGGCGTCGGGTGCCCAGGCGGGCAGGATGGCCGCGCCCGGCGCCTTGGTCAACTGCCGATGTTGCCCGTTTCCAGTGTCGTAGAGCCAAAGTTCTGGTTTTCCGGTTCGATCGCTGGCGTAGGCGATGGTTTTGCCGTCCGGCGACCAGGCCGGATCGGTGGTGAAGAAACGGTCGTTGGTGATGTTCTTGGGCTGGCACCCCAGGGCGCGACCCAGATGTCATTGAGCGCCCGGAAAGCCACCTGTTTCCCGTTCGGCGACAGCACGGGGCCGACGATCCCCTTGACCTGACGGGGAAATCCGTCGTCGCGCAGGGGGCGCCGGGCGTGATAGCTGGGTTTGGTGGCGTAAGCGGTCGCGGTGAAAGCGATCGTGTCGACGCCTGGGCCGGACAGTTTCCGGGTTTTGATGCTCCCGTCGGCGGTGTACGCGACTCGGCCGTCCGGGAAGAATCCTGGTCGCAGCGGGAAAACATCCTCGCCTGACGCGGAGACATCGGTGGGCGTCCCGCCGGCGGTCGGGATGGACCGCAGAGTGGTTTTCCCGGGAAGTGCCGACACGTAGACCAGAGTTTTGCCGTCTGGGCTGAAAGCCGGCGCGAACAGGACTTCGCCGGTCCCGCCGGTCACCACGGTGTGCCGGCCGCTGCCGTCGGCTGACACCACGTCGATTTTTTTGTTGCAGCGCTGACAAAGGCGATCAGGCTGCCGTCCGGCGCGATCGTCGGGTGGTATTCGTCCTGGTCGGCGGAGTTCACCACGACGGTGACCGCGCCGGTCGCGGGGGACAGGGAATAGATGCCGTACGTGCTGCCGTCCCGGTCCGAGGCCACCACCATCCGGCCGTCCGGACCGAAAACCGGTTCTCGGTGATCGTAGCGGCCGCTGGTCAGCTGCCGCGGTTGGCCGCCGGCCACCGGCACCACCCAGATCTGGAAACCGCCGTCCGCGTACGACTGAAACGCGAGCGTACGACCGTCCGGGGCGAAGGCCGGCCAGGTCGCGTCGGCGTCCGCGGGCAGGACGCGGGTGGCCGGGCCGCCGGCCGCGCCGAGCGTCCACAGGGTGGCCAACAGGTCGACCGCGACCGTCCGGCCGTCAGGGGAGACCGCCAGCGCCATGTCGGTGCCTTGGCGAACGGTGACCGGAAAGGTCGCCGGCTGGCCAACCGCGGTTGCCGGCGCCGGCAACAGGGCCGGCGCGACCGCCGCGGTGCCGGCGGCGGCCAGGAACCCGCGCCGGTCGAGCCGGAAGCGCCCGGGGTTTTCGGTGCTCATGCCATTTCCTCCCGTGGACAGTTCTGCCTACAGCCAACTCACCCGGCGGCGGCTGGGGCAAACCTTTTGCGGTGACCTGTCCGGAAGTGGCCGATACGCGAGCGCTGGCCGATCGGACCGTAAGCGGACAGAAAGCGTGCTTTTTTGCTGGCCAGCGGCTTACTTTGTGGTCGAAACTATCTCCGCCCGGCCGTTGGAGGACCCCCGTGTCGCGCAAACTCCACCTCGTCACGCTTGGCCGGATCGCCGCGATCGGCGTTCTGCTGGTTGGCGCGGCCGTTTCCGGGTCACCGGCGGTCGCCGCTGACCGGCCGTGGCTGGACGCCCGTCAGCCGATCGAGCAGCGCGTCGACAGCCTGATGACGCAGCTGACGATCGACGAGGAGGCGACCCTGCTGCAGGGCGTCGACGCGCGCCGGCCGGCACGCACGCGGTCGGATATGTGAACGGCATCCCGCGCCTGGGTATCCCGCCGCAGCTGCTTTCGGACGGGCCCGCCGGCGTACGGGACGGCACACCGGCCACCTCGCTGCCGGCGCCGGTGTCGCTCGCGGCGGCGAGTTTCGACCAGAACCTCGCCCACCAGTACGGCGCGGTGATGGGCGACGAGGCGGCCCGGCGCGGCTACGAGGCGCTCTATTCGCCGATGGTCAATATTGTCCGGATCCCGAACGGCGGGCGGAATTTCGAGACCCTGGGCGAGGATCCGGCGCTGGCCGGCAGCATCGGGACCGGCGAGGTGGCCGGCATTCAGTCCCAGCAAGTGGCCGCGCAGGTCAAGCACTTCGCGGCGAACAACCAGGAGGACGGCCGGACGACCACCTCGTCCGATGTGGACGAACGTACGTTGCACGAGATCTACCTGCCGGCTTTCGAGGACACCGTGAAAAACGGCAAGGCCTGGTCGTTGATGATGTGCGCGTACAACAAAGTCAACGGCACGTACGCGTGTGAGAACTACCCACTGCTGCACGACGTTCTCAAGGACGACTGGAATTTTGACGGAGTGGTGGGTTCGGACTACCCAGCGACCCACAGCACGGTCGCGAGCGCACAGGCCGGTCTTGACCAGGAATTCGGCGGATCCACTTACTATTCGCAGCTGGCCGCGGCCGTACGAGCCGGTCAGCTGGCGAAATCGGTGCTCGACGACCACGCTCGCCGGGTGGTGCGGATGATGTTCCGGGCCGGCCTTTTCGACAACACCCGGCCGACCGGCGCGCCGGACGTGAACGCGCATGCCGCCTTCGCTCGGCAAGCGGCGACCGATGGCAGTGTGTTGCTCAAAAACAACGGCGCATTACCTTTCTCGGCGGCGGCAACGAAATCCGTCGCGGTGATCGGTCCGTACGGCAACACCGTCCCGGCCGGCGGCGGCAGCTCGAGAGTGACGCCGTATCACACGGTCACCCCGGTTCAAGGCATCACGGATCGCCTCGGAGCCGGCGCGAAAGTCTCGTACACGCTGGGATCCAGCGGGTCGTCCGCCGCACCGCCCATTCCCGCATCGGCTTTCACCCACCTGTCTGGTGCCTATTTCGCCAACCAGACCTTGTCCGGCGATCCGGTGGTGACCCGCGACGATCCGCAGGTCGACTTCGACTGGGGCCAGGGCGCACCCGCCGATGGCCTGCCGGTCGACCATTTTTCGGCGCGCTGGACCGGAACCCTGACGGCGCCGAGCACTGGCGCGTACACGGTCGGCCTGACCAGCGATGACGGCAGTCGGCTGTATGTCGACGGCAAGCTGGTCATCGACAACTGGCGAGACCAGGCCGCCAACACCGAAACCGCGGTGCTGAATCTGACCGCGGGCGAAGCCCATCAGGTGAAGGTGGAGTATTACGAAAATGGCGGCGACGCCAGCGTTTCGCTCGGCTGGACGCTGCCCGGCGCGCAGGACCCGGAGATTCTCGCAGCCGTCGCGGCAGCGAAAGCCGCCGATGTGGCGGTCGTCGTGGTGGGCGAGATCTCGTCCGAGGGCAGCGACCGTACGACCCTTTCCTTGCCTGGCACGCAAGACGCGCTGGTGGACGCGGTGACCAAGGCGAACCCACGGACCGTGGTGGTGCTGAACAACGGCGGTCCGGTGCTGATGCCGTGGCTGACGTCCGCGCCCGCGGTGCTGGAAATGTGGTATCCGGGCGAGGAAGACGGCAACGCGCTGGCCGCCATGCTGTTCGGCGATCGCGAGCCAGGTGGCCGGCTGCCGGTGACTTTTCCCACCGATGCGGCACACACTCCGATCGCGGGCCCGCCGCAGTATCCGGCGCAGGATGGTCACTATGTCTACAGCGAGAAACTGAACGTCGGCTACCGCTGGTACGACGCGACCGGCACCGCGCCGTTGTTCCCGTTCGGGTTTGGGCTCGGCTACACGACTTTTGCCTACTCGGGCCTGCAAGTCAGTCCGGGCTGCTGCTGCCCGGCGGCTCGGCGCAGGTGAGCGTACGGGTGCGCAACACCGGGAAACGGGCCGGCACGGAGACTGTCCAGCTCTACCTCGGATCGCCGGCGGCCGCGGGTGAGCCGCCGCACGCGCTCAAGAAGTTCCAGAAGGTGACGGTGGCCGCCGGCGCCAGCCAGGTCGTACGTTTTACCTTGAAAGCCAGCGATCTGGCGGTCTGGGACACCGTCACGCATCAATCGTCCACAGTGGACGGCGTTTATCAGGTCTCGGTCGGATCGTCGTCGCGGGATATTCGGGCGACCGCGCCGCTGCGCGTACCACTGACGCTTGGCGCGCAGTCCATTGACGTGAGCGCGCCCGTGTTGGCCGCGGCCGGCACGACCGTGACCGTCACCGGAACCCTGCGCAACACCGGCGATCTGCCCTTGCTGGCCGCGACGGTCGCGCTGACCACGCCGGCTGGCTGGCCGTCGGTCGGGGCGCAGCAGGGGAAATTCGGTAGCACCACACGGAACCGCGACCGTCACCTGGCACGCACGGGTGCCCGCGGGCGCGCCGGCCGGGGCGTCGCGGCTCACCGCGACGGCACGGTGGGTCGGCGGCGCCCGCCAGTCGGCGACTGGCACGGCGACCGTGGGCATTCCGTACGCCTCCTTGGCGGCGGCGTACAACGGCACCGGCATCAGCGACGACACGAATCCGGCGGCTGGCAACTTCGACGGCTCCGGCTACAGTTTTTTCCGCGCAGTCGCTGGCAAGTGTCGGAGTGAGCCCGGGTGTTTCAATCGCCTATGGCGGTTTGGCGTACTCATGGCCGACCGCCGCCGCCGGTACGCCGGACATGGTCACCGCGCACGGGCAGGCGATCGCGTTGAGCGGCACCGGTACGACCCTGGGCCTGCTTGGATCTGCCAACAACGGCACCGATTCCGGGCCGGTCACCGTGACGTACACCGACGGCACCACCAACAGCGGCACGGTCACTTTCGCTGACTGGTACGCCAATGCCGCTGTGCCGGGCTGCGCTTTGGCCGTCACCACCCCGAACTGGAACCAGCCGCCGAACGGCATCGGCCCGCACGCCGTGTCGCTCTACACCAGCACGGTCGCGCTCACCCCGGGCAAAACGGTCGCCGCCGTCACCCTCCCGGACGAGAGCCGCCTGCACGTCTTCGCCGCCACCATCGGCTAGGGCGTGTCGCCTTGGCGCAGGGGGAGTGGGAGGCTGGTGGGCATGGCGCAGTTTGTGGCGGAGACCTCCAAGGCCGGCGCGTTCGTCCGGCAGCCCAACCACTTCACCGACCGGGTGACGGCGGACGGTTCGTCCGGTTATCCGGTCGAGTCCGGCTGTTACCGGCTTTTCGTCAGCCTGGCGTGCCCGTGGGCGCATCGGGCGATCATCGTGCGGCGGCTGCTCGGCCTCGACGAGCACATCTCGCTGGGCATCGTCGACCCGATCCGGGACGAGAAGGGCTGGCGGTTCACCCTCGACGAGGGCGGTCGTCGCGATCGATCCGGTGACTGGCGCGGCCTACCTTTCCGAGCTCTACTTGGCATCCGACCCGTCGTTCAGTGGCCGCTGGACCGTACCCACCTTCTACGACACCAAAACTCAGCGGATCGTCACCAACGACTACCCGCAGATCACGCTTGACTTCTCGACTCAGTGGCGGTCGCTGCACAAATCCGGCGCGCCGGACCTTTACCCGGCAACGCTGCGGGCCGACATCGACGCGGTCAACGCCGACGTGTACGCGGACGTCAACAACGGTGTTTACCGGTGCGGGTTCGCGGACAGCCAACAGGCGTACGAAGAGGCGTACGAACGACTTTTCCACCGCCTGGACGTGCCGTCCGAGCGGCTTTCTCATCAGCGCTATATCTGGTGGGCGACCAGCTCACCGAGGCCGACATCCGGTTTTTCACCACACTTGTACGCTTCGACGCAGTCTACCACGGCCATTTCAAGGCCAATCGGCAAAAACTCGCGGAGTTTCCGGTTTTGTGGGCGTACGCGAGAGATTTGTTCCAGACACCGGGCGTCGGGGAGACAGTCGATTTCGACCAGATCAAACGGCACTACTACGCGACGCACCTGAATATCAACCCGACCGGGATCGTGCCGGTTGGCCCCGACGTATCCGGTTGGCAGACTCCTCATGGACGTGTCTGATGGATCGACTCGTACGCATCGACAGGGGAACCGTCCGCGGCGATGAGGTGGACGGTGTCGTCGCCTTCAAAAGCATCCCGTACGCGGCAGCGCCGGTCGGGGCCGGTCGTTTCGCGCTCCCGCAGCCGCCGACCTGGTCAGGGGAGTGGGACGCTCGACAGTCAGGGCCCACCGCGCCGCAAGCCAGTGGGAGACTGCCGGGCCTGAACTTGACCAGCCTGCTCGATGTGGGCTGGGTAGCCGGGCCGGACTACCTCAGTGCGAGCGTGTGGACGCCGGGTGGCGGTGGGTTGCCGGTGCTGGTTTTCGTCCACGGCGGCGCTTTCGTCGGCGGTTCTGGCACGGCTTCGGGATATGGCGGAACGGCGTTCGCACGTGACGGTGTGGTGCTGGTCAGTATCAACTATCGACTCGGCGTGCCCGGCTTCGCGGCGATTCCGGGTGCACCGAACAATCGCGGACTCTACGACCAGAGATAGCCGCTTTGCAATGGGTACGGGAGAACATCGCGGCTTTCGGTGGCGATCCCGACAATGTCACGATTTTCGGCGAGTCGGCCGGCGGGATCTCGGTGGCGACCCTGGTGGCAGGTGCTCCGGAAGGGCTGTTTCGGCGAGCCATCTGCGAAAGCGGCGGCGGATCGCATGCACTGACTGAGCCGCAGGCTGCCGCGGTCACCGCGGCTTTGGTCGGACATTTGGGCGTACCAGCGGAAGATTTCGCCGAAGTGTCCGATGTGGACCTGGTGGCGGCGGTGGCCTGGTTGGGCACTCAACGGCTGGACCTGCGGGTGGACGGCGTCGCCGATCCGTTGATGGGCCTCGCGAAGTTCGGGCCGGTGATCGACGGGGACCTGCTGGACGGCCAGCCGGTTGGTGCTCTCGCGCCGGGCGTCGAGGTGATGGTGGGTAACAACGCCGACGAGATAAACCTCTATGCCGTCGCGCTGCCCGCGCCGCCGCTGGACGCGGACGCGCGCTGCGGCTTGCGGTTTCCCGGCTGCACCCCGATCCGGACGCCGTGGTCGAGGCGTACCGATCGGCAGGGCGAGGCGGCACGCTGGCCGAGCTGCTGGCCGCGATCGGCACCGACTACGTGTTCGGCATCCCGGCCCTGCGGATGGCCGACGCGCACGCCGCGCAGCCGGCCGGCACCTGGCGATACGAGTTCACCTGGCGGTCACCGGCGTACGAGGGCCGGCTCGGCGCCTGCCATGGGCTGGAGCTGCCATTCGTGTTCGACACCGTCAGCACTGTCGACCACGGCTCGTTGGGCGTCCCGGACAACGACGAAACCCGTGCGCTGGCAACGGAAATCCACGCCGCCTGGGTGGCTTTCGCGCTTACCGGAGACCCCGGCTGGCCGCGGTACACCCCGGCCGACCCTGTCGTGCGGCGCCTCGGTCCGGACCCGGGCACCGCGGTCGACGGCCCCGAACGCTCCCTCTGGTCCGGCATCCGCTAACCCAGCGAATGTGACGGCACGGTTCGCAAAATCGAGCCGTTACATTCGATGGGGCTACGACGTGATGCCGTAGTGGCCCAGGAGGTTGGCGGTGGGGCGGCTCAGCGGCGGGAGCTGGCCGATCCGATACCAGCCGGCCTCGATCACCTCGACCGGGTCCGGATCGACCTGGACGCTGCTGGACACCGTCGCGGTGAAGACGCAGTCGACCTGCTGGGTGCGCGGGTTCACCATCGCCGACGGCACCGCCTGGGTGAGCTGGTCGGGGCGCAGCCTCACGCCGGTCTCCTCCCGGAGCTCGCGGGCCGCCGCGTCCACCGGCGTCTCCCGTTTGTTGATCAGCCCGCCGGGCAGCGACCAGCCGCGGTTCGGCGGCTGCCGGAGCATCAGCAACCGGTCGTTTTCGTCCCGGAGCAACACCACCGAGCCGACCGTGTAGTTCGGGGTCACCGCCCGAACCAGGTGTTTCTTCATTTTCTTCGGCAGCTTGCCGAAAAGTGTGTACGCGTGGTGTTTGACTCGCTGCATCAGGCTTCCCGGCACCCGTCCAGGTTATTCCGCCGGCCGGATCACCAGACAGGGCGCAGGGGCGGAACCGCGTCGCCGGCCAGCTCACGGACCAGCCTGGCCAACTCGACCCGGAGAACGGCCAGGTCCGCGTCGCCGCCGGCCAGTTGCGCCTCCAGGCGATGCAGCACCTCGCCGGCGACGGCCAGGTGTTCGCGCGCCGTGTCGGTCAGTACGACCAAGCGGCGTCGGCCGCCTTCGGGATGCGGCTGCCGGCGTACGTAACCGCGGCTCTCCAGGTCGTCGACGATCTGCCCGGCGGCCTGCTTGGTCACCCCGAGCTGCTCGGCAAGCTCGGTCGAGTCGACCCGTTTGTCTTCAACGCCTGGAAAACCATGCCGTGGACGGGCCGCAGGTCCGGATATCCGGCGGCAGCTGTACGGCTGACAAACTCCTGCAGCACGACCTGGAAAGCCAGCCCGAGCAGGATCGTCAGCTCGGTGTGCGCCAACGGGTCATCTGTTCTCACCCGGCCATCTTGACACAGTCGAGTCAAGCGACTTTAATTCGATTCGAGTAAAGACACTTTACATAGGAGATTCGATGCGCGTGATCAGCGAGACCGAGGATCGTACGGTCACCACCCCGAACGCCGTGATGGCATCCCTGGCCGGCCCGAGCCAGGGCAGCGCGGCCCTGTCGACCTGGTCCGTACGGATGGCCGCGGGTGCCAGTGGGCCGGTGCACATCATCGACCGGGAGCAGGTGTGGATGCTGCTGTCGGGCGCGCTCGCCTTCACCGCGGACGGCGAAACCGGCACCGCGACAGCCGGGCAGGCGGTGGTCGTACCAGCCGGCGTGACCCGGCAGATCCGGGCCGGCGACACCCCGGCCGAGGCGCTGGTGTGCATGCCGGTCGGCGGCCAGGTCACCGTGCCGGGCGACGATTCGTGGCGCCCGTTGCCCTGGGGGCAATGAGGGAAATCCCGTTGGCTAGCCGAAAATCTTCCGGGTGGGGGACGGCCACGCGGTCTCGGCGGTGGCCGTCACCCGGACCCGGCCGCGGGTGTGTTCGGCGATCGCGGTCGCCGTCGCTTCGGTACGGGATGACAGGCACGGCACCAGCAGGTCCGCGCCGGCTATTTCCCGGAGCTCACGCAGGATTTTCCGCTGTTCCAAGGGAAGCGCTCGTACGTCCGCATCGGTCAGGCTGACGGTGAGCTTCAGGCACCGGAACGGCCAGCGAGTCAACGGCCCAGCTGGGCAGACGCCGAGCTGGGCGGCCTGCACGTACCCCCACGGCACCAACACGGTCGATATCGACGCGCCGACACCGATGTCCAGGCCGTACTGGCTGATGCCGGCGAGCCGCGGCATCAGACCGATGGCGTATCGAGGCGCCAGGAAGCCGAGCAGTACAGCCAGGGCCAGCAACGGCCCGGGCAAGGCCAGGTAGGTGAGCGTCCAGAGCGGCACCGCGCCGGTCCTGGCCGAGGTGTCTCCGAGCAGCACGGCCAGGAAGGTGGCCGCCAAAGCCAGCCACACGGCCATCACCCGGAGCCGCAGGGCCAGCGGGGCGATGACCGGCATCACGGCGCCGGCCTTGAACAGCACGGCCAACGGTGGCCCGGTGGTGCCGGGCGGGCAAGGCGGTGACCAATCCGAGCCGACCGCCGGTGAACTGGTGCAGCGCCTGGTCAATCTGCTTCGGCCCCGCCGGTTTCATCCGCACCGAGACGTACGTGCCGCCCTCATCGGCGCCGACGCTGACGATCGGGCCACGCCGTGGCGGGGTGCTCTCCAGTCCTGCGATGCGAAAACAGACCACGTGCCGGGTGGGTTTGCGGCGGCGACCCAACCTCGGTCACCGTGTCCCAGCCGAAAACTCGCGGCCGCTGGCCGGGCAGTCGCACCCAAAGGCCGGCTTCGGACATCCGCAGCGCGGTCGGCGCCAGCAGTACCGGGGCCGTACGGACCAGCAACAGCACAAAAAAAAACGCCAGTGTCACGGCCGGTCCGACGGCGGTGGCCAGCACGTACGGCAGCGGCCAGCGCTGACTCGCGGTGGTGGCGAAAGGGCCCAAACACCACAACCCGTACAAGACAAGCAGGACCGGCCCGAGCAGGAAACCGATCGGCTGGTGACGCAGGGTGTACGTGTTCGTGGTGTCCTCTTTTCCGCGCTGGCCGGCTGATCCTAGTGGTCTGTCTTTGATTTGGCACGGCGGTTCCGGCGCCCAGAAGCCGGCTGGGCACACCGGTGAACCGCCCCCATACGACCAGGTATGAGGGCGATCCCCCGGCGCACCCAGACCGACTTCTGGATCACCGGACCCGCCATCCAAATCAAATACAGACCACTAGCCAGCGTTAAGCGGACGCGCGGGCGGGGCGGTGTAGCGGGCGCAGGCCGCGGCGATCGGCGAAGGGATCGGCGCTGTCGCTGGCGGAGTCGACTCGGTCCAGCAGGCCGCGCCAGCGCTCGGCGGCGTGGCGTGGGGGCATCGCCCAGGTGCCGTCGATCGCCACCACCTTGACATCGGAAAGCAGTAACCAGGCCAAAATTCGCTCGGTCTCCTCGCCCGACGCGGACGGCGTCGGGCCGATGCCGGGCAGCACTGTCTCCGCGGTGGCGCGCAGCATGTCGACCACCGGCCAGGGCGGCGCCCCGCGGCCGGCCACCCCGGCGGCGGCCAGCCGGCCGTGTCGTACCAGCGAGATTTCCCAGCCACCGTTGCCATCCGGGCGGGCCGCCACCAGCTCCGGCACCGCCGCCGTGATGGCCCGCAGCCGTTGGGTCCGCAGAACGGCCCTCAGGAAGGCGGCCAGCCGGTCGCGGGCCGCGGGCGGCGTCCCTCGTACCGAAGGGCACCGCGCAGCGTTTCGATGCGTTTTAGTAGCCGGTGCACGATAATCCCGGGATCGTCGAGCACCGCCTGCCGGAAGATGTCCGCGTGAAATGCGTACGCCTCCACGGACTCGCGGTGCTCACAGGGCGCTCCGCAGCGGCCGATTTCGGCCAGTGCGCAGGCCGACGACGGCTTGCGGACGGACAGTTTTTTCGTACATTGCCGCAACGGGACGGCATCGTGGATGGCCGTCATGGCCGACTCGACCTGTCGGCGGGACGAGAACGGGCCGAGGCAGTCGGTGTCTCGCGGACTGCGCACAATGGACAGTCGCGGATACGCCTCATCGGTCAGAACCAGCCAAAAAGTGCGCTCGGGATATTTCGACCGGCGATTGTAGGGTGGCTTGTGGGCCGCGATGATCCGCAGCTCGCGCACCTCGGCTTCCAGCGAATGCGCACATTCCAACGCTTCCACGCGGTCGGCGGCCGCGATCATCTCGGCCATCCGGCTGCGTTGCTCGCTGGACACGAAATACTGCCGGACGCGGGCCCGCATGTGTTTGCTCGTACCAACATAGAGCGCGCGGTCGTTCGCGTCGCGGAACACATAAACCCCGGGGCCGTCCGGCACCCCGTCGGCCAGGTGCCGTTTTCGTCGCTGTGCCTCGGAAACCTGCTGGGTGAAGGTCTGCAGCTCGTCGAGCGTCTGGACGCCGACGTTGCCGATCCGCTCCAGCAGCCCGTGCAACACGTCGACGGTCGCCTGCGCGTCGGCCAACGCGCGGTGGCACGGCTCCACTTTGGTACGGAAAAACCGGGAAAGTGTGGAGAGTTTGCAGTTCGGCGTCTCGTCCCTGGTCAGCACCCGGCGGGCCAGCACGGCCGTGTCGACCTTGCGAAAACCCGGCCAGCGGATGCCGTGTGCGGCGCAGGCGGCCTGCAGGAAGCCGAGGTCGAACGGTGCGTTGTGGGCCACCAGCACGCTGCCGGCGGGCGAACTCCAGGAACGCCGGCAGCACCGTGTCGATGGTCGGCGCGGGCACCACCATCGCGTTGGTGATCCCGGTCAGCACGGTGATGAAGGGCGGAATCTCGTATCCAGGGTTGACCAGTGTCTGGAACTCGCCCAGCACCTCGCCGCCGCGGACTTTCACCGCGCCGATCTCGGTGATCTGACTGTCCACAGGGGACCCACCGGTGGTTTCCAGGTCGACGACCACAAAAGTGATGTCCCGCAGCGGCTCGCCGAGCGAGTCGAAGGTGTCCTGGACATATCGCGGTGCGGAACCGGCGCCAGGACGAGACATACCCAGACCGTAGGAGTCGGGTCCGACAAAACCGGTGGACCGACACGCGACAATCCGTAGCCGGATGCGACACTCGCTGGCATGTCGATGCCCACCGAGCACACCCGCTGGCGCTGCGGTCAGTGCGGAAACCTGACCCGATTCGACGTCACCAGGACGGTGCGGAGCAGGGAATACGTGCATGTCGACCTGGCCGGCGAGGGGTCCGTGCAAGAGCGCGAGGTGCTCGCCGAGACGGTCGAGCGAGTGGTCTGCCGGTGGTGCCAGGGAACGGACACGGTCGTCGTGGTGCCGCGTCCGGATGCCGAAGAGGCACCGTCTCAGTGACCGACCGGGCGCCCGTCGTCCTCCCGGAGGAGATCCGCCGCCGGGTCGTGTCGTACGCGTCGGACGCCCTCGGCCACCTGCCGCTCGACCAGATTCCCGGCCCGTTGCGGGCGATCGCCCGGTTCACCCCGAGCCGGCGGGTCCGGCATGCGGCCGCCGAGATTGTGTCGCTGCTGGCCACCGATGACGACTTCCGTGAGCGGATCGGTGAACTGATCGCGCAGGCCTCCGGCGAGCTGGGCAAGGCCGTGTCGGCCGGCGCCGTTCCGGCCGCGGCGGACCCGGTGGAAGTCGCCGCGCTGACCTACCTCGTACGCCCGGAGGGCTGGCACGACCAGCTGGAGGCGTTGCTCGCGGACGTAGAGGGCGCCAGGGCGAGGTCGCGCACGCCGGCCAGGCCGACGAGGTGAGTCGGCTCCGCGAACAGCTGGAGACGGCCCGTACGCAGCATCGCGCCGAGGTCGAGAAGCTCCGCGAGCAGGCCAGGTCGGCTCGCAAGGAGGCCGAGGAGGCGCAGTCCCGGATCCGGGAGCTGACCCGGGCAGCTCGGGCCGCGCAGACCGAGGCGGACAAGGCGAACGCGGCCGCTTCCACCGAGCGCGGCCGGCTGGCCGCCGCCCGCAGCGAGGGGGACGCGGAGGTGCGCCGGCTGCGGGCCCGGGTGGCCGAGGTGGAGGACGCGCTCCGGTCCGCCCGGCAGGCCACTCGGGAGGAGCGGTCCGTCGACGAGGCACGTCTCTGGCTGCTGTTGGAGACCATCAACCAAGCCTCCCGTGGCCTGCAGCGCGAGCTCGCCATCAACCGCCCCGACACGATGCCGGCCGACGCGGTCGCCAGCGAACAGCAGCTGGCCAGCGGCGGCGGCGCGGTGGGGGAGCCGGCCGTCCGTGGCCTCAACGCCGACGATCCCGCCTGGCTGGACCAGCTGCTGGCGCTGCCGACCGCGCACCTGATCGTGGACGGCTACAACGTCACCAAGACCGGCTTCGCGCAGCTCTCGCTGGAACGCCAGCGCGGCCGGCTGATTTCCGCGATGGGCGTGCTGGCGGCCCGTACCGGCGCGGAGACCACCATCGTCTTCGACGGCAACGGCGTGGCCGCTCCCACCGGTCCGCTGCCACGCCGCGTACGAGTCCTGTTCAGCCCCGCCGGCGTCACCGCCGACGAGGTGATCCGCCGACTGGCCCGAGCCGAACCCGCTGGCCGCCCAGTGATCGTCGTGTCGTCTGACCGCGAAGTCGCCGAGGGCGTACGCCGCGCCGGTGGGTACGTGGTGACGTCCGCGCTGCTCGTACGGCGAATGTCCCGCTCCTGAACAGTGTTGACGCAATCGGAATCCGATTGCGTCAACGGTGTTCAGGAGGCGGTTGGCCGAATGTGGCGGGACCTTCGCGAGGGTGACGCTCTGAGGTGACAATGTCGGCCCTGTTGCCAGTGGGGCTGGTGTGACGCCCGTCAATCAGCGTGACGATGGGGCGTACGAGAGAGAGCGGCCGGAATTGTCGTACCCCACCCCTAGCGTGGGTGTTGTCAAGGAACGACGCCAGTGCGGAGGGTGACATGCTGATCGACTGCGACACGTGCGTGGGCCGGGGGCGCAGCTGCGGAGAGTGCGTCGTGAGCATTCTGCTGGAGCAGGCGCCGATGGCTGGTCCGGGCCTGGCCCGGCGTCCGAGTGGGTTCCGCTCCGCCGAGCAGCGGCTGGACCCGGCGGCGATCGTCGAGGCGCCGGCCGGCGGGTTCGACGGGCAGATGCGGTTGGCGATCTCGCGTGCTGTTGGATGTCCGGCTAGTTGACGAAAAAGGGATGAAGAGAGCCGCTCCCGGGCGCGTACGAGGGGCCCCGGGTACCCTGTTCGGCATC
>NZ_WOTO01000090.1 GCF_010993775.1 Fodinicola feengrottensis | reverse complement strand
ATGCGTTGCGGATGACGTGCGACGCAGGTTTGCACTACGGTGTCAGGGAAGATTGAGCGGATCGCGTCCGGGAGCCCGGTCAGCCCGTCGCAGCACGCGATGAGGATGTCCCGCACGCCGCGGTTGCGCAAGTCCGTCAGGACCTTGGCCCAGAACTTGGCTCCCTCGGTGTCCTGGATCCAGCATCCGAGGGAGTGTTTGCGGCCGTCCACGTCCACTCCGATGGCCAGGTACGCGACCTTGGTGGTGACCACGCCGTTGTCCTTGATTCGGACCCGGATCCCGTCGATGTAGAGGATCGGGTAGACCTCGTCCAGCGGCCGTGACTGCCACAGCTTGATCTCGTCGACGACCACGTCGGTGATGTTCGAGATCAACTCCCGGGACGCGTTTACTCCATATATTTCAAGTAAATGCGCCTCGATGTCACGAGTTGTCATTCCTCGCGAGTACAAAGACAGGATCATGTCATCGATATTCCCCAAACGACGGGCACGTTTGGGTACGATCGTGGGCTCGAACGTCCCGTTCCGGTCCCGCGGCACCTCGATCTGGACCGGGCCGCTGAGCGTGGACACGGTCTTGCGGGTTAGCCCGTTCCGGGAGTTGCCGGACCCGCGTCCCTCCGGCGCGCCGTGCTCATAGCCCAGGTGGTCGCTCATCTCGACCTGCAACGTCCGATCCAGCACCGCCTTGGTCATCTGGTTCAGCAGACCGTTCGCCCCGTCTACCGGCGTCCCAGTGGCCTTCGCGTCCGCTAGTAGAGCATCGATCGTCGCGGTCGAGAGCGCCCCCCGTCAGCCGCGCAGCCGCCGTCTCATCATCACGACGAGACGAAATGTTCCGAGTCATACGGTGTCCCTTCCGACCAACCAACAGGCCAGTCGATCTTGGTACACCTCCGGCTTACACACTTGGCATGACACGCCCCCCAGCACACGCGGCGTCATGGTTCCCCGGCAACGACCAGCCAACCCTCCGAGCAAATGGGCAGACACCTGGGACAACTACCCCCGACCAGGCGGATACGGATCCCCCAAATCCTCAACTAACTACTACGACGACGACCCCTATCCACGCCCACCACACGGCGGCGCCTGGAATGACCACAACTACGACCCCGGCAACGACCAGGACCCGGGACACGGCGCAGGCGGTGACCACGGAGGACGGCAGCCCTACCAGCCACCGACACAAGCCGAAATCAACGCGGCCCAGCACCACGCAAACCTCAACACCCCCATCCCCCGTCCGCCACTGGGGCAAAATGCCAACACCCGCGGCCAAAAAGTCGACGCATCAAAAGCCCCCATCGCCGACCCAACCGGCTCTGCCTCAAATGAAGCCGCGAAGACAACAACCTGCACAACCGCCTGCGAGACAGATGCATCTCTATCCGCCGCCGACCCCACAGGCCAACTCAACCCACCAGGCCCCTCACAAGGAGCTATCCCTCAGCCCAAACGCCACGACCTCGGCGACGGCACCTACTACCATCCAGGCGACGGCTCTATCCGTGACGCCGCCGGCCACTGGATCGGATCGGCATCGGGTCGCAATTCAGGTGGTGACGCCCTGGTTACTGTTGGGCGTTGGATGTCGACCGATGAATATCAAGGAATGGTGAATACGGGAATGGTTCAAGCAGGGGCGGGAGACAGAACGTTCGTTGTGTACCCTGCGAGCCCTAATGCCTACGTTTCAGCGAGGCCAGGATCCGTCTACGTGGAGTTCGACGTGCCGCAATCACTCCTCTCGCCTGGTGGACGTCCGGGCGACTATAAACTTTCCGGCCCAGGTTCGCTCGATGGGCGGCTTGCCGCACGGAAGGGTCTCCCGCTGCCGCAGTTGCCTGCTGCGGTAAATATCCGACTTGGAGGTAGCCGGTAATGCCCGTAGATCCATCCCTGTTGCAAGGTGCGCGTAATTGGATCGATGCGCACTCTGATGAAGCAGTTCGTCAGAGCGGTCTGCTAGTCGAGATCAATCCGTCCCCGAAAGATCGACCCAAGCAGTCCATTCAGTGGGTTTTGGAAGGACCGGATAGGATTGGGGAGATAATCCTCTGGGAGACGGGCGAGGCGGAGCTTAGCTTTGCCTCCATTAAGTCGGGGGAAATTCGCCCCGAGCATCGGAGCATTAAGAGTGCATCAGAACTCGAAATGGCTTTGGTTGCGGTCCTTAATTGGACGACTGACGTTCCACAGTAGGATCCGACGTCGTCGGTGTAACGAATTCTGGGAACATTCAGGTCCGGCATGATGACGTTCCCGCTTTCAATAACAAGAGGAGGGCCGGGTACATGAACCAGCCAACAAACATGTTCATGATCAAAGGGACTGCCAGGGTAAGCGTCGTGCCGATCAATCCAACAAAACCGTGATGACACCCGAGCCCGGCAAGCTAGAGCAAGAAAACCAAATCGTCCTCGGAGTGGTGCAAGCACTACTTGGGGCTCATCACACCAGCAATTGGGGCAATTTCGGTTAAGTTCGACAATGACGTGGTGACTCTCTATTTTGCCGTTTCAGCACACTCTCCGGAACTTGAAGCGGACGTTGATGACATCTCCTTTGAGCTGGACGCGCAATTCACAGACCATTTTCCCAGAATCCAGTCTCAAATCTTCCTTGGAGAACCAGGGCAAGATTGGCCTGGGAGAAGTCATCGTCTCGTCTATCTGACAAAGATCGAATAGGAAAATCTGTCGAGGCTACTGACGTATCGGTTACGGGGCAGAAGATGAAAGAACGTGCATCTCCCAACGACCCACCTACATATTCTCTTCTGTGACCAGTTTATTGAAATACGAAGAGATCCTGGGCCGCGGCGGACAAGCCGCACAACTTCCTAAGCAAGGCGACCCGGAACCAGATAAAGGGTACTATCGAGCGTGCGGATACAATGGGTCTCCGGGCCGAGTTCTGGTTCAAGTATGGTGTCCACCCCTCGCGTACGGCAGTACATCGAGGATAAGGGAGTCATCGGGTTGGGGGAAGTAAATGGCGAGGTATTTCAATGTGAGGGGTTTTCTCGATTGCGAGCATGCCGACCTATCTACCATTCGGGACATAATATCAAGCCATCAGCCAGACGACATAGGCTACGGACTGGATGCGGATACGATTAACCTGTACACCGCCGGCTGGGTTTATCACACGAGGGAAATAAATTGGTCGGCACACGCATTTTTTGGAGCTTCCATGAGAAGCGGAGGGTTGAATCTCATTTTGTCCCAACTGAGGAGTATTGCGCTGACTTTACCGGAAGTCACCGGGTTGTTCTTCATAGATGATGATGAAGAATCCGAGTCTTTTAGCTGGAAAATCGTTGGAGGTGTCGTGACCTTACTTCCCGCCCAACTTTAGAGCAGCCAAGTACTTGAAGGACGCAAACGCTTCGGTTCAGCTCAGACCTGGGGGGGGAGCATTGATCTACAGAACATCTCGACAAGTAAAGCCGCCGGTCGGTCCGACGGGAACTTCAACTCGCCCAAGGATGCCTTAGGAGAAGATCTTGTCCGATTTCGGCGATGAAATTGCACGTCAACTAGCCACTCAACCCAAGTTCGCTCGGGCATTGCATTACGCGATCGACCACTGTCTTGTCGATCTCATTCCTTGGGTTTTATTCACGTCCGATTCCCAAATCAGTACCAGATCTAAGGGCATTAACGAAGCGTATACTGAGAGGCACGTGCTCTGTTTCGCTGAGCGTCGCGACACCGATGATGTCGGGTGTGTCGTGCTCGAATCCACCGCGGACTACGCGGCAGGCGAGGTCTTGATCATTCACGACTTCGCATCCCCGGGTTGGGAGGTAGATGTTTCCTTCAGTGATTTTTGGGGTGGTTCAGAGCAGCCGTCGACGACATGATCGAATCCTCCAGTGATTGAGATGGCCGACGAAGCGGGAGCGTTAGGTTCCCACATCAGCGCGGCGTCTAATGCACGGACATACCGTGTCAGAGGCGCAGAAGTGACTATTCCGCATAGCCTGAGGGAGCGATTCGGACGGCGCGAAAGACGAACGAAGCTGTCGCCGAGCCGCAGTCCCACGCGCTAGCGGAGGCGGCGGTAGGCGATGACGGCGGCGGCGGAGCCGCAGAGGGTGACTACGGCGAGGCTGGGCCAGACTGCTGGGGCGTTGCCGGCGAGGGCGGCGCGGAGGGCGGAAATGGCCCAGTACGCGGGGGAAACGGGAGCGATCGCCTGCAGCCAGGTGGGCATGGTGGTGAGGGGGATCAGGCCGCCGGCGAGGCCGGACATGAGGAATGAGCCGATGTCCTGGATGGCGGACAAAGCGCTGGGCGTACGTACGACAGCGCCGACGGCGAACCCCAGGGACAGAACAGTGCAGCCCCATACGAGTACGACGGCGCCGAGCAGAAAAGCCGAACCGACCGGCAGATCGTAAACAGAGACAGCGAAAACCAGCACGAGGACCTTGGACGATGAGTACGATCAGCAGCGGAGCAGTCTTGCCGACCAGAATTTCCAAGGGACCAGCGGAAGTGGCGCGGAGGCGATCCCAGGTGTGCCAGAGCCGCTCGGACAGCACGCTGGTGCCGACGAGCCCGGTCGTCAGCAGGCTGACCAGTACCAGAACTCCAGCAACCACAGCGATAGTTCCCGAGCGCCCGGCGGCGGCCGCGTAAAATGGGATGCAGGGCCACGATCATCAGGATCGGCATCAGGAGCCGGGTGAGCACCGGGCCCGGTGACGCCAGAAGCAGCGAAGAATTGTGGCGTACCAAGGCAATCACACGCTCAGGCCGCATCGCGGGCCTCCTCGACAATGGCGTGGAAAAGGTCGTCCAGGCTGGGGCGCTGGATGTCGACGACGGCTGGTACGTGCCCTCTCGCAAGCAACGAAGCCAGTTCCTGCGCCGGGGCAAGGGAAACGATGTCGAGCTGCCCGTCGATCAACTCCCCCGATGTGGCGAGAGCGGCTGGCACCGGACCGTCGAAGCCGACCCGCAGGTGGCTCGGCAGGCCGTTGAGCAACGCCGACTGGCTTCCCCTGCGAACGATCCGGCCGCCGTGCACGATCGCCAGGCTGGCCCCCAGGTCGACTAACTCCGGCAGGTAGTGCGTCGTGTAAACCACCGCTGCACCGGCGGCCGCACGCGCGCGTACGGCGCTAAGCAAAGCCCGTCGGGTCTCGGGATCAGCGCCGACGGTCGGCTCGTCGAGCAGCAGTACGTCCGGGTGCCCGATCAGCGCGCAAGCGGCCTGAGTACGCCGTTGTTGGCCGCCGGAAAGCTGCGCGGCTCGGCGTTCCAACACCGAACCCAGGTCCAACTCCTCGGCGACCGAAGCGACTTGCCGGCGTAACTCAAAACCCGAAAGGCCCGCGAGCGAACCGAAAAGCCGGAGCTGCGCGGCGACCGTGACGGTCGGATAGAAGGCGGTTTCCTGCGGCGACACGCCGATCCGGGCGCGGGCCTTGCGCGGATGCCGAACGGCGTCCACGCCAGCCACCTCGATCCGGCCGCTGTCGGCCCGTTCCAGACCGGTCACGGCGTGGACGAAAGTGCTCTTACCAGCACCGTTGTGTCCGATCAGGCCGACGATTTCGCCCTTGCCGACGGTCAGCGAGAAGCCATCGAGAGCGGTCACCCCGCCCGTACGTTTTGACCAAGTTTTCAGCGATCAGCATGTGAACCCCTAAATGATCTACGCCGTATAGATCTACACTGTATAGCCATGGTCGATCGAAGACAAGAAATCATCGACGCCGCGCTGGCGATCGCCGACGAATCGGGCCTGGATGCCATCTCGATGCGCGCGGTCGCCGAGCGGGTCGGCGTGACGCCGATGGCGCTCTATCCGCACATCGGCAACAAGGATGGCCTGCTCGACGCGATGATCGGCCACAGCCTGGGCAGCCTGCCGATGCCGGCGCGCGGACCAGCCGTGGCAACAGCGGCTGCGGGTCTTCGCGTACGCCATAAGAGCACTCGCCCACCGCCATCCCGGCTACCTGGAGCTGGTGTTCTCGCGGCCGGCGGTCACCAAGGACGCGGTACGGGCGATCGACGCGATCTTCGGTGCGCTGTTGGACGCGGGCGTGCCGCCGTCCGAGGTCGCGAGGGTCGAGCGGCTGACTTCGACGGCGATCATCGGCTTCGCGATGTCCGAGGTGAACGGCCGGTTCGCGGCGGCTCGCCAGCCACCGAGCGTACGAGCCGAATGGGCCTCCGCCGGGGAGCTGCCGGCACATCACCGGCTCCGGCCACATCTGGACAAAAAGGTCGACTGGGACGCCGAGTTCGAGGCGGATCTGACCGATCTCGCGGCGATGATCGAGTCGATCGCTCAACGATCGGTCAGGTAACGTTGCCGGCGTGACCAACCCGCGAATCGCAGCATGACGGAGACCTTTCGGGTCTGGGCACCGCTTCCCCAGCGAGTCCGTGTCCTGGTCGCCGGAGTCGAACACGAGATGGTGCGCTCACCAGACGGCTGGTGGGAGTCCACTGTGGACAGTGCCGGCGCCGGCAGCCGGTACGGGTTCCTGCTCGACGACGCGGCAGAACCGATCGCCGATCCGCGATCGCTGTCCCAACCGGACGGGGTGCACGGCCTTTCCGCCGTTTACCACCACACGTACGAATGGGCCGACCATGCGTGGACAGGCCGCACGCTGCCGGGCGGCGTGATCTACGAGAGCTGCACATCGGCACTTTCACTCCGGAGGGCACCCTCGACTCGGCGATCGAGCAACTCAGCCACCTGGTCGAGCTCGGCGTCGATTTCGTTGAGCTGATGCCAATGAACGCGTACAACGGCGTCTGGGGCTGGGGCTATGACGGCGTCCTCTGGTACGCCGTGCACCAGCCGTATGGCGGGCCGGACGCCCTGAAACGGTTTGTCGACGCGTGTCACCAGCGCGGGCTCGGTGTCCTGCTCGACGCGGTCTACAACCACCTTGGGCCCAGCGGCGGACACCTCGACGAATACGGGCCATATTTCGCCGGCCGGACGATCTGGGGTCCGACGCTGAACCTGAGCGGCCCTGACTCGGACGAGGTCCGCCGGTACGTGCTGGACAACGTGACGAGTTGGCTGCGGGACTTCCACATCGACGGCTTACGACTGGACGCCGTGCACGCGCTGTCCGACAACCGAGCCGTGCATCTGCTCGAGGAAATGGCCGTGGAGGTGGAAAGCCTGTCGGCGTACGTCCGGCGGCCACTCACCTTGATCGCCGAGTCAGACCTGAATGACCCGCGGCTGGTCACCGAGCGTTCCGCCGGCGGCCTCGGGCTGGACGCGCAGTGGGACGACGACATCCACCATTGCCTGCACACCGTACTGACCGGCGAGAATGACGGCTATTACGCGGATTTCGGGAGCATCGCCTCGTTGGCCGTCACACTGGAGCGCGCGTTTTTCCACACAATGGCACCTATTCGAGCTTTCGCCGCCGCCACCACGGCCGGCCAGTCGACACGCTGAAAACTCCGGGCTATCGCTTTCTGGCCTACACCTGCGACCACGACCAGATCGGCAACCGGGCGGCCGGCGACCGGCCAGCGGCGACTCTTTCCCCGGGCCTGCTGGTAACGGCCGCTGCGATAGTGCTGACCTCGCCGTACACACCGATGCTTTTCATGGGTGAGGAATGGGGGGTCGCGAACGCCGTTCCAGTTCTTCTCCTCACATCCCGAGCCGAAGCTGATCGAAAGCACCCGCGCCGGCCGGTTCGCCGAGTTCGCCCAGCATGGCTGGAAAGCCGAGGACGTGGCGGACCCGATGGACCCGGCCACCTTCCAGCGCTCCAAACTGGACTGGTCCGATGTGGACAGTGAGCCGTACGCGCGGACGCTCCAGGTTTATCGTGACCTGATCGCGCTGCGCAGACGGCGTCCAGAGCTCAGCAACCCGCGTTTGGACCAATTCCACATTGACTTCAATGAAGACGAGCGCTGGCTGGTGCTGCTGCATCGCGGCTCGCTGCGGGTGATCGTCAACCTCTCGCTGGAAAGCCGACAGCTGGACCTCCGGGCGACCTGGATCTTGCTGGCATCGGGTGAGTCCACTGTGGAGGATGGAGTCGTACGAGTGCCGGCCGAGTCGTTCGCGGTGGTCGAAGTAGAGGGCTGAAAAGCGCCAGCCACCTGCTCGTACGGCTGCCAGGCTTTGTCGTATGGGAAACAAAAGCACTCGCCTTGAGTCCAAAGTCATCATCGTCACCGGCGGCAGCTCCGGGATCGGCCGGGCCGTCGCCGAGCGGGTCGCCGCCGAGGGCGCGACGGTGGTGATCGCGGCCCGGCGAAAAGATGCCGGCGAAGAAGTAGCCGCCACTATTCGTACGGCAGGCGGAAAAGCGCGCATTTCGTAGCCACCGACGTCACGGTCGAGGCCGACATGGCCGCACTCGTACGCACCACCGTCAGCGAATTCGGCAGACTGGACGGCGCTTTCAACAACGCCGGTTCAGTCGCCGCTTTCGGTCCCGTACAGGGAATCAGCGACCAGGACTGGCGTACCGACCTCGAGCAGAACCTGACGAGCGTCTTCTACGGCCTCAAACACCAGGTCCCAGCCATCCTGGCGGCCGGCCGCGGCGGCGCGATCGTGAACAACGCGTCGAATCTTGGCGCGGTCGGGATGGCCGCGGTAGCGCCATATGTAGCCGCCAAGCACGGCATCGTCGGGCTGACCCGGTCGGTCGCGCTGGAGACCGCCGAGCAGGGCGTACGGGTGAACGCGCTCCTGACGGGCGGCGTCGACACCCCGGGGTTCCGAGAGTCGATGGGCACCACTCCGGAGGCGGTCGCGCAGATCGCCGCACTGCATCCACTCGGCCGGATCTCCCAGCCGGCCGAGATCGCCGCCTTCGTCGCTTTCCTGCTCAGCGACGAGTCCACCTTCGTGACCGGCGCCGCGCTCGCCATCGATGGAGGCTTCACAGCCCGCTAGGCAAGTCCAGGATGGGTCAGTCGGTGAAGAACGTGGACAACAGCTGGAGCACGAGTCCGGGGTCCTCCTCCATCACCCAGTGGTTGGCATCGGGCACCACCGCGGTGGTCACGTGGGTGGCCACGTCGCCGAGATCCTTGCCCACCAGTGCGTTCATGCTGTTTTGCCCGCCGACACCCAGGGTCGGGATGGCCAGCTTGCCGTCCTTGGTCACCAACGCGCCGACCTGCTGCTCGCCGGCGTCCTGCTGGCGGAACAGCTCGAACCCGGCATGCGTGCTGGCCGGCCGGCGATAGGCGTCGAGATAGCGCTGCTGCACCGCGGCGCTGATCGCACCGTTGGAGTTGGCCCAGAACGGCAGGTAGAACGTGCCCGGCTGGCCGTCGACCAACCGCTCGGCCACGCCAGGGTTGGACCCGTTGATGAACCAGTCCCACCAGAACGTGCCCGGCTGCTGTCGCACCAGGGTGGTGTAGTCCTCGGCGGCCGGCGCCTCCAGGACGGCCAGTTGTCGTACGTCCGACCGGTATGCCAAGGCGTAGGCCAGCGCGATATTGCCGCCCCAGTCGTGTCCGGCGAGGTCGATCGGCCCGGTGCGGTCGAGGCCGAGCCGGGTGACCACTGCGCGTACGTCACCGGCCAAGGCCAGCGCGGTGTACTGGCCGGCGTCGGTCGGCGCGGGTGAGGAGCCGCCGAGGCCGCGAAGGTCGATGGCCACCACGGTGTGGGTCCTGGCCAGTGCCGGCATCAGGTCGGCCCACGCGTACCAGGTCTCCGGCCAGCCGTGCAGCAGTACGAGAGCGGGGCCGTGGCCGCCGATCACGTAGTGGACGCGTACCACGCCACTGGTGGCGTAGCCGTCCTGAAAACCGGGCAGAGGCGCGGATTTCGTCTGGTGGGTGGCCGCAGGGGCGGGGCTTGCCGAGGACACCACGGCGGTCGTTGCCAGTGCGGCAGCGCCCATCACGGCGGCCGCGACAGTGGCCACGCGCCGGCTGATCTTAACTGGCATTCTTGATGCTCCGATTCCGACAAGTTATGGAAACTAAACGTGTCGACAACGCTATCCCGCCGATGATCGACGATCAACAGGCAGGTGCCCGGCCGCACACCGGCCGGCGACGCAACGACGCCACCCGCGCGGCCATCCTGTCCGCCGTGCTGGACCTGGCCGCCGAGTCCGGATCGGCCGGGTTCACCATGGACGAGCTGGCCATCAGGGCGGGGGTCAGCAAACGGACCATCTACCGGTGGTGGTCGAGCCGCTCGGCCGTGCTGGCCGAGGCACTGGCCAACCGGGCCGTCACCGTCGTCGTCCAGCGTGACACCGGTGTCCTCGCCGAGGACCTGCGCGCGTTCGTGCGCACCACCTACGAGGCCGCCGGCGCCGCACCGGTGGCCGCCGCGCTCAAGCTGATCATGGCGGAGGGGCTGGGCGGCGGGCCAGCCGAGACGGTGCTGCGCGCGTTCGTACACGGGCGCCGCGCCGCCCTGCTGGCTGTGCTGGACCTCGGCCGGCCGGCAGCACGGCGAACTGCCGGAGACGTACGACCCGGAACTGGTCGCCGACGCGGTGTTCGGCATTCTCTGGTACCGGGTGCTTATCGGCCACCACCCGCTCACCGCCGACGTGGCCGACCAGGTGGTCGCGTTGATACTGCCTTGATCCCAGCGAGGCTCAGCCGGACCGCGTCATAGTCGCCGCTGCTGGGCGGCGGTCGCCACGGACAGCGTTGATCATGGGCATGCACATCTACCCGGCAGAGCCGGAGAGTCTCCCCCTCACCGCACCCAAACGGCAACGCCCCGATACGGGCGTACAACGCAAGCAAAGGGGCGTTGCGGACACAACGGCAAGAATTAGTTCAGCGACCGTTCAGCGGGATGCGGTTGGCTGCCCGGGTCGGGCCAGTCCGGTCTGTTAGAGGGAGCAACCATGGACGCGCAGGTCTTCCAGCGAAAGCTCAACCGCCGCCAGCTGCTGAGGGCGGCGGCCGGCACCGGCGTCGTCATCGCGGCGGCCGGCGGCACCGTACTCGGCCTTCCGGCCGTCGCGTCCGCGTACTCGTGGCCGGCCTCCTTGCAAACCGGCTCGACCGGCGCGGCCGTCAGCGAGCTGCAGATCCGGGTCGCCGGCTGGGCCGCGGACGGACCGCAGCAGACGTACGTAGCGGTGGACGGCGACTTCGGGCCGGGCACCAAGGCGGCGCTGACCAGGTTCCAGTCCGCGAACGGCCTGACCGCCGACGGGGTCGCGAACGCGAACGACTTCGCCGCGCTGAACGCGCTGGAATCCAGCGACGGCTCGACCCTGCATTTCGAATGGAGCGAATTCACGTCCAACGACGGCCAGGGCTTCGGCGGCGGCAAGGTGGGCGCGGCCACCGTCAAGGAAAACGTCCGTCGACTGATGTACAAACTGGAAGCGCTGCGCAAGAAGGCCGGCAACTCGGCGATCACGATCTCGTCCGGTTTCCGCAGCATCGCGCACAACGCCGCGGTCGGTGGCGCGTCGAACAGCATGCACGTGTACGGGACGGCCGCCGACATCTACGTCAACGGCCACACGACACGGCAGGTTTATGTCATCGGCGAGTCGTGTGGATTCTCCGGCCTGGAAAAGTACACACTGTCCGACGCACACCAGCACGTGGACAGTCGGATCGAATACCCGTACGGCTCGCAGTTCTGGTGGTGGGACAGCGGCACCGTCCACTAACCATTCCTTTATCAAGGAGGCCAGGAGTAGCTGGAGTTATACAGCCTTTAGACCCGCAAAACAGCTAGTCCTGGCCTTCTTGATAACAATCAGCACAGTGCCTGCGAGGAAATCCAATGAAGCTGAGAAGCTCTTTAGGCGTGCTCGCGATCGCGTCTTTAGCGACCGCGCTCGCGACGCCAGCATCCGCCCTCGCGACGCCGGCAACTGCCGCCACCGGCGTCGAATCGTGGCAGGCCGCGCTGACCGGCGCCGGCGTGGACCGCGTCAATGTCGCCACGGAAGGACAGTCGGTTTTTCCCTTGCGAATCCGACGTTCCATCCGGCCGCGGCCGCGGGCACCGGCGGATACGCGCTGCTCACAGCCGCTGCCCACCAGTTGGGGCACGCCACCGAAACAGTACGGGCGAACGTTGTTTCTCGTACGCCCGCCGGCACCGGGGTTCAGCTGGACGTACGCGGGCAGACTGGCCAGAGCAGCTGGACCGAGTGGACTCCGGCGGACGCCGCGCACCCGGCTCGCTGGGATCGGCCGGTCACCGCGGTGCAGGCGCGGCTGACGTTGACGAGCAACGGCCAGCAGAAGCCGAGCGTCTCGGCGGTGAGCCTGGCCGCGGATCCGGCCCTCACGAAACTGGCCGCGGTGCCGGCCGCCGCGCCGGTGACCTCCACGGTTTTCGCGACCCGCGAAGGCCTGGTTGGGGGCACGACCTCGAATGGTCACGTCATCACGTCGAACGACCATTTCGTCGCGCTGCCGTCCGGCCGCGGCCTCTCCCCCAAGGGCACGACGACGTATTCCGTCCACATTTGCAATCCCGGCAACGGAAAATGCGTCACCGCGCCGGTGTGGGATGTCGGTCCGTGGAACACCAAGGACGACTACTGGAACCCGGCCTCGCAACGACAGTCGTGGACCGATCTCCCGCAGGGCAAGCCGGAGGCCCAGGCGGCGTACCAAAACGGCTACAACGGCGGCCACGACCAGTTCGGCCGCAAGGTGTCGAACCCGGCCGGCATCGACCTGGCCGACGGGACCTTCCGCTCGGACCTCGGGCTGGCGGACAACGGCTGGGTCAACGTCACGTACTTATGGACCTCAGGCACGCCGGCAGTGAACATCGACTTCGCGTCGTACCAGTCACTGACCACCGGCTCCACCGGTGACCAGGTGAAGGCAGTGCAGTTCCTGCTCGCCCAGCAGGGACACGATCCGGGCGGCCAGGACGGCGTTTTCGGGGCCAACACGGCGACCGCGGTCAAGCAGTTCCAGACCGCTGTCGGGCTGAGCGCGTCCGGCTCGGCTCGGTGGACTCGCACACCTGGACCGCACTGCTGTCCGCCGGCTCCACCCCGCAACTGCAACAGGGCTCCGGCGGGGACGACGTGAAGCGGCTGCAACGGGCGCTAACCGCTGCACTCGGTCGTACGGTCGGCATCGACGGCGACTTCGGTTCGGGGACCGCGACCGCTGTTGTTCGCAACTACCAGACGGCGGCCGGGCTCAGCTCGGACGGCATCGTCGGCCCGAACACCTGGAGCGCCCTCCAGCACGGCCACTGAAACGCCGCGTCTTCTCGGCCTGTCGTCGAGTCTCTCGGCGACACGCCGGCTGCGGCGAGAAAAATGTCGTACGTGTCTGGTTTTCTTTCCCCCTCCCTTTGAACGGGCGGGGGGTGGGTCGAGAGGTGGACCTTAATTTTTTTGTTTGGACATTGGTCCTCGAACCCGCCCCCCACCCGTTCTTGGGTGGGGGTGATTTTTGGGGGTGGGTACGACAGTTTCGCGCCGCACCCTATGTAGAACTGCACAATCGGATTCCGATCGTGCAGCGGGTGGGGTGTGATGCACTTCGGGCGGAGCCTCAAGGAAGAACGGGATCGACGGGCGGGGTACGGGGTGGTGAGGGTGGGTGGCGATATTCGCGAAAATTGGTCACTGCCGGTGAAAGTTGATCCCGCCAGTCCCAATAAGAACAGCGGAATGCGCCTGACCGGATTTTGTCCCATATTTTGGGATTATCGTCCCGTACGCCGGACCCGCCGGCCCCCCTGTGCACTCAACCACCCCGCGAATGTAACAAAGCGAGACAAAACCTAGCTGTGACGCTGGAAAGGCGTCGGGGGTGTTAGGGGACCAGGCCGTGGCGGTAGGCGTAGGCGACGGCCTGGGCGCGGTCGCGTACGGCGGTTTTCGCGAACAAGTGGTTGACGTGGGTTTTGACGGTGGCCTCGGAAACCACCAGGCGTTCGGCGATCTCGGTGTTCGACAGGCCGGCGGCGATCAGCGACAGGACTTCCAGCTCGCGGTCGGTGAGGCCGTCCGGCGCGGGGCCGGTGCGGGTGGTCGGGGCGGCGGCGTGCTCCCCCGGCAGCATGTCCAGCAGCCGGGCCTGCACCTCGGGGTCGAGGTCGGCCGAGCCGGAGCGACCCGGTGCACCGCGCGGCCGATTTCCTCGGCGCCGGCGTCCTTGGTCAGGTAGCCGCGGGCGCCGGCCCGCAACGCCGACAACACTGACGAGTCGTCGGCATAAGTGGTGAGCACAACCACCTGCGTGCGCGGGGGTGGTCACGGCGTACGCGCCGAGTCGCCTCGACGCCGTCCATGTGCGGCATCCGCAGATCCATAAGCACGACGTCCGGGTCGAGCGCGGCCACCTGGCCGACCGCCTCGCCACCGTCCGCCGCGGTGCCGACCACCTCGACGCCGTCGATGAGCGACAACAGGAAACTCAGCCCGTCCCGCACCACCCGCTGGTCGTCGGCGATCACCACCCTGATCAGACCGGAATCCTCAGCCACACCCGGAAACCCTTCCCATCCGCCCCGATCGGCGCCGGCCCGGCCTCCACATGGCCGCCGAGCAGCTCGGCCCGCTCGGCCATGCCGGCCAGACCGTACCCGCTCCCGGATTCTGCCAGCGCGGCCGGCGCGGTGGTACGCGCACCGCTGTCGGTGACCTCGACTTCGCAATAACCGGCCGGAAAGCGCACCGAGATCGACACGTTCGCGCCGGGCGCGTGCTTGCGGGTGTTCGTCAGGGCTTCCTGGACCGTACGAGTGACCGCCACTGACACCTCCGGGCTCAGCCGCGGCACCGGCTCCTCGATCGACAGTTTCGCGGAGGCGTCGGCGGCCAGCAACTGAAGCGCCTCGGGCAGCGGGCGTACGTCCCCACGCAGCGATGCGAGGGCGCGTCGGGTCTCGGCGAGCCCGTCACGCGCCAGCCGCTGCGCCTTGTCGACGTGCGTAAGGACCTCGTCGGGGTCAGCGCGGCGCTTGAGCATCAGGCGTACGCCTTCCAGCTGCACGGTCTGGGCGGACAGGGTGTGCGCGAGGATGTCGTGGATCTCCCGGGCCAGCCGGGAACGCTCGTCCAGCACCTGGGCGCGCGCGGTCGCGTCCCGGGTCTCCTTCTCCTGTTCCAGCAGCTTCTCCGCGGTGGTGATCCGCTCCCGCATCAGCCGCAGGCTCCACCCGAAGGACGACGTGCCGAAGACTCCCCCCGCGGCACCCAACAACGACCCCCAACCAGTGGTCCCCTGAGCTATGTGGACGAACTCCACCACGGCGATCGCGAGAGCCGCGACCGCCACGAACCGGAAGCCGAGCCTGGGCGGCACCCGCATGAGCACCATCGGGCAGACCACCAGGCTGACGATCCACCCGGCCGAGCCGGGATTCACGACGAAGAGCACGTCACTGGTGGCCACCAGCACCGAGGCCGCCACGATCGCCCACGGAACCGAACGGGACAGCGCCATGCCCATCGCGACCGCCGCCGCGCGATCCCGCTCACGACGAGCAGATATCCCAGCCATTTCGGTACGGCGGAGTCGAAAAAGTAGACCTCACGCAGGCTCGCGTACGCCCAAACCGCGAGAACCACATACCGCGTGAGGAGGCGGGACCCGCGCCGCCATCTCGGCACCGGTCCCGCCTCGTCGCCGAGCCAACGCCCGGCAAGCAGTGTCATAGGTCGATCATCCCGCCTGTGACCATCAAGCGGTCTTCAAACCGCCGAGCACGCCGGCCCGGTACGCGAGCAGCAGGTTCTGCGCGGCGAACGTGGCGGCCACGCAGAAGAAGATCGTCCCGGTGCCTTCGTGGATGCCCAGCAGCGCCGCGCCGCCGGCCATCGCGATCCGTACGACGATCAGCCCGAGCCAGCTCAGAACGGTCTTCCAGCTGCCCTTGGTGACCAGCATGCTGCCTTCCAGCCGGACGCTCATCGTCATGCCACGGGCGAGGCCGGCCACCGCGCCGACCACGATGCCGGCGAGCAGCAGCGGGATGGCCAGCGGTGAGGCGACCAGTTGTGGCCGATCCCCTTGTCAATGAAGAAGGGCAAAATCGCGAACAGGATCGGCATCACAACCAATTTGCCCAGGCTCATCCGGCGCTCACCGATCTGCCGGGCGATCACGACGGCGATCAGCAACACTCCCAGGATCGCGTAGGCGTAGGTCGGCAGGTTTGCGAGGTGGCTCACGGCCAGTCCTTTCGGCGAAGTACGAATCTGATGGCTCTGACCGTACGAATCCGCCGGTTCCAGCACATCGAACCGACAGTTGAACCTGTTTCTCCACCTCCGGGTGGATAACTACCAACGGATTTGGGATGCGGATAGGGTCAGGACTCGCCGGCCTACCCTCCGGCGGTGAGACGGGGCGGGAGAGCAGCACGATGACACCGGCATCGCCCGGCCGGCCCGGCCTGGGAGCCATCGTCGGCCGCGTCGGCGAGCGGCAGCAGGTCGCCCGCGCGCTCGCCGACGTCAAAGCCGACGGGTGCCGCATGCTGCTGGTGTCCGGCGAGCCCCGGGATCGGCAAGACGCGGATGCTCGCCGAGCTGGCCGACCTGGCCGGCGAGGCCGGTGCGCTCGTCCTCACCGGCCGGGCCGCCGAGTTCGAGCGGGACCTGCCGTTCGGGCTGTTCCTGGACGCCCTCGACGACGAGTTGGAGAACTCCGGGAAGGCCGCGCTCGAGCAGCTTTCGCCACAGCAGCTGCAAATGCTGGCCACTGTTTTCCCAGCGGCCGCGCACACCAACGCGGCCGCCGACACAGTGCCGCTGCCGATGGTGGGACCGTTGGCGGACTCCTCGGTCGAGCGTTTCCGGGTCCACCGAGCCGTCCGAATGGTGCTGGAGCGGCTCGCCGGCGACCGGATGCTGGTGCTGCTCCTGGACGACTGCCACTGGGCCGACGCGGCCTCGGTCGAGCTGCTCGATCACCTGCTTCGGCACCCGCCGCGGTGCCGGACGCTGATCGCCGTCGGGCTGCGGCCGCGGCAGGCGTCCGCGCGGCTGACCGCGAGCCTCTACTCCGCCGAGGCGACCATGCGGATGGAGCTGGTCGAGCTCGAACCGCTCAGTCGAGCCGAGACGGCGCGCTGCTGCTGGCCTGCGGGTCGGCGAGATCGAGGAGCTCTACGCGAGCTCCGGCGGCAACCCGTTCTACGCGCAGGCCCTGCACCGGGTCGGTAGCAAAGACCCGATGCCGCTGGCATTGCCGCTGGACACCGCGAACGGCGTACCGACCGCGGTCGCCGGCGCGCTGCGCAACGAGTTCGTACGGCTGCCCGCCGAGGTCCGGCAAGTGGCGCTCGCGGCCGCGGTGGCCGGCGAGTCCTGCAGCCTGCAACAGGCCATCGACATCGGCGGCCTGGACGAACAGCAGACCGTGCGGGCGATGGAGGAGCTGGAGCGCAACGACCTCATCCGGCTTCGGGAGAGCGGGCAGTTCGCGTTCCGGCATCCGCTCGTACGCGCCGCCGCCTACCTCGGGGCGACCGAGCAGGCCCGCGTCCAAGCCCACCGACGGGCCGCCGCCGCGGCCGAGCGGCGCGGCTGGCAGGTGGTCGAGCGGGCGCACCACATCGAGCGGTCCGCGCAGCCCGGCGACTACGCGGCCATCGCCGCGCTGACCGAGGCTGCCGCGCAGGTGCTCGACCGGGCGCCGGCGATCGCCGCTGACTGGGCCGCGAGTGCGCTGCGGCTGCTGGCCGACTCCGAGGACAACACCCATCCCGAGCGCCGACTGGAGCTGCTCACCCACCGGGCCACCGCGCTGTTCATGTCCGGCCAGCTCACCGCGAGCCGCGGCATCCTGCACCAGCTGCGCCGCGAGCTGCCGGCGGACCCACCCGTGCAACGGGTCGCGGTCGCGGTGGCGTGCGCACGGGTCGAGCGGCTGCTGGGTCTTTACGACGAGGCGTACGCGATGATGCGCCAGACTCTGGACGGCCTGCAACCCGGCTATCCAGACGAGGAAGCGTCGCTGACCTGCGAGATCGCCACCCTTTGCCTGCTCCGCAGCGAGGTCGAGCAGGCCCGCGAGTGGGCCATCCGCGGGCTGGCGCTGACCACCGGCAGCACCCTCGCGGCCCGGCTGCACGCGGCCGCCGCGGCCGGGGTGCTGGCCTGCGCCGGCAAGACCGCTGACGACGTGGAACACGCGGCCAGCGTGCTGCCGTCCGTGGTGGCCGCGATCGACGCGGCCGCCGACGAGGAGCTGGCGCTGCGGCTCGGCGCGATCACCGGAGTCGTACGGGCCGAGCTCGCGCTCGAACGTTTCGACGACGCCATCCGGCACAGCGCCCGGGCGCTGGCCATCGCTCGGCGCACCGGGCAGCGCCAACTCGTACCGAACCTGCTGGTCGACAAGTCCGAAGCGCACTACTGGCGCGGCCAGCTCGACGACGCGTTCAGCTGCGCGGAGGACGCCGCCGAGATGGCGCACCTGCTCGGCGTCGGCGAGCTGCAGGTCGCGGCGTCCACCGCGCTGTGCCGGGCCGCGGTCGTGCGCGGCCAGCTGGACGCCGCGATCGAGGCGGCGAACTGGTCCGTACGGGCCAGCCGTGCCCCCGACCCGTACTACGCCCGCGAGGCCCTGGTGCAGGGCGGATACGCGCGCATCGTGGCCGGGCAGCCGGAGCGCGGAGTGCAGGAGATCCTGGCGGCCGTCGGGGAGGGCGTAAGACACTTGCCGGCGTCCTATCGGCCGTGGCTTTTCGAGCTGCTGGCGTATGCGGAGGTCAGGCGACACCGGCTGGACGAGGCGCAGCGCTGGGCGGACGCGGCCACCGAGGCGGCGGCGGTGTGCCGTCGCCGGGGTGCCGGGTTCGCCGCGCTCGCACACGCCCACGTGCTGCTTGGTCGTGGCGAGTCGGCCGCCGCGGCGACCGCCGCGCTGTCCGCCGCCGGCGACTTCGCGGCCGTACAAATGCAGATCAGCGTCGGCCGCGCGCAGCTGCTGCTCGCCGGCGAGGCGCTGGCCCGCGCCGGCGACCGGGACGGCGCGCTCGCCGCCCTCGGGATGGCGAAGGACCTCTTCGCCCGCGGCGGCGCGCAGCAGCTGCTGGCCGAAGTGGTGGACGCCCAACGCCGGCTCGGCGCCCGGATGCGGCGCGCTGGCGGCCCGGCCCACCCCGGCAACGCCGGCCTCGACTCGCTGACCACCCGCGAGCGCGAGATCGCGTCCCTGATCGCCCGCGGCTACAGCAACAAGCAGGTCGCCGAACGGATCTTCGTCAGCCCGAAGACCGTCGAGAGCCACCTGTCCCGGATCTACGCCAAACTCGGCGTCACCTCCCGTACGGCCCTCGCCCTCACCGTCGGCAACCCAGACGACCCGCTCTAGCTTCTGCACTTTTGTCCGCAACGCCCCGCCCGCCTTGGATGCCTGACGCACGCAACGGGGCGTTGCCGACAACCCAGCGTGACGATGGGTGAGGCCTGCGGGTGGGCGGCGGTGAGCGTGGTGGGATGGGATGAGGGCTGGCTGAGGTGGAAGGGTGTGGAGAGCGGTGCGGTTGATCCATCCGGCGGGCGCGCCCGGTGAGGTGAGCGACGCGGACCTCGCGGAGCTGTACGCGATGACCGACCGGTCCCGACCGCGGCTGCGGGTGAACTTCGTGGCCAGCCTGGACGGCGCGGCCGAGGTCGACGGGCGGTCCGGCGGGCTTTCCGGGGCGCCGGACATGCGGGTTTTCAAGGTCCTACGGAACCTGGCCGACGCGGTACTGGTCGGCGCCGGTACGGTCCGCGCCGAGTCATATCGGGGCCTGTCTCTGGGCGCGGCCCGCCGCGAATGGCGACGAGCGGCCGGTCTCGCCGAGGTTCCCACGCTGGTCGTGGTGTCCAGTGCGCTGGACATCGACACGGACGTCTTCGCCGACATTCCGGTCCGCCCGATCGTCGTCACCCACGCGGCTTCCCCGGCCGATCGGCAGGAGAAGCTCGCCGAGGTCGCCGACGTGGTGCTGGCCGGAGCCTCCACTGTGGACTTCGCGGTGGCGTTGCCGGCGCTCGCCGCCGAGCGCGGCTTGCGACAGGTGCTCTGCGAGGGCGGCCCAGCCCTGTTCGGCTCGCTGCAAGCCGCCGGCCTGGTCGACGAGCTGTGTCTCACCCTCGCCCCGATCGTGGCCGGGCCTGGCGCCTCCCGCATCAGCGCCGGCCCGCCGTCACCGCCTACCGACTTCGCACTCGTACACGCCCTCGAAGACTCCGGCATGCTGCTGCTGCGCTATCAGCGGTGACCATCCCGAAGGCTTCCGATGACGACCGTGGCATCGGCTTCCTCTGAGCTGACGGCACGGGCCAGCAGGCCGGCTTCGGTGAACACCTCGACGGCGCTGGCCGCCTGCCCCTGGCTGGTCTCGACCAGCAGGTGACCACTGGGCGCCAGCCACTGCGGCGCTCGTACGGCCACCCGCCGCAGCACACTCAGGCCATCGGCGCCGCCGTCCAGCGCCACGCGCGGCTCGTGCAGCCGGGCTTCGGGCGGCAGCAGCTCGATCGCGTCGGTCGGGACATACGGGACGTTCGCCGCCAGCAGGTCGATCCGGCCTCGCAGCGCGGCCGGCAGCGGCTCGAAGAGGTCACCTTGGTGGACTTCACCGTCCGGCAGGTTCTGGCGGGCGCAGCGTACAGCCGTCGGCTCGATCGTCCCGCCGCGTGCAACTCGACTAGGCCCAGCGCATCGGCGATCGCGGCGCCCACCGCACCCGAGCCGCAACACAGGTCGACCACGACCGGCCGGGCCGGGCTCGGGACCGCGAGCGCCTGGCTGACCAGGAACTCCGTACGACGGCGGGGCACGAAGACGCCGGGGTCGACGGCGATGCGCAGGCCACAGAACTCGGCCCAGCCGACCACGTGTTCCAGCGGCAGACCGGCGGCTCGGCGGTCGACCATGACGGCGAGGTCCGCTGGGGTGGCAGCGGCGGCCAGCAACAGCTGGGCCTCGTCCTCGGCGAAGACACAGCCGGCGGCTCGAAGCGTACGGACAAGCTCACCGAGATCGGGGTAAGCGGAAACGGCATGAGTGCCTTTCGGGATGCCGAAGGGCGCTCTCGCGGTCGCCTAGCGTTAGGCCCGGCGACAGCCGCAGCCGTGAGACGAGAGCACCCGACCTGACGAACGGGTAATGGGTCTCACCTCCTCAGCTGCTGGGACTTCAACCCTACCCGAAGGAACAGCAGGGCAGCGGCATCCCTCTACGCTGGGCGCAGACCAACAGCTGAGGAGAAGCGTGACCGGCGTATTCCGGCGACAGGGTCGCCGCCGCAAGGCAGTCTCCGTGCTCGTCGCGGCCGCGCTGATCGCCCTCAGCGGCTGTGGCGCACGGGCCGTGACGGGGGACTTCTCCCCTGGTCCCGCCTCGTCCGGGCAGGCCGCCGGGGGCCCCCCCGTGGCGCCGGTGGCCTGGAAACCATGTCCGGACGTGATCGCCGATGTCGGTCAGGGCCAGGCGGATGCCCGCTTCTCGTACAGCTGCGGCACCGTCACCGTGCCGCAGGACTGGGCCAAACCGACCGGGCCGACGTTCCAGCTGGAACTGCTGCGGGTCCGGTCCAAAAACCAGACCAACCGGATCGGCTCGCTGCTGGTCAACCCGGGCGGGCCGGGCGCTTCCGGGCTGGGTCTCGCGGTCGACCTCGCTGGGTCGATTCCGGCCGCGGTGACCGGCCGCTTCGACCTGGTTGGCTTCGATCCGCGCGGGATCGGCCGGTCGGCGCCGGTGCGGTGCATCCCGAACCCGGTCAAGGACCAGTCCACGGAGCAGACCGTCGACCCGGTCAGCCAGTCGGAGTTCGACCAGCAGGTCACGCTGTCCAAGCGGATCGGGCAGCTCTGCCAGCAGGCGTATCCGAACACCCTGGGCCTGTTCAGCACCGAGCAGACCGCCCGCGACCTGGATGCCATCCGGGCCGGCGTGGGTGACTCGAAGATCACCTACCTCGGTTTCTCGTACGGCACCGAGCTCGGAGCGGTGTACGCGCACCTGTTCCCGGCCAACATCCGGGCCTTCGTGCTCACGGCGCGGTCGACCCGCAACTGACCTCGGTGCAGTCCAGCGAAGGCCAGGCTGCCGGCTTCGAAAAGGCGTTCAGCAACTTCGCCGCCGACTGCCAGCAGCACGCCGGCTCGTGCCCCATCGGCCCGGACGCCCGCGGCACCGTGAAGCGGCTGCTCCAGCAGCTCAAGACCAACCCGATCCCACTGCCGGACGGCCGCAAGCTCACCGATGGCCTCGCTTTCACGGGCGTTATCCAGGCGCTTTACGCCAAGTCGCTGTGGCCGGTGATGGCATCCGCGGTCGCTGAGACTTTGAGCGGCTCGCCGCAGCGGTTGCTGCAACTCGCCGACGAGTACAACGGCCGACAGCAGGACGGCTCGTACAACAACGAGGTGGACGCGAACACCACCGTCAACTGCGACGACGACAGTGAGACCCTGACCGTCGACAAGGTCCGCCAGCTGCAGTCCCAGTGGCGGTCCAAATATCCGCTGATGGGCGCGCCGCTGGCCATGAGCCTGCTGGGCTGCGTGGTGTGGCCGACCAAGCGCGACCCGTACCAGATCGGCGCCGCCACCGGTGCCCCGCCGATCGTCGTCGTCGGCACGACCAACGACCCGGCCACGCCGTACCAGAACACCGCCCGGCTGGCCAAGCTGCTCGGCACCGGCGTCGTCCTCACCTGGCAAGGCGAAGGGCACACCGCCTACCCGCAGACCCAGTGCATCCGTACGGCCGTCGACGACTACCTGATCGACGGCAAGGTGCCAGCCCCGAACACCATCTGCCCCAACAACTAAAACCCACCCGGTGGACAACCAGCCCTAACGCCCCCGCCCCGCGAAGGTAACGATACGGCTCGGTTTTTGTGAGCCGTATCGTTACCTTCGCGGGGCGGCTGGAAAGCTAGAAACTGACCGGCAGATCCACCACACCGGCGATGAATCCGGCCCGGATTTCCAGCTGGTCGACCGGCTTGGCGAGTCGCAGCTCGGGGAAGCGGCTCAACAGTGACGGAATGCGATCTCCAGCTCGGCGCGGGCGAGGTTCTGGCCGAGGCACTGGTGAATCCCGTAGCCGAAAGCCACGTGATGCCGACTGGCCCGGTGAATGTCGAGATCATCGGGCCGC
Organism: Fodinicola feengrottensis; assembly: GCF_010993775.1. Taxonomy (GTDB): domain Bacteria; phylum Actinomycetota; class Actinomycetes; order Mycobacteriales; family HKI-0501; genus Fodinicola; species Fodinicola feengrottensis. Next base: position 2,360 of record NZ_WOTO01000090.1, on the reverse strand, counting down.
GCCACGAAATCGGCGGAATAGTTGGCGCTCGCGAGCCCAATCATCATGCTGTCGCCGGCCCGGATGACCTCGCCACCGATCTCGATGTCCTCCTTGGCGACTCGCGGCAGCGCGCTGACGAGGCTGACATACCGCAGCAGCTCCTCGACCGCGGCCGGGATCAGCTCCGGGTCGGCCCGCAACGCGGCCAGCTGCTCCGGATTTTCCAGCAACGCGGCGGTTCCGAGGGTGATGACGTTGGCCGTAGTGTCGTGGCCGGCGATTAACAGAACGATCGCGAAGGCCACCAACTCCTCACGGTCCAGCCGGCCCTGCTTGGTCTGCTCGGCGATCAAGTCGTCGAGCAGACCATCGCCCGGGTTCGCCTGCTTGGCCTTGATGAGTTGTCGAGGTATTCCCGGAGTTCCATGAACGCCGCCGGTCCTCGCTCCTCATCCAACCGGAGTCGCGACTTTTCCTCGAAAAACTCGTGATCGGCGTACGGCACCCCCAGCAACTCGCAGATGACCATCGACGGGATCGGCAGCGCGTACGAGGCGACCAAATCAATGGGTCCGCCATGTTCTTCCATGGCGTCCAGTCGGGCGTCGACAATGCGCTGGATGCCGGGCTTGAGAGCGGCGATCCGACGTACCGCGAAACTCGGGATGACCATCCTGCGCTGCCGGCCGTGTTCGGGGGCGTCGGTCCCGATCAGCACGGACGGAGCGCTCGCGCGGGCCCCCGCCGCAGGATCGCCACCGCCGGCTGGTCGCGAAAGGGCCCGGGGAAGTTCGGGTTGCCGAGGCGCTGGACCAGCGGAACCGGCAGCGGCTACCCGGGCCGCCGCGCTCAGGACCAGCAAACCGGTCATTTACCGCCGCTGGCGGAGCCGTGCCGCACTGGTGCTCGCGGCGATGCAACACAGCCTGCCCGGCTGGGATGATCTGCCGGACACCGGCAGCCTGCGGTCAGACCTGATCGCCCTGCTCCAGCGAGTGGCGCACCGCTTCGATCTGGTCCCCGGCGACCTCATTCCGGGGCTGATCACCGAAACCTTCAGCGACCCGGAGTCGGCCGCGGCCACCGAAACCTTCAGCGCGGGTCGGCCGCGGCCGTGCAGATCACCTCTTTCGCCCGCGCCCGGATCTTACGGCCAGTTCTGCAGCGAGCGGTGGCCCGCGGCGAGATCACCACGACCGAGATCAGCCCGCGGCTCGCCCGCCTCCCCTTCGATTTGATGCGCAATGAATCCATGATTTACGGCATGCCGGTGAGCGACGCGGCCATCGCCGAGATCATCGATGAAGTGGTCCTTCCCGTACTGGCGGCTACTCCGCGAGAAAGCTGAGCAGGTGCGCGGTCGTCTCCTCAGGCGCTTCCTCGGGGAGAAAATGGCCTGCGGAGACCGGGAAACCACGGAAATCGTCGGCCCAAGCGCGCCAGATCTGCACTGGGTCGTACCAGGAAGCCACCGCACCGGTGGCACTCCAGAGCGCCAGTACGGGGCAACTGATCCGGCGCTGACCGCGATCAGCTTCGTCGTGCTGGAAATCCAGCGTCGCGGCCGCGCGGGTATTCTTCACAAATAGCGTGCACAGTCGCCGGGTCACGGAATTTTTCGATATATTCGGCGCGAATATCGGTCGGAAAAACATCGATCTCAGCTGACCACGCATCGAGCATGTGGTTGACGAAAACGTCCGGCGCACCGGCGATCAACGTTTCCGGCACCGGCTCCGCGGCGGCCAGGAAGGACCACACCCAGAATCCGAGGCTGAAATCCTTGTCGGCGAGCCGAAAGGAGTCACCGGTCGGGATCACGTCGAGCACCGCGAGGCGGTCGACGACGTCCGGATGGTCAAGCGCCATCCGGTAGGCGCACCGCGCCCCACGATCGTGCCCCACCACGGCGAACTCGCGAAATCCCAGCTCCCGCATCACTTCCACCTGGTCACGGGCGATTTCCCGCATACTGTACGGCGAATGATCCGGCGCACTCGCCGGTTTTCCACTGTCACCGAATCCACGCAGGTCAGTGGCGATCACCGTGTACTCGCGCGCCAACTCGGGCGCCACCCGATGCCACATGAGATGCGTTTCCGGAATTCCGTGTAATAACAGCACAGCCGGCCCGGCACCACCCCGCCCGCCCATGAATCGTCGCGCCGGCCGTACGAACGTCGAATTCCTCAAATCCCTCGAACACGCACCTCATTCTCCCCCGCACCCCCGGCGACCGGTCCAGTTGGCAGGAATTATTCCGTGGCGGCTTCGGGTTCGGGAGTTTTGGCGCGGGAGGGTTGAACGCGCATCGGCTCGCCTGGCATTTTGGGGTAGTTGGGCGGATAAGGCATGTCAGCGAGGCCCTTGTCCGCCTC
>NZ_WOTO01000088.1 GCF_010993775.1 Fodinicola feengrottensis | reverse complement strand
CACCGCCTGGGTGTCGACCTGTTGACTGGACATGTTCGGCAGGCCGCGCCCGGACCGCTGGCCACGGACCCTCGCCGGGGCCGACGAAGTCGCGTGATCGGCGTCCCACTGCCCGTACGCGTCGACAATGTCGGCCACCAACCGGTGCCGCACCACGTCCGCACTGGTCAGCGTCGCGAAATGGATGTCCTCCACGTTTTCCAGGATCTCCCTGACCACCCGCAGGCCGGACATCTGGCCACCGGGCAGGTCGACCTGCGTCACGTCGCCGGTGACCACAATCTTGGAGCCGAACCCCAGCCGGGTGAGGAACATCTTCATCTGTTCCGGCGTGGTGTTCTGCGCCTCGTCCAGAATGATGAACGCGTCATTCAGGCTGCGACCACGCATGTACGCCAGCGGCGCGACCTCAATGGTGCCGGCGGCCATCAGTTTCGGGATGGTCTCCGGGTCCAGCATGTCGTGCAAGGCGTCGTAAAGCGGCCGCAAATACGGGTCGATCTTGTCGAACAGGGTGCCCGGCAGGTAACCCAGCCGCTCGCCGGCCTCGACCGCCGGCCGGGTCAGGATGATCCGGTTGACCTGCTTGGCCTGCAACGCTTGGACGGCCTTGGCCATCGCCAGGTAGGTCTTGCCGGTGCCGGCCGGACCGATCCCGAACACGATCGTGTGGTTGTCGATGGCGTCGACGTAATGCTTCTGGTTGAGCGTCTTGGGCCGGATCGTACGACCACGCCGGGACAGGATGCTGAGCGTGAGGACCTCGGCGGGGCGCTCGCTCGTACCAGCGTCGAGCATGCCGGCGGCCGTCCGCACGGTGTCGGGGGTGAGCTCCTCGCCGCGCTCAAGGACGGTCAGCAACTCGCCGATCAGGCGCTCCGCATACGCGTTGTCGGCCGGCTCGCCGGTCAGCGTGATCTCGTTGCCACGGACGTGCACGTCGGCCTTCACGTGCTGCTCGACCGCCTTGAGGACCTCGTGGGGACCCCAACAAGCTCACCATCCGATGAGTGTCGGGCACGACGATCCGGGTCTTGGCCTCGGTGCCGTCCGCGGGCTGGGGCGCCTGGGATGCCTGAGCTTTCTCGGATATCTGAGTTTTCTGGGATATCTGGGCCATGGGCTGCCGCAACGGGCCTGGTCTCGCCTGCCTTCTGTCTCTGGGTCCGGTCTGCTGTGGAGTCCCCATTCTACCGCTGGCGACCGACAGCCCGCCGGCATTATTTGGCTCAGAAAGTCTGCTGGTCCCGGGTGACCCGGTAGGTCGCCCAGTTCATTCGTACGACCTTGCCGTCGTCGCCCCTGGTGAGGCGCAGGTGCTCACCGGCCTCGCGGCCCGAGACCGTGCGGTAGAGGTCGGCGGTGAGCCGCTCGAAGATCGCCGGCGGGATCTGCTTGGGCTGGCCGGCGGCCCGCCCTTCCAGCTTGCCGTCCTTCCAGCTGAAGGTGAACTGGGTGCCCTCGGTCCACCAATGTCCGAGCACGCTGACGATCTCGTCCGGCGGCGCCTCGCCGGGCACCCACGGCTGGATCTGCGGCTCGTCCAGCTCGGCGGAGAGCTCCAGCAGCTTGTGCGGTACCGCGGCGATCTGCCCGGCCGTACCGGACGCCCCGAGGACCGCCGCGCGACGCCGGACGCCCGGTCGCAGAAGACGCCGGCGATGAAGCCCGGCATCCCCCACCGGTGTGGCCGACGTGTACGACCCGGTCGCCGCGCGGGACGACCATCAGGCCGAGACCGAGGGCGAGTTTCCAGTCCATCTCGTCGGTCACCATCAGCGGGTGCACCATCTCGTCCACAGTGGACCCGGCCAGCACTTTCTCGTCCGGTTTGGCCAGGAACGCGGCCCAGGTGGCCATGTCCGCGGCCGTGCTCCACAGCTGCGCCGCCGGCCCAACACCGCCGAAATCCAGGCCGGTCTCGGGTCGTACGCGCTCGCTGAAGGCGTCGACGAGGTAGCCCTGCGCAACCGGGGCCCCTGCTGGGTCACCGTCGTACGGGTCAGGCCGAGCGGGCGGATCAACCGGTCGACGACCAGTTCCTCCCCAAGTGCTGCCGGCGAGCCGGGCCACCAGGTGGCCGAGGATCGCGAAGCCGAGGTTGGAGTAGTGGAAACGGCGCGAAGTCGGCAGCACCGACTCGATGTGCGTCAGGTCGGCGAGCAGCTTGCCGCTGTCCGGTACGTCCAGGGTGTCCCACACGTCGCCGTACGGCTCGCGGGCGAGGCCTGAGCTGTGTGACAGCAGCCGCCGGATAGTCAGGTCGCCATGGCGCGGCACGTCCAGGTGCTGGGCGACCGTGTCGTCCAGGTCGAGCAGGCCGGCGTCGCGGGCCTGCATCACCAGCACGGCGGTGAAAGTCTTGGTCACCGAGCCGATCCGGTACTGCGCGTCGGTGCCCTTGGCCAGCTCCGGCCCGGCCACCTCCAGGGTCCAGAGCGGGCGGTCCTGGCGGGCCAGCGCCGCCGACACCGACGGGCACCCGGTGGTCCCGCTGCAACAGCCGCACCTCGCGCTCGTACGCGCTGGTAGCCGCCTTGGGGTGGTCGCTTTTCTCCGTCACTGGGGTCCCGTCGGTCATCCGGGCGGCCACTGGAATCCGCGGCCGCCGAGCAGGTGCAAGTGGGCATGGAAGACCGTCTGGCCAGCGCTTTCCCCGGTGTTGAAGACCAACCGATAGCCATCGCCGAGGCCTTCGGACGCGGCGACCTCGACCGCACCCGCGAATAGGTCCGCGAGCAGCGTGGGATCGTCGGCCAGCACCGCGGCGGCATTCGGGAGATGCCGCTTGGGGATGACGAGAACGTGCGTTGGCGCCTGCGGGTTGACATCCCGAAACGCCAGCGTCCGCGCTTCGTCACGCACGACCGTGGCCGGGATTTCCCCGGCCACGATTCGGCAGAACAAGCAGTCTTCTGACATGCCGAAGATCCTACGTACTCTCCCCGCTGCGCGTTCGTGTCGGCCCAATCAGGCCGTTCTCGACGTTGGTGGCGATGCGATGCCGTAGCTCGGGCGAGAGATGGGCAAGCGCCTCGTACGGATCCTCGAGGCCCATCGGGAACGGATAGTCGCTGCCCAGCAGGAGGTGGTCCGCCCCGAAGGTCGCCAGCGCGAGGTCGACGACCGCCGGGCTGTGCGCGAGGCAGTCGCTCCAGAGCTGGCGGACGGTGATGGCGGGGTCCGCGATGCCCGGCGCGATGCCCGGTCGATGGGTGGCGACGCCGCGCGACCACCGGCCGACGACCGCTGGTACGACGCCACCGCCGTGCACCAGGATGATCTTGAGGTCCGGGTGCCGGGTGAGAACGCCGCCGAGCACGAGTTCGGCGGTCGCGAGTCCGGTCTCGACCGGGTTTCCCAACAAGTTCGACAGGTAGTGCAGGTCCATCCGCGAGTCGGGCGACTCACCGGGGTGCAGCAGGAGGGGTTTGCGCAGCGCGCTCAGCGCGGACCACAGGGGTTCCAGCGCCGGGTCGTCGAGGGCGACCGAGCCGCCGCCCGCCGATGCGGTCCAGCCCACCGAGTCGTCGATGTCCTCGACCAGCTCGAGAGCGACCCGCGGCCGGTCGAATGGCAAGTACGTCAACCGGTCGAGCGTCTGCTGGCCGTCCAGGCGGGCGCGCAGGCCGTCGTCCAAGGCCCGTACCCAGCTGCGGCTCTGCTCAGATTCCAAGCACTGTCGGTAAAAGGGTGGCGGCGCCGACACCCATGCCCGGTCCACGCCATTCTCCACCAGGTGCCCGGCGAGTCGCTCAGCGTCGTACAGCCCGGGGGCGCCGACCCGGTGGCCGTCCACGACGAGCCGGCCATCGCCGGCTTCCTCGACTCCTTCGGTCGTACCCGGCAAAATGGGCGCCAAGTGAGTGTGGACATCGGTGCTAGCCATCTGCGGACCTCCCCAGGAGCACCCGGACACGGTCGAGCTTCGCACCGGCCGTCACCAGGCCCGGGCGCTGCCGGGCCGCCCGCAAATCCCGCGCTGAGCCAAAGTCTCGATGACATCCGCCAGCGGCGGCCCGCTGGCCGTCATGTCCGACTGACGTTCTTCGGAGACGTTGGCCGCCGGCTCCTGCAAATACGGGATCACCAGTTTCTGATGGTGAAAGACCGTCGCGGCGCCGTGTTGCTTGCAGGCGCTCAGAAACAGCTCGGCATTCTCTCGCAGCGGTGGATTCACCGGCCCAGCCTCCAGCTCACGGACAAGCAGATCCAGCAGTGACTCGGTGGTCACGAGCGCGCGGAGCGCGATCTGGTCCTCAGGGGCGAGGTATGGGTATTTGTCGGCGAGCACCCACTGGTAGAACGAGTCGTGCGGCGAACACAGCCCGAGCAACACGTCGATCGCGTTGACAGCGGCGAAATCTCCGGCGTTCGCACCCCGGAACTCGCGGGCGCCGACGCGATAGCTCTTGAAATACGGCCGAATGTTGTAGAAGAAGCGGTCGCGGTCGAGCTCGTCCGCGAGCAGCTGGTGATAGTGCACCACGTCCCGCAGCGCTGCCACCGCGTCCGCGAAATGGTAGGTGGCCAACGGATTCGAGACGCCCAGCGTGGGAATGCTGAGCAGCGCGTGCGCGGCGCGGCGGTACGCCATCACGGCCAACCCGTTGTACGTCAGGAAAATGCGCTCGCTGTCCAACGTGGTGAAACGGTAGAACACCCCGGCGACCGCCCGGTTGTGGATATGCTGGTGGGCGGACGAAAACCGGGGCGCCACTTCCAGCGACGCGGCCAATGCCTGTGCGAGCGGCGCGAACTGTGCCTGGTCGGGCTCCACTTCGTGCCGGCGGCAAGCGCCGAGATAAAAGCCAACCATCCCCAACAGCTCATAACGAGCACCGGCGTCCGGCGGCAGCTCCCGATGCTCGGTGACCTCGCTGATCAGGGATCCACCGTCCCGTACGAGGCGCCGGGTCAGCGCGTCAACATCAGCGCGGCCGTCGAGAATGATCGCCTTCGCACCGAAGTAGTAGATCTCTCCTCCAGCTCGGTGTTGAGCACGGTGAACTCGCCGCGGATCCACTGTTCGAGGTCGTTGATCGAGGCGACGAGACTCATCGCGTCAGCCGGTTCGCCAGGGTGCCCAGACCGCGGACGCGGGTCACCACCAGGTCGCCCTCAGCAAGGAAAACCTGCGGGTCACGGGCATTTCCGATGCCGCTGGGCGTGCCGGTGAGCAGCACGTCCCCCGGCTCGCAGGGTCATGCCGCGGCTCAGTTCGGCGATGAGTCGCTCGAAGCGGAAGGCCATTTGTTTTGTTGACGCGTCTTGTCGCAGCTCGCCGTTGATCTCGCATTGGATTTGCAAGCCGTACGGGTCGTCGATCTCGTCGGTGGTGGTGATCCACGGCCCGAGCGGCATGGTCGCGTCGATGCTTTTGCCTTTGAGCCACTGACCGCCGTGGGCACGTTGCAGGTCGCGCTGCGACACGTCGTTGGCGACACAGAACCCGAAAACGTGCTCCCAGGCCTGTTCTTCGGGGATATCACGTCCGTCGCGGCCGATGACGAGCACGACTTCGGCTTCGTAGTCCCATTTCGCCGACAGGTCCGGGTCGTACGCGATGTCGTCGGCGGGGCCGATGACGGTGTCCGGGCCTTTGGTGAAGAAAGTCGGGTGCTTCGGCGCCTCGGCCGGATCCTGGCCTTCTCGTTTGCCCTTGGATTCCTCGAAATGGTCCCAGTAGTTCCAGCCGGTGCACAGGATGTCCCGGTTGAAGCGGCTCAGTGGCGCTGCCAGCCGGATGCCCGCCAGCGCGATCGTCGGCGCCTGCGCGGCCGCGTCGCGTACGGATTCCAGGGTGCCGCTGCGGACGACGTCATCGAGAGATCCTGGGAGCAACGCGATTTCGGTGTCATCGGACGTGATCGCGCCGAGCCGCCGTTCGCCGTCGACGATCGCGGTGGCAAGTTTCATGACAGCACTCCGATGGCGTTGATCTCGATGAGATATTCCTCTTTCACGAACCTGGACACCTCGACCCATGGTCGAAGCCGGTGCGACGCCGGTAAAGTACTGGCGTCGTACGGCATGGATGGCGTCGAAGTCGTTCATGTCTCGTACGTACACATCGACCCGGGCGATGTCCTCCAGCGTGCCGCCAGCGGCTTGAATGGCGGCTCGCAGGTTTTGGCACACCTGATGGGTTTGCGCGGTGATGTCACCGACGCCGGTGATGCCGCCCTCGGTGTTGCGGGCGGTCATTCCGGAGATGAACACCAACCGGCCGGGTCCGGCGACGGTGGCCTGCGCGAAATGCCCGTTCGGGACAGCCAGCTGGTCGGACACGATTTCGTTCTTCGGCATGATTTCCTCAGCGGGCGTCGGCGGAACTGGAATACCAGTCGGGCTGGGTCGGATAGTGCGGGCCGTCGTAGATCTCCAGCAGCACGGTCTCCTCGTCCGCGCGGGTGGGACCGTGCAGACTTCCCTTCGGATTCCAGTAGAACGAGCTCTCGGTCAACGTCAGACCGGTCGGCGGCACGTACGTGTAGCGACCACGCAGGCAGAACATGAACTGGTTCGACGCGTGCGAATGCCTGGACGGAATCCCCGCACCCGGTTGGAACCGAACCAACGCGATGGAGGCACCGGAGGTATCGTCCCGCCACAGCATCTTGTGAGACAGGCCGGCCAGGTCTTGTCCACCCAGTTCAGATCCTTGGTGTGCAACAGAATTTCCCGGAAGCGACCAAGAACCTCGCCGTTCGGCCCGGCCTCGGTGTGCTCGCGAGAGCGGTCCGGTGCTTCGCCCGAGTATGCGGCAGGTTCGGACACGTTGGCGGCCCACTCGTCGTCGCCGATCCCGTCCGGTTTCGGTGTCACGAAAGTCATCGCCGCTCCCCCAGATATTTCAGCTCGACCAGCCGGCCGACGCCCTCGGTGAGTTCGCTTGGCTCGTACGACACTTCACCGCCAGCGAGTCCGATCCACACGTACGCCGCGCTGTCCGGCGACAGCGCCAGCCGCTCACCACCAGGTCCCAGTTCGACGCTGTACGCCCGAACTTCCTCGTTCTCGAAGACCACCGGCAGCCCGGAAAGTGGAGCTCCGGGCGATCCGGTCGTCGAGTCGCCCACCGCTTCCTCACCGAGGTCCTTCAGCTCGACGAGCCGGTTGCGGTACGACCGGTCGCCATCGTTGGTGAGCATGTGCACCGGCGATGGTGGCCGGAAAATGACCCCACCCACGGTTTCTTCGAGAAAGCGGGCCGGATCGCCATTGAGCCAGTCCATATGGCACGGCGAGGATTCCAGGTTCGCCACGAGATAGGGGTTGTGGTGCAGATGCCACGGCTGCGTCTGGCCGGGTTCCAGCGCCACTTCCCAGATCCGGATCCGCGAGTTGTCCAACAGGATGGTTTGCCCGATCTCGCCGAGCACGACTTTCTCGCCACTGGGCGATTCCACGATCTGGCCGGCGGTCATCGGGTCGCTCCTTGCGTTATCTGGACGTAAATGTCACGGACCGGATCTTTGGTCTCGTCGGTCGGGTCAATCGGTACGATCGCCGCCACGTGGCCGTCGGGCCGTACCAACACAGCGGTGTCGGGAAGGACACCGATCCGGTGGGTGGCACGCTCTCCCGGATCGAACAACGCGCGGTCTCGCAGGCCGGAGTCCAATGGCGCGTCCCAGCGGCTCACCAAATGGCGGCTGAGGCCGGGAACCTCGGCGGTGGGAATCCGCGGGCGGCGGCGTACATCGGTGAAATAGAAAGCGACGAACGAGTCGCGAGTCAGATCATGCAGCCAGACCTGGCCGCGCGGACCGAAAAACCGGTACGTCCGGCAGCCGGTCGCCGGTGCCGACCGGCTGCGGCGCGTCGCCGGAAGCGATCATCGACCAGTCGCCACGGCCATCCACATCCAGCCGTACGCCCAACAACGACCGGGTCACCGCCACCCCCCAACGCCCACCGGCCATCGCCGACACCTCGCTGGACCGCCGGTCCATGTACGCCCGGGCCGCCTCGGCCATCTCCCCCGACCCGCGGATCGCCACCGGCGACTGCTCCCGCTCGTACCCGTCCAACAGCCGCTGATCCGCCCAGCCGCGCAACACCCAGGCGAGGCGCCACGGCAGATTCGACGCATCCAGCACCCCGGTATTGAGTCCAAGCGCCCACATCGGGGTAATCAGATGAGCGGCGTCGCCCATCAGGAAAATTCGGCCGTCTCGCCACCGGTTGGCGACCCGCTGGTGGACCGGATAGACATTGGTGCCCAACACTCGCAGACCGTCGACATCACCGATAAACCGCTGGGCCTTCGCCGTCAGCTCCGCCCGGTCGGGCTCGGGTTGTCCGGGTTCCAACGGATAGAGAAACCGCCAGCAGTGCGGCTGCCTGACCAGGATCATCCATTCCCGCGGATCACCGAAATAGGCCAGATACGGGTAGTCCCGCGGATTGGCCTCATCCAGGTCGACCTCAAGGTCCACGAGCATGTATCGCTGCGCCAGGGTGTGTCCCTCGACCGCGATGCCGAGCGCCTCCCGCAGTTGCGAACGACCACCGTCGCAGGCGAGCAAATAGCTGCCGCGTACCGTCTTGGCGCCCTCTGGCGACTCGACCGTGACGTCGATGTGGTCCGCGCTCTGGGAAAATCCGGTCACCCGGTGTCCCATGTGGACGCTCCCAGGTGCGACCTGCTCCAGCCGGTCCCGCAACACCGGTTCCAAATGGTGCTGGGGAATGTTGATGACAAAGGGAAACCGGGTGTCGCCGGCGAGTGCGCCGGTGTACACGCTGGCTCTGGCCGTCCCGGTGGCGCGGTCGATGTCGCCGATCTCGTCGATCCGCAGCGAAGCGGCGAGCACGTCCTGCGCGGCGCCGTACCGGTCGAGGACCTCGACCGTACGGGTGAGAACTGTGCCGGCCTTGGTGTCCAACGACAGTTGGTCATCTTCCTCGAAAACAGCCACTTCGATCCCGTAATGGACCAAGCCGAGCGCGGTGATCAGGCCGACCGGGCCGCCGCGCCGGCGACGATCACCGGATTCTGAGGCATCCGACTCACTCCTTCGGGTAGGCACGGTCACGGGTGAGGGTGGAACCGGTCATGGTGGCGGCGTCCGACAGCAGGAAAAGCAGCGGCCCCACGACATCTTCAGGCGTACCGATTCCGGTGGTGGCAGCCCAATGCGCGCGCTCGGGCCCGTCCGGGTTGGCGGCCCGAAACTGCGGGGTGTCGATCACGCCGGGAAACACCGTGTTGACCCGGATCCGGTGCTGCGCCACCTCGGCCGCCAACGATTTGGCAAACGAGATCAGCGCGCCTTTGCTGGCCGCGTACGCCGAAGCCTGCGCCCGGCCCAGGTGCGCCAATCCCGACGCGAACACCAAAATCGAGCCGCGGCGCTGCTCGATCATGTGCGGCAGCGCAGCCTGGCAGGCCCACACGACTCCGTCCAAGTTGATGGCGAGCGTGCGCCGCCATTGCGCGGGATCCATGTCGGCCACCTCGGTACGCGGCTGAACCGCGGCGGCGCACACCAGGGCGTCGACGCGGCCATGTTCGGCGACTATTGCCTCGATCGCGGCGAATACGGCATCGCGATCCGAGACGTCGACCTGATACTGCGAAAGGCCGTCGATGTCGGGGCTCCGCACGATATCCAGGATCGCGGTGTTTCCGCCGGCCTCGACAAACCCGCGGGCGAGCGCCGCGCCGATGCCGTTCGCGCCGCCAGTGACCACGAGAACCTCGCCAGTGGCGTCAAAACTTGTCTTCATCGACTGGCTCCGTTCTGGACGCTCTCAGCTGTTTCGCGCAGTGCCGCGAGAACGCTGCCGCTGATCCGAATGCCCGACTCAGCGGTGGCCTCGGCGCGCTCGTACTCGACCTGGCCGGGCAGGAAGACCCGGTCCGTGCCGGGTCTGGTGGGCGACCCGACGACTTCGTCAGCCAGCCGACGCACATTGCGGCCGAAATCCGCGGCTGGACCGAAAGCCGCCGGATTGATCGCCAGGAAGAAATGCGCGCAGTCGTTGGGCACCGCGGTGTTGGCGTACAAACCACGTACGTCACTGCCAAAGGCACCGCCGGACAGGACACCGGTGAGTACGTCGACGATCAACGCGAGGCCGTACCCTTTCGGGCCGCCGGTCGGCAACAGCATCCCGGCCAGCGCGGCCACCGGATCCGTGGTCGGTGCACCGGTGGAGTCGGTCGCCCAGGTGGCCGGGATCTCCCGGCTTTCCTGCCCGGCCAGCCGGATCTTTCCCAACGCCGCCTCAGAAAGCGCCATGTCGAGCACGATGGGCGGGGAGTCCGGCAGCGGTACCGCGACGGCCAGCGGGTTGTTACCCACGACCGGTCGCGCACCGCCCGGCGCCGGCATCAGCGGCCGGGTGTTCGCCGCCGCCAGACCCACATACCCGGCGTCGGCCGCCGCTTTCGCGTACCGGAAGGCGGCGCCGAAGTGGAACGCGTGCCGTACGACGACCGCGCCGATCCCGAAGTCGTGCGCCTTCTCGATCGCCATCCGCATCGCCTGGTCGCCGCTGAGTTGACCGAGCCCGTGCCGGGCGGCCACCGCAGCAAAATCCTGGACCACCTCGGCGAATTCGGAGCGGCTCACCGAGCCGCTCCGAATGCGCTCCACGTACATGGGCACCAGCAGCGCGCCATGCGAGGCCACGCCCCGAAGATCCGCGTCGACCAACGACTGGGCAACGGTCCGCGCGGCCGCCGGCGAATAGCCGAGGGCGCCAAAGATCTTCTCGATTTCGCTGGTCAGCCGGGCCGCGGTCACCACCGCGGACTCGGTCACAGTCGGCTTGGTCATGCCAGCAACGCTAAGCGCGCACCGACCCACCCGATATCCCGACAACGCTGGTTCTGTCCGGATCCCGCATCCCGTGCGCACCGCTGGTTATGGGAGGTTCTGGTGGCGTTCGAGCTCCGCCGTCAGCAGGTTCTTGTCGCCTTGAGTGCGGCGGCGCACCACCGCGTAAATGGCCAACAGCAGGACAAAAAGAACGGGATCCCGAATTTCCAGGCCGGGTCCAGGCCCGGCACGAAGAACGTGGACAGCAGCACCGCCGTCAGGAACACCGCGGCCACTCCTGAGGTCACCGGGGCACCCAGCAGCCGGACCGGCGAGTCCGGCAGTCCGAGTTTGGTACGCCGAAGCCGAAAGACGAAATGGGTGACCAGGATCAGAATCCAGACCACGATCGCGGCGAACAGCGCGACCCCGAAAATCACCAGATATGCTTGCGAATTCTGTCGTACGGACAGCAGGGTCGCGGCGGCCATGCCCAGCGCCGACAGCACCAGCGCGTTTCGCGGGACACCGCGCCTGGTCAGTCTTCCGGTCCAACGGGGAGCGAGTCTGTGCAGCGCGAGCGAATGCATCATCCGAGTCGTCACGTACAGATTCGTGTTCGCACTGGACAACGCGGCGGTGATCACCACGAAGTTCATGATGCCGGCGGCGGCCGGAATATTCGCGGCGGCGAAGACTCTCACGAATGGAAGGCTGGAACCCAACGTGCCACCTTGGGCCGCCACTGTCCACGGTGCCACCGTGACGATGACCAGGATGGCCAGGACGTAGAACAATCCCATCCGCAGGACCATTTGCCGGGCAGCCTTGGGGATGTCGTGGCGCGGGTTTTTCGACTCGGCCGCGGTCACCGAGACCACCTCGGTGCCGATGTAGCTGAACAGCGCGAAGACCATGGCCAGGCCGAGACCACTGACACCGTTGGGAAAGAATCCACCATGCGAGGTCAGGTTGGACAGGCCGTGCGCGGGTTGACCCGGCAGACCAAAGAAGATCAGGACCACTCCGAGGATCACGAAAACAGCGATCGCGGTGACCTTGATCATGGAGAACCAGTATTCGAGCGTACCGAAAATGCTCACCATCGAGGCGTTGACGCCGAGAATGACGACCGAGAACGCCACCACTGGAATCCAGAGCGGAACCTGCGGCCACCAGAACTGGATGTAGATGCCGGCCGCGACCACTTCTTCGCCGCCGATGGCGATGACCTGGCCGAACCAATACGTCCAACGGATGACGAAACCAGCCCAGGCGCCAACGTACGAGTGCGCGATGGTGCCGAACGCGCCGGCGTCGGGATGCACCACCACCATTTCGGCCAGCGCCCAGGAAATGACCAGCGCGATCAGTCCACAGAGGACGTACGCGATGACGGCCGATGGGCCGGCGTGGCTGATCGCGAGCGTCGATCCAAGGAACAAGCCGGTGCCGATAGCGCCGCCAATGCCGATCATGGTGAGCTGGCGGGACGTGAGACGTCGATGCAGCGCCGCCGGATCTTTCGGTGAATCCTCAAGCGATTCCTGAGCCACTCCGGTGACCTCCATGGCCGTCATCCTCCGGTTCGTCGATACTCGCGAATGGCGGCAGCGAGGACGTCTATGTCTTCGACGGCGCTGTAGTAGTGCAGGGCGATCCGCAGCAGCTCACCGCGTGGGCTGGTGACAATGCCGCGGCCGGCGAGATAGCCGGCCAGCTCGTTCGGGTTGGCGTCCAGCATCGCCACCTGCGGTCCCCGCAGTGCTGCGTCGGCGGGTGACCCCAGCCGCTCCCCGTCCGCGACCAGCGTGTCGTGGGCGTATTGGCTCAGTTTCCCCACATGCGTACGAACCGTGTCCTGATCGAGTTCACTCAGTACGCGCATGCCAGCGACCGCGCCATAGGCGGCCGGGATCGCCGGCGTGCCACTTTCGAACCGTCGCGCGTTCGCCGGATAGTCGATTTCGCGCGGATTGAAGGCGAACGGGTTCCGCCGACCAAACCAGCCAGTCGCCGGCGGCTCGTGATCGTCCAGAACACCTTCCCGTGCATAGAGAAAAGCGATTCCCGGAATGCCGAGCAGGTATTTGAGCGAACCGGCGGCCAGGAAGTCGCAGCCGAGCTCTCGTACGTCGATCGGCTCCACGCCGGCGCCTTGGTAAGCGTCGACGAACGTCAACGCACCGGCGGCTCGCGCTGTTTCGATGATCCTTCCTTGACCGGCAGCCTTACGCCATTGCGATACGAGTTCAGCGGCACCGAAACCAGCCCGCAGCTCTCGTTGATCAAAGCCTGGTAGTCCTCGGCATGGACCACACCTGACCGATCCTCGACATATGAGACTTGCGCGCCGTTTCCGCGCTGCGCCAGCCAAACATGGGCAACTGAGGGGAATTCCAGGTCGGTGCTGACGATCCGGGAGCGCGACTTCCAGTCCCGGGTCGACGCCACCTGGTACGCGGCCGCCGACACCGACGGCAGCACCGCGATCTCGTCGACGCTGGCGTGGATCAGGTCAGCGAAGTGCTGACGGGCGAGGTCGACCTCGGCGGTCCACCGCTCCCACGGCGCGCCGTACTGGAGCAGCGTGCGTTGGTATTCCAGGAGCGCTGCGGCCAGCGTGTCAGACAACGCTCCCTGGCTGCAGGAAGCCAGATAGGTCAGGTCCCGCAGGCCCGGAAAGCGCGACCTGAATTCTTCGGGGGAGTGGGCACTGTTTTCCCTCTCGTCCATAAAACACGAGTGCCTTGGGGTGTCAGGAGCGTACGGCGACGGTAGACGTGTCGCTATCCAGGTGGCGTGCGCGCTATCCATGTCGCGCACATCACGTGGTTATCGGCGAAGCGTGGTCGACGGTTTCTCGCCGAAGCGTTCGCGGTATTGCACGGCAAACCGGCCGGCGTGCAGGAATCCGCAGCGCAGCGCGACCTCGGTGACGTTCCCGGTGGCCGGATCCGCGGCTTTCAGCGCTGCATGAACCTGCCGAAGTCGTACGTCCCGCAGATAGTTCATCGGTGTGGTGTCAGCGAAACGCCGGAATCCGGACTGCAGGGAACGAACCCCGACACCGACCGCCTCGGCGATGTCCTCGACGGTCAACTGCTCGGCGGAATGGTTTTCTATCAGCGACATCGCCTTCTGGATAACCCTGGGCGCGACCGAGCGCTCCACCCGTAACGCGTTGCTGTACGTATTCGGCTGTGCGAGCAGGAAACGCTGGAAGACCAACGCTTCCAAGTGTTCCAGCGCCGCTGGTTCGGCTGCCGAGACGGACACCTCACGCAGCATCAGGTTCATGATGTTGAGCCACCGCCGGGCGGCTTCGGAGGTCAGGTCCATGCCGAGCCCGAACCGCAGCGGCCGGTCCAAAGTCCGGTCCAGCGTGCGGCGCAGGTGTTGTTCCAGACGTTCGCGGTCGATGCGTACGATCATCTGCGGAGTCCCGGTCGCCCACGTCATGTCGAGGCGTTCGGAAGGGTCAACCACCACCGCGGTCGCCGGATCCGAGATCGCCACATGACGGCCGCAGGTGATGTCCGCTCGCCCGGTCAGCGGCACGTGCACGAGGAAACCGCTGGCCGGTGCGGTGGTGACGATACGTACGCCGGCGCGGTAGTCGACATAGGTCAGCGTCATCCCGCCGACGGTGGTGGAGCGAAGCACGGCACGAAAGGTCGAGTGGTCCGACGCGGGCGTCAGCTGGTGGTTGCGAAAGATCCGGCTGCCGACCAGCCGAGCCTCTTCCACGTCCGTCGTGTCGATGACCTCGTGGCAGGCCAGCGAGAGCGCCGGGACCGGCGGTCCCGAGTCTTCGACAACGCCCATGACCACTCCTTCACCGCCTGTCCTTTACAGGACACCACCCTGCGGGTCGTCGGGCACAGCGGGATACGCGCTGGTTCCGTCCGGCAGGTAAGCGGCGGCCGGGGACCCGGCTGGCACGAACACCGCCACTTCGAGCATCGGGACATCGCCTGTGTTCTCGACCTGGTGCAGGGTGCGCGCCGGGAGATGGATGCACGCGCCCCGGATAGATCGGGTTGTGCTCACCATCGATGTGCAGGATCCCGGTGCCCTTCAGAACATAGATGACCTCGTTGTAGAGGTGGTAGTGCAACGGGGCCAGCTCGCCGGTCGGCACGTCGCCGACGAAATGCGTGCCGGACCGGAATCCGGTGGAGGGGTTCGCCAGCACCCGGTATTCGCGCCCGGCCGTCGCCTTGCCGACCTCCTGCGCGTCCAGCGGCGAGACCGTTCGCCGGTCGCCGGCCGGAACGTCATCGCCGGCCGGATCCGCCACCCGTACGCTGACGATCTCGGCGGCTTCGGTGATCTGCAGCTGGTACGTCTCACCGCGACCGATGTAGATGCCGCTTTCCGGCCCGAACTCCTGCGCCGGGCCGTCGCCAACCACGAGGTGTCCGCTTCCGGCGAGGACGAACAGCAGCTCCTCGTGGTCACCTGACTCGTACGACGAGGTCGTCCCGGCGTCGATCGAGAGGACCGTCTCGGTGAGGTACGTACAGCCGAACGACTCGGTCAGAACCGGCCGGACCCGCACCGGGCTGCCCGGCTCCTGCCGCGGTGCAATGTCCGGCGCGTACACCACAAAGCGCGAGCCCATCAGCCCACCACCTTCGTCGACTCCAGTGTGACGGTCGTACCGGCCAGCGCCAACGACACCGGACAGGTGCGCTTGGCCCGGTCCGCGATCCGGGCGAAGTCGTCGTCGGCGAGCGCGGCGGCCGAGCCGGTCACCGACAGGCTGATCTCGGTGATCCGGAACCCGGCGTCGGTCTGCTCCAGCAGCACCGCTGCGTTGGCGGTCACCTCGACGTCCGCGAAGCCGCCTTCCTCGAGCAGGTTCGCGACCGACATCGCGAAGCAGCCGGCGATGCCGGCGCCGATCAGTTCTTCGGGGTTGGTGTTCAGCGGCGCGTCGTCGGACTCGCGTGAGCGGAGCGAGTAGTCGCTGTCCAGCGCCCGACTGCCGGTACGGATGTGGCCCCTTGCCGGTGCCGGTGGGTACGGGACCCGTCCACTGAGCTTCGGCGCGCCGGCGTACGCGAATTCCCATGGCGTTCTCCTTACGGATTGGTGGACCCAGCTTGCCTATCGCTTGCCTGTGAGTCAAGTACTTGCCTATCACTTGCTCCACAGGCATCCTGGGAGGTCAGCAGGCAGCCGGCGGAAGGAAACCCGTGGCACTGGACGTCGCAGATCGACGCGCAGCTGTCGTCGATGGCGACCAAGTTGCGTACCGCGCGTCATGAGCGCGGGATGCGGCTGGTCGACGTGGCGAGCGTGACCGGCCTCAGCGAAGTCCATCTCTATCGCCTCGAGCAGGGCGAGCGAGCGCCCTCGCTACGCGCGCTGCTGGTCCTCGCCAACGCCCTCGACCTGTCCCCCGCCGACCTTTTGACCAGCGACAACGCCGGCCCCAGCAAGGCCGTCGCACATACCGGCCAGGCGGTGTGGAACGGCACCGAGAAGTCGGGATCGGGGGTGATGATCAAGGGCGGTGTCAAGGTCCCCTACGACCTCGCGCACCGGGACAACCCGGGCGCCGAGGCTGGCAGCCCGGAGGCACTGCTCGGGATGGCCTTCGCCGGCTGCTTCTCGATGGCGCTGGCCGCGGACCTGGACGCCGCCGGCTTCCAGCCGTCCCGGATCGAGACCTTCGCCCAGGTCAGAAACGAGATCAGCGCGACCCGCGTCGACCTCAGCGACATCGAACTGCGCTGCGAGGCGGTGGTGGCGGCCATTGGTGACCAGCAGTTCCAACTACTGGCGGAGAACACCAAACGACACTGCCTGGTCGCCCGCGCCCTCGCCGCCGTACCAGCCCGACTCGACGCCCGCCTGGTCTCCTTCTCCGAATCCGACTAGTGGGGCGCAAAACTGTCGTACCCAGTCCGAAAAATCGCCCCCACCCAGTGACGGGTGGGGGGCGGGTTTGAGGACCGATGTCCAACTAAAAATTAGTCCTTGCCTCTCTACCCACCCCCCGCCCGTTCAAAGGGAGGGGGAAAGAAAAACAGACACGTACGACAATTTCGCGCCGTAGCGGGTACTTCGGGTGTGCGAGAGACGTGTAGGTGAATGGGGAGTAACTGGCTCGGTGGGGTCGGGATGTTGACTGTGGGACTTTGACCCGCTCTCGGCGTCGAGTGCGGGATTTTGTTCCACACTCGACGATCCGGCTGCTATGATGCAAGAGTCGGGCGATCATGCGTTGGTAGCGGGCGACGAGTTCGTCGCGGGTGAGGCGGCCGTCTTTGCGGAACCATTCGCGTACGCCGTTGAGCATGTCGAGGATGGCCATCGTGGTGAGTTCCACGTCCTCGGTGGCGAAGGCGCCGGAGGTGCAGCCTTCGACGATCACGTCTCGTACGGCGTCGTGGTACGTCTGCTGCAAAGCGACCGTCTGGCGGAGCTGATCGGGCGTCAGCGCGTTGCGGAACGGGTTGCCGGTCAGCAGCTCGGGGCGGCGGTCGTCGGCGATTTTTCACGTGCAGTCGGGCGGCTTGCGCGAGACGGTCTTCGGGCGACCGGGTGCCGTCGCGCAGCATCGGGACGATCGCCGCGTCGAAGTCCTGCATGAACGGCACGATGATCGCGTAAAGGATGTCCTGCTTGTTCGCGAAGTGGTGATACATCGTGGACGACGAGATGCCGACAGTGTCGGCGAGGTCGCGGATCGACGCGTCGTACCCGCGCTCGTAGAACAGCCGGGACGCCGTCGCGAGGATCTCCGCGCGCAGCACCGGGCCGTCGTCCAGTGATCGTTTCCTGGCCACGACACAACCCTACCAACCGTGTCGAACGATCGATCGACATTGACGAGTGACACAACCCCGGTCTAACATCCGTGTCGATCGAGCGATCGACACTGAGCTTGAGGAGAGCCGATGGCGGACTGGTCGACGGTGCCGGAGCCCGGAGCGCGAGTCCTGGTGACGGGCGCCTCGGGAGGCGTGGGCCGGGCGCTTTGTGAGGCGTTGGCCAAGCTCGGAGCGGCGGTTGTCGGCGTCGATCGGCCTGGCACGGACGCGAACCTCACCGCCGATCTGACCGACGAGGTGGCGGCCGGGACCGCGGTGCGTACGGCCGTGGAACGGATGGGCGGGCTCGACGCGCTGGTCGGCGCGGCCGGGGTCGTCGACACGATTCACCGGGCCGACCGCTTTCCGGCGGCGGCCTTTCGCGGCGATGTCGAGGCGAACCTGACGGCACAGTTTTTCGTTGCGCAGGCAGCCTTTCCGGCCCTACGGGAAGCACCATTGGCCGCCATCGTGCTGTTCTCCTCATTGTCGGCGCAGGACGGGTTGCCCGGGCAGGCTTCGTACGCCGCTTCCAAGGCCGGCGTGCTGGGGCTCACTCGTACGCTCGCCGCCGAATGGATCGGCGCCGGCATCCGGGTCAATGCCGTGGTGCCCGGGCTGATCGCCACCCCGAAGGTGCTCGGCCTGCCGCCCGACACCACGGAACGACTGCTCGCCGACGTACCGATGGGTCGGGTCGCCTCACTCGGTGAAGTCGTCGGCACCGTGATCTACCTGCTCTCACCCGCCGCCGGCTACACGACCGGCCAGGCACTTCGGCTCGATGGCGGCGGCGGCCTCGGCCGCTCCGGCCTGCACCGCTAGCGATCAACGAGGAGATCTGATGTACAGCATCGGTGTGGACATCGGTGGCACCTTCACCCTGCGTGCTGGTCGACGGGGACGGCCGGCACGTCACCAGCAAGGCGCTCTCGACCAAGGCCGACCCGGCCGCTGGCGTGCTCGAAGCCCTCGGCCTGCTCGCCGAGGCCGCCGGGATTCCCTTACATGACCTGCTCGCCGGCACGACCCGCTTCGGCCACGGCACCACGATCGGCACCAACGCTGTGTTGGAGCGTACGGGCGCGCGCGTCGGGCTGGTCGCGACGGCCGGCCACGGCGACGCGCTCACCCTGATGCGCGGCCATGGCCGGGTCGCCGGCCGCTCCATCGAAGAGGTCTTCTCCGTCCACGGCAGCCGGCTCCCGGCGCCACTGATCGAACCCCGCGCCGTTCTGGAGCTGCACGAACGCGTGGACGCCCGCGGTGACGTCGTCGTCGCGCTGGACGTGGAACGCGCCGTCCGCGAGGTAGCCGAACTCGTCCGTACGCACAATCTCGACTCGATCGCGATCGCGCTGCTCTGGTCCTTCGCCAACCCGGCACACGAAAAAGACCTGGTAGACGCGCTGACCGCGGCGGCGCCAGAGCTCTATCTCTCGCGTTCCTCGGCGGTCTCGCCGCGGCTCGGCGAGTTCGAGCGCACCGTCGCCACCGTGATCAACGGGTACGTCGGACCGGCCTGCTCCAGCTACCTGACCAGCCTCGCCGAGCGTCTCGCCGGCGCTGGACTACAGACACCGCTGCTCGTCATGCAGTCCAACGGGGGCGTACTTCCCGCCGAAGCTGCCGCGGCGACCTCGCTGAGCACCATCGACTCCGGCCCGGCCGGCGGACTCACCGGCGTCGCGACCCTCGCCGCCGCGTACGGGCACGACAAGGTGGTGGCCACCGACATGGGCGGCACCTCGTTCGACATCGGGCTGGTCATCGACGGCAAGCCGGTGCTCGCCGACGAAAACGTCATCGACCAGTACACGTACCGGCTCCCGCACCTGGACGTTCGTACGATCGCCTGCGGCGGCGGCACCATCGCCCGCTTCGACAAGGCCACCAGCGGCCTGCGGGTCGGCCCGCAAAGCGCAGGCTCCGAACCCGGCCCGGCCTGCTACGGGCGCGGCGGCAGCGAGCCGACCGTGACCGACGCCGATGTCGTCCTCGGCCTGCTCCGCCCAGCCGCCTTCCTGGACGGGCGGATGCCGCTGGACCGCGACGCCGCCGTCGCCGCGGTGGAACGGCTGGCCAAACAGCTGAACCTCTCGGTCGAGGACACCGCGGCCGGCATCCTGGAGATCAACAACATGCGCGCGGCCTCGCTGGTCCGCCAGCAGACGCTGGAACGCGGCCACGACCCGCGCGACTTCGTCCTCTACGCGTACGGGGGCGCCGGCCCGGTGCACGCCTTCGGCTATGCGGCCGAGATCGGCGTACGCGAGGTGGTCATCCCCCTCGGCAATGGCGCGTCGACACTGTCCGCGTACGGCATCGCGGCCGGCGACACGGTCCTCTACCACGAGCTGGAACGCGGCTTCCTCGCTCCGTTCGACGGCGATGCGCTGGCCGCCGCTGTTGCCGAGGTCGAGGCGGCCGTACGCGCCGACCTCGCCGCCGCCGGAGTCTCCGGCGAGGTGAAGGTCGAGGTCGAGGCGCTGATGCGGTTCCGCGAGCAGCTGATGCACAGTCTGGAGATCCCCGTCGAGCTGCCGGCCGGACCGAACACCGGCGCCGGACTGCTCGCCGCTTTCGACGCCGAGTACGTCCGCCGCTACGGCTCCGGCGGGACCGCGCTGTTCCAGGCCGTCGAGGTGTTCGCGCTGCGGGCTCGCGCCAGCGTCGCGGCCGCACTGCCAACGCCCAAGGCGGCCGCCACGGACGGCGCCGACGCGGTGTCGACGGACGTTTACTGGCCGGGCCTGGGCTGGACCGCCACCGCCGTGCACACCGGCGTACCAGCGGACACCGTCGCTGGCCCGGCGCTGGTCGAGCTCGCCCACACCACCATCGCCGTGCCCATCGGCGCCACCCTGCGCGGCGGCGACGGCGGCGTGCTCACTTTGACCCTGAAGGAATCCTGATGGCCATCACCTGGGACGGCGTCGCCCGCAGTTACATCCCCGCCGACGAGCTGACCATCCCCGAGTCGCTGCGCCTGCACACCGCGGCCGCCGAAGCCGTGGACCCGGTGACCTTCGAGGTCATCCGCTACAGCCTGCTCAACACCAACCTGGAGCACGGCCAGACGCTGCAACGGTTGTGCGTCTCACCGGTCACCATGATCACCCGGGACTTCCAGCCGTCGATCACCACCGAGACCGGCGACCTGGTCTTCCTCGGCCCGTACCTGCAGTATTTCTCCAACGCCCAGTCGCTGACGATCAAGTGGATCCTGGAGAACCGGGCCGACGATCCGGGCATCGAGCCTGGCGACATGTACGTGTCCAACGACCCGTACGTCGGCACCCCACACCAGCCCGACACGATCGTGGCGGCACCCGTGTTCGTCGGCGATGAGCTGTTCTGCTGGGTCTCCAACGTGCTGCACCACGCCGATGTCGGCGGCTCCGTGATGGGCAGTTTCTGCATGGACGCGACCGATATTTTCGCGGATCCGCCGGCCTTCCCGCCGTTCAAACTGGTCAGCGGCGGGCACGTACGCAAGGACCTGGAGCAGATGTTCCTGCGCCAGTCCCGGCTGCCCACCAACGTGCACATGGACCTGCGCGCGGCGATCTCGGCGAACTTCGTGGCCGCCGGCAAGGTCACCGCGCTGGTCGAGCGGTACAGCGCCGAGGTCGTCAAGGCCGTGATGAACCGCGTCCTGGACGCGGGTGAGAAGACGATCGACGAGCGGCTGGCGAAGGTGCCGGACGGGCAGTGGAGCCACCGGCTCTACCAGGAGGCCGCGCACACCGGAGACGCCGGCGCGTACGCGTACCAGATCACCGTCCGCAAAGAAGGCGGTCACCTCTACGTCGACAACGCTGGCACCGATCCGCAGACCGGCTCGATCAACGTCACGTACGCCGGCTTCTCGGGCGCTTTTCTGGCCGCGCTGACCGCGTCGCTGACCGCTGACCTGGCCGGCGCGTACGGAGGCGTCTACCGCCGAGTCCACTTCGATCCCACCCCCGGCACGCTGTCCTGCGCCGACTTCCCGGCCGCGGTCAGCCCGTCCGGCATCTACACGATGGAGACGCTGATCAGCCTCTCCGGCTCGGTGATCTCGAAGATGCTCGCCTGCGCCGAACCAGAGGTCGCGCGGCTCGCGATCGGTCCCGCGCATCCGTCGTTCTACGGTCTGATCGCCGGTGGCATGCATCCGGACGGAACTCCGTTCATCGCCACCAACGCCGACAACATGATCGGCGCGTTGAGCGCCTCACCGGCCGGCGACGGCGTCGACTTCGGCGGCCATTTCTGGATTCCCGAAGGTACGGCCAGCAATATCGAGGAGCTTGAGCTGCTCTGGCCGATGCTGTTCCTCTACCGCCGCGCGCTCCCCACCGGCGCCGACGGAGCCGGCAAGTTCCGCGGCGGACGCGGGTTCGTCGAGGCTGGCATCCCGTGGACCGTGCCCGGCATGGCCGCGGCCGCGTACGTCGACGAGTCGTTCCCGAAGGCGGTTGGTACGTTCGGCGCCAACCCCGGCTCGGCCGGCCACTTCCGGCTCAAGCACGGCACCGACGTGGTCTCCAAGTTCGCCAGCGGCGAGGTCACCCTCGACTTCGACGCGACCGCCGGCCTGGAGCCGCCCGTCGAGGCCAAGGGCCCGCTGCTCATGATGGGCGCGGACGCCATGTGGGAATGGACCGGCGGCAACGGCGTCGGCTTCGGCGACCCGCTGGCCCGCGATCCCGAGCAAGTACGCGCCGACATCGCCGCGGGCGCGATCAGCGCCGACACGGCCGCCCGCGTCTACGGCGTGGTCGACGGCGACACTGCTGCCGTACGCGCCGACCGCCTCGCCGAACGGTTGGCGGCGGCTGTCGTACCAGCCGAAATCCAGACCGCGCCGGCCGACGCGACCATCCGCGTACTGGCCGGTGAAGCTGGCGATCCGCGAAGAGGACGGCGCGTTCGTGTCGGCCACCGGTCGAGCCGTCCTCGCTCCGGCCGGCGGCAACTACAAGGACGGCTGTGCCGTGCTGGAACGGCCGCTGCACAGCACCGAGCCCGAATACCGTACCCGCGAAGGCCGTGCCGGCTGGGAGATCGTCTACCGCGAATACCTGTGCCCGGTCACCGGCCGGCGGATCGACTCCGAGATCGTCCGGTCCGGCGACCCCGCGCTGCACGACATCGTCATCGGGTCGCTGGCATGAACCTCAGCCAACTGCTGATGGAGCAGGCCAACGGCCCGGGCGAAGCAGTCGTCGAGGGTACCGAGCGGCTCAGCTACCCCGAGTTGGTACGGCGGTCGCGAGGGGTGGCCGCCGGGCTGGACATCGAGCCCGGTGACCGGGTCGCGATCCTGCTCCCGAACGGTTGGCGTTACGCGGTGGCGTACTTCGGTATCCAGCTCGCCGGCGGCATCGCGGTGCTGGTGAACGCCCGCCTCGCCGCTCCGGAGATCGCGCACGTGCTGACCGACAGCGGCGCCAGGCTGGTGATCACGGACGACACGTTCGTCGAGCGGCTCCCCGCGGATGCACAGTGGCGCCCTCTCGACTCGTTGTTGCACGAACACCCGCTGCCGATGATCGCAGGGTTGGAGCGCGCTCCGGACGACGTCGCCAACCTCCTCTACACGTCCGGCACCACCGGCGTGCCCAAAGGAGCGATGCAGACCCATGCGAACCTGCTGTTCAACGCGCGCTGCGTACGCGAGCGGATCGGTGTCACGGCGGCGGACCGTACGCTGGTGGTGGCGCCGCTGTTCCACGCCACCGGGATCAACTCCCAGCTGATCGGGTTCATGTCGGCCGGCGCCTGCTGCGTCCTCGTACCAGCCTTCGTCGCGGACACCATCTCGCGCACGCTCGCGGACGAGAAGATCACCGTGTTCGCCGGGGTGCCGGCGATGCTGCGGCTGATCCTGGCCCGCGACCGCAGCGCCGACCTGTCGACGTTGCGGCTGTTCGCGATGGGTGGCGCGCCGGTGCCGGAGTCGTTCCCGGCCGAGATCGCGCAGCGGCTGCCCGAACTCAGGTTGGCCAACGTATGGGGGCTGACCGAGGCGACCTCGATCGTCACCTACACCGGCGGTGCGGACTACCGGGCCAACCCCGGCACGGTGGGGCGGCCCGTGTCGGGGCTGGAGGTGGCCATCTCGCGGGACGGGGACGCCCCGGCGGACCTGCGCGACGTGATCGGCGAGCTGTGCGTACGTGGGCCGGCCGTCACCGCCGGCTACTGGGGCAAACCGCACGCGACTCTCGCCACCTTCGTCGATGGCTGGCTGCACACCGGCGATGTCGGCAGCGTCGACTCGCTCGGCTACGTACGGGTGCTCGACCGGATCAAGGACATGATCATCAGGGGCGGCGAGAACATCTACAGCCTCGAGGTGGAGACCGCGCTGGCCACCCACCCGGGCGTGGCCGATGTCGCCGTCGTCGGCGTACCGGACCCGATTTTCGACGAGCGGGTCCGCGCGGTGATCGTCCCGCTTGGCGACCCGCCGGACGTGGATGACCTGCGTAGACACGCCGCCGAACTGCTCGCCGACTTCAAGGTGCCGGCCGAGTTCCGCTTCGTCACCGAACTTCCCCGAAACCCGTCGGGCAAGGTCCTCAAACGGCGGTTACATGACCTCGCTGGCTGAGACGGCGCGGGACGTGGACACCGTTCCCCCCGTCAACGAGCTCGACGTGCTGATCATCGGCGCCGGTTTCAGCGGCCTCGGGGTGGCCGCACTGCTGGACCGGGCGGGCCTGCGCTCGTTCCGGATCCTGGAGGCCAGCCACGACCTCGGCGGCACCTGGCGGGACAACACGTACCCGGGCTGCGCGTGCGACATCCCGTCGCCGCTCTACTCGTACTCCTTCGACCAGAAATCCGACTGGACGCGTCTATTCGCGCCACAGCCGGAAATCCTGGCCTACCTGCACGACGTGGCCCGTCGCCGCGGCCTCACTGACCGGACCCGGTTCGGCACCCAGGTGGCCCGCGCCGACTGGGATGAGGCGGCCGCTCGGTGGGAGGTGATTACCACCGCCGGCGAGCACTACCGGACGCGTTTCCTGGTCACCGCGGTCGGCGCGCTGCACCACCCAGTCGTACCGAAGCTGCCTGGCGCCGAGACCTTCGCCGGCCCCGCTTTCCATTCCGCGAACTGGGACCACGACCTCGACCTCACCGGCAAGCGGGTCGCCGTCATCGGTACGGGAGCGAGCGCCATCCAGTTCGTCCCCGCCATCGTCGACAAGGTCGAGGCGATGGCCGTCTTCCAGCGCACCGCGCCGTGGATCCTGCCCAAAGCGGACCGGCCGACGGAGCCGCGGCACCGCCTTTATCGCTGGTACGTGCGAAAGCGGCTGTTCTGGATCCACGAGAACCGGGCGGCCGGTTTCGTACGCGATCCTTCGAAACTCGCCCAGACCGCTCGCTATGCCCGTGGCCTGCTGAAACGCCAGGTTCCCTCAGAGCCGTTGCGGGAGTTGCTGACGCCGGACTACGCGATCGGCTGCAAGCGGCTGCTGATCTCCAACGACTGGTATCCGGCTCTCACGCGACCGCACGTGTCGGTGCACACCGGGTCGGTGCGGGAGGTGCGGCCGGACGCTGTGGTGGCCGCCGACGGGACAGTCGTACCGGCCGACGTTTTGATTTACGGCACGGGTTTCGACGCGCACGACAACGTCACCCGGATGGCCATCACCGGCCGCGACGGCGTCCGGCTGACCGACGCGTGGCGGGACGGGATGGCTGCCTACCTCGGCACCACCGTGACCGGCTTCCCCAACATGTTCGTGATGACCGGCCCGAACACCGGCCTCGGCCACAACTCGCAAATCGTGATGATCGAAGCCCAGGCCCGGCACCTGCTGGACTGCATCCAGCGTGTCCGCCGCCGCGGCGGTCGCTCGATCGAGGTCCGCGCCGAGGTCCAGACGAGTTACAACGAGTGGATCCAGCAGCGAATGGCGAGCACCGTCTGGCAATCCGGCGGCTGCCGCAGCTGGTATCAGGACCCCGGCACCGGCCGGCACACGATCCTGTGGCCAGACACGACGATCGCTTTCCTCAGACGTACTCACCGCGTACGGACCGCGAATTTCCACCTGCGCTAAGGGGGGTGCGGCGCAAAACTGTCGTACCCAGGTGAAATTTTGAGCCCCCGCCCTTTCAGAAGGGTGGGGGGCGGGTGGCGGGTTTTCATTACGTAAGTTGACGCGCGCGCGATAAGCGCGCGATCAACCTGAACTCGTTGTTGATCTTGCTTACTTTGCAAAGTGAACAAGATCAACAACTTCGACACCGCCGCGACGCCGGTCCGGTACGGTACGACGGCCTCGCGCCGTAGCCGGTATTTCGATGGACCAGGTTCACACCCGGTCAGATCTGCACAATCGGAATCCGATTGTGCACGACGCTGTCAGC
>NZ_WOTO01000087.1 GCF_010993775.1 Fodinicola feengrottensis | reverse complement strand
AAGGTGTTGCCGGCGGCCAGCGCCGCGTGAGACTTTCCACGGACACCTGCAAACAAAAACGGGTAAATTCCATGGGGAAGGTGTTCAGCGCGCAGACGCCCAGCGGTTCATGGACGATCCGGCTGAAGGTATCCGCGTTGCCGGTGTCGACGATCCGGCCGGCGTCCTGACCGGCGAGTTTTCCGAAGTAGCGAAAGCACGACACGATGTCGGCGATGTCGTATTCGCTCTCCACCAGCCGCTTGCCGGTGTCCAGGGATTCGGCTCTCGCGAAGACATCTGTGCGGGCCGCGATGCCGTCTGCCACCCGCAGCAACAGATCCCCGCGCTCGGCGGTGGCCGTTCCCGGCCAATCGCCGGCATCGAACGCTTTTCTGGCCGCGCCAATAGCGTGGACGGTGTCCGCCGCGGTCGCCTCATCGACGGTCGCGACCAGCGTTCCATCGGCGGGGCAGTGGATTTCGCGCACCCCGCGGGCTTGTGCCGCGACCCAGCCGCCGTCGATGAACAGGCTCGCCATCTGCCACCTTTCGTCGATCCGCTCTCGCACCCTAATCTGACCCGCGCCCGTACGCGAGGCAGCGGCAGGTGGCTTGGGGCGTAGCGTGGCGGCATGGTGCGGCAGGCAGCGGGTGGGGGGGGCGTGGGTGGACGTGCCGCCAGAGCGGTTGACCGGCTGGCTGAACCGGTTCGCCAATCGGCATGGTTCGTTGGACACCACACTTGCCGACGACGTGGTGTCCGTACGCGCCGAGGACGGCTCGACCGCGCGCATCCCGGTGCCTTTCCCGCCGTTGAAGGTTTCCGGGGGGTTGCTCACGTCGTTGGCCGCCCACGCCGGCGTCGACCGTACGATCGGCGTCCTGCTGGTACGTCTTGGCGGCCACGCGGCCGGTGTCTTCCACGGCACCGAACTCAAGGTGTCCAAAGTGGACAGCCGGTTGGTGCACGGCCGTAGTGCGGCCGGTGGCTGGTCGTCGCAGCATCGCTTCGCGCGCCGCCGCGACGGCCAGGCCAGGGCCGCCCTGCAGGCGGCGGCCGCGGTCGCTGGCCGGATCCTGCTTCCGTACGTGCCAGACCTCGACGCGTTGGTGACCGGCGGCGACAAGTCGGCGGTCGAGACGGTCTTGGAGGAGCCGCAGTTGGCCCCGCTTCGTCCACTCGTCAGTGACCGCTTCCTGGCCGTGCCCGATCCCAAGCGCGCGATCCTCGACCAGACCCCCGAACAGTTCCGTGCCCTGCAGATCCTCGTCCACGACGTGACCCGCGACTGACCTGTCTGACAAAGACAGGCTCGGTCCGCTCGCATGTGTAGATCAGTCGATCTACAGTTAGATCATGCGATCTAAAGGCGAGCGTACGTTCACCGAGGGAGCCAGGCGGGCACAGATTGTCGACTGTGCGATTGACGTGATCGCCGAGGTCGGTTACCCGCAGGCTTCGATTCGCAAGATCGCGGACCGGGTCGGGGTCGCGATGAGCGTGGTGCTCTACCACTTCGCCGGCAAGGACGAGCTGGTGGGTGCGATCGTCAGCAAGCTCTACCGGCTGTTCATTGAGCGGATTTTGCCGGCGGTGCAGGCTGAAACGACAGCGGCTGGCAAGTTTCGGGCGTACATCCGGGGAAATGTGGCTTACATCGCCGACCACAAGAAGGAACACGGCGTCATCATCGACATCGGAATGACCTATCGATCCGCGACGGGGAAACGACTTTATGACCTTGAGCTCGATCCCGAACTGTTGACGCAACTGTCCAAATTGGACCTCGAGTCGATCTTCGGCCTGGGGGCGAAGGGATTTCCGCGCCCCATCCGAAGTTGACGGCGGTCGCGGTGCGGTCGGCGCTCAATGGCGCGGTGCTCGAAGTCGGCCTGGATCCGGACTTCGACGTTTTGGGCTATGGCGAGGAACTGGTCAGGCTGTTCGAACCGATCTGGAGGATGTCATGACAAGAGTCGTGATCGCCGCGATGGGGACGCGCGGTGATGTGGCGCCGTTGACTGACGTGGGCGTAAGACTGCTGGCCGCCGGCCACCAGGTCGTGCTCGCCGCTTCAAGGCCTTTCGCGGCCGAGATCCAGCGGTGTGGCCTGGAGTTTCGGGCCATGGGTGGTGATTTCCGTGAGACCGAGATCGCCGGTGCGAGCCCGGCGAAGCTGGTGTTGACCGCGGTGTCTCCGGCCAGCGTACGGGCAATGGGCGAGTTGGTGTTGACAGCACTGGAAAACGAGAAGGCCGATGTGTTGTTGTTGTCGCCTTGGGCGGAGTTCGCCGGCCATCCGTTCGCTGAGGCCAACGGCATTCCCAGCATCGGCGTACGGTTGCAGCCGCTGTCGGCGACGGCCGCCCATCCACCGTCCGTGCTGGGAGCGTGGTCGCTGGGCGGACCGGGAAACCGGCTTGCCGGGGCGGCTGGCGGGGCGCTGGTTGATCGAGTGTATGGCAACGTTGTCAACGATATTCGGGCTCGGGGGTGGGGCTTTCGGCGACCAGTGTGAGCGCGCTCAGACGGCGGCGCACCGAGGCTGGTTGGCCGATCCTGCACGGCTATTCGCCCGCGGTCGTGCCGCGGCCGCGGGACTGGCGGACGGGTCTTGAAGTGGTCGGTTATTGGTGGCCGCAGGTCGTTCCCGGCTGGCGGCCACCAGCCGAGCTGGTGGATTTTTTCTGGACGCTGGGCCGCCACCGGTCTTTCTGGGTTTTGGCAGCGTGATGACCGGCCCGAAGGCGGCGGCCAGACTGTCCGAGCTTGCGCTCGCCGCGTTGCGCGCGGCCCGGTGTGCGGGGAGTTATCCAAGCGGGATGGGCAAATCTGGACGTACGCTCCGACGACGTGATAACCATCGGGGACGTCCCGCACGAGTGGTTGTTCCCAAGAATGGCGGCCGTTGTGCACGCCTGTGGGGCTGGTACGACCGCGGCCGGGCTGCGCGCCGGAGTGCCGGCTGTCGGCGTACCCGTCGCTGGCGACCAGCCGTTCTGGCATACCGGCTGCGCGAACTCGGCGTCAGCCCGGCGACCGTGCCGTACTGGAGGTTGACAGCCGGCCGCCTTGCCGCGGCTGTCCAGGCCGCGGTCAAGGATCCGGCGTACGGCCGCGCCGCGCGAGAGATCGCCAGTCACCTCGCCGAAGAAGACGGCGCTGGTGCGGTCGTCAAAGCTGTCGAACAGGCCCTTTGTTAGCCATAGGTGGGTTTCTGGGGCCAGCCCGCGGGGGAGTCTTCCCAGTCCTCCTGCCGGCCGAAAGGGGTCAGGTCGAGGAAAAGCGCGGGCAGGTTCAACAAATCCAGGCCTCGTGCGTACGCCGAGTAGGTGTGGAAGACATCGTTTCCGGCCCGCAGGAAAACACTGTTCGCGGGTCCGTCGCCGAGCAGGTAGTCCTTCATGCCGGCCGCGATGAGCTCTTCTTTGTTGCGGTAGTTGAATTCAACCGGCGCGACCGACTCACTCATCGAGGGTGGCGTGGAAATCGTAGCTGAAGGTGGTGTTGTACGAGGAATAGAACGGGAACCGCCAGTCGTGGCCGTCACTGTGGCGGGCGATGCTGGCCAGTGGCGCGCGTGCGATGGCAACGAAAGTGATGTCGTGAGCCGGCGCCCCTCGAATAGGTCGAGCAGGCTGGTTTTCCCGTCCGGGCCCTGGAAAACGTACTCCTTGTCGACCTTCACCATGGGCAACCGGCGGCGCTGCGCGTTGACCGCGTCGCGTTGCCGGGTGAGCGCCTTCTCCTGGGCGAGCAGCTCGCGGCGGGCGACCAGCCACTCTTGTCTGGACGCGATCGGGGGAAGGGCCATTCTTGCCTCCTGGGTGCGTTGGTCCTGCATCCGTACAGACTCGCCGGCACCGCAAAAGTGATCGGCGCGACACTATTGCGAAATTCTGGCAATAAGGGCGTACTGACTGAGTGAACGGGCCCCCGGTACGCACCGTGGAACATCGCCCGCATGCGAGCGGGGACTGTTGCTGCGGCTGGGAGCTGCGCGGGAGCGCGTTCAGCTGGTCGCCGGCGCTGGCCGACCTCGGACTCTCGATCGAGGAACCGCGGTTATCCGGCCCTGCGCTTCGCGCCCGGCCGAAACTCGCGGATGATGCAGTCGGGCCGACGGGTTTTTGGTCACGCGCCAGGTGTCCGTACGGTCGCAGGTGCTGGCTTGCGAGCTGCATAAGCTGACACGTAGTCGGGGAGGAGCGTGGGATGGCCGAAACGCCGGTGGCGCTAGTGACGGGTGCGAACCGTGGCATTGGGTTGGAGGTGGTGAGGCAGCTCGCTGATCGCGGCTATGCGGTGGTGCTCGGGTCGCGCGACCTGGCCAAGGGGGAGGCGGCCGCGAAGGAGTTCGGCGAGCGGGTACAGGCGTGCCAGCTGGATGTCGCCGACAGTGCGAGTGTGGCGGCGATGGCCGAGCAGGTCAGCCGTACGTACGGCCGCGTGGACGCGGTTGTCAACAACGCGGCGATTCTGTACGACACGTGGCAACGTGCTGTCACGGCCGACCTCGCCGTCGTCCGGGAAGCGATGGAGACCAATCTTTTTGGTTCGTGGCAAGTAACTCAGGCGCTGCTGGACCCGCTGCGGGCGAGTGCGCATCCGCGAGTGGTGAATGTGAGCAGCGAAGCCGGCTCGCTGGCCGCGATGTCCGGTGGCACTCCGGCGTACAGCGTGTCCAAGGCAGCGCTCAACGCGCTCACCCGACTTCTGGCGGGAGAACTCAAAAGGGATCGCATTCTGGTGAACGCGATCTGCCCGGGCTGGGTGGACACCGACATGGGTCAGGGCGGCCGGCCGGTCGCCGAGGGAGCCGCCGGGGTGGTCTGGGCGGCGACCCTGCCGGACGACGGGCCAACCGGTGGCTTCTTCCGCGACCGCCGTCCACTGCGCTGGTAACGGTTTGGTCGCGGCGAGGGTGGGGTACTCCGGGGGTGCGGTCCTGGACGGGCCGACTCTCGGAGGTGAACTGGCGATGATCATCGGACTTCTTCTGCTCATCCTGGTCGCGATCGTGGTGGCGGTGCTGGGAATCGCCTTCACCGGCGGTCCCAGCCACTCGATCACCGCGTTCGGGCAACACCTGGCGACGCTGAACGGCCCTGAGCTGTTCGCCCTCGGCATCGCCGTGGGGCTCGTGTTCTGCCTGGGATTCTGGATGCTCGGGGTGGCCTCCCGACGGCGTCGCGCCACCCGGGCGGACCTACGGGCCGCTCGCCGGCAGGCCGCCGAGGCCGCCCAGCAACGCGACGAGTTGGCGGCCCGGCTGAACGAGCCCGCGGTCACCGCGCCGCGCCCGGAGCACTACGCGGCCCCGGTGGAGCCGACCGATCGGTACGCGGACGGTACCGGCACGGTCGACGCCGGCCGCCACGTAGCCCGATAGGGCCCTCCCGAACTCGACGTTTTCGTTGCCGACACTGGCGCGTCGGTGACGAAAACGTCGAGTTCGCGGGTGGTTAAAGATTGAGGGTGAGGGTGGTGTTCGCGTACGGGGTTGCGTTGCCTGAGTAGGTGAGGCGGGCCAGGTAGCGGGCGCCGGCGGGCAGGGCCGACCAGGTGGTCCTGACCGAGGCGCTCTTGCCGTTGGTGACGGGTTGGGTGGCGGGAGCGATGGTCAGGTTGTTGGCCGCGGCGCTGCCGAGCAGCCAGTCGTTCTCGGTGATGACCTGCTCGGTGGCGCCCGAGCCGAGCGCGAACATGTCGACGTAGATGTCGTACGTGCCAGCCGCTGGCCCGACGAGATCGACCTGTTCCTGCGCGGTGCCGCCGGTGCTGGAGCCGACCAGCGTGGTGGTGCCCCCCTTGTAGACGAACATGTCGACGTCGGTGCCGGCGGCCACGTCAGCGTCGAAGGTGGCGAACCGTGCGAACGATGTTCCAGCCGGCACCGTTACGGTGTATTTGGCGGTGTGGTCGGTGGCCGCCGGGTTCGTGGTCGGGAAGCTCGAACCACTCGGGTTTTTCAGCGTGGCCGGGCGTTTGGTCGACGTACGAAGCCAGCGACCGACGTGCTGAGGGTGCCGGTGAAGCCGGATTTCACCGATACCGTGGTGGAACCGGAGGCGCCACTGCCGGTGACGGTGGCCGGTGCCCGGACGCCCACCGGCCGGATGACGAGTTGGCTGCGGACGCTGTGAGTGCCGTCCGCCCACGTCAGTGCGCCGGTCACGTACGAGCCAAAGGCGGCGGTCGTACGGGTGAAAGTCACCTTGTACGACGCCGTACGTCCCGGAGCGACGGTCAGGGTCGTCGGTGAAACAGTGGCGGTGACGCCCGCCGGCGCGGCGATGTGGGCGGTGTAGGTGGAGCGCTTGATGCCGACGTTGGTGACTGTACGAGTCACCGTCTGGTTGCCGGCGAGGTCGCCGATCGCGATGTTCGGCGCGTTCAGGTCACTGGGGTCGGCGCTGCCCACGATCCGGCAGATCGTGTTGCTGGCGGCCAGGTCACCGGTGCCGCACAGGAACCGGCCCCAGTCGATCACGTTGCTGTCGTAGACCAGGCCCGGATCGGCGGCGGAGTTCGGTGTGACGTGGCCTGAGCCGTAGTCGAACGCGCCGGCCGGGCCGCCGGTGTCCGCGGTGATCGGGTCGCCTTTGTTGTCCAGCAACGAAGAAGTCGTCATCAGCGCCGACTTCACCATCATCGGTGTCCACTGTGGATGGAGCTGGCGGATGAGCGCGGCGATGCCGGCGATGTGCGGCGACGACATCGATGTGCCGGACTCGAAGTCGAAGTTCCGGCCGTCGTGCGAGACCGGGCGAAACGGCGGCGAGTACGTCCACACCGGGCGCCATGATGTCCGGCTTCAGCACGTCACCGCCGCCGGCCAAGGCCGGGCCACGCGAGGAGAAGCTGGCCACGCCGGGAGCTTCGACGCCACTGACCTTGTGGCCGGCGGACAGCGATGCGGTCGGGGTCGCGGTGCCGCCGAGATAGGCCTTGACGGCGGCGCCGTCGGTGTCGCTGACGTGCACGGTCGGCAGCGTGTGCAGGTCGGCGTTGAGCGAGTTCGGGCTGGTGTTGGCCAGTACGACGCCGACGCCACCGGCTTCCCGTACGGCCTTGCTCTTGTCCACTCGGTCGTTCGTGCCGCGGTCGCAGACCACGATCTTGCCGGCCACCTTGGCCGGGTCCAGCGCGCCCTCGGGGTGCGCCGGATCCCAGGTTCTGGAGAAGCAGAGCCGGGCCGCGGTCGGGTTGGCGCCCGCCAGCGCGCCGGCGGTCCCGAGGATGAGCGGGCTGCTGGGTACGGCCGCACCGATGCCGGCGCCGGTGTAGGTCGCCCCGTTGCCGAGGGTCACGCTCGCCTGGAACGCGCGGTCGTGCGTACCAGCGGCGACGGTCGTCAGCCACGGTGAGTTGTGCGCGACCGTGCTGGTGCCCGGGCCATCGTTGCCGGCCGAGGTCGACACGAAAATGCCAGCCGCGGCCGCGTAAAGGAACTCGACCTCGACCGGGTCCAGATCGTTCGTACGACTGCCGGAGATCGAGTAGTTGATGACGTCGACGCCGTCGATGATGGCGTCCTCGATGGCCTGGACAAGGTCGGCGGTGCTGCCGGACGCGCTGGAACCGGTGTGCCACAACGCCTTGTAGACAGCGATCCGGGCGGCCGGCGCCATCCCGCTGCCCAGGCCCAGGGAGTTGCCGTTGACGATCATGTCGGTGTGGTAGTCGCCGGCCGCCGTCGACGCGGTGTGCGATCCGTGGCCGTTGATGTCCCGCGCCGAGGCGACCTCGTTCACGTACGGCGCGGCCTTGACCGCCGCGTTGCCGCCAATGCCCGCGTTGTAGTAGCGGG
Organism: Fodinicola feengrottensis; assembly: GCF_010993775.1. Taxonomy (GTDB): domain Bacteria; phylum Actinomycetota; class Actinomycetes; order Mycobacteriales; family HKI-0501; genus Fodinicola; species Fodinicola feengrottensis. The sequence continues at coordinate 18,686 of NZ_WOTO01000087.1, read as the reverse complement.
CGCCGACGATTTTGTTGCCACAGTTGGCCGTGGTCCATTGTTCGGCGGCCGCGCAGCTGCCCTGGAAACCGGTCAGCCGGCTGGGGTTGGTGAGTGCCCGGAAGGACGGGTTCTCCGGCCAGATGCCGCTGTCGATGTCACCGATGACCAGGTTCTGGCCGCCGCCCGCGCGCGCTCCGGACCGCCGAGTTTTTTCCCACAGTCCGCCGGGTTTGTCGAGACCGAGGAAGGCCGGCGTGCTGACCGTGTCGGCCTGGCGCAGCTCGTTCTTGCTGACGCTGAGAACGCCGGTCGTACGGGCCAACTGGGCGGCTTTGGCGGCGGTCATCCTGGCCGCGAAACCGTTGAAACCAACGGAATAGTCGTAGACCTTGCTGATACCGGCCTGACGGGCCAGCGAGTCGTGCCGGCCCCGCAGATAGCCGCGATATTTGCTCGCGTCAGCGGAATTCGAGTGGAATTTGGTGCCGGGCGCGGGCTTGGTGGCCCGATATCCGGAGACGCTCCCGGTGTAGCCGGTCGCTGGCACCTCGGCCATCTGCACGATGTACGTGTTGGTCGGGCCGCCGCTGGCCGCTGCGGCCGGGCCCGAGGCCGCGACCGCGGTCATGCCGGCGGTCAGGGCGGTCACCGCGAGAACGGTGACCAGCCGCCGCCTTCTCGGTGTCCGCGATGCCGTTGTCTCGTCGAGCATGGGCCCAGTCCCCTCACGTCCGCCGACTCGTGCTGGGCACGTACGAGCAGCCCAGGCATGCCGCGGCATAGTATGCGCGAAGGTTCGAAGATCGGTAAGGGTTTTCCAGTATTTCCTTGACTAAACTGGGTAGACGCGCCGGGTTTGTCGGCTATCTGGTGGCGCTGAGCGTGTCGCATTTCGTCGGGTCGCCGGTGGTGTAGCCGGTGAAGAACCACTGCTGGCGGGACTTCGCGGAGCCATGGGTCCAAGTCTCCTGGTTCACCCCGGCGCCGGCGGCCTGCTGGATCCGGTCGTCGCCCACCGCGGCGGCCGCCTGCAGCGCTTCCTGAATGTCCTTGTCGTCGACGGTGGCGACGGGTCCGCCGCCGGCGTTCTTCGCCCACACGCCCGCATAGCAGTCGGCCTGCAGTTCCAGAGCCACCGAATACACGTTCTTCTTTGACGGGTTTTGTTGCTGCAGCTGGCGAACCCGCCGCTCGGTGCCGGTCAGGTTCTGGATGTGGTGGCCGAACTCGTGAGCCAGCACGTACGCCTGCGCGAACTGTCCAGGTGCGCCGAACCGGCTGGAGAGCTCGGCATAGAACGACAGGTCGATGTAGACCAGCTCGTCCGCAGGGCAGTAGAACGGCCCGACGTCCGAGGTCGCCTGGCCGCAGCCGGTGTTTGTCGAGCGAGAAAAGAAGACCGCTTTGGTCACTTTGTAGCGGACGCCGAACGTGGTCGGCAGCTCCCGGTTCCAGAACTGCTGGATGTCGTTGACGTAGAAGCCGTTCCGGCAGTCCAGCTCGGTGAACCGCTGCGGGTTGCTGGCCGCGCATTTCTGCGCCAGTGCCCGGTTGTCGCCGGAGGAGGTGCCGCTTGCGCCGCCACCGCTGAGCGTGGACAGGTCGATGGTGCCGGTGCCGAAGAGGGCGCCCACCACGACCAGCACGATCAGACCGACGATGCTGCCGCCGACCGTACGCCCGCCGCCCGGGATAGTGAACTCCGCCGCCACCACCGAACCCGCCGCTGCCGCTGCTGTCAGAACCGCGCCGGTCGTCGATCTGGGAGGCGTCGAGTTCGGCGTTGGAGTCGAAGTCGTTGTCGGACATGCGCCCGATTATCAGTGGTCCGCCATCGCGGCCCGAAGGCGCGGTCAAGGAAGATGCAAGGTTCCCTCCGGGACGACCGCGCATAGTGACAACGCGGCGCCGGGCCGACAACCGGCGCCGCACCTGACCAGCACAGATGCGGAGGGAGGCGGCGATGCGTACGAACGACGGAACCCGAGTGACCGTGCACGGTTAAGACAATGACGCGTACCGGCCGCGGGCGGTGACGGCCTGGGCCTGGCCCGCGCGGTCGCCGGAGGAACCAAAGATCGCGTCGGCCTCGGCGGCATGGCTCATTGCCTCGGCGAGTTCCTGCCGCGCGGCGCACACCTTGGCGAACGTCAGCAGTGCGTAGCCTCGCTCGTCCGGGTCGCCGATCACGTCGTCGGGCGCAGTGCGCAGTGCGAGGGCGGCCGCCACGTGCTGGTTCGCCTCCTCGGCGCAGCCGATCCGCGCCCGCAAGTCGGCCAGCATCCGGTGACAGAGCGCTTGGCCCGGCAGGTCGCCCAGCCGTACGGCCGCGGCCAGCGCGGCACCTTCGGTGGTGAGCTGGTCACGCGGCCGCATCCGCGCACCGAAGAACTCCCAAGCGGTCCACGCCAGTCCCCAGGCGTGCGCGTTGAAGGCGCCTTCGTCGGCTCGTACGACCGCGGCCAGCAACGTGGACTGCTCGGCGCCGAACCAGGCCAGCGCCGATGGCTGGTCCGAGAACCGCTCTGGCGTCACGCCGTCCGCCGGCGGCTCGAGGTCCAGGGCCGGTCGGGACGGGTAAAGCACTCGGTCGGCGGCGTACGCGGAGTGCAGATAGTAGTCGAGCAGGCGGCGGGTGGCCGCCTCGCGATCCTGGTCATGCTGGCCGGCGAGGTCGGTCGGTCGCGTAGCCGCGGAGCAGATCGTGCATCGCATACCGGCCGGGCGCTGGTTCGGCGAGCAGGTGCGCGGTCGTCAGCTCTGCCAGCAGCGGGCGGACTACCGCTGCTGGCAGGCCGGCGAGGCAACCGGCCGCGGCCATCCCCAGGTCCGGGCCGGGACAGCTGCCGACCAGCCGGAACAGCCGGCCGGCAGCCGTGCTGAGGGCTTGGTACGACCAGGAGAAGACGGCTCTCACATCGGTGGCCGGGTCTGCTCCGGCGAAGGCGTCCAGCCCACCGCCGGCATCGGATCGCAGGTCAGCGGCGGTCGCGGCGAGCGGGAAGGCCGGCACAGTGGCGGCCCGGGCGGCCACGATCGCCAGCGCGAGCGGCAACCCGGCGCAGCGCTTGACGATCTCGTCCACTGCCGCCGGCTCCGCCTGAAGACGGTCCGCGCCGAGCCGCGCGCCGAGCAGTCGTACGGCTTCGCCATGCCGGAGCACGTCCAGCGTCAGCGGCCGGGCGCCTTCGGTGGCGACCAGTCCCGGCAGCTGGTGGCGGCTGGTCACCAGGACCAGGCAGTCGGCCGAGCCGGGCAGCAACGGCCGCACCTGATCGGCGTCGGAAGCGTTGTCCAGCAACAAAAGCATCCGCCTGCCGGCGAGCAGGCTGCGAAAGAGCCCGGTCTGTGCCGGCGCGCTCAACGGCACCTCGGAAGCAGGTACGCGCAGGGCGTCCAGGAACACCCGTACCGCCTCGGTGGGCGTGGTCGGGTGGCCAGTCGGACCGAAGCCGCGCAGGTTCACGTACAGCTGACCGTCCGGGAACCGGTCCTGGATCCGGTGCGCCCAGTGCACCGCGAGTGCGGTCTTGCCCACCCCGGCCGTTCCGGAAATCACCACCAGCCCGCCTTGAATCCCGTGCAGTTGGTCGATTTCGTTCTGCCGATTGACAAAACTCGGCAGGTCGGCGGGCAGCTGGCGAGGCAGGGTGCCGACGGCCGTGGCGGTGACCGGGATCGCGAGAGCCGGATCGGCGGTGAGGATGCGCTGATGCAGATCGCGCAGCGGCGGGCTCGGATCGCTGCCGAGCTCCTCGGCCAACCGGTGCCGAACTTTCTTGTAGTGGCCCAGCGCGTCAGCGGGTCGCCCGGCGCGATAGAGCGCCAGCATCAGCTGCCCGGCCAGCCGCTCGTCCAGTGGGTACGAAGTGACGCGGCTGGTCAGGTCGGCGAGCAGGGAGGCGTGTTGGCCAGCCCGCAGCCGTACGTCGTCCCTGTCCAGCTCGGCAGCCAGCCGGTCCTGGCAGAGGCTTTCCCGCAGGTTGTTCACCCACGGTCGGTCGAGGGTCCCCCGAACGCCTCCCCACGCCATAGCTCCAGGGCCTGGTCGTACAGCTTGATGGCCTGGTCCGGGTCGTCCGCCGCGCGAGCTTCCCGGACGAGCCCGCGAAAGACATGCAGGTCGATTTGGAGCGGATCGATGCTCAGCGAATACCCACCCGAGTGGTGCCGGAGCTCGACGCCCTCGGCGCCGTCCAACAGCCGGCGAAGCCGGGAGACGTACGTGTAGAGGGTGCTGGCCGGGCGCTGCTGCTGGTCGTCCCAGACCCGCTCGATCAAGGTGGGGATAGGTACAGCGTGGTTGGCGTCGGTCAGCAGTGCCGCCAGCACGCACTGCTGCCTCGCGGGCCCGACCGACACCCGCTGCCCGTCCACCCGCGCCTCAAGCGGCCCCAACACCGCGAAGGAGATGTCCATGTCGTCCATCCCAAAGACTTTTCGATTTCCCGGCGGAAACTAACACGCGCCGTCAAATGCCGGCTCCCTTTCGCCGAATGTAACGAAAGGGCAAGGATCCGTCCGTTTGTGAGCCGTATCGTTACATTCGGCGAGCCCGAATACGGCCGAGGTGGGAGCGGGCCGTCTTCACGAACTGGCTCGACGTCTTGATCCGGCTCGTCGGCGACGGGTTCGGGGCGTACGCGCGCCGACGCGGGTGATGTCGAGCCGACTGACGTAGCCACCGGCGGTGACCCAGGCGCGTACGGTGTCGCCGACCCGCGCGTTGCCCCGGATTTTTGGCGCGGCGGTGAGCATGCGAATGGCGGGAGCGGTTCCGTCGTCGACGGCCAGGTGGCAGATCCGGTCGTCTCGTACGAACCGGATCAGCTCGCCTTCCACCGGTGTGCCGGTGCCGCCGTGGCGGGCCGCCCACCAGGCCCGGATGGTGCGGGCAGTGGTCAGGATGCCGCTTAGCGGAGCCCAGACGAACAGCGCGAACGCGAAGCCGGCCGCGAGGACGAACGCGAACGCGAACGCCTTCGGCACCGCGTTCGGGCCGACCACGCTCAGGTCGTAGTGCAGCGCGAAGCCGACGGTGGCGATGGGAAAACCCCACCGAAGCGCGTCCGCGAGAAAGTCGCGCCGGCTCCGCGCTGGGTCCCGCAGGCGTACGTGCCGCCAGAGGCCACTGTGCGTGGACCACGCGTGGTGGTCGTCTGGATCGCCGAAGACGGGCAGGTGGGCGACCGCTTGAGCGGCGAGGCCGGTGGCCGCCGCGTACCCGAGCGACTTACCCCAGACGGTGACCGCGGCCGGCGACAGCGTGTCGATGCCGTGGATGTCCCGAAGCCGCTCTCTCGCTCGCCGAGCCAACCGCCGGCGGCCCGGCGACCGGCCCGGGTCAGGCGTTCCGGTGGGGTCCGGGACATCCAGGAGGCCATCGCGATCGCCGCCGCCAGCGCGGCCGGGATCACCAGGCCGCCGCCGGGATGCCCTCCCACCAGTGGCAACACCGCCGCGTCAAGCCAGAGTCCCACCCAGCCGGCGGCGATCATCACGGTGAAGATGGCCGCCGACTCGGCGCCGCCGCGGGTGAGTTTGCGGCGCTGCGCGTCGGTCCGTCCGTACGGCTTCCTCGAAGTGCGCCGCCAGCCGGTTGTCGTCATCCTGTCCGCCGGCCAGCGCGTCGGTGCTGATGGTCCCGTCGCGGACCAGCCCTTCCACGTACGTCACGAGTTGCGCCTCGTACGGCCGGAGTTTCCCCCGGGTGGGCCTTGGGCCGCGGGTGCAGCAGGATAGTGGTGGCGGTGACCTGCTCGAGGTCGTACCAACCACGACTCGCGAGGTCCAGCAGGGTCGCCGCGGCTGCCTCGTCCTGCTGGAACTGGCCGCGGGTGACGAGCAGGTTGACCACCGCCGGCGGCAGTTTGGCGGTCGTCTCGGCGAGTTCGCGGACCCGCAGGTCAGGGCCGCGAGTGCGGTAGAGCGCCCAGCACAGATGCAGGATCGCCAGCGACACGAAGCAGGCCATGCCGGCGCCGATCAGGCCCGGTACGCCCGGTTGTCCGATCCACCACTGGAAAAGCGCGTTGAGGTTGTCCACCGGCTTCATCGGCAGGCGGCGGCTGGCCGGAGGATCTCGGGCCGGGTGTGGTTGGTCATGCCGTCAGAACTTCACCTGGACGTTGCCGCGTTCGTCGCCGGACGTGCCGAAATAGAACTTCGCCGGCGCGTTGCCGGCCAGGATATTGGTGGGGAAGGTGTGATGGCGTTGTTGTACGCCAGCACCGCGTCGTTGTAATACTGCCGGGCGTAGGCGATCCGGTTCTCCGCGGCGGCCAGTTCGCGTTGCACGGTCGCGAAAGCCGTGTTGGCCCGCAGTTCCGGATAGGACTCGGTCAGCGACAGCAGGCTTTTGAGTGTGCCGGACAACGCCGTCTCGGCCTGCGCCTGCTGAGTCGGTCCCTGCGCGGAGATGGCGGCCGAGCGGGCCGCGATGACCGCTTCCAGGGTCTGCCGTTCGTGCGCGGCATAACCCTTGACGGTCTCGACCAGGTTGGGGATCAGGTCGTGCCGCCGGGTCAGCTGTACGTCGATCTGCGCCCACGCGTTGTCGGTCGCGTTGCGCAGCCGGGCGACCGTGTTGAAGGTCCGGATGACCAGCACGAGCAGCAGAACCACCACGAAGGCGAAGACGCAGAGAACGATGAGGGGGATCACCGTTCCAGCCTGCTGGATCGGGTGCCGCCGGGGGATGGCGAGCGGGTGGCCGTACGGGCATCCGATGGTGCCCGTCAGCCTGCAACCGATCCACGGGCGTTGCGCTGGTCACGGGATGCCAAAACCGGTGGACCCGCCCGGTAGTATGTACGTGTGACGATTCGGACCTCCTGATGTGGCCGCGCCCGGCGCTTGAGTGACTCGCTTCCTCCAGCGTTTACGGGCTCCGACGGCCCATCCCTGCTACCTGAGACACAGGTCCCTTTCTCATGATTTCCGTTACTGATCTCGAACTGCGCGCTGGCGCGCGCATCCTGATGTCCGAGACCAACCTCCGCGTGCAGCCCGGCGACCGGATCGGCCTGGTCGGCCGCAATGGCGCCGGCAAGACGACCACCCTGAAGGTGATGGCCGGCGAGGGCATGCCGTACGCCGGCACCATCACCCGCACCGGAGCCGTCGGCTACCTGCCACAGGACCCGCGTACGGGTGACCTCGACGTGACCGCTCGCGACCGGGTGCTGTCGGCCCGCCCGCGCCTGGACGCTCTCCTGCACGACATGGAGAAAACCCAGATCGGCATGTCCGAGGCGGTCGAGGACGCGCACCGCGACAAGTTGATCCGCCGGTACGGCCGGCTGGAGGACCAGTTCGCCGCGCTCGGCGGCTATGCGGCCGAGAGCGAAGCGGCCCGGATCTGCGCGAACCTCGGTCTTCCCGACCGGGTGATGGCGCAACCGTTGCGTACGCTGTCGGGCGGTCAGCGCCGCCGCGTCGAGCTGTCTCGCATCCTTTTCTCGGACGCTTCGATCCTGCTGCTGGACGAGCCGACGAACCACTTGGACGCCGACTCGATCAGCTGGCTGCGCGATCACCTGAAAGGCCACAAGGCCGGCTTGGTGGTCATTTCCCACGATGTCGAGCTGCTCGACGCGGTGGTCAACAAGGTGTGGTATCTCGATGCCAACCGGGCGATCATCGACTTCTACAACATGGGCTGGTCGACGTATCTGCAGCAGCGCGAAACCGACGAGAGCGTCGGCGCCGGCGCGAGCGGGCCAACGCGGAGAAGAAGGCCGGCGCGCTGTTGGCGCAGGCCGACAAGATGCGGGCGAAGGCGACCAAGGCGGTGGCTGCCCAGAACATGGCCAAGCGGGCCGAAAAGATGCTGTCCGGGCTGGAAGACGTACGGGTCAATGACAAGGTCGCGCGGGTCCGGTTCCCGGCTCCGGCGCCCTGCGGGAAAACGCCGCTGACCGCCGAGGGCCTGTCCAAGTCGTACGGTTCGCTGGAGGTTTTCGCCGGCGTCGACCTCGCCGTCGACAGGGGCGCTCGGGTGGTCATTCTCGGCCTGAACGGCGCTGGCAAGACGACGTTGCTGCGGTTGCTTGCCGGGGTGGAAAAGGCGGACACCGGCGAGGTGATGCCCGGGCACGGCCTGAAGATTGGCTATTACGCACAGGAACACGAAACGCTGGACACCGATCGTACGGTCCTGGAGAACATGCGGTCGGTCTCGCCGACCTGGACCGACGGGCGAGCTGCGCAAGGTGCTTGGCGCCTTCCTGTTTTCCGGTGACGACGTACAAAAACCGGCCAGCGTGCTGTCCGGTGGCGAGAAGACCCGGCTGGCGTTGGCCGGTCTGGTCAGTTCCAGCGCCAATGTCCTGCTGCTCGACGAGCCGACGAACAACCTCGACCCGGTGAGCCGGGAACAGGTATTGGACGCGATTGACCGCTATCCGGGCGCCATTGTGTTGGTGACGCACGACGGCGGCGCGGTCAAGGCTTTGCGGCCGGACAAGGTGATCATGCTGCCCGATGGCGTCGAGGATATCTGGAGCGAAGACCTCGCCGACCTGGTCGCGCTCGCCTGACATTTCCCGCTGCCGAGGTCCCGCGGGGATTTCCTTGCGGGACAACGGGTTCCAGCTTGATCGTTAAGGCTGTCCGATATGCCGGCAAGATCACTAACTGGCCGAAAATCTTGCCGGCGTTGTCCGTCTGCCGAGTGGCCAGCGAGCCCACGAACGAGCATGATCTCTTGTTACGGTCGTCACAGGCCGTGTACGGACCATCCTCGAGCTGTGAGGGACGGCAGTGATGGCACCCAAAAGCAAAGCCAAGACCGAGCAGGCCATGGCGAAGGGGCGGCGGATCACCGGGGACGAGCGCTCCACCCTCGCCAAGGACCTGACCCGGCGCTATGACTCCGGCGAAAGCATCCGCTCACTGGCGTCGTCCACTGGCCGGTCGTACGGCTTCGTGCACCGGATCCTGAGCGAGTCCGGCACCACCCTGCGCGGTCGCGGCGGCGCCACCCGAGGCAAGAAAAGTTAGCTGACTTTAGTACGGATGAAATTCATCGCGGTCAGTGTCAACACGACCTGATCGTGCTGGTTGAAAAGCTCCACGGCGGTGTGCACCAAGCCGCGGTCCGGCTTGGATTTCGACCGCCGGGCGCTCGCCACGGTCGCGGTGAGCGCCAGCTGGTCGCCGGGCCGGACGGGAGCCGTCCAGCGCAGTTCGTCCACGCCTGGTGAAGCGAGGCTGGCATTCGAGGACACGTAGTGGTCCGCGAGCAGCCGCATCATGATCGCCGTGGTGTGCCAGCCGCTCGCGATCAGTCCGCCGAACGGCCCGGCCGCGGCGGCCACCGGATCGATGTGGATGGACTGGGTGTCGAACCGGCGCGCGAACTCCAGCACCTCTGCCTCGGTGACGGTGATCCAGCCGTACGAGTATTTCGCGCCGGCTTGGTAGTCCTCGAAGAACCGGTGGTCGATCGGGGCGTCGAAGTCAGCGATGAGTGCTTTGGTCACTCGTCCATCCTAGGTCGCCGCTGGACCGGCGGACCGTCAGGTGCGCTGGGTCGGGATCGCCTTTCCGCGCCGGCTCTCGAAAATCAGGCTGGTGTTGGTGTGTTGCACCGCCGGTTCCGAGCTCAGGTCCAGCACGAAGTCCCGGAGCACGTCAGCGCTGGGCAGCGCCACGTGAATGACGTAGTCGTCGGTGCCGGACATGAAGTAGACGGCGAATCACGCCGGGCATCAGCGGCGCCTTCGCGAGGAAGGCGTCCATCTGGCCGCGGGTGTGCGCGTGCAGCCGTACCGAGATCATCGCCTGCACCGCGAGCCCGATCGCGCCGAGGTCGAGGTCCGCGTGGAAACCACGGATCACCCCGTTGGCGCGCAGCGCCCTTACCCGCGCGTGGCACGTCGACGGCGCGATCCCGACGGCCTCGGCGAGTGCGTTGTTCGGGATTCGGGCGTCCTCGTCGAGCTTGGCCAGGATGAGCCGGTCCACCGGGTCCAGCGCGGCGGGCTGCAGATTGTTCGGCACGTGAGCGACATTACCGCGCCAGCCGAAACATCGGCGAGATTCAAACGACACACAGAATTATCTGCCGTCTTTCTTGCACTGAATCGGGCATCTGTTCATCATGGCGAGAACAGTCGAGATAGTCGTACAAGGGGGCACCCAGGTGAAGGTCGCAGTTCCACGCGAGGTCAAGAACCGGGAGTACCGGGTCGCGATCACCCCGGCCGGGGTGCACGAGCTGGTCCGGCAGGGTCATCAGGTCTTTGTCGAGACGGACGCCGGCGTCGGCTCGTCCATCCCGAACGAGGACTACCAGCAGGCCGGCGCCACCATCGTGGCCACCGCCGACGAGGCCTGGGCGGCCGGTGACCTGGTGCTGAAGGTCAAGGAGCCGATCGAGTCCGAATACCACCGGATGCGCGAAGGCCAGACCCTCTTCACCTATCTGCACCTCGCCGCCGACAAGCGCCTCACCGAGGAACTGATCGCCCGCAAGGTCACTGGCATCGCGTACGAGACCGTTGAGCTCGCCGATCGTTCGCTGCCGCTGCTCGCCCCGATGAGCGAGGTGGCTGGCCGGCTCGCGCCGCAGGTTGGCGCCGCCACCCTGATGCGCGCGGCCGGTGGCCGAGGCATCCTGCTCGGCGGTGTGTCGGGTGTGTACGCGGCCAAGGTCGTGGTCATCGGCGCCGGCGTGTCCGGCATGAACGCGGCCGCCATCGCGCTGGGCATGCAGGCCGAGGTGCTGCTGCTCGATCGCAACATCGAGAAGCTTCGCGCCGCCGACCGGATCTACCAGGGCCACCTGCAGACCGTCGCCTCCAACGCGTACGAGGTCGAAAAGGCCATCTCGGACGCCGACCTGGTGATCGGCGCGGTGCTCGTGCCGGGGGCGAAGGCGCCGACGCTGGTCACCAACGAGCAGGTCTCCCGGATGAAGCCAGGCTCGGTGCTGGTGGACATCTCCATCGACCAGGGCGGCTGCTTCGAGGACTCGCACCCGACCACCCACGACGACCCGACCTACCCGGTGCACAACTCGCTGTTCTACTGCGTGGCGAACATGCCCGGCGCGGTGCCGCACACCTCCACGTACGCGCTGACCAACGTCACGCTGCCGTACGCGGTGGAGCTCGCGACCCACGGCTGGCAGGACGCCTGCCGCCGGGACGTGGCGCTGGCCAAGGGCCTCAACACCTGGAACGGCGCCGTCACCAACGCCCCGGTCGCCGAGGCCCACGGCCTGCCTGCCCTCAACCTGGCCGACGCTCTCGCCTGACCCGTCTAGCCGCGATGCCTCATCGCGTGCGCCTGACGCATGCGGTCAGGCATCGCGGCCAAACGCTCAGTCGAGGAAAGCCAGGTCGGCGGGGGACAGGGTCACGTCGGCGGCGGCGAGGTTCTCCTGGAGGTGGGCCATGGACGAGGTGCCGGGGATCGGGAGCATCACCGGGGAGCGGGACAGCTGCCAGGCGAGGGCCACCTGCGTACGAGTGACGCCCAGCCGCCCGGCGATCTTGTCGGCCGCCGGAGAGGTCGTACGCGGCGCGATAGGCAGCCACGGCAGGAAGGCGATCCCGCGCGATTCGCAGTAGGCGAGTACGTCCTCAGATGCGCGGTCAGTCAGGTTGTAGCGGTTCTGCACGCTCACGATCGGCGTGATCGTCGAGGCCTCCTGGACCTGCGCCACCGTGACCTCGGAGAGTCCGACGTGCCGGACCTTGCCCTCGTCCTGCAACTGTCGCAGCGCGCCGAGCTGGTCGGCCAGCGGCACCAGCGGATCGATCCGGTGCAGCTGGTAGAGGTCGATCCGGTCCAGTCGCAGCCGGCGCAGGCTCAGCTCGGCCTGCTGGCGGAGGTATTCCGGCCGGCCGCAGGGAATCCAGTCGTTCCCCGGATGGCACTGGCCGCCCTTGGTGCCGATGACGAGGTTGTCGGCGTACGGGTAGAGGGCGTCGGCGAGCAGTTCCTCGTTTTCGCCCAAGTCGTACGCATCAGCGGTGTCGATGAACCTCACGCCGAGTTCGACAGCCCGGCGCGCGATCGCGATGCCGTCGGCGCGGTCCGGCCAGTGGGGAGCGCCAGTGAGTCGCATGGCACCGAAGCCGAAGCCGAGCCGGTGAACAGGTAAGTCGCCGCCGAGAGTGATAGTCAGGTCGTTGGTCATGATGTCCACTTTGCGACGGCCCATTCGTAAGGACAAGCGAGACTTTGTCGACCTGATTGCGTAGCATCTCTACGATGTTGAATCTGGAGCGGCTCCGGGTCCTGCACGCCGTGGCGACCACCGGTTCGGTGGTCGGCGGCGCTCGTACGCTGCATGTCACGACTTCGGCGGTGTCGCAGCAGATCGCCCGGCTGGAGCGAGAGGTCGGCCAGCCACTGGTCGAGCGGCAGGGTCGCGGGATCCGGCTGACCGAGGCCGGCGAGCTGCTCGCCCGGGAGGCCGACGCGCTGCTCACCCATGTCGAGCGGATCGAGGCGGACTTCGCCGGGCACCGCGGCCAGGTGGCCGGCCGGCTCACCATCGCCGCCTTCGCCACCGCCGCGCGCGGCGCTGCCTGATGCCGGCGGTCCTGCGCACCCTGCGGGGCCGCTGGCCGGACCTGGAGGCCTCGCTGTCCGAGCTGGAGCCGCACGAGGCGATCCCGATGCTCGTACGCGCCGACCTGGACATCGCCGTCGCGCAGGACTGGCCGGACCGCGACTCGCCGCCGCTCCCGGACGGCATCTCCCGGCTGGCGTTGTTCGACGATCCGTTCGACATCGCGCTGCCCGCCGACCACCCGCTGGCCGGCCGCGACCAGGTCAAGATCACCGAGCTGGCCGCGCAGGACTGGATCAGCTGGAGCGCAGGCCAGATCTGCCACGACTGGCTGGCGCACACCCTGCGTTCGTACGGCGTCGAGCCGCGGATCGTCCACACGGCTTCCGAGCATCCGACCCAACTCGCTTTGGTGGCGGCCGGTCTGGGAGCCGCGGGTGTGGTGCCGCGGCTGGGCCGGGACCTGGTGCCCACCGGCGTCCGGTTCGTCGAGATCCACCCGCAGCCGGTCCGCTGGGTTTTCGCGCTGTGGCGGGACAGCTCGGCTGCCCGGCCGGCCGTCCGAGCCACTCTCGGGGTGCTCCGCGACGCGGTCCCCGGCCGGACTCTCGCGGCTCGCCGGCCCTTGCCCCACTCCCGTCTGTAGCGGACAATCGCAGTCGTTCGGCGGCGGGAAGGCGGGTCCTGGTCATGCGTAGGTCAACGGCGGCTCTGGGCAGCGCGGCGTTCTTCGTGGTGGCACCGGGAACGGTCGAAGGGCTGATTCCGTGGCTGCTGACCGGCTGGCGGCTGGACACTCCGCTGCCGGGCTGGACCGTGGCACGGGTCGTCGGTGTCGTGCTGATCGTGGTCGGCCTGATCCCGCCGATCTCGGCCTTCGTGGAGTTCACCCGGGCCGGTGGCACCCCGATGCCGGCGGCGGCCCCCGGGCAGTTGGTGGTCTGCGGCTTCAACCGCTACATCCGCAACCCGATGTATTTCGGCCTGCTGGTGGCGCTGGTCGGCCAGGCGCTGCTGTTCGGTCAGGTCATCGTGCTGGCGTACGCGGCGATTGTGTGGGCGCTGTCAGCGTCTTTCGTGCGCTGGTACGAAGAACCGACGCTGACCCGGCGGTTCGGGACCGAATACGCGGCCTACCGGCGAGCGGTCCCGGCCTGGTATCCGCGGCTCGTCCCCTATGTGAGCGCCTGACCGTGCCGATGTCCCAGCGCGTCGCGCGCTTCAACAAGGTGGTCACGAACCGTACCATCGGCCGCGTTGCGCCCTGGATGCCTGGCTTTGGGGTGGTGCATCACCGCGGTCGCCGCTCTGGCCGCGAGTTTCACAGCCCGGTCAACGTGTTCCGTACGTCCGACGGCTATGTTTTCGCCCTGACGTACGGTTCGCGGGCCGACTGGGTGCGCAACGTGCTCGCCGCCGGCGGCTGCGACCTGGAGACCCGGCGCCAGGTTGTGCACCTGGCAGAGCCGCGGCTTTACGTGGATACACAGGCGAAAGCGATGCCCGGGTTCATTCGGGTGGGCCTGCGGTTGGGCAAGGTCGACGAGTTCCTCGAGCTGAAGATCCGCTAGCGGCGGCGGACCGCTTCCTCGACGAGATCCAGGACTGGCGCCAGGTCCGCGGTCGTACGGCCGGTGCCCAGATGCATGACCAGGCCGTCCAGCACCAGCTCCAGGAACCGCTGCAGGGTCTCCGGCGGCACGTCCTCCCGAAGGGTCCCAGCGGCCCGCTGGCGGGCCAGCCGGTCGCGGGTCGCGGTGGCGATCGCGGCTGCCCGGGCGGCCCACCGGTCGGCGAACTCCTGATCCGTGCGCAGCCGGCGGGACACCTCCAACTGGGTGCCCAGCCAGCCGGTCTCGGCCACGTCGTCAGCGCGGGTCAGCAGATCGCGCATCACCTGGACGAGCCCTTGTTTGGCGACTGTCTCCACCATTTCCGCCGCGTCGTCTTCGGCGACCGCGAGGAATAGCGATTCCTTGTCGCGGAAATGATGAAAAATGGCCCCGCGGGACAGGCCGGTTGCCTCTTCCAGTCTGCGAACCGTGGCGCCCTCATATCCATGCCGGGAAAAGCAGGCCCGGGCGCCGGCGAGAATCTCGCGGCGCCTGGCGTCGAGGCGGTCCTGACTCACACGGGGCATTCGGCGATCATAAACGGTACGTTCGTCTTGCGGCATCTGGCGGTGGTTGTCGGTCCTAGCTGGCAAGATTAGGAGTATGCCGACCGTCCCCTCGCACCCGCTGCGCGTTGCCGTCGCCCAGGCCCCCGCAACGCCGGGTGATCTCACCGGAAATGCCGTTCTAGCCGGCAAACTGGTTCGCCAGGCCGCCGCCGAACGGGCCGTTCTCGTGGTGCTGCCGGAATTGTTCCTCCCGGCGTATCATCCACCGGCATTGGATGCCGATCCGCTGGGCACCGATCTGCTGGTGAAAGCCGGCCAACTGACCGATTCCCGACTGTGGCCGATCCAGGAAGCGGTCATCCAGACCGGGATTCACGCAATTGTCGGCGCTTCGGTGCGGGGGTGGACGGTCATCGATTCATCTCCGCACTACATTTTCGCCCGGATGGCAAGGCTCTGGACGCATATCACAAGCAGAACCTGATTATTCCCGATGAAACCGATCTGTTTGAGGCCGGAAGACCCGGTGACACACCGGGCGCGATCGAAGGGCGGCGACTGGGTGATCGGGCTTGGAATCTGTTATGACGGTTGTTTTTCCCGAGCATGCACGTGCAGCTGCAATTGCAGGCGCACATGCATATGCCGTTCCGATGGCTTATGTGCACGGCAGCGACCATCGCCGTGATCTCTATTACGCGGCCCGCGCTCTGGACAACACCTTTTATGTGTTGGCATGCAATGCGGTCGACGGCCCGCAGCCGTGGCGGTTCAGCGGTGGCAGTGCTATTTACGATCCGGAAGGGCAGTCGATGGGCCAGGCCCCGGGCAGTGGCGAGGGCCTGGTGGTCGCGGACCTGGATCCGGAGTTCATGGGGCGTACGAGGGCGGTCCACCGGATGCTGGCCGACCTGGAGCTGGCCAGAGTGAGCTGAAATGCCACGTCCGATAGCCGCCAGCTTTCGCCGTGATCGGGGCTGATAGTGGTGTCATGACTGACATTCACGTGATTGCCATCGATCCGGACCGGCTGGCGGCGATGCGGCGGGCCACCGGCTCCGACGAGCACGGAAACCCTTTCACCGCTTTCCCGGCGGTCGGCTGGGAACCGCTGCGCTGCTGCCTACGCAGTGCCGCTGAGGACGAGTCGATCGCGCTGATCTCGTACGCCGCCTTCACCGAACCCTCGCCCTGGCGCGAGGTCGGCCCGGTCTTCGTGCATGCGAAGGAGTGCGAGGGATATCCGAAGACCTCGGTGTTTCCGGAAAGCTACCAGCGCGGCCGGCGGCTGCTGCGCACGTACGCATCGGATCTGACGCTGGACTACGACCACATTCGGATGACGGCCGACGACGAAGACGTCGAAGCCGCTGTCCGGGAGTTGCTGGCCGTGCCGGAGGTGGGCGAGGTGCACGTACGAGCGGCGAGAGGCGCAGTGTTTTGCCTTCGCCGTCCGGCTAGCCGATCCGCTCGCGTAGTTTCGCGAACTCCGCGGCCAGCGAATCCGGCGTGTAGTGGGCGTTCAGCCCGCTCGGATTCGGAAGCACCCACACAGCGGACGGACCGATGCCCACCGGCTGCTCGCCGATGACAGCCTTGGGCTGGCGCCATCCGGTGCGGTATGCGGTGATCCCGACCAGCGCGATCCACTGTGGACCGAAGTCG
Organism: Fodinicola feengrottensis; assembly: GCF_010993775.1. Taxonomy (GTDB): domain Bacteria; phylum Actinomycetota; class Actinomycetes; order Mycobacteriales; family HKI-0501; genus Fodinicola; species Fodinicola feengrottensis. The sequence continues at coordinate 2,388 of NZ_WOTO01000087.1, read as the reverse complement.
GCCGCCTTCGCGGCCAACATCTGCGCCCCGGCGACGAACTCGTCGGGGCGCAGTTCGTCGGCCCGCGCGGTCGCTCTGGCGACCACGTTGGTGATGCCGAGCCCGTACGCCAACAGCTCCTGCTGTTCGCTCGGGTGCAACTGCCGGTCGGTGAAGCCGCCGCGGTGCAGCGCCGGCCAGAACCGGTTGCCCGGCCGGGCGAAGTGGCGGCCGGTGGCGGCCGAATAGAGCCCCGGATTGATGCCGACGAACAACACCTTCAGGCCGGCGTCGATCACGTCCGGGATGGTCCGGCCGTACGCGTCCGCAAGTGCCCGCCGGTCGACTGTCACACCTGGAACGTAACCTGAACTCGTGGGCTGGACGACGCTGCCATCACCGATCGGCGCCTTCGGGGTGATCGCCGACGAGAACGTCGTGCGCGGCGCGAGTTTCGGTGGCCGCATCCCCGCCGGAGTGCCGCGCGCCGGCGGCCAGCTGCTGCTCGACCGGGCGGTGGCCCAGCTGCGGTCCTACTTTGCCGGCGAGCTGCTGGACTTCGACCTGCCACTGTCGCTGGCCGGGTCCGACTTCGAGCTGAAGGTGTGGGAGGTGCTCCGCCGCATCCCGTACGGGCAGACGGTGACCTACGGCTGGGTCGCCGCGCAGGCCGGCGACCCGCTCGCCGCCCGGGCGGTCGGCACCGCCTGCAACCACAACCCGATCCCGGTCATCGTGCCCTGCCACCGGGTGGTCGGCGCGAACAAGACCCTGGTCGGTTTTGGTGGCGGGCTACCGCGCAAGCGATGGCTGCTGGAGCATGAGGCCCGAGTGGACATGGAACGCGCTTTCGCCTTCTAGAGCGTGGCAGTTGAGCGACGGTCAGGGACGTTTCACGGCCTGGATGGTGTAGGAGTGTGGGAGCCGCCAGGGCCGGTCGGTCAGCCGCCATTCGTTGTTGGGCAGGCTCTCCATCGCGCCGGGGAACAGCTCGCCGTGCACGCTGTCATGTTCGACGAACATGGTCAGATCCAAGCCGGCCGCGAGCAGGGCGGTGATGATCTCGGCGAGGCCATGACTCCACTGGTGGGCCACGGTTTCCTGGAAAACCACGTCCGTCTGCACGTACGTGCCGCCGCCGGTGCCGGTGATCGGTTGGTCGCGTTCGAAATAAGCACCCTCGATCGCCAAGGTGCCGTCGTCCAGGCGGTCGGTGGCCCACAGCATCTGGTGGATCTCGCGGAGGAACAGCCGGCCGCCGGGTCGCAGCAGCTCCGCGACCACTCGCGCCCAGCGCTGGATGTCGGGCAGCCAGCAGATCACCCCGATGCTGGTGTAGACGAAGTCGAAGGCCCCGGCGCCCAGCGCGTCGACCGCGTCGTACACGTTGGCGGTGACGAAATCGGTGTTGTCGCCCAGTTTCGCGGCCAGACTGCGGGCCTCGGTGACGGCTGCGGGTGAGAAATCCAGGCCGGTCATCCGCGCGCCGAGGCGGCTCAGGGACAGTGTGTCGGTGCCGATGTGGCACTGCAGGTGCGCCCCACGGAGCCCGTCGACCTTGCCCAGTCGGGGACGGTCGAATCGGACAACATTGCTGAGAAAGGCCGGATCTTCGAGGAATTTGTCCACCTCGTAGTCCGGTGATGCCGCGTGAGCGGGTGCGCGCTCATCCCAGTTTGCGCGGTTCTGGGCCACATAGAGATTCATGCCGGCGACGGTCGCACACCCGGCCCGATCTCGGCCACGGAATTTGCCTTTACGGGCAGCTACTCGTGTCCCAGCACTCGGTGCGGGCGGTAAGGCGCCTCCAGAGTCGCGATTTCCGCCGGATCAAGGGAAATTTCGGTGGCCGCGACGGCGTCCTGGAGATGGGAGAGTTTGGGTGGCGCCGACAATCGGCGCGGTGACACCGGATTTTCCCAACAACCAGGCCAATGCGATCTGTGCCGCTGGCGCGCCACGGTTCTGCGCGACCGTACGGACAGCGTCCACCACGTCGTAGTCGCTGTCCTCGTACGTGTCGTCCGCGAGTGGATCGTTGCCGGCGCGGGTGGTGGCCCGGCCGCCGCGGGTGCCGGTGAGGAAGCCGCGGGCGAGTGGACTGTACGGGATGACGCCGACTCCCTGGTCTTGGCAGAGTGGGATCATTTCCCTTTCCTCTTCCCGATAAACCAGGTTGTAGTGGTTCTGCATCGAGACGAACCTGGTCGGGCTCGAGCTGCTGGGCCTTGCGACTGCCCAGGCTACATGCTGGAGTCGGCGAGATAGCGGGCCTTGCCGGCTCGTACGACCCCTCGTCGAGCGCGCCATCGTACTCGGTCGTCGAGTTTCGTCGTCGGCCCAGGCGGTGAATCTGTTAGGAGATCCACGTAGTCCCGCGCCAAAGAAGCGTCGATCGCGCTGAGAAAT
>NZ_WOTO01000086.1 GCF_010993775.1 Fodinicola feengrottensis | reverse complement strand
TCTGGTCGAACTGCTCGGACAGTCCCAACTCGTCCAGCAGCGTCAGCGTGGACGGATGCACGGTGTCGCCACGGAAGTCCCGCAGGAAGTCCGGGTGTTTCTCCAGCACCACGACTTCCACGCCGGCTCTGGCCAGCAACAGGCCAAGCACCATCCCGGCGGGGCCGCCGCCTGCGATGACGCATCCGGCTTGCTGGGGAGGACCGGACAACGCTGAACACACTCCCTTGTTGTTCCCCGCGACAGCGAGTGATGCGCAGTCATCTCACCGTACTCTCGCCGTACTGGCAACTCCGCTCCGGGCGGTATCTACTATTCTGACCCGAAGGTCAGACCGAGAGAATGTGGGAAGGCGTCTTTTCGGATCAGTTCGCGATGAAACGCGACGACCCGGTAGAATGCTGGCGCGGGGCTGTCCTGAGTCATAGGTCGGGAACAAACTTTGAGTGGGGCCAATAGATGTCGAGTGTCGGCGAACCTTCCGGCCGGGATTACATCCCGCCGCAGATTGACACCAACCGGCCGAGCCACGCCCGGGTGTATGACCTGTTCAACGGCGGCAAGGACAACTTCGAAGTCGACCGCGCGCGGTTTTCAACCAGATCTCGCAGTTCGCGCCGGCCCTCCCGCTGATCGTCCAGGAGCAGCGCAAGTGGCTGGTCCGGGTGGTGCGGTTCCTCGCCGGCCCGGCTGGCATCGACCAGTTCCTGGACCTGGGTTCGGGGTTGCCCACCGCGCAGAACACCCACGAGATCGCCCAGCAGGTCAATCCCGACGCCACTGTCGTGTACGTCGACAACGACCCCGTCGTCGTCGCGCACGGCCGCGCGCGTGCTGGAGGAGAACGAGCACACCCATTTCGTCGACGCTGACTTCATCGACCCGGAGAAGCTGTTCGCCAACCCGACGGTGGCGGCCCACCTGGAGTTGGATCGCCCGATGGGGCTGCTGATGGTGGGCATCCTGCATCTGGTCGACGAGGACGCCAAGCCGCAGGACTTCGTCGCCCAGTATTTGGAGCGGATGGCGCCGGGGTCATATGTGGCCATCGCCCAGATGACCATGCCAGGCAAGGACAGCGAGAACAGAGACTCGGCGTGCGGGTTTTTCAGACCCTGAGCGCGGTGATCGAGAAGCTGACCTGGCGCGACCGCGCGGAGATCACCCAGTTCTTCGGTGACTGGCAGGTGCTCGACCCGGGCCTGACCGTGCTGAACGAGTGGTGGCCGGACGGCCCGCAGGTCGCCCCGATGCCGGCCGAGGGCAACCTGGTGCTTGGCGCGGTCGCCCGCAAGAGCTGATTTGCCTTTGCGGTAAAGGAAATCAGGACTCGGCGAGGGCGACCGCCCGGTCCAACGCGGCTTTCGCGGCGGTGGCGTCGGGTCGCCGGCCGAGCCCACACGACGGGCTGATGTCCACCTGTCGGCCGACCCGCGATTCGACCCACTCCAGCGTCCGGCGCTGCTCGTCGAAGGGGATCTCCTCGCGTACGATCCCGGCGGCGATCCGGGTGTCGCCGACCTCGAGCTTGTCGAGCCCGCGGTAGAAACCCTCGCCACGATCGGTGAGCAGCGGCAGGTGCACGAATTCCAGCGGCCGATCGGCCGGCCAGATTTCCTTGGTGGCATTGACGATGCTGGTGAGTTGGCCAGCATTGCGTACGGTGGTCTGCTGTCCCGCCGTACGGGGGCCGGCCGGGGCGTCGTCGGTGAGGCTGCCCAGGCACACGTGAATGCCGAACCGGGCACCGATCGGGGCCTGCTGGGCGATCCGCGCGACGCCCTTGGCCAGCAGCCGGGCCGCGACCGGCCGCACCGGGCCGGGCGCGTTGGCGCTCAGCAACGTCTCGGCCGGCGTTTCCACCTGGAAAATCACCTGGTCACCGGCCAACTCATGGATGCGGTGGATGCCGCGTTCGGTCGCTTCGAGGAACGCCCGGTGGTTCTCCTTGCTGAAGGCACCGCCGGGCCCGAAAGCAATGAAGGACAACACGAAGTCGGTGGGCAGTCCGACCTGGTACGACAGCTCCGGCAGCTGGTATTCCTCGCGCAGCCGCAGGAAAATCGGCCAGTTGTCGATCGCGCTGGTGAGATAGAGCAAGTAGTCGTCGAGCGGTTTCTCGCGCAGGGTGTGGCCGCGCTTCACCTTGTACATCGTGCGTTTGTTCATCGTCGACCAGTCGCCGGCGTTGACCTTGCGCAGCGCCGGGTGGCCATCGAGGCCGTCGACCACCGGCTGGACGTAGTTGCGGCCGGGCTCGCCGTCGGACAGCGATCGCAGCAGCGGACCGGCGGAGTCCAGCGTCAACCGCATCGTCTCTTCGGCGGTGTGCAGGTCCAACGGCATGCTGCCGACGGTGTGGACGGCCCGCGCGGCTGCCATTTTTCTCCCCCAACGCTGGTACGGACGACCGAGCTTAGTCGGCGCTGACGAGCACCGAAACCCGAGCACTGGCAAGCAAATCTGGTCAGAGAGCTAGCTGGAAAACAGAGCGGCCCCGGTGCGGAGGGGGTGCCCATCGAGGCCGCTGGCCATCCATCTTAGCCGCGTACGCGATGATGGGGCGGTGACGGAGTACAGAGCGGGGGTTTCTGTGCCTGGTGGGCCGGCCGAACACCGGCAAGTCGACGCTGATCAACGCCCTGGTGGGGCGGAAGGTGGCGATCACCAGCAGCAAGCCGCAGACGACCCGGCACGCCATCCGCGGCATCGTGCACCGGGCCGACGCGCAGATCGTCCTGGTCGACACGCCTGGGCTGCACAAGCCTCGTACGCTGCTCGGCCAGCGCCTCAACGACATCGTCCGGGCCACCTGGTCCGAGGTCGACGCCGTGGTGCTGTGCATCCCGGCCAACGAGCCGATCGGGCCGGGCGACCGGCGGATCGCCGCCGACATCGCCGGGCTGAAGCAGGCGAAGAAGTTCGCCGTCGTCACCAAGACCGACCTGGTGGGCCCCGCCAAGCTGGCTGAGCAGCTGATGGGGGTGGCCAAGCTGGGGGAGCACGCCGGCATCTCCTTCGAGGACATCGTGCCGCTGTCCGCGGTCGCCGACGACCAGGTCGAGCTGCTCTCCGAGCTGCTGATCAAGCAGCTGCCGGAGTCGCCACCGCTCTACCCGGAGGGCGCGGTCACCGACGAGCCGACCGAGACGATGATCGCCGAGCTGATCCGTGAGGCCGCGCTGGAGGGCGTACGCGACGAGCTCCCGCACTCGCTCGCCGTCACCGTTGAGGAGATGGGTCCGCGCAGCGACTCAGAGAACGCTCTGATGGACATCCACGCGGTGGTGTATGTGGAGCGTCAGAGCCAGAAGGCGATCGTGCTGGGCGCCGGTGGTGCGCGGATGAAGGAGGTCGGCAGCACCGCCCGCGCGGCCATCGAGGAGCTGCTCGGCCGCCGCGTCTACCTCGATCTGCACGTCAAGATCGCCAAGGAGTGGCAGCGCGACCCGCGGCAACTGCGCAAACTCGGCTTCTAGCCGACATATCAGGCTGAACCAAAGGGCATACCCACAGGTCAGGAGAACGTACGGAGTGGGTAGGTTGCTCGGCGTACCATGTGGGCAGTTTCCGCTGAGGTGTCATCCGGTGCCAACGACCTACGGGGATTCCAGTCATGAAGCTCTCCGCGCGCAGGGCCGACGGGTCACTGCCGTTCCTGCGCGGGCGGTTGTCGCATTCGGGCGGGTTCGCGTCGGTTGTCGTGTGTGGCGGTGCTGCTCGGCTCGATGTTCGCGACGGTCTTCGGCGCCGGCGCGGCGAGCCGGGGTGCTGAACATCTCGGACGGCAACGTGTGGCTGTGGTCGTCTCAGAAGGGTGAGGCCGGCCGGGTCAACACGTCTTCCGGCAAGGTCGACCAGCGGGCGCCGCTGACCGACGACGCACGGCCACCGCGTGCAGATCACCCAGACGGACCAGCACGTCCTCATTCGCGACCTGGACACCGGCCAGATCTCCTCGCTCGACCTGAACCAGCTCGGCGCCGCTCGCAAGGCACAGGGCCCGCAGGGACCGAATGTGCGGGTCGTGCTGGCCGGTGACGCGGCCTTCCTGGTCAACGACCTGAGCGGGCAGGTCCAGCAGATCGACCCGGCGACGCTGGCCAAGATCGGCTCGCCGCTGTCGTTCCCGACCCTGAGTGGCGGGGGGCGGACGAGACCGGCCGGCTCTGGTTCACCGTGTCGAGCCAGGGCACCGTGGTCGCGGTCAGCGCGGCGGCGCCGGAGCGGGCTCCCAGGCCGCCGAGGCGGCGAACACCACCGCCAAGGGCGCCCAGGTGGCCGCGACCGCGAAGGTTGGCGAACCAGGGCACTCGTACGCGATGACCGCCCTGCGCTCGGGAGCGGCCGTCATCGACACCACCAACGGTCAGATTTCCACCCTCACCGACAGCAAAATCGCCTCGGTCGTCCAGTCCCCGATCCGCGGCCCGGTGCTCATCCCGGACCACGCCGACGGCGTCATCCCGGTCACCCAGCCGGATTCGCGGACGGTGTTCCTGGTCAACGGCACCACCGTCAACCAGGTCAAAGTGCCTGGTACGGGCAAGGATCTCGGGCCCGCGGTGGTCTTTGGCGGGCGGAACGTGGCTGACAACACCGCTCACTCCGTGCAGGTGCTCGGCCTGACCGGGACCCCGGCGACGCCGATCGCGATCCCGGACGCGAACGGCCCGATCGAGCTGGAGGTCCGTGAGGACCACCTGGTGATCAACGCGCCCAGCTCGTCCCACGCGGTAGTGGTAGACGGCCAGGGCACCCGGCTCGACGTGGACAAATACCCGCCGGACGTGCCCGGCCCGACCGACCAGGGCGAAGCGCAGGCGCCGCCCACCACCCCACCCCAACCCGAACCCGGTCGGCGGCGGCGCGACCGGCGCCAACCCGTCGCCCGGCTCGCCCGGCGGCGGCACCACCCCGGACAGCGGCAACGGCCCGAGCGCGCCGGCGTTGAAGGCGCCCGGCCAGGTGCCGTCGGTGGACGCGTCCGCCGGGAACAGGTCGGTGCAGCTCAGCTGGCGTACGCCGGCCACCGGCGGCGCGGTCAACTCGTACGTGGTGTCCGCCCCGGGCATGTCGTCCAAGGTGGTGTCGTCCGGCCGGCACTCGACGACCGTCGACGGGCTCACCAATGGCGTGGAATACCGCTTCTCGGTGACCGCCCGGAACCGGGTCGGCAGCGGCCCGGAGGCGCTTGCGAACCCGGTCACCCCGACCGGTGACGTGCCCGGCATCCCGATGGCCGTACAAGCGACCGCGAACCCATCCGACGGCTCGGTGCTGGTGAAGTGGACGCCTCCGCTCGACCAGGGGCCCGGCATCACCAACTACAAGGTCATCGCGAGCAGCGCCAACGGCGACCAGTCTTTCGACGCCAATCTTGCGAAGAGCCTCACCCTGCCCAAGGGGACTCTGACCTACGGCGACGCATATGCGATCACGGTCGTCGCCGAGGGCGCCGCGACCGCCAGCCCGCCGAGCGCGCCTTCGCAGGTCACCCCGTACACGGTGCCTGATCAGCCGGTCGTCTCGGCCGGCGCGGTCACCGCGACTTCGGTGACTTTCACCTGGCCCAAGCCGAACGAGAACGGCAAGCCGCTGTCCGGCTACACCGCGACCGTGAATGGCGTGGCGCAGCAGGTGACCCCCGACCAAACCAGCCTCAACGTCCCGAACCTCGCCCCCGGCGCGTCGGCCAGCATTTCCCTGGTGGCGCGCAACGAAGCCGGTGACAGCCAGCCTGGCGCCGCGACCGGGAAGGCGAGCAACCCGCCGCCGCAAATCTCGCGGGTCAACGAGAGCAGCGGTGGCTACACCCAGGTGGCGATCAGCTTCACGGTCGACTGGGGCGCCGGTGCCCCGGGTGGTACGTGCGCGATCACCCTCAACGGCAAGAAGATCAGCAGCTGCACGGGCGGCTCGGCCACCGTGCCCAAGGCCAGCACGAACTACGACTACAAGGTCGTCGCCACCTCTTCGACCGGCCTGACCGCCAATGCCAGCGGCACGGTGCAGAGCACGGTGTTCACCATCACCAACAGCTGTGACAATGCCGAGCCCGGCGGGGACTGTGGCCTTGGCATCCTGCAGAACGTGCCGCAGTCGGACCCGGACCACGGTCCCCCCAACAAAGGCAAGCTGGGCAAGGGCGCCTCCGCGTCGGCCGAATGCTACGGCATTGGTTACCAGTCACAGACCGGAAACCAGGTCGACGAACACAAGAGCGAGAACGGTGGCAAGGGCCGGCAGAGCACCTACTGGATCTATATCCCCAATGCCGGTGGCGGGTACGTTGTCGGTGCCTATCTGGAACAATCCGACGACCAGCTGAACAACCTGCCCAGATGCTGACCAGCAAGATGACCGTCCACAATGGAGTGATCGGGTGACCGTACCGGCGCAGCAGCCGCCCACGCCGCAGGAAGTCCAGGGTTTCGTCGACACGTTCGGCCGGGTGGTGTCCAATGTGGAGCTGGCCGTCCTGGGCAAGAACCAGGTGGTTCGGCTGGCTTTGACCGCGTTGTTCGCGGAGGGTCACCTGCTGATCGAGGACGTGCCTGGGACTGGCAAGACCTCACTCGCGCGCGGGCCATCGCGGCGAGCGTGCAGGGCCAGTGGCGGCGGATCCAGTTCACCCCGGACCTGCTGCCGTCGGACGTGTCCGGCGTGACGATTTTCAACCAGGCGACCAGAGCCTTCGAATTCCACAATGGACCGATTTTCGCGAACATCGTGGTCGCCGACGAAATCAACCGGGTCGTCCCCGAAAACCCAGTCGGCGCTGCTGGAGGTCATGGAGGAGCGGCTGGTCACGGTGGACGGTACGGGCCACCCGGTGCCCCGGCCGTTCATGGTCGTCGCCACTCAGAACCCGGTCGAGATGGACGGCACGTACCGGCTGCCGGAGGCGCAGCTGGACCGCTTCCTGATGCGGATCTCGGTCGGCTATCCGGACGAGCGGAACGAGGTCGAGGTGCTCCGGGCGGCGGCCGCCGGCCACAGCGTCGACCAGCTGCACGCGGTCACCGACACCACACCAGCACGGTGTCGCGGCTGGTGTCGTTGGCCTCGCGCGTACACACATCGCCGACCCGCTTTATCTCTACGCCGTACGGTTGGCGGCCGCGACCCGCAGCATGGACGAGGTGCGGGTCGGTGTCAGCCCGCGAGGAGCGATCTCGCTGACCCGCGCGGCCCGGGTGTGTGTGGGCGCTGTCCAACGGCCGGCCGTACGTGATCCCGGAGGACATGAAAGAGCTGGCCGGTCCGGTGCTGGCGCACCGGCTGCTGCTCGCGCCGGACGCGCAGATGCGCGGCAGCACAGCCGACGGAGTGCTGCGGCAGGCGATGGAGACGGTCGCGGTGCCGCAGCCGGTGGGCGCGGGTTCTGACTAGTGCTCGATCGGATCGCCGACCTGGCCAGACGGGGGTTGACCGCACGCGGGATCGGGCTGCCGCTCGCGGCCGTCGCGTTGCTGGTGGCGGGCCTGGTTTTCGGCTACTCGGACCTCGCGGTGCTCGGCACCGCTGGTCTGATCGCAGCCATCGGCTCGGTGGTGTGGGTGGCTTCCCGGCCGCCGCTGCGCGTCCAGCGCCGGGTCGAACCGGCCCGGGTGGCCCGCGGCCAGGAATGCCTCGGAGTGGTACAGATCCGCAACGGCTCGCGGTGGCGCTCGGCCGCCCTGGTCGGTGAAGATCACTGCGCTGGCCGCGATTTCGAGGCGGACCAACCGTTGCAGCCGATCCGGCTGTCGCCGCGCGAGGAGATCACCACGACTTATCAGGTGCCCACCCGGCGGCGCGGAATTGTCGATGTGGGGCCGTTGCGGATCGCCCGCCGCGACCCGCTGGGTCTGGTCCGACTGGCTTGGCCGTACGGCAAAGCCGCCCGGGTTTGGGTGCACCCGCGAGTTTATCCGCTGCTGCACGTGCCGGTCGGCACCAACCGCAGTTTGGACGGCATCGTCGACAAAGTGCAGCACGGCAGCATCACTTTCCACGCGCTGCGGGAATATGTGGCCGGCGATGACCTGCGGCACGTGCATTGGCGTACGTCCGCGCACATTGGTCAGCTGATGGTCCGCGAGCGAGCACGTGGACACCAGCCTGCCGCGGATCGCGGTGGTGCTGGACGACCGGCCGGAGGTATACGACGGGGACGGCTTCGAGGACGCCGTCGACGCGGCCGCTTCAGTGGTGACCGCGGTCGTTGGCAGCGGCCTCACCGTCGACCTGCACCTGGCCAGCGGGGCGCTGATCGAGGGCGGGCCGGACATTGGCGTACAACCGCTGCTGGACTTGTTGGCCGAGGTCAGGCCGGTGGAAGGTACGCCGTTCGGGTCGGTTTTGCAGCGGCTCAGGCACCGCCGCCGGGGGGGACACCGCGATTTTGTTGACCGGCAGCGGTTCCACTGATGGGTCCGAACTGAACCAGGCGGCCGCCCTGTCCGAGGTCTATCCGACCGTGGTGATCGGGGCTTTCGGCGGCTCTGACGTACGAGCCGCCCGGCTGCCCGGCGTCACGCTGATCGCGGCTGCCGACGCGGCCGCCTTCGCCGATGGCTGGAACGCGGTGCCGGCTTGGTAGGGATCGCGAAAGTGGCCGCGCCGTCGCGAATGGGCCGCATCCTGCCGGCCGTCGCAGCGGCCGTCGCGGCCGGGCTGGGGTCGGCGACGATCGGCCGCATTTACTCGGGCCTGGGCCTGCCATTGTGGGTGGCCATCGCCGCCGCTGGCGCTTTGCTGATCGCGCTCGCCACGACTTTTCTGAAGCTGCGGTTGGTTTTCTCGGCGATCCTCTCGCTCGCCTTTTTCGTCGTACTCACCGTCGTGGTGGTTTTTCTGGTGCCTTCGTTGGACCCTGGGTCGATCGCGACGCTTTATCTCGGCGCGATCCGGAACACCGGCGCGCAGGTTCTGACGGCCACCATTCCGGTGCAGGTCACGCCGGCGACTTTGGTGCTGCCACTGGGAATCTGCTGGCTCGCGGCGGCCGCTGGCGCCGAGATCGCGCTGCGGACCGGCCGTGCTTTGCTGTCGTTGTTGCCGGCTGTTCTGGCCTTGACCGCAGCACTCGTGCTGGTTGGCCCGAACGCGTCGGGCTCGGTGCCGGCGATGCTGGCTTTCGTTTTCGTGGCCGCGGTCGCATTGGTCGCGACCCGGCCGGCCGGCGGGATCCGGCGGGCGGCGGCCCATCAAGTACGCGCCGGTGTCAGCGCCGTGGTCGCGGTGGTCGTCTTCGTCGCAGCGGTGGTGGCGGTTGGCCCGCTGGTCGCGGGGCTGCGCAGCGGCGACCCGGTCGATCCGCGCGCGTACGTGACTCCGCCCCAGCAGCGGCTCGACCAGGTCAACCCGCTGGGCGAGATCGCCGGCTGGGCGCAGCGGCCGAGCGAGGTGCTGATGGAGGTGACCAGCCCGTCGCCGCAGCGGATCCGGTTGGTCGCCCTCGACACGTACGACGGGCTGGCCTGGACGCCGGGTTCGGCGTACCGGTCGGCCGGCAGCGTGCTGCCAGCGGCGGTGGGTACGGACGGGTCCGCGGCCACGCTGCAGCAGCGGATCACCGTTATCGGACTGACCGGCCTCTGGCTGCCGGCGGTCGAACAGCCCCGGCAGGTGACCGGCGTGCAGGTGTCGGTCGACACCACGGGTTCGCTCGTACGGCCGCAGGGTTTGCTGCCAGGGCTCGGATACACGGTCACGTCGACGCTGGCGCAGCCGTCCGCCAGCGAGCTGGCGACCGCGGACACGCCGACCTCCGGCGACCTCGCCCCAGACCTCGCGGTCCCGTCCGGGGTGCCGCCGGTGATCACGGTTTTGGCGCAGCAGAACACCAAACGCGCGGACACTCCGTACCAGCGGGCGCTGCTTTTGGAGCGTTACCTGAAGAACACGTATGCGTTCGACCCGGAGGCCGCCAGCGGGCATGGCCTAGCCACCCTGGCGTTCTTCCTGACCTCCAAACACGGTGGCCGCGGCACGTCCGAGCAGTTCGCCGCGTCTTTCGCCGTGATGGCACGGATTGTCGGCCTGCCCACCCGGGTCGTCGTGGGTTTCCACGCCGGCCATTCGGTCGGCAACAACCGCTGGGTTGTCCGCAGTGGCGACGCCTTCGCCTGGCCCGAGGTGTATTTCAACGGCGTTGGCTGGGTGGCTTTCGACCCGACCCCGACCGCGAAATCGGCTACCCCGCCGCCGGATGCCCAGACGCCGCAGGCGAAAAAGGACCAGCAGGTCAAACTCCAGCAGCTCGCCCAGCTGCAGGGACCGCCGGACAAGAAGGGTCCGGGTCGCGACCCGGACGTGCACCAGCCGCCGGCCCCGTTGCTGCTACGGCTCTGGCCACTGTGGACAGTGCTCGCGGTTTTGCTCGTACTGCTGGCGATTTCGATGGCACTGGCTTTCGCCCGGCGGCGGCGTACCAGGGCGCGCCTCGCGGCGCGCGACCCTGCCGACCGGATTGTCGGGGCGTGGTCCGAAACTTTGGACACCTTGCGGATGGACGGCCGCCGACCGCCGCCGCATCTGAACGCGTCGGAAATCGCCACCTGGGCTGTGCGTACGGCCGATACCTCGGTCCAGTCAGACGAGCTTTTCGGCGGGTTGCCGGCCCTGCAGCCGCTCGCCGAACTGGTGAACAGCGTGAGTTTCTCGTACGGCCCAGCGCGGGAAGCCGACGCGGCGCGGGCGGTCGCTTTCGCGCAGGGCTACGAATCCGCGCTGTTGCGGCCGCGCGGGAAAATGCGCCGGTTGTGGTGGCGGATTAACCCGAGACCACTGCTCTGGCGGTAGTAGCTCAGGAATGCGCGGGGCCCGGCCGGCGGTGCGTGCAGACCGCATCGGCGGCGGCGAGGTTGCCCACGTCCAGCACGGCCGCCACCACGAAGCAGTAGTCGATGCTCGGGTCGAGGCCGGCGATGGTGCGCGACGTGCGGCCGGCTTCAGTTGTCTGCGGCACCGCGTGATGGCCGGCGTCTTGACGTACGACCGAAATCACGTAGCTGGCGGCGCCGCCGGTGTGATCCTTCCACGTCACCGTGACCGAGCTGCCCTGGTCGGCGAGCTGGATGTCGGTCGGCGCGTTTTCCTTGGTCAGCTTGGTGGGGATGGTCGGGCTCGCGGTCGGGCCGGGGTTCAGCAGCGAGCCGCCGAGCACGCGCGACCACCGCGAGGCCCAGCACCAGGCCGATGATCGCGGCGATCAGGATCGGCACCCCTATTCCGCGGCGCGGCGGGGGCGGCTCGGCCGGTTTCGACGGGGAAGGCGGCAGCAGTGGTGGCGGGGGAGTCGGTGCGTACGTCTGCTGGTACGTCGGTCGAGGTTGGGTGACGGGGGGATGGGCGGCTGGTGACTGTGCGGCTGGTGACTGTGTGGCTGGTGGTGCGGAGGCCGGAGCCGGTGCCCCCACGGGCTGGCCGGCTGAGCCGACGTGGGTGCCGGTTGGAGCGTCGGCGGCGCGCTGGCTGGCGGACTTGACCACGGCTGAACCGCAGGCGGGACCGTGGGTTGTACGGCTGGGGGTGCCGATTGAGGCGCTGCGGACTGTGGTGGCGCGGACTGAGGTGAGACCGGCTGGGATGGCGCGGACTGCGGCACCGCGGCGGCTGGGTGGGCGCTCACCGGCGCTGCCGCCGGAACCCCGGACGGGACCGGTGGCGCGCCCCCCGCCCGGCCCCCGGGCCGGTCGTTTCCCCAGGTCGGGCCACCACCGTACGGTCCGGGTCCGGCTCGGCGAGCGGCATCGCCGGCGGCGCGCTCGTCGGCGCCCAGGGGTCGGCCGGCGGCGTACGCAGCGCCTGGTCCAGAGCCGGCCACAGCGCCGGCCCGGACTGGCCGCGGCCACCGTCGCGCAGCACCCCTGCGAACTCCATCGCGGTGGCGTGCCGATGCCGCTCGTCCTTCGACATCGCTCGTACGAGCTCGGCTTGCAGCCACGGCGGCACGTCCTGCCGGGGGAGCGGCGGCACCGGCGCGGTCAGCACCCGGAGCCGGAACTGCACCACGTCCTGGACCTGCTCGCTCGGGTCGATGAAGGGCGCGCGGCCGGCCAGCAGGTGCCAGAGGGTGGACGCGAGGCTGTAGATGTCCGAGACGGAACGACTGCGTACGTCGCTCCAGGGCCTCTGGGGAGGCATGGTACGGCGTGAGTTTGTCCAGCGTGTGGGTGCTGGACATGTCGTCGGCGGCCCGCGCTATACCGAAGTCGGCCAGCGCCGGCCCGAACCTGGAGCGCAGGATGTTCGGCGGCTTCACGTCCCGGTGAATGATGCCGACGTCGTGCGCGGCCTGCAGCGCCTCGCCGATCTTGATCCCGATGTCGATCACCTCGGCGACCGGCCGCGGTCCGTGCCGGCGCAGGATTTCCGCGTACGAGCCGCCTTCGCAATATTCCATGACGATGTACGGGTTGCCGGTCGAGGTGGTGCCGGTGTCGATGATCGACACGATGTGCGGGTGGCTGGACAGCCGCACGGTGAGGTCGAGTTCGCGCTGGATGTGGTGTGCGGTCGTCTCTTCGTCGACAGTCAGCACCTTGATCGCCACCACCCGGCCGACCCGCTGCTGGACGCCCCGGTAGATGAGCGCCGAGCTGCCGTGCGCGATCAGCTCCAGCTTGCCGTAGCCGACGATGCCGGCCGCCGGGCCGCCCGCTGGCTGGCCGTTCGGCTCTGGGCGCCCGTCTGGGCGCCATGGTCCTGGCGGCGGTCCACCCGTGGTCATGCGCCCATTCTGCCGGTACCCGCCGGTCTGGTCAGGAAGTAGCCATCACCCGGTCGACCAGCGTGCGCTGCGAGTCGCTCATGTGCGTCTCGCCGACCACGCCGGTGCGGCCGTCGTCGGTGCTGATCTCGTACACGAAACGGTCCGCGTAAGCGGGTTCGGGTGCGGTGCCGGCGACGAGGTCGGCGTGGTCGACCAGGCTGTCGAGCTCCGGCTGGTCGGTGGTGTCCAGCGACTTCTCCAGCCGCAGGCCCCCGAAGCCCCCGGTTCGTACCACGGTGATCCTCACCCGACCACCCTCCCACGCTGGGCGGACGGCGTCGAATGGATCATTCTTGGCCGTACACAGGGGCGGCGGCGGGCGGGAGTGGCCACCAGTTGCTCGGCCAGCTCCGCCGTCACCACGGTTTCGTTCGCGACTGCCGCATAGAGGGCTTCCAGGTCTGGATAGCCCAACCGCCGGCACACGGCCAGCGCGACGCCGTGCTGCTCCAGCTCCAGCAGGTCCGTCTCGTTCTCGGCAAGGACCTTGACCAGCCGCAGCCGGCCGTCGACGGCGGCCCGGTCGGCGCGCTGTTCGTCCAGCCAGCGTTGAATGTGGACCCGCGCGTTGCCCGTTTGCGCGGTTTCCAGCCACACTTCGGACGGCCCGCCCTGTGTGGTGCTGTCGCTGGTGAGGATCCGTACCACCTGGCCATCGTCCAGTGCGGTGTGCAGCCCAGCCAGCCGGTCGTTGACCATCGCACCGATCGCATGTGCGCCCAGCTCCGGGTCGACCGCGTAGGCGAAGTCGATCGGGGTGGAGTTTCGGGGCAGCGGCACACACATCTCCGGTCTCGGTGAAGACGACGATGCTGCCGCTGCGCAGCTCGGCCGGATGGAATCCAGGTACTGTCCCGAATCCGGGTGCGCCTGCCAGGCCAGCAGGTTGCGCAGCCAGTCCAGGTCAGGCCGCCGAGCGGCGTCTCGTACCAGCCGTGTGGAGGTCTGCGCCGCGTCGTTGATATGCACGATGATCCCGAATTCGGCGAGCCGGTGCATGCGGGGCGTACGAATCTCCACCTCCAGCACGTCCTCGTCCGCGGTCACCACCGTGGTGTGCAAAGACTGGTAGAGATTGTGTTTGGGGGCCGCGATGAAGTCCTTCATCCGGGCCGGCATCGGATGCCAGATCGCGTGCACGGCGCCCAAAGCCAGATAGCAGTCCGCATCCGGTCCGTTGACGAGAATGGTGATGCGGGTGGCGTCGCCTACTCGGATTGTCTGGTCCAGGATGGGATTGGCGCGCCGGTCCCGGTGGATCGAATAGAGGTGCCGGTTGCGGGTTTCCACCTGCGCTTTCAGGCCCGCGGACCGAAGCGCGTGGGTGACCTGGTCCACCAGCGGCCCGAGCCTCGCCGCCCGATCTCGCTCGGTTTCCTTGAGAGAGGCACGAATTTCCTCGTACGCCTCCGGACGCAGATTGGCGAAGGCGAGATCCTCCATTTCTCGCCGCAGCACGTAAACCCCGAGCCGCTCGGCCAGCGGGACCAGCAACTGCACGGACTGGCGCGCGATCCGCTCCCGTTTCTCCGGTTTGGGATGCCAATGCAGGGTGCGCAGGTTGTGCACCCGGTCAGCCAGCTTGATCAGGATGACTCGCAGGTCGTCGGCGGCGGCCAGGATCATCTTGCGGAAGGTCTCGGCTTCGGCCCGGTCGCCCCATTTCGAGCCGTCCAGCTTGGTCACCCCGTCGACCAGCACCGCGACCTCGGCGCCGAACTCGTCCCTTACCTGGTTGAGGCCAAGGGAAGTGTCCTCGACGGTGTCGTGCAGCAGCGCCGCCACCAGCGTCGTGGTGTCCATGCCGAGCTCGGCCAGCAGCAGTGCGACCGCAGCGGATGCGTCACGTACGGTGCGCCGGACTTGCGTTTCTGGTCGCGGTGCGCAAAAGCGGCCACCTCGAAGCCGCGCCGCAGCACGTCGACATCCGCTTTCGGGAAATGCCGCCGATGCGCCGCGATCAACGGCTCGGCGGCCACCGCCGGCGCCTCCGCCACGGCACGCCCACCGACCCATCTCGCCAACCGTCTGCTCACGGCCGGCCCTCCTCACTCGTGACGCTCGCGCCTCACCGGTGAGATGTCCTATCCGACATTACAGCGTTGAGTGGCTGATGGGGGACTCTCTGCGCCTTTGTACCCAGTCGAGGGCACCGCAGGCCAGGCTGGTCACCAGCACCGCGACGGCCACCCCGGCGAGCAGCCTGGTTTCGGGATAGCCGCTGGGAACCGCCTTCAGGGCGCCCCAACCGGCGGCCGCTCCGACAATCAGGGCCCCGGCAATCTGCCCTCCCCAGACCGCACGGTTTCCGCTCGTACGCCCAAAGGCTTCGCGGAGTCCTAATGTCGCGGCCGCCGCCCCGACCGCCAGGCCTGCCGCGAGGGCCGCGATTTCGGCGAGTCTGCTGCCGAAGCTGAGGCCGTACCGAATCGGTAGGGCCGGCACGAAAAACAGGAGGATCAGCCACCGGAACGACGTGGTGATCGAATCGATGGCAGGGCCTGGCCGCTTTGCCGTACGCACCTTGGCCAGCACCCTGGCGATCACCAGGACCGCCGCCGCGACGGCGGCTCCCGGCAGCTGAGCGGCGACGTGCCCGAGGTTGTAGAGCAAAGCCGTGTCGTACACGACCAGGACGAGATAGCTCAGTGCGCCCGCCGATGCGGCGAAAACCAGTAGGTCAACCGGCTGCTCTTCTTTTGGCGTTTCTGTTTTTTGCGTACCGTGAAGGGCACGACGATCATTGACGCCAGCCGGATCACGATGTCCTGGACCGTGTACGGCGTGCGGAGTGCCCACTCGATCAGGCAAAACGTCACCGTCCACGCCACCGCCGCCGGCCACGCCAGCCTTGCGGCCCGGTGATAGAGGCCCGGCCCGTACCAGCGACACACCGTCAGGAAAGCGAAAATCGTGAATGGCAGCTCCAGGAAAGCCTGCACTCGCAGCAATGTCGGCGCCAGCAGCTCCGGCCACGGGAAATGCTGGGCAATGGTGCTGATGACCGGATTGTCTTTGGCCAGTGCGAACCAGCCGGTCGGCAGATCGCCTGCGATGAACGACGTGTCGCCGTGGTGCACTCGTACGATGTAGACGGTGAACAGCACCTGGTTGACGTAGATCAGCGCCGTCACCACCAGCAACCAGCTGCCGGCCGCCGGCAGTCTCCTTGGCTTTCCGTCCGCCCGGCCGGTCAGTCGTGCGCCGATCAGCCCAGCCGCGGTGGCCAGCACGATGACCGCTGTCAACGCCAAAGTCCTGCCCCTGTCCCATCGGAGATCCGTCCGCTCAAGGATGGAGCATGCCGATGGCTATCCGGCCACCGCCTTCTTGATCACGCCCTCCACCGCGGCCGGGATCTGGTCGTGCGAGGCATTGACGACCACGACGTTGCTTTGTGCAGCCTGCGACCCCACGACCACGAAGGTTGTCCGAGGAAAGCGATGGGCGTTGCTGGCCACCGCGTCGACCGAGGTCTTGTCCGCGGCCAGGATGACGTTGCATTTGCGCTGGGCCAGCGTGTTCACGTACGGAACGGCGTTCGCTTCGGTCTGCGGGCCGTATGCGGCCAGAAACTGCACTTTGGCGTGGGTGGTGAGTGACGCTTTCTGCATCCCCGCCCACACCGGGGCCGCTTCACCGGCCGTCCCTCGACTGTCGGTCAACAGACATGCCGTGAACGCCAGATAGATACGTGCCCGCGACGGCTCGGAATGTGGCGTCACGACCAGCCACATCGCCAACGCCACCACGACAACGGCGGCGCCGGCCGCTATCACCAGATTTCTTGGTCGTCTCAGCCAGTAAGGCCGCTTTGCGGTCTTCCCCATGGTGTCTACCTGTCCCCGTTTGCCATCAGTGCCGACAGCGCGGCCGCGTCAGCGTAGCTGGCGGAACCGGAGTTGACCAGATCCCGAAAGGGGCAATTCTTCAGTCAATAAGAATTAAAGAAAGAATTACCGGAGGTGGCCTTGTTGGGACGCTCGGCTCCTTTCTGGGATTCGTCCTCGTACGGCCGCTCTGACCGCTTCCTTTCGGTTTTTTCGGCGCTGATTGATGAGGTAGTTTGCGGCTGTTTTGGTCTTGGCGAGCACTTCTGGCATGGTCGGAGGTTGGCAGGCTCATCGTCGAAAATGCTTGACCAGTCGTGTTCGGCAGGCTACACATTTCTCTGATTGAGATTGCGCCTCCAGGCGTACCTTCACCAGGCGGACTCTCGGCGCTGACGTGCGCCGGGTCTGGCCGGGAATCAGCAACGGGGACGGGGTCATGGCTTCTCGCATGCGTGGATTTTTGATGTCCAGCTCAGAGCGCGGTCGCCGTTCGCATCGACGCCGAAGGCACATCGCCCTCCTGGTGGTGCTGACGTTTCTGCTGACATTCTCGGCCGATCCGGCGACGGCATT
This sequence comes from Fodinicola feengrottensis, assembly GCF_010993775.1. GTDB lineage: Bacteria > Actinomycetota > Actinomycetes > Mycobacteriales > HKI-0501 > Fodinicola > Fodinicola feengrottensis. Next base: position 9,410 of record NZ_WOTO01000086.1, on the reverse strand, counting down.
CGCCAGCCCCACCGGTGGTCCGCTGCTCCCGCTGCCGAGTTTCTCGCTGTCTGCCGCGCTGACCTGGCTGACCGGCGGCCCCGTGGCCAAGTGGGGAAATCTTCCCGTCCAGCCGACCGGCACGGCGGCCGGAAAGTCCCATTTGGTGCCGGCGTCCGCGACCAAGGCCAACCGGGGCACCGGCCGGCCGCCTGGTCACGGCAAAGGCGAGCTGCCCGCGTACTCGCCGTTGGCGAAGAAAACCCCGGTCGGCCCCAGCGGCCACGGCCCCGGAAGATTTGACGCCAAGACCAGCAAACGCGTCGCTACCAAGTCGACGGCCACCTCCACGTACTTTCAGAACGCGGACGGCTCGTACACCCGGCGGCTGTCCGAACAACCGACGAACTACAAGGATTCTTCCGGCGCGTGGCAGGCGAACACCGGCCTGACTAGCGTCGACGGTCGCTGGAAAGAGAAAGCCAACTCCCTCGCCCTCGACTTCGCCGGCTCGGCCACCGATCCGAACCTCGTACGCTTCGGCCTCGACAACAGCCTGACCGCCGGTCGCGGCATCTCGTACGGACTGCAGGGCGCGACCGCGGTGGCTCCGGCCATCGCTGGCTCGACCGCCACTTATCCCGGTGTCTTGCCGGACACCGACCTGCAGGTGCACCCCACCAATTCCGGCGTCAAGGAGTCGGTGATCCTGCACTCCGCGACTGCGGCGAACTCGTGGGTCTTTCCGCTGAAACTCCGTGGTTTGACTGCGTCGCAGCAAGCCGACGGCTCGATCTCCCTGACCGACTCGACCGGCAAACCCGCCGGCCGCATCCCCGCCCCGTACGCGTACGACTCCAAAGTCGACCCGTCCTCCGGCGACCCGGCCACTACCCGCGCGGTTACGTCGAAACTCACCACCGCCGCGGACGGACGGCCAGCAGACAATTGAGACGACCCTCGACGCCACCTGGCTCAAATCCCCCCAACGAGTCTTCCCGGTAACCGTCGACCCATCGACCGGCGGCCTCTATCCCGTGGTGACGACTTACGCGGACACCGACACTCCTACCGTCGACCATTCGGGGGATCCAACGCTCAAGGTCGGCACCTTCGACGGCTCCTACAAGGCGAACTCGTTCATCAAGCTGGACACCGCTGGGCTGGACGGGTCGCATGTGACCGTTAGCTCGGCGATCCTGCATGTGTTCGACAGTTGGGCGTTCACCTGCACTCCAGAGCGTTTTGATGTGGCGCAGGTGACGGTGCAGTGGACCGGATCATCGGCCGGGGCTTACCCTGGCCCGTCGGTCGGTGGGTCGATTGGCTCGGCGACGCCGAGCGTGCCGAATGCCTGCGCGAATACCACGGCCGATCGGTCCAAGGGTGACTGGGTTTCTGTTCCTGTTTCGTCGTCGGTGATGACCTCGTGGGCTGCCAGCAGTAGTCCGGACGCTGGCTTGTCTTTGTACGCTTCGACCGCCGATCACGTGCACTGGAAGCAGTTCGATTCGGACAACAACAGCGACAACTATCCGTACATGGACCTGACGTACAACGGTGCGATGTTGCCCCAGATTTATGATAGCAATCCACCCAATGGCACCACCTCCACTACCCAGACGCCGGTGCTGTCCGCCACGGGCAACTACGACGTGGAAGCAGCGCCATCGCAGAAGTTCCAGTTCACTGTGTTCGACACTAACGGGACAAAAGTCGCCGACTCGGGTCTTCAGACAGCGAACTATTGGACTATTCCAGCTGGGAGGTTGGCCTGGGGCAGACCTGTTACTGGATGGTGCAGAATTTTGACGGCACCAACTATTCCGCCGGCGGGGATCTCAATACCCTGACCATCCAAGTGCCGCAACCGTTGGTGACGTCCGCGCTGTCCCAGAACCCAGGTGGCCGTGGCTTCAGCCCTGACAATGGAAACTACACCACATCGGCGACCGACGCCGAAGTCACTACAGTAGGGCCGTCGCTATCCGTTCAGCGGGACTACAACTCGCGAGATGTCCGCCTGTCGGAGGCGTTCGGCGGGGGATGGGCCAGCGTTTTCGATGCCAAGGCGTCGGAACAATACAGCCCATCGGGCGCCGTGGCGAGTGTGGCAGTGACCTATCCCGGTGGCTCAACCGTCGGATTCGGCAAGAACTCGGACGGGTCGTTTTCGCCACCGTCTGGACGGTTCTCCACGTTTACCACGACGACCGGTGGTTACAAGCTGGTTGACAAAGACGACACGACTTACACTTTCATCCAGGCGCTGGGAGGCGGAGCGTACGGCATTACCTCCGTTGCCGACGCCAGCAACAGAGCGGTGAACTTCGCCTGGGCGTCCGGCCACATTACGACGGCAACCTCGTCTGCCTCAGGGCGTGCGCTGCATCTTGGATGGAGCACGCCAGGCGGCGCGACGAGCCCGCATATCGGTCCGTCGCAACGGATCCGGCGACGCCGGGGAACGCTTCTACGGTTCAGACATGGACATACACGTACGCTAATGACCAGCTGACACAGGTCTGTTCGCCGGTAGACACGGCCAATGGTTGTACGAAATATAGTTATACAGCGGGATCGCAATATCAAAACCAGGTCGTCGATTTGGGTGCCAAGTCTTCCTGGCCGTTGGCCGAAACAGCTGGGACCGTGGCTGCGAGTGCGATACCGGCCGGTGAAGGCAATGACAACGGCACGTACCACAACGTGACACTGGGGCAGGCGGGGCCGCTGCCGGGCAGTTCGGCGACCTCCACGCTCTTTGATGGCTCGTCGTCTTACGTAGCGCTCCCTGACTTGAACATGCGGGCGAACACTGAAGCGACGATTTCGATGTGGTTCAAAACCACCACGGCCATGTCGGTGCTGTTCTCGTACGGCGATATGCCGATTGACGGCACCCAGAACCCAGCCAGGGAAGGTTCTGAGCCTGCGCTCTACCTCGGTTACGACGGCAAGCTTCGCGGGATGCTCTGGCCAACAGGTTCCATTTCGTCCAATGGGCAACTACAGCCCATTACCACTTCGGCAGCGGTGACAGACGGCCAATGGCACCACGTGGTTTTGTCTGGATCGCTGACAGGTCAAACGATGTGGCTTGACGCCGCGCAGGTCGGCACGGCGCCAGGAGTGGATCCAACCGTGACTCAGAATGCGCCGTGGGTTGATCGGTACACGCATTTGGGTGCGGGATTTCTCTCTAATGAGTGGCCGGCTCAGCCGCGAGGGCAGACTGACGGCACGGTCGATCGCGACTATTTTCAAGGCTGGATTGCCGATGCGGCTTTCTCCACGCAACCGGCTACTCAGCAGAGTGTGACGGCGCTCTACCAGGCTGGCACCCATCCAGCCGGACTGCTCAACTCGATCACACGTCCCTCTGGGAATACGGATGCGACGGTGACGTACGACCCGGTGTCGGCGACTGTGAAGTCGGTGACCGACGACAAGGGTGGTACGTGGACGATTCAGCCGCCGGTGGTCACGGGTTCGAGCCAGGTCTATCGCTCGTCGGTCATGGGTTCGGCGCCGGCGACGTACAACCGGCTGGGCGAATCCGCTGGGGCGTCAACGGCCCTGGACGAGGTCAACGCCGGTAATGGCACCTATTCGAATGTGACTTTGGGAACGCCAGGCCCGTTTTCGGACGCGACCGCGGCTTCTTTCAATGGCACGTCGTCTTTTGTGCAGCTTCCGGCGAGCGATCAGGTGCAAACGAGTCCCGGTTCGATTGAGATGTGGTTTAAAATGCCGAACGGCAACACCGCGGGCGGTGTGCTGTTCGACGAACAGTCGTTGGATATCACCACGATGACGGCGGCCGCCGGGAACTACGTGCCCGCAATGTATGTCGGTACAGACGGCAAACTGTACGGGAAGTTCTGGGATACGAACCACACATCCGGTGGGATCGTCACGCCAAAAAAGGTCAACGACGGTCTATGGCATCACGCTGCGCTGGCTGCGGCGCCCAACGGTCAGGTCCTGTATCTTGATGGGCAGAAGGTCGGTGCGACGACCGCGGCCCTGCAGGCTTCAACATCCGGATTCACTTATGTCGGCGCGGGAGCGTCAGGGGCCCCGTGGCCGAACCATCCGACGAACACCCTGGGATGGTTCCCCGGCTCGATTTCGGACGCGGCGCTCTACCGGACCCAGTTGTCCAGCCAGGAAGTCGCGAATCATTACGCGGCCGGGATGAATTCGACCGGGCTGTCGCCGGTGGAGACGGTTACGGTGACCGATCCTGGCGGGAAGCCGCTGAAATATCGGTATGACGTGGCGAACGGGATGCGACAGCTCTCCGAAACCGACGGCACGGGCCAAACCACCAGTTATGGCTATGACACCGGCGGATTCGCTCACACCATCACGGATCCGAACGGCAACGTGACCGTCGTTGGCCATGACGTACGCGGCAACGAAGTATCAGACGACCTGTCAAAACCAGGCAATGCAGTCCTGCTCGACGACCTACACGACCCATCTTCCTGACAACACCAGCACGAAACTCTCACGCCAGGCCCGAAAAACGACCTAGTCGCCACCACCCGGGACGGGCGATCTTCGAGCGCCACTGACAACACCTACCTGACCTCGTACGGATACGACGCGGCTGGCAACCGCACGATCGTCACCACACCGCCGGTGACGGGTTTCCCGAACGGCCGAACGACCAACGTCTCGTACACCGATGGCACGACGATCGCGGCTGCTGACGGCGGGTTCGCACCTGCCGGTTTGCCGTACAAGACCGTGTCACCATCAGGCTCGACTACGACAGTCAGCTATTTCCACAACGGCGACGTGGCCTCGGTGACCGACGCGGCCGGTCTCGTAACAAATTTCACTTACGATGGACTTGGTCATGTTTCGACCAAAAAGCAGGTGTCAGACACTTTCCCCGCCGGCGTCGCAACGTCGTATACCTACAACGGCCTTGGCCAGGTGCTGCAGGAGACTGATCCAGCGATCACGAACCGGATCACTGGTGCGGTGCACACACCGCAGGTGTCCACTGTGTACGCGCCCGACGGGCAGGTGCTGTCCCAAACGACGGCCGACACGACCGGTGGTGACGCCCCTCGCGTCGTCCAGGCCACGTACGATTCGCATGGTCAAGCGCAGACCAGCACCGATGGGCGTGGCAAGACGACGACCTTCGGATATGACGTTTACGGTCACAAGACTTCGGAGGCTGATCCTGCGGGGACGACCACCGCGTACACGTTTGACGCGGACGGCCGCATGCTCACGCAGGTAGTCAAGGGATTCACGGGCGATCCGAACAACCCGTCATCGCCGGCTGACCTAACAGTGTCTTCTCGGGCGTACGATCCGTCCGGCCGAATGGCGTCATTGACCGACGCGATGGGCAATACGACTTCCTATACCTACACCGACAACGGCTTGATCGCGACAGTCATCAAGGCGACCCGTCCGGCGCGAACCAGTTCGTACAGCAGTCGAATACCTATGATGCTGCTGGGAACCCGGTTCAGCAGTTGACGAACAACGGAGCCACCAAGGCAACATCCACTGTGGACGCCGCTGACCGGACGACGGCCACCACGGTCGATCCGACGGGTGTCAACCGCACGACGACTACCACGTTCAATCCCGATGACCAGCCCTTGACCACGGTCGCCAGCGATGGCAGCGGAACGACAAACACCACGACTATTACGTACGACCCGCTCGGCCGCGTCACCAGTCGTACGGTCGCGGACAGCGCTGGTCATCAGTCAAGCGTGGCCTGGACACTGGACAAACGGGGTCTGCCCAGCTCGATGACCGACCCTGACGGAAATACCACAAGTTACGCGTACGACGAGGACAGCCAGTTGGCGGTCACGACCGGTCCGGCTGTCAGCGCAGAAACTGGTGGCGGCGCTCCTGCGCTCGTCCATCCGGTATCGACGACCGGCTATGACACTTTCGGTGGCCCGACCGAGACGCAGGATCCGGACGGCAACGTCACAACGATGGCGTACAACGCGAACGGCCAGAAACTTTCCCTCGCACAGCCGCTATACACGCCGCCTGGCTCTGGCGCACCCATCACACCTGTGCAAAACTGGGCGTACGACGATGCGGGCAACGTCACCACGATCACTGATCCGCTCGGCAACGCCACTTCCTATAGCTACGACCAAATCGGCGACAGAACGATGGTCACCGATCCGCGCGGCGGGGTGGCGCGGTCGAGTTACGACAACAATGGCGAGCTGCTTCAAGCGGTCAGCCCTGCTGGCGCTGCGAGTCGCGCGACTTATGACTATCTCGGGCGGCAGGTCACGGCGACGACCTTGGAGCGTTATCCGAGCCCGGCGGCGTACACCGCCACGTCGTCGTACGCATCATCGGCGACCAACCCAGGTGGCGCCTTCCTTGCGTCGACGACAACTCCGGCTGGTGCGGTCACCAATACGGGTACGACGCTGTCGGTGAACCAACCCAAATGACCGATCCAGCTGGTTCGGTCACACATACGGCGTATGACTTGCTCGGCCGGAAAATCTCGACAACGGTGACTGACGGCACGTCGACGGCGACCGCATATGACCACCTTGGCGACCCGATCCAGGTCAAACAGCTGGACTCGGACGGGCAGACGGTGCTCGCCACGACTTCGGCGACTTATGACCTGACTGGCCACCTGAAATCGTCTACCGACGCTCGTGGGCACACGTCGAGCTTCAGTTTGGACGCCAGCGGACTGGTAACACAGGAAGTTCAGCCGGTCGACGACACGACATCGATAACCACGTCGTTTGGCTATGACCCGGCCGGGCATCGTACCCGTTTCACCGACGGGCGCGGCAATCCGTGGATTTACACGTACAACTCATGGAACATGCCCGAGTCGACCATTGATCCGGCGACGGCCACCTACACATCGGCCGCAGATCGGACTACTACTACCACCGCCTACGACGCGGATGGTCGGGTCTCTACCAAGACTGCGCCTGGTGGAGTGACTGTCACTGGCACGTACGACAAATCCGGGGAGCTGACGGGCCAGTCCGGCTCCGGGGCAGACGCGCCGACGGCCGACCGTTCCTTTACCTATGACCCGGATGGGCGAATGTTGACCGCGAACTCCGCGGCAGCTGGTTCGACCGGACCATCCGGGCCGGCGGTGCCGGCAACGAACGCCACCTTGACCTACGATGATCGCGGTCATCTGCTCACGGCAAATGGCACCGCTGGGTCGACTTCGTTGGGGTACAACGCCGATGGCGAGCTCAGCTCGCGCACCGATGCCGCTGGGACCGCTTCTTACACGTACGACAGCGCAGACCGGCTCGCGACGTTGAGCGACCCGGTCACCGGAACGCAGCTGAGCATGGGCTACAACGCGCTTTCTCAGCCGTCGACGATTCGTTACGGAACTACCGGTGACACTCGCACCTTCACGTACGACCATCGCCACCAGTTGGCGACCGACACCCTCGCCGCAGCCTCGTCGTCATCAGTCGCATCCATCGGCTATGGATATGACGCGAACGGGAACCTGACAAGTAAGTCGACTGCGAGTTTCGGTGCCTCGGCGTCGAATACCTACACGTACGACTACGCGAACCGTTTGACCTCGTGGAATAACGGCACAGCCACTACCGCGTACGGATATGACGCGTCGGGCAACCGCATCCAGGTCGGTCCGAATGTCTATACGTATGACGCCCGCGACGAGCTGACGAGCGATGGCAGCAACACGTACAAATACAGCGCCCGCGGGACGCTGACCAGCCAGTCCAACACGGTCGGTACGGCAGCGGCGACAACTGACGCGTATGGCCAACAAGCGACTCAGGGTTCTGTCAATGGGCCGACTCAGACGTATCTGAGCGACGCGCTTGGTCGAGTTGTCCAGAGCACCTCTAGCGCTGGTGGCTCAGCCCGGACATTTGCCTTTACTGGTACGGGGATGATCTTGCCTCGGACGGCACGCACACGTACAGCCGTGGCCCTGATGGGTCCTTGCTGAGTGTCGGCACGCCCAGCGCTTCAGGTGGGGTGCTTGCTTTCACGGATGCGCATGACGATGTTGTTGGTGAGTTCTCCGCGGGTGGTTCGTCGCTGTCGGGTTCGTCGGTCTACGACCCGATGGGAAATGTGACCGCGACCGCGGGCATGGTCGGTGGCCTCGGCTATCAGTCGGGGTGGACGGATTCGTTCACTGGCAAGGTGAACATGGCGACCCGCTGGTACAACCCAGCGAATGGCCAATTCCAGAACAAGGACTCAGTGTCGTTGGACCCGGCACCGCAGTCGGTGTCGGCGAACCCGTTCGCCTATGTCGATGACAATCCGTTGGGAGGAACCGATCCGTCCGGACAGTGTTCCTCCTTCTGGGACTTCGGGTGCCACCTGGCGGTTGCCGCGGCTGCAGTTAGTCATGCGTACCAGAAGTACGTCGCGCCGGTCATCAGTCATATTTACAACACATACATCGCGCCCACCGTGAATTACGTTTACAACCACTACATTGTTCCTGTGCGGGTGGGGATCCAGACCGCTGTTCAGCATGTGAACGATGCGTGGAATCAGGCGAAGGCCTACGCGGCCCGTGTCAAACAACTGGCGTTAGAAGCCGCTGCCCGGGTCAAACGTTTGGCTGCTGAGGCATATCACCGTTCCGTAGTTTTGTTGCAGCATGCGGCGACGGTGGCGGCCAAGACAGCGGCGACAGTTGGCACCTTCATCAAGGCCCATGCGGCCACGATCGCGTCGATCGCCGTATCGACCGTCGTCTTCGCCGGATGTGAAGCCGCTCTCGGAGCATTCACTGCGGGTGTGGGCGCGGTAGTCGGCGCGGTCGGCTGCGGCGCGCTGGCGGGCGCGGTCGGTGGTTTGGTCGAGCAAGGGGTGAACTGCGCCCAGGGCCAGAAGGGCGGGTGTTCGGCATCCGCCTTCGGCAAGGCGTGCTCGGCGGCGTCGGCGGCGCGGTCGGTGGTATTGCCGGGGGCCTGGGTGGCCGTCTGGTCACGGCGGCCCTGGGCAAGGCCCTTCCGGAACTGGTCACCAGCGTCCTAGCCGGAGCTGCGGGCGGTGCCGCCGGTGGTGGTGCGACTGCGGCCGCTTCGTACGGGCTGACGTGCTCTGATTCTTCTGCTGGCTGTTCGTGGTCTGGTCTTGGCCAGGCGACCGCCACTGGCGCCGCGACTGGTGCGCTGTTTGGCGCTGGTGGTGCGGCTCTGGCTGGAGTCGGCAAGGCGTTCATGTCCCGCGGTGGCCGCAGCGGTTCCGCCCGAGGCGCACCCCCATTGTCCACGTTTCGTCGGCACGACCCTCCGTACTGATGGCCGACCGGCTCCATAGCCGTCAGCAAGTGTGGCAGTTCGGCGACCCAAGGTCGCGACGCCCGTGCCGGCGGTGCGATGGGAAGACACGGCGCACATGGTCGGAACGGTCATCGTCACCAA
>NZ_WOTO01000085.1 GCF_010993775.1 Fodinicola feengrottensis | reverse complement strand
GGGGCATCAAAATCATCGGCATTCCCGGACCGTCCCTTATGGACGACGAAGTCCGAACGCGACAACATTCGACTACAACCTGATTAACAACGCCACATTCTTCTGCAACACCGTGCACGACTACGTGACGATTGAACCACTGTTCGCGGCGCTGCCGGGCATCAAAATCATCGGCATTCCCGGACCGTCCCTTATGGACGACGAAGTCCGAGCTCACGTACATACTGGAGCATGGCCGCCGTACGCCACGGCGACTACATCGCCAAAATACGCACCCAGCCGACGCCGTCCTCATTGGACGGTGTCACCCACGGTGCCGTCGAGGTCACCGCCGACGGCCGAGGCGAGGCGTACCGCAAGCCGGGGCATCAAAATCATCGGGGTCGCTGATCACCCCGAGAACCAGATCGATCCGTCGACAGCGCAGTCGCAGTCATTGGGGACCTGACCGGTCGTCTCGTCCCATCGCAACAGCCGGTCGTTCGGAATGTCACTCCAGATGAGATAGCGCCCTGCTGGTACGTAGATCGGCCCTTCGGCCCACCGACTGCCCTGATACAACGTCTCCAGCGATCGGTCACCGTTGCGGCAGGGCGCGAACCGCTCGTCCATCGTCTCGTAAATGGTCACTCCCACCATCCTGCCAGGTCCAGCCGCCGGCGGTGAGGCTGCCGGTGAAAGTGCTGAACTTCAACGACCCGCCAGCGGTGATCGCGGAGATCATGCCGATCGACTCGCGGTTGCCAGTCTTAGACAACACTGAGGTCTGGCCGATCGGAGCCCACACGGTGCCACTGTGAAAATCAGACCTGATCGACGCCTCGTCACCGAAGTGCACCACCGCACCGACCTTCTTCGCGGCCGCGACAATAGCCGGATATTCCTCATCCTTCCACCGCGCAACAGCTTCCGGATTCTGCTCGTAGGCTCGCCGCAATGGTCGCTGCGGAGACAGACCCATCTTCCGCAGCAACCGCCCGACCGTCGTGGTCGCCAACTGGACACCGAACTCACGCTCGATCAAATCCGCGACCATATCCCTGGTCCACAACGCGAACTCGAAATGCAGCTGACGCGGATCATGACCCGTGATCAAACCGCACGATCTCGCTATTGCCTTGGGCGGCAACTTCCTAGCGTTAGAACGGTGGTGGTGGGTATTCGTCGTTGGGGGTGACGTCGTACGTACGACCGGTGGGGCTGGTCCACAGGAAACGTCCGGGCGTCGGTTGGGTGACGGTCCAGCCGTGTTCTTTGATGTCGTTGTGGAATTTGCATGCTGGTCCGGTGCTGTCGTACGCGGTTTTGCCTTCCGGGTCACGGAAGGGGGTGGTGTGGTCGAATTCGCAGGTCGCCGCCGGCCGGTTGCAGGCGGGTCCGCAGCATCGTTGGTCTCGGGCGTTGACCAGGTCGCGTAGCGCTTTGGTGGGGCGGTAGCGTGTACGGCCGTGGTCGATCACCACTCCGCTGACGGGGTCGGTGAGGATTCGGTACCATTCGCTGTTTTCGTCGCCGGCGAGTTCGCGGGCGCGTTGCGCGGTCATCGGCCCGTATCCACTCAGGATCGCGGGGTTGTTGTCCAGGCCCATCAGGGTGGTGGCGTCGACGCGGAGTTCGATTTTGGTGCGTACGTTGCTGGGCACGCCCAGGCACAGATCGGTCAACGCATCCGCTCGCAAAGCGTCCATCGTCCGAGTCTCGTCTTTGGTTTTGAGGCTGCGAGCGATGGTGTCGATGATGCGGTAGATCGCTTCCGCTGATTCGGCGGGCAGGAAAGCGCCCAGCAGCGCCATCCCGTCTTCGCAGGGCTGCTTTTCCACCCGTCGTTCGGAGACCAGTTTCTTGCGGCGGGCTTCGGCAGCGGCTGGGTCGATTTTGATGACCTCCCGGCGGGCCCTGTCCCGGATCGATCGAGGCGTCTTGGAATCGGCGCCGGGTAGCACTTTCTCTTCGACTTTCCGAGCGTCTTCAGGTGAGAGGTGGCCGACCTGGTCCGCGAACGTGAATGCTTTGCGCAAGTCAAGGTGACCGTGGGACATCCCGGCCATGGTGCCGGGGAGTTCGTGGACGAGTTGGTACGCCAAGTTCAGTCGCTTTTGAGCAGCGGGCACGCTCCAGGTTAGTGATGCGGCGATTTCACCGGCCGCGTATTTGGAGAATGGTGCGCCTACGGCTGGGCGGGCGTTGGTGAAGCGGTCCATGAACCGCATCTGCATCGCCTGCGTATACGAAATCACCTTATCCAAGGTTTCGATCGCGGCGAGCGCGGTGTCCGCGTCGGCTCGGCCGTACCGGTCGAGTTCTTCCAGCATTTGCAGGGGGACCCAGCTGGGTGGCATGGTGCGCCACGGCTGCTTGTTGGGGTCGGTGAATTCCGGTCGCCTTCGTTTTTTGCTCATGACCCAATTTTACTGGTTGCCACTGACAGTCGGGGTGCCAGTTTTCGTTTCTGTGGATAAGAAACGGACCACTTAACCCCTGTGGAAAACTCTTGTTTCGAGGCGCGCTGCGGGGTTCTGCTCTTACGCCCGCCACGGCGCAAGCGAGCCGGCGGGCGCCTTTGGGGGAGAAGGGAGTGCCGTTGTAGGCGTACGCGACACCGGGCGGGCGCCGCTGTTGCGTTGGGACACTGACCGCTCATCCCGCCGACCGTCCTCGGCGGGTCGGGGTTTGGCCAGCGGACTCAGAATTTCACTGAGCAGGGTGCCGGTCTCGCCGCCGAAATTCCAACGGAAATTGGTATTCCGGGCGAATCGTTGCGGCGCATTTACCCAAGACAGCCATGCTATAGCTGCGCGCTCGACGGCGGGCCGGGACGAGAAACACTGCCGCTGATCGCGACCAGGCTGTTTTTCGGTTGATGCCGAATAGCCCCATCGCTCGTCCTTCCCGACAGTGCTCATGGCTTATCTCAACGAGACACAGAGCGCGCGCGTTCAGCTCGGTGAGTCATTTTCGTCGACGCTGATGAGGGGATTGGCGGGCTCGGTCGCCGGGGAATGGGCTCGACGCGTCGGTGACAATGGTGGATGTGAACGGAGCATCTACCAGCAGCGAGCTCGCAGAGTGGTCGGTGGCGCCCGAGCCGGTGGCCGGCCCGGACGCTACCGACCTGCTGCGCTTGTACTTCACCGAGCTGATCGTGCGTTACAGCCGGCGTACGGCCACCGAGGCGGAGATCGACGAGGCGCTCGCCGACGAGCCGAGTGCGGATCTGGTGCCACCGACCGGGCTGTTTCTGGTGGCCAGGTACCGGAATCAGCCCGTTGGCTGTGTGGGGCTCAAGGTGCTCACACCACAAATCACAGAGCTCAAGCGGGTGTTCATCCGCGAGCCGTACCGTGGCCTCGGCGGCGGCTCCCGCGTGCTCGACGCCATTGAGCAGGCCGCGCGAGCGTTGGGGGCGACCGCGATGCGCCTGGATGTCCGTGCCGATCTGGTCGAGGCGCGGCGGCTGTACGCGAGGAACGGCTACGTCGAGATCGCGCCGTACTCGGACGCACGGTATGCCGACCACTGGCTGGAGAAACAACTCCGCCATCCCACCTCACAGGCAGACCACTAGCGTCCTGCGCCGGGTGATCAAGGGGCGGCTCGCTCGCCGAAAATGTGACCGGCGCCATGAACCGTACGTGCCGCCCATCCGTCTGCCAGGTCAGACCATCTCGGACCTGGGGAGACGCGGTGCCCAATGGGAGCGCGCTGGCGATCTGTCACGACGGACGGGTCATCGTCGTCCCAAGTGGTGCTTTTGTGGTCAAGGACCCGGTTTCGACGCCGGTCGACCAATCGGAGTTGCTCGCCGCGCTGACCGCGCACCCGCTGCCGGGAATTGCCGTCGTACGTCCGGGCCCAGAGGCGGAGCGGTCGGCGGTCCTGCGGCGCTACCTCGCTGGCCTGGATTCCCGGGTCCGCGACTACCTCGCCGTCGTGCCGCCGGCCAAGGTCCTTGCGGACGCCGATGCGGACGCATTGGCCGAGCTCGGGGACTTTTACGACCTCGCGCTGTTGGTGCCCGGTGAGGTCATGCCCAGGCTTGCCCACTCGGTACGAGCCGTGCCGCTGGACCAGCGGGGCGGGCAGACCACTTCGCAACGGCCGGCCTGGGTGCGGCTGCAGACCCGCGCCCAGGCGGTGTCGCGGCTGGCGTTGGATGACGCGATCGATCGCGTCGCCCGCGGTGACGCGCCGTCGTTTCAGCGGCTGGCCGACTGGACCGAGCGGGTCGCGGCGATCGGTGACAGCTTCCAGATCGGGCCCGGCGTGGGCAGCAGGTCGATGGCGGTCGAGGCGGCCGACGCGCTCACCGCGTACGTGGCCCGATATGGGACGCCCGAGATGCTGCAGCGGCTGCCCCAGGTGTCCTCTTTCCGGCAACTCGCGGCCACCTTCGGCGGGTTGACCTCGACCGGTCCGGCCGCTGTCTTCGAGGCTTTGCAGGCAAAATCTGGGTCAGCGGCGCTGCTGTCATTCCGGCTCGGCGGCTCAGGGCCGGCCCGGGTGGCGTGGGTGTTCGCCGGCGATGTTGAGCATCCCGGGTTGTTTTGGCAGGAGCCCAGGGCCGACTCGCCGCCGACCCTGGTCCCGGTCGATCCGGCGGCTGACGAATGGCTCAAGGCGACGCTCGCCGACCCCCACACGCGGGTGACAGTGGTTGGCAACGCGGAGCCGGACCCGCTGGTGTCGCTGTCACCCGCGCCGGGCCGTACGAGCGCGCTGTCGCCGAACGAGGTCGCGGAGCTGTTCCCGTGGCTGGCCGAGCTGACGTCCGACGGGCCGGAGCGCACGCGTACGGCGATCACCATCGACGAGCGGCTGGCCGTGAGTTCCTGGGACAGCGTGGACGGTCCCTGGCACACCGCGGACGGCGGCGCGGAGCTCCCGGCAGCGTCGGTACGCAGCTGGGTCTTCCGACCGCCCGTGGGCAGCGTCCACCAGGTGCTCGAAGCGATGAGGCGGGCGCCGGTGGGCTCGCGAGGCGTGTTGCTGAGCCGCGCTGGTGCCTCCTGGCGGCCGGTCAACGTGGTACGAGCCGACAACGGCCCGGCGATGCTGAGCGAGCTGGCGCAGAGCCCGGATGAGCTGCGGTTCCTGCCCTTCACCGCGGGCATCCCGGACATCGCCGCGGCCGAGGACGGCGAGCCGGCGCCGCTGATCGACGACGAGCTGTCGCCGGACCAGCGCGTACGGCTGATGGCGCTGGTCACACGGGACAGCGGTGCGCTGACCGTGGTGCGGGCTCTGGCCGAGACTGACGCTGGCCCGAGTTCGGGTACGGCCGCCGACGGCCGGCTCGCGGAGGCGCTGGTCGACCTACCGGTGGCACCCAGCCGTCCGGCGGGTACGAACCTCGCCGTGCCTCGCCCGGGCACCGAACCGACCGACGCGACGCCTGTCGTCGAGGACCGTGTAGCCGAAAACCGTGTAGCCGAGGACCGTGTCCCCGAGGACCGTGTCGCCGAAAACCCAGTCACCGAAAACCCTGTCGCCGAAGACCCAGTCGCGCTGCTGGACGCGGCGATCGCGGCGGCGCGAGGCAGCCTGGACGCCGGTGTGAGCGGCGAGGAGGAGGAGCGGCTGAGAGCGATCGACGCGCTGCTCACCGAGACCTTGGGTCCGCTCCTTCGGGAACTCACCGACGACCTTGAACGACGTACGACGGCCGCGTTGGAAGCCGGCGAGCAGGTCATTCTGCGCCGAGAACACCTGGCGGAGGTGACGAGAGAACATACCCAAGCAGGGGCGCGGTTCGCCGCGATCGGCAGGACGCTCGGCGCGCTGCGAAGCCGCATCGGCGAAGCCGAGCGGCTGCTCAGCGAGCTGCAGGCCGTACGCGCACAGCGGGCCGAGACGCTGGCGGCGGCCGACAACGACTACCAGCAGGCCAGGAAGGCGGCAAAGCCCTCCCCAACCAGGGTGGCCGAGCTCAGCGGCGTACGCACCGATGCTCGGCGCGAGCTGACCGCACAGGACGGCCGCGTCGCGAGTCAGCGGGACGGGGTGGAGGCGCTCAACAGCGAACTCGCCGAGGTGCAGCGACAGGCGCTCGCGGTCAAGACCCGGCGAACCGAGCTGGCGGCTGAGCAGCGAACCGCCACCGCCGCGTTGGCCGGTGCCGAGCGCGAGCGCGATGGCGCGGTCGATGCGCGTCGGATCGCCCAGACCCGGGTGGCCACTGGGCGGGCGAGGATCGGCCCGTTCACGGCGCGGGCCGCCGCTCTCGCCGACCTCTGGCTGATGGACGCGCGGATCCGAGCGGCCCGGGTCGAACTCGTACGGGCCGGCGAGACCACCGGGACCGCCGAAGCGGATCGGGCGCGGCTGCGGATGCAGGGGATGCGCGACCGTGGCATCGCCGAAGCGACCAACGAGGACCTCGCGCACCTCAGGTACCTCGATCGGCTGGCGGCCGCGCTCAACGGCGAGGACATCGAAGCCGACGAGAGGCCGATCCGCGAGCGAGTCCTGCGGGTGGCGCGCACCAGCGGCCGCCCGCTGACTGATGACGACATCGACGCGATCGTCACCAGTGAGCAGGCGCATGCCACCCTGCATCGCCTGAGCGAACTGCTGGCCAAGCACCGGCCGGCGGCCGTGGAACAGCGGGAGAAGGCGCTGACGCGGCTCACCGGATCGGCGCACACACGTACGGTTTTCGTCGCTGCCATCCCCGCCGACATCTTCGAGCGGGAGCGGTTCAGCGCCCTGACCGAGGCCGCGGAATGGGACGCCGGCGCGGACGCGGTGGTGAAGGGGTTGGATCAGCCGTACGAGCCGTGGTTCGCCCGGGAGCTGCACGTCCTTGGCGACGGCTTCGTCAAGGAGATCCGGGAGCTGCCCGAACAGACCCGAACGGACTTGTTCACCGGCCTGGACGCGGTCTTCACCCCACGTCGGCAGGGACCGACCACGCTGACCAAGCCGCCGGCCGGGCTCGAACCCTTCCTGGCCAGGCTGAAGGGCCTGCTGGGCGGTACGGACCGGCGGGGGGGGGGAGAAGCTCGTCGGGATCGGCGAGACGGCCGACATCGGCGGCCGGTTCGTCCGGGTCCACGCCCGGCCCGGTGCGATGCGGTTCAGCCCGCCGGCCGGTGGCGTCGACCCGGAGGCCACCGTCACCAGGCCGCGGTACGGCGACACCACGTACGCGCGAGTGCGCAGCGGCAAGAGCGAGTGGAGCGGCGACGCCCTGCTGACCGCGGTGTGGGCGGCCAGCAACGAGATCTTCAACCGGATCGTCGGGCCGATCGTCCGGCTGTCCGTGGGCGGCGGCGGCCGGACCTGGCGCGAGTCGGTCGCCCAGGAGCGCCAGTCGGGCACCAGGATCCTCGCGAACGACATGCACGACTACGCAGCCGACATGGACATCGTGGTCGAGATCGACGGCCGGGAGGTGCGGACGTACCCGCTGCCCGCCACACGCGGTGGTGGCGCTTCCCCAGCTGTTTTCCGGCGCGGTGGAGGCGCGCGACAGCGCGACCGCGGGGACGGCGACCAACGTGACGAACCCGGCCGCGCTGCAGTACGAGGACTACGTCGTCAACGCCAGTGACTTCACCGGGTTCCTGGCGTCCCTGCGCCGCGGCCTGCGCGACAAGCTCAGGCTGACCGAGGCCCAGGCGGCCAAGGTAGTGCACGAGTTCCGGGCCGAGATGCTCAACGAGAACCGGGTCAAGGACCGCCAGCAGTGGTGGACCACCAATGCCTGGTCGTCGCCGCTGGTCGACGTGTCCATCGGCGAGCACGGACGGTTCAAGGGACATCTGACGGGGGCGGAGCGATCTCCGAGCTGCGCCGGATCGCCCCCACCAAGCCCGGCATCATCCGCAACGACATCGCTGGCACCCGGACCCGCCGAGCCGGTCGCGGCCTGAGCTCCCGGGCCGGCTTTCGGGCCGGCGTCGAGCTGCCGGTGCACCAGCCGCAGTACGTGGTGATGCCACGGTTCGACGTGCTCAGTTTCGCCAGCTCGGTGGCGGACGACCGGGCGGTCTCCGCGCAGTCGCAGACCAAGATCGCGACCATGCGCAAGCAGGAGCTGGTGCGCTACCGGGTCACCGTCGACGTGACCATGCGGCTGCACTCCAGCCGGGGCACGCTGACCGTGACCAGTCCGGTCACCACTGAGTTCGCGATACCCGCCGGGCGGGCGGCGGCATTCCAGGCGCGGGCCGTCGCCGACCCGACGCTGGGGCGCGTGGTGGCCTTTCCGAGCCTGCCCAAGGTCCGGTCGCGGTGGAATCCGAAGCGCTGGTACGGCTCGGTCCGCAGCCCACGTAGCCGGCTCGGCTCGCTGCTACGCGCGCCGTTCGCGACGAAACCGCCACACCCCTTCCGGGTAAGTGCGGGACGGGTGTCGACGGACCTGCGGGTGCTCGCGCGGCAAGGCCCGATCGAGCTCTCCGCGACCCGCCCAGCGGGGGCCGCCGGGACCGATCCGTACTTGCCGGCCGGCTGGGAATGGGCCCGCGAGCATCCAAACGTCACGGTTCGTACGGAGGGCGATTTCAGCCATCGGACCGGGCAGTCAACGACCACGCGGTTCCGCTACCACCTCGACGCGACCGGCCACGTCGAGGGCGCGTACCGGCTCGGCCGGCCGCTCAGGGTGGACTCGGACAGGGCTGGCTCGGACAGGGCTGGCTCGGACAGGGCTGGCTCGGACAGGGCTGGCTCGGACAGGGCTGGCTCGGACAGGGCTGGCTCGGACAGGGCTGGCTCGGACAGGGCTGGCTCGGACAGGGCTGGCTCGGACAGGGCTGGCTCGGACAGGGCTGGCTCGGACAGGGCTGGCTCGGACAGGGCTGGCTCGGACAGGGCTGGCTCGGACAGGGCTGGTTCGCGGACCGATGCGCCCGAGGCGTTCGGCCGGGGGCCGATCGAGTGGATCGCAGCTGCGGTCCGTCGGCGTGGCAGTGCCAGCCAGCGGCCGCAGACTCCGACGCCGTTCGCCGCGCGCGGGATGAGCGGCCTCGGCGACCTGATGGTGAAGGCCGCGTACGGTCCGATCGAGGTCGCCATCGACGGCGCTGTCCTGCCGCCGCACCTGGCGTCGCTGAACCGGATGCGCAACGTGCGGGTCCGCCCGCTGGGCGTCGAGACGTACGAGCCAGGCGCCCGTACGGACGCGTCGTTCCGCTACGTCCTCGACCCGTTGGGGCAGGTGCTCGGCGCCGTCCCGATGGGCCCTGTCCAGCAACGGGCCGACGGCGTACGAATGCGAGCGCTGGGCACGTACGTTCCGAACCCGGCCTCCTATCGTCTCGCTCCGGTGACAGCGCCGCCGGCCAGCGTCCCAGCCAGGGTTTCCGGACCCACCCGGGAGCCAGCGGAACTGGCCTCTAAGAGCGGCCTCGGCCCAGGCGTGATCAAGGAGATGCCCGGCGCCCAGCTCATCCTGCCCGCGGTGATGAACCTGCTGCAGAAGGCGATCCAGACGCGCGGTCTGACGCTGTCGGCGGAGGAACAGCAACAACGCGGTCTTGAGCTGGCGGTGAAATACGGCATCCCGGGCCTGCGTGGGCACCAGCGCACCCTGTACGACGGCAGCATCCTGGACGTGTACGAACTGGGCGGCCACACCTTCCGTACGAACGTGTCGGCCCAGCTGGGCGAGTTGCTGGAGCTTGGCACCGACACCGATGTCACGCTCGACCTGCAGAGCAAGGGCATGGCCGGGTACACCGCCGACCAGGGCCGGTCGTGGAACACCGGGTTCGGGCTGGAGGTGGCCGTCCGGGCGATGTTTTGGTGACCACGCCGGAATCCACGCCTCGGTGCTGGCCCTGGCCTACCAGCTGCGGCGAAAAAACGCCAGATCGCGCTGGACCTGGCCTTCAAGGAGTACCGGCGGCGCAAGACCAGCGGAGAAGTGCGGCTGTTCACCCACGCCACCGCGTACGACGTGATCATGACGGTCACCGGGCCGGACGGTCGGGTCTCGGAAGTGGCACACCTGGTTTATGCCGGAGAGGACTTCGTCGCACCCGTACTGGTGGCGCTTGAGGACCTCGAACCCGAAGCCGCTTCGGCCGATCCTGACGAGATCACGCCGGTGGCGCTGTCGACGACGCCGGAACCGGTGCCGCCCGAGCTGGCCGGGTTCTCGGCGGTGACCGCGGCCGAGGCGGACGAGATCCGCGCCTGGTTGGGCGGATCGACCGCCGGCGGGTCGCGCGTACGCGGCTTTGACGAGGGCATCAACGGCGTGTACGTCTGGTTGCAGCAGGTGAAGGTGCTGGCCGGTTACGCCAACAACCTCGCCGCCGCCAACATTCGCCGTCACGTCACGGCGGGCGAAGCCCCGCACGCCGACCTGGCGAACATCCTTGAGGCGACCGCGCGGACAGCCGGGTCCAGGCAGTTCATGGACGCCGACCTGGCCGACACCCTGACGCCGGACTTCCTGGAGCCGCACGCCGAGGAGGCGCTGACCAGCACCGGCTACCTGATCCGGCTCGGCGAGATCGACGGCTGGACACACGCGCTGCGAGTGCACATCGTGCCGGTCAACCCGCGGTTCGTCCGGGCCGTCGAGGGCGCCGCGCACGAGCAGTACACCGAGTCGGACAACCGGATCGTCCAGTCCGCCAGTACCGCGCACCAGGTGCCGGTGGAGTTCGGTGCGAGCGTGCTGGTCGCGGTCCCCAGTCCCGGCGACGGCGCGCCGCCGGACGCGCACCAGGCCGGGCAGGTCTCGACGACGTCCGGCAACTACCTGTCCGGCGGAGTCGCGTACGAACAGTCCACCGAGTGGGCCCGCGACCGGTCGGAGCTGACCGGCGGCCTGGTGCTCAACCTCGCCAGCTACTCCGGCCGGAGTTTCCGGCACCGGATGGACGCGGTCTACGTCCTCACGTACGTGCGCTATCGGCAAGGCGAACTGCTGCCCCCGATCCAGGCCATGGTCAAGATCCACAACGGCATGCAGACCTCGACTCCGGAGCCGCTGGTCGGCGAATACGGCCTGCCGCTGCCCGCGAGTGCGCGGCCGCGACCACAGCCGGTGCCGTTCCAGCAGGTGCCGGTCCACCGGGAGGTGGCGTTCGCCGCGTCGGCGATCGAGAAGCTCGACGCCCGCGAGGTCCTGCCAGCGCTCAAGCGCGGCCTGACCGGGCTGAAAGTCGACCTTGCGGACCCGGATCTCACCGGTGCGGTCGAGGCGGTGTTCCGTACCGACGCGATCCGCCCCAACTACGGCACGGCTCGCCGGGACGGGCTGTTTCAGCTCATCAGCCTGCCGGCTCGCGGTGCGTTGGCCGCCCGCTACGTGCTCGTACGGGTGACGGCGACCGACGGGCCGCTGTCGTACGAGAAGCCGCGTCCGGATGCGAAGTCCACGGTTGGCGGCCAGGACTTCACGCAGCACCGAGAGGGCAAGGCCCGGGAGCGCGGCCACGGGCTGCACGCGCACGCCGACGGCCGCGGTACGGCCCCGGACGGCACCCGAGTGGTGGTGGGGACAGCGGCCGGCGTCGAGGCCAAACAGACCACCGAACAGCTGGAGACCACGACCGCGCGCGACATCCGCCGCGCCACCACGACCGAGTCCGACAGCCAGCAGTTCCGCGCCAGCGTCAGCTTCCGGATCGAGATCTTCGAGACCACTCGCCTGATGGAGGCGATCGACGGGCCGTGGCGGCTGCTCAAGTCGGGCGTACGCGTCATGGACTCGCTCGCCGACGGCCGCGGGCGTGCGCAGTGGCAGCGCTGGTTCGACCCGACGCCACGCTCGGCCTGGAGTCACACCGTACGAGGCTCGGTCCGGCTCCTGGTCCCGACGCACCTGACCACCCGGCCGGGCCGGCAGCGTACCGACCTGCCCCGCGGGCCTGGTGACTCGATTGGCCACACGCCGTCGTTGCCGCCGCCGACGATCGGGATTCATCCGGGCATCCGGCCGCCGGACCCGGGTGTCGCCGGCCGGTTCAGCCGCGAGGTCGCGGAGCGGATCCAGGTGCTGGACTCGTTCGGCTTCGGCGACTTCGCCGGCTGGCTGCCGGCCACCACCCAGCGCGGTGCGGCCCGTTACGACCGTTCCCGGCCGCCGTCCGTCCCCGGTTATGAGCCGATGTCGCTGGCCGCGCTGGCGATCCAGCTGCGGTTCAACCAGTCCAACGTCAAGACCTCCGCGCCGACGCTGCTGCGCGGTGGGCGGCTGTCGTTCGGCACGAACACTTTCCACGTCCAACTGATCCTGACCAAAGGGCGGTGGCTGGCCCGCGGCGACTACGACGCGCTCGCCTTCCCCGAGCACAGCTCGGAGCCCGAGCACAAGCACGAGTCGTCGAGCGGCTGGCAGGCGCAGCCGCTACTGGTGGAGCTTGGCCAGGGCACCGGTGACGATCGGCTAACCGGCGGCGGCCTGTTCTCGATTGGCCGCGAGCGCGCTCGCGGCGGCGAGAACTCAGCCGCCGACTACGTCGAGGAGAACGAGCTCGTCAAAGGCGCCAACGACTATTACTGGTTTGACGTCACGCTTTACGGCGCCGTCGAGGGTGGCCGGAACCATCTGCGGGTCGACCTGCCGTTCGGCCTGATCGGCCTCGTCCCGGCGTCGAAAACCGCGGCGTACCGCACCACGTACCCGGGCATCCTGGACGCGCCGCGACCGGACCTACTGGCCCAGGACACCGCGCCGACCGGCTTGCTGCAGGACCCGACACAGTCGCTGGACGTGATCGCGCGGGCGCGACGGCTGCTCAGCGCGGAGCTGAGCCGACCAGGTGCGAGAACGGGCTCGTCGGACCAGCGGTTGCGGGACTGGACCGAGCTGGTGGAGCCGCCGGCTGGACGGTCGGCACCGGGCGGCTTGGCGGACTGCCTGGTGCGGGCGTACGGAGCGTTCGTGGCGCGGCACGGCCGGCTCACCAACGCGATCGTCGACGCCAGCGTGCTGGAGCACCCGACGCTGGACAGCCTGCTCGCGGTGTTGGGCGGCACCTTGACCCAGCTATCGGACCCCGACCGGTTCTGGGATGAGATGGAGGCGGCGGACCACAACGGATACATGGCGCTCGTGTACGCCACGCCGGCCGGTGCGAAGCAGCCGCACGTCTTCTGGATGGCGAACCTCCCCAGTGGCATCAGGTGGCTCGACAGTCAGCGGCGCGGGTTACTCGACCGGCCCGCCGTACGCGGCAGCACCAGGCAGTATCTGACCGGGAAGCTCACCGACCAACACACCGCGTTGCTGCGAGCGCCCGGCACCAAGGTCCTGCTACTGGACCAGAACGGCCGCCTCGTCGACTGGGCGAAGCCGCGGCTGGTGCGTACCACCGAGGCTGGGACGGACCTGCCGGTGATCGCCCGGCGCCCGGGCCGAATGCCGGCGCCGGACCGGACTCTCCACGATGTGTCCGTCCCGGCACCGGCTGGCACCCACTGGGAGGGCCAGTTGCTGCCCCTTGGCACGTTCAGCGGCTCGGCGCGGCGACAACTCGACCTGGTGAAGGCGCGGATCGCCGGTGTCCGGCGGCCGGTGATCGCGGTGTACGCGCCAGGTGCAGCCGGTGAGAGCACGATGGCCGATCTCCGCGACGTGCTGCTCGCGTACGCCCGCCTCGGCGTCCATCCGGTGGTCCTGCCAATGGCGCTTCCCGGCGCCCAGGACGGCGTGTTCGAGCAGCTCCGGGGCGAATTCAAGCCGGTGGTGATCCGCCGCTCGACCGGCGGGGGGGAAGCCTGGGCAACGTGATGGAGCTGGTCGCGCCGGACGGGACCGTCAGCCGAGGGGAGCAGGGCCTGACGGACGACCTGTTCAGCAGCCGGGCGACGACGACGTGCCGGGTGCGGCGACCGGCCACCTGCTGCCGGCCGCGGCGGCCGGCTGGCTGCTGGCCCGGCTGTGGAGCCCGGAGCAGTTCGCTTTCCTTGCCACGTACGGAGATGAGCTGCGCACGCCGGACACCCGGGCGGCGCTGCTGAGAACGCTGCCCGAGACCGAGGCCCGGTCGTATCTGGCGCTGTTGGACCTGCCGGATCCCTGGGTTGGGGTGTTGGCACTGCGTACGTGGCACGACCGGCACGACCTGCTGGCCAGCCGCCCGGCGGAACTGCTCGCAAGCGGTGTCGCGGAGGCGCTGAGCCCGCTGCCGGCAGCGTTGGCCGGGCCGCTGCTTACCCTCACTGACCTGGTGAAACGCTACAGTCAGGGCCGGGGGTACGCGGGTCCGCCGGCCATCGACCTCGCGCACATCCAGGACCTGCGGGTCGAACGGGTGGCGGAGCTGGGATGGGGCGACCAGGTGCCGGAGACGTTCGTGGCCGGCTTCCTCAGCGAGTCGCTGTCGCTGAGGCAGCGCGAACCCTGGATCAATGAGCTCGTCCGGGTGATGGACGTACGGCCGCCGGCCGGGCCGATCCGCGGCCTCACCCCGCACGAGGTGGCGACGCTGGTGGGCAGTGTCGCGGACGAGGACGCCGAGGCGCTGGGCATGGTGTTCGCCGCGGTTGCCGAGGCGGTGAGCCTGTCGCCGGACGAGGCGAGCCAGGTTGCCGCGGAGATCACCGAGTTCGCGAAACCGAGCGCGGACAGCGCCTTTGGTGCCGCGGTCGAGGCGATCGCGTCATGCGGGGTGTCTCCGGCCGTGCGGGCCGCCCTGGTGCCGCCGCTGTTCTACCTCCGGAACCGGCTGAAGGCGTACGGCCAACAGGTCCACAGCGACCTGGTCGAGCACACGATGCTCGCCATGCTCAAGTGTTGACGAGGAGCAGTCATGACCCTGCCGATCACTTCCCGATCGCTGGCGGAGCTGTGCGCCGACGGCCGGATCGTTCCGCTGCCCGGTGGCGGCGTCTGGATCAACTCCCGCTACCGGGGCACGCTGGACGCCGATCCGTTCCTCGACGAGGTCCTGTCGCTGTCGCGCTCACCCGGCGGCACACCGCTGGTGTTCGAGCTGGACGATCTCGGCGCGAAGCTGATCGCGAAGCAGCTGGGGCGTACTCCGCCCGAAGCCCTGGACGTGATGGTCCAGCGCCCGCTCGGGATGGCCGCCGGCATGGACGCGTACGCGCTGGGTGAGGTGGCCGACCGGTTCGGTATCCCGGTCGAGATCCCCCATGAGCAGTTGCTGCCGTCCGGGCCGGGCCGCGAGCTGGACCAGATCCAGCACCGGCTGGTGACCCTGCCACAGCGAGACCCGCTCACCAACGAGACCAAGGTCTGGGTGCGCGTGGTGCCGGCGGTCGGCCATCCGGCGCAGGCGTACGAAAACGCCTCCGACGGCGTCGTACGGGCACAGGCCGGCGTTCGCTACCCGATCTCCCACGGATCGTTTACCGGCCCGACGGGAGTGTGCAGCTCGGTTGGTCGGGCGGGCTGGTGGATGGCTGGTACGGCCCGGCGATGGCGCGGTTCGGCCGTCCGCTGGACGACGTGGATATCGCTGCCGCGACCGCGAGTCCAGCGGTCGACCTGCCTGGATACGGCGAGCTGATGCGCCGGATGGAGAGTGCGCCGGGCAACCGCCAGGCCTTTGTCGAGGTCACCGACAGCAGCGGTGACGTCTCGGTCTTCCTGGCCCACCGCGACCCGTTGCACGTCGCCTTTCTGGATCTCGGCTGGTCCCGGGCGGCCCGCTTTCCGGCCGGGGACGTACGGATCCGTCTCATCGGGCTACCCGGCACGATGTCGCTGGCTGAGCGGCTCGACCGGATCCGGGAGGCGCGCCCGCCGGCGGAGCTGCTGGCGGCACCCATCGTCTGGCCGCGCGGCGCGACGCTCGTCGGGCCCGACGTACCGACTCCGGTGGTGGTGCTCGGCGATGCCGACAAGGTGCTCCAGGACCTGGTGGAGCAGTTGGCGGGGTGGGCCGAGGCGATCGGCCAGCCGATCGTGGTCGCCGGCCACGGCCGTACCCCGCGGCCGGTCCCGGGCGGGCAGGTGCGCGCGCTACGGTCGCTGCTCTCGCAGTTCGGCTTCCGGTGGAAGGTGCCGGTCGTCCTGACCTTTGGCGCGGTCGACGACAACCGGCCGGAAACGGCGCGGCTGTACGGCGCGCTGGACGACTTCCACGTGTCGTTGGTGCATCGGGTGCCGGCCGGGTTCGACTACCGCTGGACCGTACGCCCGGGTTCGACAGCCGACGGCCAGCCGCCGGGTTCCGCGCAGCTTGCCCTGCCCTTGCTGGTCTTCGCCGCGGGGAAGGATCGCCGGCCTGCCTCCGCGTCGACGACCGAGGCGGCGACTTTCGTCAGTACGTCGCTGACCACCCTGCTGGGTGGTCTGGGCGGCCCGGTGAAGCAGCTCGCGCCCTGGGTCCACCAGATAGCCAACCGCGACCCTGAGGCCGCCGCCCACAGCGCCGCGCTCCAGCTGGTCGCCGGCGGTCACCAGGACATCCTTTCGAAAGTTCTGGCCGGGAATCCTCGCGAGAGGATCTTCGAGTCGCTCGCTGGCCTCGGTGGCGACACCCCGGTCGACCATCAGCGTGGCGTCCAGACCCTGCTGCCGCTGCTGAGTCAGCTCGCCGGCGGCTTCGACCTGAAGGACCTGGCGAGTCAGGCCGCGCTCACGGCGCTCAACGACCTGCTGGGCGGGACGAAGGACCACGCGCAGATCCTGAAGGAGCTCTCGGACTCCAAGGACTACCTGACTGACCAGGCGAGGGTCGATCTCGTCCGACTGATCCAGAACCTCGCCAGCAAGATGCCCAAGGAGGACCTCAAGAAGTACGAGGTCGCGACGCAGCTGATCCTCACCTGCTGACCCGTCGACGCCTGGACTGCGGGGCTCTTGTTATTGAAGCGGCAGGAAATGAGTCCTTGTCGGCCTTGGTGTAGATCTGAACCGCGTCGTTCAGGCGCGCGGCGTAGTTTCCGGTCATATGGATGGCGTCCGCGATGGAGAGCAGCGCGCTGTCCAGGCCGGCGATCATTTTCGGGGTCTGTTTTGCCAGCTCAGGCAGGGGGGACGTGGTGTCGGTCGTCGGGCCGGACTGGATCGAGTTGATCGAGTTGTGGGTTTCGGTGTGACCAGCCGAGGTCGCGCTTGACTGTTGGAAGACCCAGCCCTTTTCCAGGTTGGTCGTGTCCTTGAGGTTCTTGTAGGTCGCCGCGGCCTGGTCGATGGAACTCTTCAGTGCCAGCTCCGCGTCGCGCAGGGTCTGGACGGTGACCGCGAACTTCGGCACATCCGGCGGCTTCTGGCCGCCGTTGCCCGGATCCGACTCTTTGATATCGCCGGTCGCGGACGGCGCGAACCAGCTGTCGACGACAGTGACCTCGGGCGGGGTGGGGTTCGCGCCGACCGCCCCGTCGTCCTTCGCTTCCGGGGGCTTCTCCCGCGGCATCGGTCCAGACGTGAAGTGGTTGAACGGGTCGCCGCCGCCTACCGAATCGGACATCTCGCGTCTCCTCGCTCTCCCCGTACGACCACGCTGAGCTGCTCTTTCGTCGGCTCGCTCAGGTTGGCGCGCCGGTCCGCGCGCCGGGTCGGCCCGCGCGCCTTGGTGGCGGTCATGGTCGTGTAACGAGCGTCGGACCGGGTCGGTTCACCGATCTCGCCATGAACCGGGGGAGTCGCCCTATCGCCCGAACTGGGCACTGCCGCGTACCCAGTCGGCTCTGCAAGTCTGCAGCTGTATGTGCCGGTTCCGGCGCGGCCGGATCTGAGTGAGGTGGTCGGTTTATGACGGGGCAGCCAGCGCGACAGGTGACCCAGTCTGACGGCTCGCTGGTGGACTATGACGCCTCCGGCCACGCGATCCGGCAGAGCTGGCCGGACGGTCGGATGACGACCTTCCAGTACCGTGGCGACGACTACGTCGCCACGACCGGCGACGACCATGTGCTGTACGACAGCAGTGGTCACGAGATCAAGCAGTGGCAGGGCAACCACGAGTCGTCGGCGACGTTCTATCACCGGCTTGCGAATGGTCATTATTCGCTGACCGATCCCGACGGGACTGTTACTGAACGTACGACCGATGGTCATTTGGTTCAGCAGATTTCGCATGGTCAGGTCACGAATTTTCAGTATCGCGGTGACAACTATGTCGCCACGACCGGCGATGACCATGTGTTGTTTGATGGTAGTGGTCATGAAGTCAAGCAGTGGCAAGGAAGCGATGAGTCGTCGGCGGCGGCTTATCATTCGCTTGGCAATGGTGATTACACGCTGACCGATCCGGACGGCACGGTTACCGAGCGGACGACGGACGGTCATTTGGTTCAGCAGATTTCGCATGGTCAGGTCACGAATTTTCAGTATCGCGGTGACGGTTATGTGGCGACCACTGGCGATGATCATGTGTTGTTTGATGGTGGTGGTCATGAGGTCAAGCAGTGGCAGGGAAACGACGAATCGTCCGCGGCGGCCTATCACTCGCTTGGCAATGGTGATTACACGCTGACCGATCCGGACGGGACTGTTACCGAGCGGACGACTGACGGTCATTTGGTTCAGCAGACGTCGCATGGTCAGGTCACGAATTTTCAGTATCGCGGCGACAATTACGTCGCCACGACCGGCGATGACCATGCTCTGTTTGACAGTGCTGGTCATGAGGTTAAGCAGTGGCAAGGGAACGACGAATCATCGGCGGCGGCCTACCATTCGCTCGGCAATGGTGACTACACGCTGACCGATCCGGACGGTACGGTCACTGAACGGACGACTGACGGTCATTTGGTTCAGCAGACGTCGCATGGTCAGGTCACGAATTTTCAGTATCGCGGTGACAACTATGTCGCCACGACCGGCGATGACCATGTGTTGTTTGATGGTAGTGGTCATGAAGTCAAGCAGTGGCAAGGAAGCGAGCGACGAGTCGTCCGCAGCGGCCTACCATTCGCTCGGAAATGGCGATTACACGCTGACCGATTCCGACGGTACGGTCACCGAACGCACGACGGACGGTCACCTCGTTCAGCAGACGTCGTCGCATGGTCAGGTCACGAATTTTCAGTATCGCGGTGACAACTATGTGGCGACCACTGGCGACGACCATGTGTTGTTTGACGGTAGTGGTCATGAGGTCAAGCAGTGGCAGGGAAACGACGAGTCGTCTGCGGCGGCTTATCATTCGCTTGGCAATGGTGATTACACGCTGACCGATCCCGACGGGACTGTTACCGAGCGGACGACGGACGGTCATTTGGTTCAGCAGACGTCGCATGGTCATGGTCAGGTCACGAATTTTCAGTATCGCGGTGATAATTATGTGGCGACCACTGGTGATGATCATGTGTTGTTTGATGGTGGTGGTCATGAGGTCAAGCAGTGGCAGGGAAACGACGAGTCGTCTGCGGCGGCTTATCACTCGCTTGGCAATGGTGATTACACGCTGACCGATCCGGACGGGACTGCTACCGAGCGGACGATTGACGGTCATCTGGTTCAGCAGATTTCGCATGGTCAGGTCACGAATTTTCAGTATCGCGGTGACAACTATGTCGCCACGACCGGCGATGACCATGTTCTGTTTGACAGTGCTGGTCATGAGGTCAAGCAGTGGCAAGGTAACGACGAATCGTCGGCGGCGGCCTATCATTCGCTTGGCAATGGTGATTACACGCTGACCGATCCGGACGGTACGGTCACTGAACGGACGACGGACGGTCATTTGGTTCAGCAGACGTCGCATGGTCAGGTCACGAATTTTCAGTATCGCGGTGACAATTACGTCGCCACGACCGGCGATGACCATGTTCTGTTTGACAGTGCTGGTCATGAGGTTAAGCAGTGGCAAGGGAACGACGAATCGTCGGCGGCGGCCTATCATTCGCTTGGCAATGGTGATTACACGCTGACCGATCCGGACGGTACGGTCACTGAACGGACGACGGACGGTCATTTGGTTCAGCAGACGTCGCATGGTCAGGTCACGAATTTTCAGTATCGCGGTGACAATTACGTCGCCACGACCGGCGATGACCATGTTCTGTTTGACAGTGCTGGTCATGAGGTTAAGCAGTGGCAAGGGAACGACGAATCATCGGCGGCGGCCTACCATTCGCTCGGCAATGGTGATTACACGCTGACCGATCCGGACGGGACTGTTACCGAGCGGACGACTGACGGTCATTTGGTTCAGCAGACGTCGCATGGTCAGGTCACGAATTTTCAGTATCGCGGTGACGGTTATGTGGCGACCACCGGCGACGACCACGTCTTATACGACAACAATGGCAACGAGATCAAGCAGTGGCAGGGCAGTGACGAGTCGAAGGCTGCGCTTTACCACTCCACCGGCAAAGGCCAATACACGCTGACCGATCCCGACGGCACGGTCACCGAGTATGCGGACAACCACGCGATCCGGATGACCACGGCCAAAGGTCAGGTGACGACGTACCAGTATCGCGGCGACGGCTACGTCACGACCACCGGGGACGACCATGTCCTGTACGACAACAATGGCAACGAGATCAAGCAGTGGCAGGGTGGCGACGAGTCGAAGGCGGCGCTCTATCACTCGACCGGCAAGGGCCAGTACACGCTGACTGATCCCGACGGCACGGTTACCGAGTACGTCGACAACCGCGCGATTCGAACAACCGGGCCGAATGGCGTCACGACGTACGAGTACCGCGGCGACGGTTATGTCGCGACCACCGGCATTGACCACGTGCTGTACGACAACAACGGCAACGAGATCAAGGAATGGAAAGGCAATAACGAGTCGTCGGCGGCGTTGTACAAGTCGCTCGGCAACGGCCACTACACATTGACCGATCCGGACAAGACGGTCACCGAATACAACGAGAACAACAAACCGGTGCGGGTCGACAAACCCGGGCAGCCGACTCAGACCATTCAGTGGCTGCCCAATGGCGACTCCATCGTCACGCAAGGCGACCAGCATTTCAAGTACGACGGCAAAGGCGCGTTGCTGGAAAGCTGGACCGGGAACAACGAGTCCGTCGCGGACCATTACACGTACAATGACAATGGTGACCTCGTCGTCACCGGTTCCGATGGCAGCACGACGACGTACGGCCCGGATGGCAGGCCGATAACGACCGTCCTGAATGACAAGGACAAGACCCACATCGACTGGGCGACCGACCTGCCCAAACTGAACGCGGCGGTCGGCGCGGTGCAGAAGGAACGCGATGGCATGGAGTTGGCGATCCAGTACGTGACCGGGATCTTCCGCTCCGTCGAGGACTCCTGGAAAAGCCCCGCGGGCGATTCGTTCGTGGCGTTGTCCACGGATTTTTTCAAGGCCACCGGAAGTCTGTTGGGCATGCTCGACGAGGCGGTCGTGCGGATGCGCTCCTCTTATCAGAACTATGTCGAGTCGGAGGCGAAGAACGCCTCGTTCTTCGCCCAGATCAATGCCGAGGGACAGAAGGCGCACGGACATCTTGGAGGTGCTGGGTGAAGCCGCCTGACAACTACGACGACGTCGCGAAGAAAATCGACGTGGATCCTGGCCAGATCGAACTGAACGCCGTGGGCATCGACGGTGCGACCACCGTTCTCATCGAACACCTCAACGCCATTGAGCAGACGTGGCAAAGCCTGAAAGTCGGGTGGGCGGGACAGACCAAGGCCGAGGTGGACAGCTTCAACGCCGACTGGTCCAACGCCTACACCGCGATGTTTGGTGAGATGTTCGACAAAAACTACGATGGCAAGTCCGTCCCGCCAGAGGGTCATTCCGCGCTCGGCAAGGTCCGCAGGGTCATTCTCGCGGCCGCGTCGAACTACGCGAATGCGGAGGAGAGCGTGTCCGCGGAATTCCTCCGGTGGGGAAGCGTGCTGTCCGGCGGAGACAAAACCGCGGCGGCCGACGGCTGGAAGCCGCCGGCCAAGCTGCCGACCGATATTCCCGGCGATTCCACGCCCAAGCCGGAGGCCTCGCCGCCGGGCAAGGCGCCCAGCCCCGACCTGAGCCGCGACGACAAGGATCCGCCGGTCACCGAGAGCAACAAATAAAACTGGAGAAGCTTCGCCCGGAAAGTGAACCGGCGCCGCGTTCGGTCCGTCATGGAGGTGTCAGCGGATGAGGCGCCAGTCGGCGCCGATCAGGTAGGGCGAATGGTGACCAGCGTCGAGACACGGCAGGACAGCGGCATCGGGGCGCCGAGCGAGCAGCGGCAGGAGTTCCTGAAGGCCTTTCGGGAGCAGGGCTGGGCTCGGCCCGGCGTCGAGCGCCCCACTGCCCGTACGCACGTGACGCTGATCGTCGCGACCGTGGCCACCCTGTTCGCACTGCTGGCCGGCGTCGCGATGCAGCTGATAAAACCGGTGCCCCTGAAGGACAAGACGCCGGCCGCGGCAGCGAGTCCGGCGGCCGTCGGGACGTACGCGGCGAGCACTGGCTGGGACTGCACGGTCGCCACCGACCGTGGGTTCACCGTCGACGGCCGGCAGTCGACGTGGGTCACCATTGGCCAGGGCGGGTGGGCGCAGGACGGCTGTCACGGTGACTTCGAGGCGGTCCCGTTCGCTGGTACGGGCGCGGCGAAGACACCGACTTTCCAATGGTGGTTCCGTCCACCGGACGCGATGAAACGCTGCCAGGTGCTGGTTTTCACGCCGGTGCCGGACACCTCGGTCTATCAGCCCGTCCACGCGGCCACCTACTCGGTGCTCGACGGATCCGGCGGCGCCGAGATCGCCAGGTTCACCGTCGACCAGACCACCGCGGCCGGGACCTGGACGCCGCACGGCACCTATCCGGTTGGCAGCGGGGGCGTCACTGTCCAGCTGTCCGCGGCCGGCCTGTCGCCGTCGGCGCGGGCCGGGATCGCGGTCGCGCAGGTGACGGTCCGGTGTACGGCGGCATGAGCGGCATGACAGCTCCAAGGGCAGTTCGGATGGCAGTTCGAAGGAGGGCAACCAGATGACCCGGCTCGCATTCCACCGACCGCCCCGGTTCGCGCCGCCGGAGCCGTCGAACGAGCCGGTCACGCTGCCGTTGCCGCCGGAGGCCGGGAAAGGCCGCAACGCCGGCGGCTGGCTGGCGATGATCCTGCCGGTGCTCAGCTCGGTCGGCATGGCCGGCTACATGGTCACCTTCGGCCGCCCGGTCATCATCGCGTTCGGCCTGCTCTTCGTCGTCGTCTCGGTCGGAGTCACGATCGCCATGCGGTCGCAGATGCGCAGTAGCAACCGCCGGGACGCGAGGCGCCAGCGAGCCCGCTACCGGGCACATCTTGAGCAGGCCCGCGGTACGGCCCGGGCCAACGCGCGCCGCCCAGCGCGCGGCCAACGCGGTCAATCACCCGAGTCCGGTGAGGCTGTGGGCGATCAGCACGTCCCGTGAGCGGATCTGGGAGCGCCGGCGGCGGGACTCGGACTTCATGCGCGTACGCATCGGCCTCGGCCGCGCGACCCTGACCACGCCGGTAAGGCTGGCGCAGCAGCTCGACCCGCTCGGTGAGTACGACTGGGAGTCGCTGGCCGGCGCCCGGCGGCTGATGTCCCGGCTGGGCGCGGTGCAAGGCCAGCCGGCGGTCGTCGACCTCGGCGCGGCCGGCGTGGTGAGCCTGCTCGGTGCGCCGGAGCGGACCGCCGGCCTCGCCCGGGCGCTGCTGTGTCAGCTCGCTGTGCTGCACGCGCCGGACGACCTGATGATCGCCGTCGAGATGTCCGACGGCGGCGACTGGGAATGGGCGAAATGGCTGCCGCACACGATCGAACCGGACGCGGCCGGCGAGTCGGGCGTGCTTCCGCTGGTACGGGTCGACACCGCTGACCTCGCGGGCTTCCTGGAACGTGAGGTGCACGCGAGACAGGAGCAGCTGTCGTTGCAGCGGACACAGATCACCTTCGAGCGTGACCAGGCGCCGCGGCCGCGGCATCTGGTGGTGCTGTTCACCGGCTTCCAGCCGGTGTCCGAGTGGGGCCGGTCGCAGCTGTTCCGCAGCCTGCTGCAGACGGCCGGGCCGACGTACGGGCTGACCGCGATCTTCCTGGCGAGCCGCGAAGCGGACGAGCCGAGCCGGGGGTCGACCTGCGGATCCGGCTGGGCGAGGACGGCCGGGCCGCGCTGGAAGGCCGTACGGAGCTGGTCTCGGCCGCCGTGGACGGTTGCGTTGCCGACACCATGGAGCCGCAGGTGGCGGACCTGATCGCCCGCCAGCTCGCACCGCTTCGGCTGATCGACGAGAGCGATCAGATGCTGACCAAGGACGTGTCACTGACGGACATGCTGTTCGAAGGCGACCCGCTCGCGATCGATCCCGCGACGCTCTGGGTACGCCCCGACAGCAGCCGGCTGCTGCGAGTGCCGATCGGAACGGACAGCGACGGCGGGACGGTCCTGCTCGACCTCAAGGAGGCGGCTCAGGGCGGGTCGGACCGCATGGCCTGATCGTCGGCGCGACCGGCTCCGGCAAGAGCGAGTTGCTGCGGACGCTGGTGACTGGTCTCTCGCTCACCCATTCGCCGGAGACGCTGAGCTTCGTGCTGATCGACTTCAAGGGCGGCGCCGCGTTCGCGCCGCTGGCCGGGCTGCCGCACGTCGCCGGGCTGATCACCAACCTGGTCGATGACCAGGCGATGATCAGCCGGGTGCACGCCGCCCTGCTCGGCGAGCAGCAGCGGCGCCAGCAGATGCTGCGCGACGCCGGCGACGTGGACTCGATCCGTGAATACCAGACCCGGCGCGCGGCCGGCGCGACCAAGCCGGACGGTACGCAGCTGGAGCCGATGCCGTATTTGATGATCATCGTCGACGAGTTCAGCGAGCTGCTGTCCGGCCGCCCGGAGCTGGTCGACCTGTTCGTCCAGATCGGTCGGGTCGGGCGCAGCCTCGGCATGCATCTGCTGATGGCGACGCAGCGGCTGGAGGAAGGCCGGCTGCGCGGGCTGGACTCGCACCTGTCGTACCGGATCTGCCTGCGGACGTTCTCGGCGAGCGAGAGCCGCGCGGTGATTGGTACGACCGACGCCTACCAGTTGCCGTCGATCCCGGGCTCGGCCTACCTCAAGGTTGGCGAGTCGGTGTACCTGCGGCTGCGGGTGGCGCACGTGTCGGCGGCGTACTTGACCAGCGCGCAGCGGACCGAGGCGGCTGGTCCGATCCGCACGCTGGTGCCGTTCGAGGTCGGGCCGCTGCCGGACAGCGCGGTAGGGCCCGCCGAGGCGGAGCCAGCCGAGCAGGAGACGACCGAGCGGAGCGGCCCGACCGAGCTGCAGGTCCTGGTCCAGCAGATGAAGCCGCTGGCCGCGCCGGCGCACCAGGTCTGGCTGCCGCCGCTGCCACCGGTCGTCCCGCTCGACCTGCTGCTGGGTGCGCCCGGCGTACGCCCCGCCCGCGGGATGTGCGCGCCGGAATGGGCCGGCGGCGACCTGATGGTGCCAGTGGGCGTGCTGGACCGGCCGCTGCAGCAGGACCAGCAGCTGCTGATGGTGAATTTCGGCGGTACGCAAAGCAATCTCGCGCTGGTCGGCGCACCACAGACCGGCCGAAGCACGCTGCTGCGCACCATGATGCTGTCCGCGATGCTCACGCACACTCCGGACGAGATGCAGTTCTACTGCCTCGACTTCGGTGGCGGCACGCTCTACCCGTACGCGGACGTGCCCCACGTGGGCAACGTGGCCGGCCGCAGTGACGACGAGCTGGTCCGGCGCACGCTGAGCGAGATCCATTCGCTGATCGGCGAGCGGGAGCGGCTGTTCCGGTCGATGGGGGTGGACTCGGTCGCCGAGTTCCGGGCCCGGCGGGCCGCTGGCCGGCTGCCGGCGGGCACTCGTACGGCCGACGTGTTCCTGCTCATCGACAACTGGGGCGCGTTGCGTGGCACGGTGGAGGAGGCCGACGCGCTGGTGACCGAGATCGCGCCGCCGGCCTCGGCGTCGGCGTCCACCTGGTGCTGACCGCCAGCCGGTGGATGGAGATCCGGCCGGCGCTGCGGGACTCGATTGGTACCCGCATCGAGCTGCGGCTGAATGACCCGACCGACTCCGAGATCAACCGCAGGCTGGCCACCGCCATCCCGGCCGGCACCCCCGGTCGCGGTCTGGCCGCACCGGGCCTGTACTTCCATCTCGCGCTGCCGCGGATGGACGGCGCCGAGTCGACCGAAGGTCTGCGCGAAGCCCAACTGGAGATCCTCGACCAGATCGGCCAGGCCTGGCGGGGTGCCGCCGCGCCGCCGATTCGGCTGCTGCCGGCCCGGATCGACCTGCCCGACGTGCTGGCGCTGCCGGCCCGATCGACCAACGCCGGCGCATCCGTCGGCGTACCAACGGGCATCCCTATTGGCATTGCGCAGCGTGACCTCGGCCAGGTCGAGGTGGACCTCGCGACCGACGAGTCGCATCTGCTGGTCTTCGGTGACAGCGGTCGGGCAAGACCTCGTTCCTGCGTACGTGGATCTCGGCGATGGTCAGCCGCCGGTCGGGCTGGGAGGTCCGGTTCGTGGTCGCCGACTATCGCCGCAGCCTGCTCGGGCAGGTGCCGGACGAGCATCTCGGCGCGTACGCGGCGGACTCCGAGGCGCTCAAGGTCTACGTCGAGCAGGTCAGCGCGAAGCTGCGCGAGCGGCTGCCGCCGTCCACCATCACGCCCCGCGAGCTCGCCGCCCGGACCTGGTGGGAGGGCCCGGACATCTACCTGGTCGTCGACGACTACGACCTGGTCGGCGGCGGACCGCAGAGTCCGCTGCGGCCGTTCGTGGAGTTCCTGCCGCTGCCCTTGATGCGAATCGCTTCCCATCGTGCTCGCGCCCGCCGGGTCGCCGCTCTTCCCGCACGCTGATGACGCGACCTGCGGTGGCCCGGCTGCAGGAGATGGGGCAGTGGCGCTGGCCCTGGTGTTGACGGCGACCGGCGCGAAGCGTGCTG
>NZ_WOTO01000084.1 GCF_010993775.1 Fodinicola feengrottensis | reverse complement strand
TGAGGGGTCGCACCCGGCTGTCGGCCATCTCCCCATCCTCACCCAGCCCAGTCAGGTGCTTACAGGACGTGCCTTGCCGACGCGAGCCAGTTGCGGCCCAGCGGCAGGAACTGCCGCCACACACCCCCGCTTCGGCTACCATCCGGGAAGATCGCTGACGTACGGGAGGAGGGCGATGAGCAGCCTGAACGGCGCCGAGGGCGAAGCGACCCGCGAGTGGGCCAATGGCCTCGAGCCGGTCGCCACCCAGCCGCCCGCCGATTCGGCCGCGGCGGCCGTGACCAGCGCGAATGGGCTGGTCAGCGAGGACGCGCTGCCGCCGATGGACCTGCGTTCGGGCTACCAGATGCTCATCAACACCATCGAGGTGCAGCAGGAGGTCATCGACCAACTGCTGGAGCGCGTCGGCGACCTCGAAGGCAAGCAGGCCAACCGGCCGGACGGCCCGAAGTCGATCGACTGGGCCACCCTGACCGGCCCGGAGCGCGGCACCGCCTGGCGGCGGTTGGTGCGGTTCGTCGAGGGGCTCGTCTACCGCTACAGCCTGCAGCGCGAGATCCTGCCCTGCTGGTGGCAGCACGGCGACGCGGTCGAGGAGCTGACCGCGCTGTTCTCGGCGCGCGAGCGGGCGTACGACGTGTCAGCCGACGCCGGGCAGCCGGTCCAGTGGCACGAGATGCTGGAGCGGACGCGGGGCCGGGTGGCCGGTGCGCTGTCGTCCTGCCGCGATGGTCACGTGCCGCACGTCCTCGCCCACTGGATGGCTGAGGACGTACGCCAGCAACTCAACGCCGCCATCAACCGCGAAGGCGCCACCCAGGGCGACTAGCCCTCCCGACCACGCACCTTGAGAGCTGGACGTTTCGGCGTTTCCACCACGAAAAACGTCAGGTTCGCGGTTCGCTGTTGTTGGGCGGGTAGGGCGGCGCCGGCACCACTCGCTGGTCGACCAGATACGGATCGGCGCTGCGCCGGTCGGTGGCGGGCGGCGGCGCGTACGGGTCGACGCTGCGCGGCTGCGCGGGCGGCTCCACCGATAGGGCTCGGGAGCCGGCTGACCGAACCAGAACGGCCGGGTGTCCTCGTGCTCATCCGGCCCGTTTTTCTGCGGCGCGCGCGGGCGGTTGCGGTGCCCCGGACGTGGCTGGTTCGCCCTGCCAGGAGGGCGGGCCGGCCGGGTGCGTCGCAGCGGGCTGCTGACCTGGCCAGTAGGGCTGCTCGGCCGGCTGGCCAGCCCAGTAGGGCGGCTCCTGCCCAGCCGCAGGTTGTGGCTGCGGCTGGGCGGCCGCCGGCTGCGGCTGAGTCCAGTACGGCGGCTCGATCTCCTGGGTCCGCTGCCCGGCCATCGAGGAGTCAGCCGGCGGCATCGGCGGCTGGGCTGCCACGTACGGCGGCGCGGCTGGCGAAGCGGCGGCGGGCTGCGGCGGACCGCTGGGCTGCGCGGCAGCGTACGGCGGACCGCTGGGCTGCGCGGCAGCGTACGGCTGAGTGGCCGGCTGGGGCGGTGGGCTGGGCTGGCTGGCCGGGAACGGCGAAGCGGCCGGCGCGGCGGCCGCGTAAGGCTGGCCAGCCGCGTACGGAGGTGCGCTGGCCTGGGCGGCTGGGTACGACTGCGCGACCGGGAAAGGCGGAGCCGCTGGGACGGGCGGGGTGGCCGGAGGTTCCGGCGCGGCCTGATTCTCCTGAGCAGCAGTCTCCTGAGCTGCGGCGAACTGTTCGAGCCACGCGCTTTGCGCTGCCGGATGCCCGACCGGGTATTCCACAGTCTTGTCGGCCTGGTGACTCCGGGGAGGCTCTTCGAACCAACCCGGCAGCCCGTTGCCGGCCGGCTCCTCGGCCACGCTCGGCGGCTGAACGGCCGCCGCATGCGGCACAACCGCGGATGGCAGCGGCGGCGCTGCCGCCGGCTGGGTCTCTGGCCAGTAAGAACCGGCCTCCGACGGCGGCTGCGCGGGTGGCGCCACGGGATGTGGCACGACCGCCGACGGCAACGACGGCGCGGCGGCGGATGGCGGCTCGACCCGATAGGGGCCAGGGGGTCGACGGCTGCGGCTCGACGCGATGGGAGTCACTGCCCGCCGGTTTCGCGCTGTGCGGCACGACTGCCGAGGGCAGCGGCGGCCGCACCACCGGCTCTGGCGGCAGGTCGGGCTGCGGCTCGACGCGATACGGGTCAAACTCCCCCGCGACGCTGTGCGGCACGACGGTCGACGGCAACGGCGGCCGCACCACCAGCTCCGGCGGCAGATCCGACTCCTGCTCGACGGCGTACGGATCAGGTTGACCGACACCATGCGGCACGACGGCGGATGGCAACGGTGGCGACGAAACGGCCGGCTCGGGCTCGGCAGCGTACGAGTCAGGCTGCCCAGCGCTGTGCGGCAGCGCGGCCGAGGGAAGCTGCGGCTCGGCCGCACCGCCGTACAGATCAGCACCTT
Organism: Fodinicola feengrottensis; assembly: GCF_010993775.1. GTDB lineage: Bacteria > Actinomycetota > Actinomycetes > Mycobacteriales > HKI-0501 > Fodinicola > Fodinicola feengrottensis. Next base: position 25,601 of record NZ_WOTO01000084.1, on the reverse strand, counting down.
GCGTCGACGGCGACGGAGGCGGGTCGACGCGGTAGGGATTGGGCTCCGCGGTCGATTGCTGGTCAACGCGGTAGGATGGGGCTCCGCGGTCAGCTGCGGATCGACGCGATACGGGCCAGCCTCCGCCGGCGGCTGAGGCTCTGGCTCTGGCTCTGGCTCTGGCTCTGGCTCTGGCTCTGCACGATACGACTCAGGCTCCGGAGCGGGCGCCACGCTGTGCGGTACGACCGCGAACGGCAGCGGTGCAACGACAGGCGACGACTGTTCGGCCTGGTACGTCTCGGGAGCGCGATCCGCGACCGGCGAAGGCGCCAGGTCGTACGTCCCAGTCTCCGGCACCTGATGGTCGTGCTCAGCGGGCTGTTGCGCGCGTGCGGCCTGCGCGGCGGCCTCCTGCTCGGCGTTCCAGGGCGCCCGGCCGTCCGTCGGCGGGCCCCAGCCAGGCGCCAGCTCGGGTGCGGCGGATGGCTCCGGATAGGCCACTGGCGGCTGGTGCGGCTTGGCATACGGCAACCGGGCCGTCTCCCGCTCGTCCATCAAGGAAGCCGGCGGGGCGGGTGCGGCGGACATCGGCTGGGCCGACACCGGCGCGGCGGTCAACTCCGGCTGGTCGTGCGGCCGGCCAGTGGCGATTTCGGGCTGGGCGTACGGACGGCCGCTCCCGACCTCGGGCCCGAACCCGGGCAGCAGCGGCCGGGGCGGCACGCCGGCAAGCAGCGCCGGCTTGGGCTGGGTGGCCGGCAACACCATCGTCTGGCGCTCAGGCTCCGCGAGCAGCGCGCGCTGACCCGCTGCTGACCGGCCTTGATCTCGTTCGCGTCCGAACGCTTCCACCACGGCTTCAGCTTGATCTCCACCGGCCGCGCGGACCGGGCCACCACGACCGCCCGGCCGAACTCCAGCGTCCGCAACTCGTCCACGGTGAGAACGCGCCGCGGCTGCTGGGAGACCGAGACCGACCGGCCGTCGTTGCCGCGGGTCTTGGTGCGCTGTTTTTCGTCCACCTCACCAATAAGCCGGGAGATGTCGTCGAGGTCGTTGACGTGCCCGGAGCCACCCATCACCACCCGGATGGCCCGCGGTGTCCCACATGACCGCTGCCTCGTCCTCACTCCAGCGCGACCGGGCCTGCGCCAGCGACTGCAGATAGACGTGCAGGGCAATGGAAAAACCACCGGAGTCGCCCATGTAGCCGGGCAGGTTCGGCATCGGCGCGATGTGCGCCGCCTCGTTCAGCTCGACGGTCAGCGGCGGGTCCAGCCGGCTGTTTGGCATCCGGCTGGCGATCGCCCGGGCCTGGTCGAAGATGTCCTCCATCATCGCGGTCACCAGTGGCGCCACGCTGCCGGCCTTCTTTTCCTTGCCCAGCACGTACAAAGTGTTCCGGCCGGCGAGGAATGCCTGGACGTCGAAGGATTCCTCGGGTCCCGGCGAGCAGGATGCCAGCACTGACGGGTCGGCGAAGCAGTCCAGCGCCCGGCGAACGCCGTTCCACATGTTGCCGCGGGTCTCCGAATCGGCGGCGCTGGCCTGTTCCAGCTCGCCGGCCCAGCCGGGCGCCGCGAGGCCCTGGGATTCGCCCCAGCGCAGGATGTTCACCGGCTCCTGGTTGGTCGGTTGGGTGGACCACCGCACCACGTCGGCCATCGTACGATTGGCCAGCGCGGCCGCGTGCAAATAGCACCGCAGAATCGAGGTCGCGACGCCAGTCCAGTAGCTCGCGTTGGTGACGCCTTCGCCAACTCCGGCGCCTGCGACGAAAGCCGATGCCCGGGAAAGCGCACGCAGCGGTTCCTCACAGCCACGGACCGGCGACCAACGCAGCCGGGACGGCCAGGAAGTCATGTTGTTCGGGTCGAAAACCCAGACCTGGCCGACTTTTTCCCGCATCGACACAGTGGCGCCAAAAGCATCCGCGCGGGTCGAGGTCATCAGCACCGGACCGGGCGCGTCGATCGTGTACGGAATGCAGAAATGCACGTCCTTGCCCTGCCGCGGCGGTGCCACGATCAGGAACACGTCCTCTACCGAACCGAAAAGCTCTTTGTTGGAACGAATGTCCTTGCCGATCGGGAAACCCACTTCGGCGGCCCGCGCCTTGGGCTGGGACGGGCGTACGGACGGGGCCTTCTTCTGTACGGCCGATGCGGACAGCAGCCGGTCGATCTCTCCCGGTGACGCGAATCCCAGGCGCAGCCGGCGGCTCTTGCGACGCCGCCGGAACCGCAGCACCAAACGGATCACCAACGCGATCACCGCGATCACGAAAGCGAGCTGTAGTGCCAGAAACACGTAGAGCAAGATCGTCGGGCCGACCTGTTGACGGGCCACCTCCGGCCACGCCTGCGCCGGGTCGCCGAGGTGGCCGAAAAAGTGGAGCAGCAGTCCCGGCACGTCGCCCAGGGTGCTGTTCGGGAACTTGCCGTTGGCCGCCAGTCCGGCCAGCTGACCGGAATCCCAGACCAGAAACCCGAACACCCAGATCAGCATCGCCAGCACGGTCGCGCCGGCGACAGCCCAGACCAGCCGTTCCTCGCTCTTGTCGTCAACTGCCACGTTTTGCCTTCCCACCGCGTCCCGCCGTGTGACTCAGCGTACCGGCCGGTCCGTCCGGAGTGCTTTGTTTGTACCCGACCAGTGCATATCCGCTGATACCGTGGGTTGGTCAGGCGTACAGCACAGCCGGGAGGTCGGGTGACCACGATCATCGTGCCGGTGGGCTTCGGCAACGGCCCCCGGTTTGGGATCGACGGCGGCCCGGAGCCGGCCTTCTATGAGGTGCTCCGCGCCGATGAGTCCATCGCGCTCCCCCATGGTGCCTACCAAGTGTGGCTCACCGCGCACGCCGACATCGAGGCGCATGCCACCCTCGCCTTCACCCGCGACCGGCTGGTCGAGCTCGCCGAGCCGAGCGTGGGCAGCGGCACCGCTGGTCTGGTAGACCGGCTGATCAGCAGCCGCGTCCTCGCCGAGTACGAGCCGGGCAGCGGGTCAGCGTTGGAATTCCTGCGTACGCACCGTCTTTATCCGACCGCGGAGGGTTTGGGTAACACCGCCGAAGAGCCGGAAATGTTCCGGATCGGAAAGAACGGCGAGGTGCTGCTGGAGGTTATTCCGGACGTTTATACATTCTGGTGTGGTTCGTACAATTCCACGTCCATCTGGGATGACATCGTCAAGTACGACCGGGAGTTCGAGGAAGAGCAGCCCCTCACCGTCGAAGAGCTCGCGCAGATGTTCTCCGCCGCCATTCCGATGATCGTGGCAGCCCGCTGTGGCTTTCTGGAGCCACTGTGACCGCGCCATTCACGGCCCCTTTTGGTGCCCCTTTCGGCGCCCGCGGCCGGCACAAACGGCACGCTGTCGCTGCCCCCCTCGCTCTGGCGACGGATCGGCGAGAAGACGATGACGTCGGTACGAGGGCTTCGGGAGTATGTGAAGGCCCTACCGGTGGGTCTGCGGACCGAGAGCGTGCACCAGATCTTTGTGCGGATCGTCGGCCGGCCGGCCGCCGCCGGGTATCAGACGCAGGCACCGACAGTCACTGCCTGGGCCGCCACCCAGGGCGTTGAGCTGCGGGAAAGCTTCGGTCGAATCGCCCGCTCGGCCAACCCGCCGGGTGTCTCGTCGGCCTGGCCGGCCGGGTTCGAGCAGCGGCCGGCCCCGACCGAACCGGCCGACACTGCCGTGGAGGAGGCCGACTCTTCGATCGACCTGCGCAGCGAGGTGCCGGCCGAGCAGGTCACCGAGTTGCGGCAGACCGTCCAGCAGCAGGGCGACATCATCGCCCGGCAGGACGCGACCCTGCAGAACTACCACCGCATCATCACCGACCAGGCCGCCGTCATCGACCGGCAGGCCGAGCAGCTCCGCCGCAACGAGGAGCTGATCGTACGAATGGACCAACGGTTGACCGCGCAGGACGAGTTGTTGGCGCGCGCGGTGGAAAGTGCGGCCATCGGTAACACCGCCCGCAAACCCGCCGCCCAGTCCGGGTCCGGCGGCGGCCGACACGCCCGACCCGATGCTGGCGGCGAAGCGGCGGTGGAGCTGCCGAATGTGCCGCTCTCTCCGCTGAGGAATCCCAGCGTACGATCGCGGTCAACGCTCGCGCCCAGCGCACTCTGGCTGCCATAAGAGCACGAAAATCAGGCGGCACACCGCAACAGAGAATGGCCAGTGACGCCCAGCTCGCGCAGCGCCGGGTGGTCGCCCGACACCCGGTGCAGCATCCACACTGACGCGGCCTGGGGAAAACTCTGTTGTCCAGTGGCCTGGTCGCGGTACAGTTGTCCGGACGCACCGCCCACTCCCATTCGATTTCTGACTTAAAGGACTGATTCCCCGTGACTGCGTACGCATCAGCGACCAAGCGCTTCGAGCGCCCCGTCGCCATGCTCGGTCACCGACCGGGATACCAGTGGACGAGCTTGTCGAATCTGGCCCCAGCCAGTGACAAATGCATCCTGGCGACGAATCCGAAGCGACTTCTGCTGAGCTAGCCACCGCTGACCAGCAGCCGCTCCGGATCTCCGGAGCGGCTTTTTTGTTGCTCCACAGACGATCGCGACCGCGCGACCGTCTATTGATGCTGCTGCCCTGGTAGCTCAACGGACAGAGTGCCGGTTTACGAAACCGGAAATGCGGGTTCGATTCCCGCCGAGGGCACCGGAAATCCATGCACAGCCGAGAAAGGAGGTGACCGGCATGACCGCAACACTGACAGCGAGGGAAAAGTCGATCCAGGAGGTCCCGGATCCGCGGGACAGCCCGCGACGAGCGTGCCGCGACCACCCGGACCCGGAGATTTTCGATCCGATTTCCCCAGCCGAGTACGCGCGGGCCGTCGAGGTCTGTGCTGGGTGTCCGCTCGCGGACTCCTGCGGGCAGTGGGCCTTCCGCCACCGCGAGTGGGGGGGGTGTGGGGCGGCCGGCTTTTCGAAGCCGGCCAGCCGGTACCCGCCAAACGGGGATTAAGCGGTCTACGAAAGCCCGCCGCCTGAGGAAAAAGAAGGTCGGCGCCGGACAAAGAGAGCACCGGCGCCGACGCCGCCTCCCAAGGTCTACTTGAGAAAGGAGGAACGCCGTGCAAACCACCCTCGTACTCAACGCCACCTACGAACCGCTGACCGTCGTACCCATCCGGCGCGCGATCGTCCTGGTGTTGGCCCAGAAGGCGGAAATCGTGGAATGCGGCGACACCGAGCTGCGCAGCGCACGGCGTTCGTACCAAATCCCGCGAGTGGTACGACTGATCCGGTACGTCCGGGTGCCGTACAGACATTCCGCACCGTTCTCCCGACGTGCCGTGCTCCAACGCGACCGTTTCCGTTGCGCGTATTGCGGCGAGAAGGCAAACACCATCGACCACGTGGTGCCGCGGTCCCGCGGCGGCCAGGACGGGTTCGAAAACTGCGTGGCCGCCTGCGGATCCTGCAACACCCGCAAGGGAAACCAGCTGCTCTCCGAGCTCGGCTGGCGGCTTCGTACGGTGCCAGTGGCGCCTCGGGTCACCGGCTGGTTGGTGATCGGGGTGGCAGCGCCGGACCCGCTCTGGGAGCCCTACCTGGGCACTCGCGGGTTAGAACAACCTCACCGCGGTCCGCACTCTCCGGGCCGCGGCGAGGTGTTTTTTCCAGCCCAGCCGGCGGTTGCTGACCGTTGCTATGGTGAACGGTTCGACCGCGTAACACGCTGACCACGGAATGTTGTCAGTGAGTTTGCCCCTCCGTTAGGGTCACCTGGACATTCGGACGTCACGACCGCCGGCCAGCGGCCATCCGCTCGCCGGGGCATGGGGGCAAGCATGACCAAACCATTCGACCAGGTGCTCTATGACGTGCACGGCAACTACCGGGCCCGGAAAATCGAATACACCCCGCCGGAACAGTGGGTGGACGACTCACTCACCTGGCCGCTACTGCAGTTCCACCTGATCCGGATCCTGCCGCTCTTCCTCTGCGCGACAGCATTCTTTTTCCTCGGCATCCTGCTGTCCGTGCTCTCCGCGATCGGCGGCCTCTTCACTTCCGGCAGTGGCACGTACGCGATCAGCACGCCTTCGCCATTCGGCGGACTCTCGGTGTTGTGCTTCATCCTGGCCGTTCTGCTCTATATCGCCTCGATAGTCACACTGTTCCTGCCTTACCGCGAGCCCATGGCGGAGTATTCGCTGCTCATTGAGGGCCGCGGCGGCGCGGCGCGCTCGTCGTACTGGTGGATCTGGAGCGCTTCCCGGCAGCGGCAAACCCCGTATCAGGTGCGGCCGGCCAAGCTCGCCGGGCAGTATTTCCTGACTATCAAACACGGGCGCGACCAGGTGGTGATGGTCGTACGGGAAGTGGGCGCCGACCTTTTCGTCGGCTGGAACATGTGGCGATCGCGCTCTACCGTGGTGGTGATCGGACACTATTTCCGCGACATGTTCGCGAACTTCGGGCCGGGCGCATCTTTTCGTTCCTCGCTGCGAAACTCGCACACCCGGGCGCTGCGGGAGACCGGCCACAGCCTGCTCCGGGAAGGGGTTCAGGCCGCGATCTACGGCATCAGCCCAGGCAGCGACACCCTGGATCGGGGATCTCGCCGGAATTCCGGACGTCGAGCAAATGCTCGGCGCCGCGTCCGGTCCCGCGCTGAGCAGCGCCCAGGTTCCGCAAAGCCAGGTTCCGCAAAACCAGGGCCAGCAAGCGCAGAACCCGCCAGCCGGATATCCGCAGCAGGGCGGCGGCGCCGGCCAGGTCCCGCCGGGCTATTCGCCGCCGGCACCCGGCTCCACCCAGCAGCTGCCCACCCCACCCGGCCAGCAGGGTCAACAGGGTTGGCCGCCACAAAACCCGTCCTGAGTAGTGGCCGCGGAAATCGTCGCCCGGGTCGGCGACCGGGTACGGGCGTGGGGCGGAGTGAGGCTGGTCGCCGCCACCGATCTGAGCCGCCGAGCCGAATATGCCCGTGTCCCACCCGAGCAGCGGTGGGATCGGGTGCGCGCCGAGCAGGCGTCCTTTGTGGACAGTCTGGCCGCCGCCAGCGCTGGCTCGGTCGTCGCGATGCGGTGGTCGGGTAACGGCCGCGGTGAGATCGAAGCGTGCCTGCTCGGTCGGGTCGACGCCACTTCCGAAGGCGAGGCGACGACCCGGCTGGCGCAGCTCACCACCCGCCTCACCCAAGTGCCGGATCACTGCGTCACCGCCGAAATCCCCGACGCCGCGGCGCTGCACCAAACCCTGGCGCCTTTCCCACCAGACCCGCGCGGCATCGCGGTCATCCAGAAGTGCGTCCTCACCGCGAAACCCGAGCGACCGGACGCCGGCGTGCACACGTACGTGGCGATCCAGCCTTTCGCCCGTACGCCCGGGCGATGGGAGGGAATGCTGGAAACACTGCGCCGGCATCCGCACCCGCTCGTCCTTTCGGTGCTGCTCCAGCCCACCACGGCACCGCCGGCGCTGCGCCGGACGCTGGAAAGCGAGAGCACCCGGTTCGGCCGGTTGGTGGAGACCTTCCAGGTCCCCGGCGATCTCGGCGGCCAGATCCGCTACCCACCCGATGGCGCCGCGCGTACGTACGAGCCGATCTTCCTGGACGCCCTTCGTCGGTACGCCGGCACCGTTTTTCGTTTCGACGTCACGCTGGTGTCGCCGGCGCCCTTCGACGACGGGCTCGCCGAGGCGGTCGCGAGCGCGCTGCTGCCGTCCGATCGCGATCTTCGCACCGCGCCCAGCGGTTTCCGGATCGGCCGACCCACCGACCACGGCCGGTCAGCGGCCGCTTTCGCCGAACTACAGCCAATCGACACGCCCGATCCAGTCCTTCTCCAAGCGCTGCGGGAAGATCGGCAGCCGGACGGGGTCGCCGGCGGTCGCGACGGCCTGGTCGCGCTGCGAGTGCTGGTGGATCGTACGGAGGCAGCGACACTTTTCCAGCTGCCAGCGGCCGTGGAGGGGGCGCTTCCCGGTTTTCGGGTGGTGGCACCGCGCGATGGCGTACGCCGGACCGATCCCGTCGAAGGGCCGTCGGTGTTGCTCGGGTTCCAGGACGAGCGCAACGCCGTCCGGCTCGCCGTCCGCGACCTTCCTCGCACGGCTTCATCGCTGGAATTCCGGGCTCTGGCAAGACAAACACGGCTCTGCACCTGTGTACGCAACTCCAGGAGCAGCGGCTGCCCTTCGCGGTGATTCAACCGGTCGGCGCGGCGCTGGACGACTACCGCTGGCTGGCCAGCCTGCCGGCCTTCGACAACCTCGTCATTTTCACGGTCGGAGACGAGGCAGTGGCGCCGCTGCGGCTCAATCCCTTCCAGGTCCCCGACGGCATGTCGGTGGTGGCACACATTTCGAACCTGCTGGCCTGTTTCGAAGCCGCTTTCGATCTATGGGACCCGCTCCCGTTCCTCTATCGCCGGGCGCTGATCACCGCGTACGGCCGGCTCGGTTTCCAGGCCGACCAGCGCGGATCGGGAGAGCTGCTGGGCCGCTGGCCGGTGCTGACCGACTTCATCGCGGCGCTGGCCGACGTCACGAAAATGCTCGGATACGCCGGCGAGCTGGCGGCGAACCTGGACGCGTCCGGCCGGCTGCGGGCGGAGTCGCTGGCCGAGGGCGCCTGCGGCTCCACCCTGGACTGCGCCCAGTCGTTCGACATCGGTGAGCTGATGCGCCGGCCCACGGTCTTCGAGCTGGCCGCGGTCGGCGAGAACGCCAAAGAACAGTCTCTTCTGATTTTGCTGCTGATCAACGTGATGCGCGGTCACGTCCGGTTCGCTCGCCAGCCACAAGAAGATCCTCCGCATGTCGTGCTGCTGGAAGAGGCACACCGCGTTTTTCCCCGTACGACAGGAACAACCAACGACCTTCGGTCCGCGGCCGCCGAGCGAATCGCCCAGGGGCTCGCCGAAGACCGCAAATACCGGCAAAGTTATGTGCTGCTCGATCAGCAGGTCGGCCGGGTCGCTGCGGACGCGTACAAAATCACCAACCTGAAGGTGCTCCATCGTACGGTCGCGCAGGACGACCGCCGGCTGCTCGGCGCGACGATGTCGTTGCACCCCGACCAGGTCACCGCTGCCGCCTCACTGCGGCCGTTCGAAGCGTTGGTGTCCCACACAATCTCGAGCAGGCCGTGACGATCCGGGTTCCGGACGTACGGGCCGAGCATGCCGCCGCCCTTGGCCGGCCCGAAGCGCCGCTCGCCGATGACGACGAAATCCGCCGCAGGCACCGCGAATTCACCGCCAGCTCGGCCGATCTCACCGCCGCACTGACCAAAACCGTCGAGAATGACCCGACCCGGCACCGCTGCCATTGGTGTCCGGTCTGCAAACCGCGGGTGTCTGCGGACCCCGCCGGCGCGAGAGCACTTTTCACCGGCGGCTCGCTCGTACGCCACCTCGTCGACTACGCGGGCCTGCCGCCGCACAGCCTGGTCCACGACGCCGACGTCACCGACTACCAGCTCTGCACGTTCGTCCACGCCTTTTGTTTGGCCTACCCACCACAAAACTGGACACCGACCGGAAGGGCGTACGCACAGCGCTGGGTGTCGACAGTCCGGCACGCCCTGGAATCGGACACCTTCGAAAACCTTCGAAGTCACCACTTCATTCGACGGCAGCGCGAACGGCGTTCCCCACCCCTAGGTCGCGAAGGTAACGGTGCTGAACCGTTTCGTTACGTTCGCGAGTTTAGTGGCTGGCGCGGAGGCTGTTGACGCGTACCGGCTGCATGAGGGCGGGGTCGGGCTCGCGGTGGTCGTCGCTGGCGCGTTCCCACTCGGTTTTGGACACGATCCACACGACGTGGTCGCCGACCGACAAGGTGGTGTCCAACGCCCCATCTGGTACGTCCGCCAGCGCGACGACACCGGTCGTACACACCCAGCCATCCCACGAGCCGGAGTCGTCGGTCCACGAAACTTCCGTGCCGGGCGTGTAATCGTCCTGTTGGGAGCCGGTGGGATGCACGTCCCCGCCGGTGGATGTCGCCGAGAAAACGTCGGCCACCTCGTCCAGGATGCTGCTGTCGTCCAAAGTCTCGGTGGGGCGTACCCGCTGGGCGTTGGATTTTCGGATGTCCACATGGCTCGGGACGTAGTCCTTGCCGCCGTCGGTCCGGTGCTGCAGGCCACGGGCGCGGTGGATGATCGTCGCGATCTGGCCGGTGGTGTAGACGGAATCGCCGTAATAAAGCCGATCCACCAGCAAATGCGGGTCGAGCAGAGTCAGCTCGACCACCCCGTTCGCGGATTTCGGGGAGGTGGAGATCGGAATGATTCCCGGGTATTCGGCCGGAAAGGTGGCGCCGACCATCGACGCGACCGGGGTGACTTCCACCCGCAGCGCCTCGGAAATCGCGAAAGCTGTGGAGGCGATGTCGTACAGCAGCTTGTCGATGCTCCGCCCCTCGACAGACACCCGGCTGCGAGCGTGCACGTTGACCCGTACGCGACCGAGGGCGTCGACGGCGAAAACGGTGTAGACGCCGGTAGGGCCGACCACCAGCGCGTCAACCGGCAGCACCGCGCCGAAAGTCGGCCGGCGCCTGCAGGTTGTACAGCAGCTGCATGTCCTTGCTGACCCCGCGCAGCTGTTCGAAGGTCTCCCGCTGCGCGTCCGAGGCATCGTCCAGGACACGGTTCTGATACGCCTGGCCGCGCATCTTGTCGACGATCTGCAGCAGCGCGCCGGACCGCCAGTAAAGGTAACCGGCGATGGCCACGCAGCCGATCACGAGGGCGTAGTTGGGGGCCAGGCTGGTGCCTATTCCGACCGCCACGAAGTTGATCAACCAGCAGGTCAGAATGGTGAGCCAGGGCCGCCGGGCACGCATCAGCACGGCCACTAACCAGACCACGATGCCGGTGATGATGATCGAAGCGGTGCCGCCGGTGAAATGCGCCAGCAGACCAGTGCCGCTCAGCCGTACGGACGCGAGCAGTGAGACGGCCGGCGCGGTTGACACCCCACCAGAGGATCGCGAAGCCGGTGGCGAGGCCGCTGCGGTGCACCGAGCCGGCCACGAACGCGGCCCCCAGCCCTACCGCGATGAGCATCGCGGTAGCCAACGCCTGGCGGTTGTTGAGCAGCGCGAGACCGGTCAGCGCACCGACGCCGACCAGGGCGATCGAATACGCCCGGCGGTAGTTCTTACGCGGGGTCGGGGTGGCCCGCTTGATGTCGGCCGACGCTGGCTCCAGCGCCGCCCGGACCAGCCAGCGGCCCAGGTCAGCGGCATTGGCCCGGGTCGGCAGCCGGCCGCCCAGCCACTGCCTCATCCGCGACGCCTTCATCCCCAGCCGGCTTTCACCATCGCTCTAACAGAACGGAAGCACCCTCGTCCATCGGACCGGAAAGATCCATCATTCCCTCTCCCCCCTCGGCCCCCGCTAGGCGGCAGTCGGTGTAAACCGCGCCGCACCCGCGTATTCGGAACTGTCGAGCACGTGGCTGCTGATCCGTACGGTCAAGCCCACATCGGGAGCTTCGACCATCTTCCCATTGCCGATATAGACCCCGACATGGTGCATGAATCCGGGCGTATCACCCGCGCTGTGGAAGAACACCAGGTCGCCTGGCTGCTCCTGGCCGCGCGGCGCGGACCTTCTGCCCCACGTTGTACTGCAGTGTCGCCCGATGCTCAAGAGTCACGCCCACCTGGGCCCACGCATAGAGGGCCAGGCCGCTGCAGTCGAAGCCCACCACCCCGTGGCCACTGCCGTCGCCGGCGGTGGGGCCGTGCGCGTCGCCGCCGGCCCAGATGTACGGCGTACCGATCCAGCGCTGCGCCGCCGCGGCGACCTTGTTGCCGATATCGCTGCCGCCGGCCGGCCCGTTGACGTTGTCCACACCGATGCACGATGTGTCGAGGCCGCCACCACCCTGGCCGGAGATCGGCGCCACTCCAATGGCGGCCAGTACGAGGTTGACCGCCGCCTGCTCCCATTTGGCGTAGTAGTCCGGGAAGGCGCTCCTCTGGACCGTCTGGGCCGCCACCGTGAGCGGCAGGCTCTGCCACCCCGGCACCTTCTCCAGGGCCCGGTAGAACAGCCCGGACGCACCGGCCGGGTCCATTCGTTCGGACAGCGGCCCCCAGCTGTCCCGCTGCTGGAAGAGGCCGCGGGAGTCCGGGCCAGCGGCGTCGCCCTGGTCGGTGTTGTGCAGGCTGGATTCCTGGATCGCGGTCGCCACCGCGATCACCCAGCCGCGCGGCGGGACGCTCATGCCCTTGCCGACGCCGACGATCGTCTTGACGTTGTCCATCTGGTCTTTGGTCGGTGTCAGGGTGTTCTGCCGGCCGGACGGCGGGCTCGGCATCAGCTGCGGCAGCCACTGCGCGTTGCTTTGCCCGGCCGGCTCCGAGTCAGCGGGCGGTGCCGGCGTACTCACGTCGGACACGTCGGCGGCCTGGGTGCCGGTGCCGATCCACGGCACCGGGTCGACCGCCTTGCCGCCGGTCAGCCGGCCGCCCACCCACACCTCGAAGTGCAGGTGCGGTCCGGTGGCCTGGCCGTTCGAGCCGACGTTGGCGATGTGCTGGCCGGCGGTCACCACGTCACCGATCTTGACCAGCAGGCCGTCGGCGTACATGTGCCCGTACACGGTGGAGATCTTCTGGCCGTTGATCTGGTGGTCGAGGACGATCCACTCACCGAAGCCGGTGGCCGGGCCGGACTTGACGACCGTGCCGGCGGCGGCCGCGTATATCGGGGTGCCCAGCGGCGCCGCGAAGTCCTGGCCGAGGTGGCCTTCCTGCTGGCCGGTAATCGGGTTGGTACGCGGTCCGAAGGGGCTGGTCTTGGTGCCGGCGCCCTTCAGCGGATCCAGCAGCTTGCCGTTGGGCGCGCTCACGATCGGCAGTCCTCCGACCCCGTCGGGGCCGCCACACATCGCGTACGTGCTGATGCTGGAGTAGAGCGACGAACCGGTGAGAGTGGTGAACAGGGTGATGCCCATCAGCATCGAGACGAACGCGACGCTGGCTGCGATGATGATGCCCATACGGGACACGGTCAGTCCTCCCGGGGGGCGGCGCGGTCCGATGGGGGTCGGCGGTCATGGTGGCGATGACCAGCGGTCTTGCCACGTCCCGCAGCTCGATGTCCCAGGACACCGTCTGCTCGGTGTCCGCGCGGGTGGAGCCGTCGATCGCGACCAGCGTTCGTTGTACGGTCACCCGCCACAGCTGGGCAGGGCCGTCCGGGGCGATGCCGGACCAGACGTGGACGGCCGCGGTCACCCTCGGGTTGGTGGCTTTCACACCCTGGTCGGACGTGAACTTGTAGTACTGCTGGATCAGATCGCTGGCATCACTGGCGAAAGCTGGCACCGCGATCGGGCTCCAGGAGGCGACCCAGTCCGCCGACGACGTGCTGCTTAGCGGTGCGTAGACCGAGAACCGGGCCGCGAACACCCGGGCCGTCGTCTCCATCAGGCTGCCGCCGGCCAGTCCCGGGGTGGCCTCGGGCGCCACGTCCCCGACGCTGTCGGTGGTGGGCAGCCCCAGCGAGGCCTCGATCTGCCCTGGCGAGGACAACCCGGTCGGCGCCGGGCCGGGGGTGCCGGTCGGGCTGGGCGTGAGCGAGGCCGGCGCCGGCGGGATGACCGGCACGGACGCGGCCTGGGTGGGCGTGTCACCGGAGCGGATCACGCCGAAATAGACCACCACCACGACCAGCACCAACACGACGGCGAGAGCGCCGCCGAAAATGAGTCCTCGTTTCCCGGCCGGCACGCTCATCTACGGTCCCGCATCGGGACCCCTTGGGACGGCACCCGCTCCGGAGCCGGGGCGCCCGCTGGTGGCGGGGTGGCCGGCTGGTGCGGCGGCGGGACGTAGACCACGTTGGACGTACGCTGCGACCCCGCGCTGACGCCCCGGCTGCTGGCCGCCGCACTGTCCAGCGCACCGGCCGCCCGGTCCGCCTTGGCGGCCAGCCGGTCGATGCTGGAAGCGGCGCCGCTGTCCGCCGGCGCTGGCTGCGGCCGCTGCGGCACCGGCTGGCTAGGCACCGGGATCTCGCCGTGCGTGGTCTTGGTGTCGTCGGCGCCGGCCCGCAGCACCCCCCCGGGCAGGAAGTTGCCGATCGAGCGGATCCGGTCGCCGGTCTGGCTGCCACCACCGCCGCCGGCGCCCGCGCCGGCCGCACCGGCGGCCGCGCCGACACCGCCCATGCCGGCAGTCGCCGCGGTCTTCGCGATGGCCTCGACCTGGTCGCCCTTCTGGGCGATGTTCTCCACCTTGCTCAGGTAACCGCTGAGCAACCGCTGACTGCCCTCGCCGTGTTCGTAGAAACTTCGACTGCCGGAGAAGTTGAAGGTGAACGCCTCGGCGAAACGTTTCCTATACAGCAGGCCAAAAGCAGCGACCAGCGTGATGAAGAGAATCTTGATCGTCCACGGCACGCCGTTGGCGTTCAGCAGTGCCTGGTAAAGCCCGATGACCAGGCCGGCGAACAGGCCAAGCACGATCCGTTTGGCGAACGAGCCGAGCAACAGCTCCGCCCATCTGAGGAACACCCGCATGCCAAACCCTGGGATCAGGCCGAAAAGCGCGGCCGGCAACGCCAGCATCGCGAACATGATGCTGGAGATTTCCACAGCAGATAACTCACCGAGATCGCCAGGATGATAATGCCGACCATGATGCTGGCGAAAAGCGCGAGCAGCGCGATGAGGAACCGGCCACCTGCCTGCCCGCCGCTGTAATACTGCCAATAACCGGCATCTTTGTTAGCGGTGATGTCGGAGTAGCTGATGACGTTCAGTCTTTCCAGCGAATTCACCCCGAAGACGGACGTCAGCATCGAGTCGCGGTCGTCCTTCTTGTCCTTGAAGCTGCTCAGGTTCGTACCTGATCCCCCGCCTGAGGTGTAGAGGGTCGGATCTTTCTTGTTGTTGTTGATGTCCGGGTACGAGTAAGCCTGCTGGTGCAAAATGCGGCCACCAACGGTCTCGTCGTACGTGCCAAGCTCACCGATCACCCAAGGACTGAAGACAGTCGCTCGGTAGAGGGCGTCGGCCGCGCAGCCGACCGCACTCACCCGGGTGGAGTCGGTAGCGGTGGTCGTACCAGCCCAGTTTCTCGGGTCGCTGCTGACACAGTCCGGGCTGGAAAACGCCGAGATCATCGTCGACGAGATGGTCACCGTCTGGTCGTTGACCCAGTTCAGCATTCCGGAGAAGTTCGCGCCCACCGAAATGAAGGTCGCGAGGCCGGCCACCAAAACCATCTGGATGAACTTGCCCCAGAACGTGGAGGCCGGCAGCTTTCCGAACAGGAAACGCCACAACATCACAATGGCCGCAATCAGCACCGCGACCGCGAAAAGGCTCGAGTAAATGGTGGCGTGGGTCTGCGCGATCACCTGGTCCAGCAGCGAGGGAGCACCGCCATTGCTGGCCAGGAAATACCGCAGGATGTCGCCGGTAAAGGTGACCTGGAAGACGTTGATCGTGACGACACTGATGATCTTCGCGAACTGGAACACCTGGTTCGACACGTTGTTGAAGATCTGCCCGACGAAGTCCGTGCAGTCCAGTTGGTAGGTCGTCCAGTACGTGCCAGCCGCCCCGTACTGGCCCCAGATCGATCCCTTCAGGTCGCCTGCCGCACCAGCCGCCGTTGGTGAGCCCGCCGCCGCGGCGGCCTGGGCCGCCTGACTCACCAGCGGCGTGCCAGCACTCACCCCGCTGAGCGAGATCAGCGACATGACGCCCTGATCGGCCCGTTCTGGCACGAACGGCGTGCGGTTGCAGGTGGTGTTGGCGGGGTTGATGCCGGGCAGCGCGGCGGCCGGCTGCGCGCCGGAGATGCCGATGCCAACCATCACCATCGCGATCATCAACAGGCCGGTCGCGCGCCGGCCCAGCCGGGCCAGCGAGCGGCGGTTGCGGTGCACGAGACCGAGCGGGCCGCGGCTCGCGGACCGGCGGCTGGACCGGGCGACGCTGTCCAGGAACGCCCGGTCGGCGCCGGCGAGCCGGCCGACCCGGATGCCGGTGACGGGCGTCGTCGCTGGTGCAGCGTGGGCTGCCGCCATGAAGGTGCTCCTCAGTCCGCTGGGGAAACTACTGACCGAGCGGAGGTCCGCCGACATAGCGGGCGCCCGCGAGGTTGGATGAGGTCGCCGTTGACCCGTCTTCGTACTGCTGTGCCGCCGGCCCATCGTGCGGCCCGGTGTCCGGTTTGGTCAATGAGGGAGCGCCGCTTGGTACGGCTGACTCATCGGGCTTGATCGTCACCGGCGCGCCGGTCTCGGCCTCGATCCGGGCGCGCAGCGCCTCCGCCTCGGCCTCGGTGTCGACCACGCCCAGCACCCGGCCGGTCACGTCGGTGACGATCCGGCGGGCCGAGGACTGCACCCGGCCGGTGCCGTCGTCCGGCGTGGAGTCGAAGGCCACCGTGACCTCCGGCAAATACGACATGTCGATCCGCATGGTGCCGACGTGGCCGCGAATGTCCCGCATGATGCACTCGGAGTTGCGGCCGGTCGGCAAGGTGGCGACCGCCTGCCGGTGCTCCGGGTTGTCGGAGATCCGCAGCAGTTCCAGATCCGCGGTGATCTCCTCCGCGTCCTCGGACCGGAACACGAACATCGTGGTCAGACAGTTGCGTACGTCCTCGGCCAGCAGGTCCTTCGCGTTCTGGCTGACCAGTGCGAGCGCGGTGTTGCGGGACCGGCCGAGCCGGGACACCTCGGCGATCAGCTGCGCGCCCTGGGTGGTCTGGGTCAGCGCCCACGCCTCGTCGATCACCAACGCCTTCGGGCCGGTGAACAGCGGGTCCACGATCAGCGTCCTGGTGTAGTGGGTGACCAGGTAGAGCAGCGTCACCGACAGTCGTTGCGCGTACGTGTAGCGGTCCTGCGGGGTCGACGCGGACGGCAGCGAAAGCCCGGCGAGGGTGATGATGGTGAGCCGGTCGCGGGCGATCTTCACATCCGAGCGTGCACTGGAGAAGCACAGGTTTCCCAGCGGCAGCTCGGAAATCACCTCCAGCAGGTTGCCGGCGCTCTTGGCCACCGAGATCATCTGATCGGTGTACGCCGAGCGGCTGTCGTTCATGGTCTCAACGCCGCCCTTGAGCAGCAGCTCGACGACGACCTTGCGCAGGTTCGGGTACGGCAGGACGGCCACCTGCCGGATTGCCGAGACGATCGCGTTTTCCCGCTCGGCGGTCATTTCCCCACCCAGCAGCAGCCGCATCGTCTCCATCGCCAGCAGGGTGCCCTCCTCGCGCGACTCGGCCAGCGAGAACGGGTCCAGCAGGCCGGCCATCCGGCTGCCCAGCTCGAGGATTCGCACGTCGCCGAGACCACCCAAAGTGGCCAGTCCCTTGGCGTCGCCCTTGGGGTCCAGCAAAACGGTGGTGATGCCGCGTGAAGCTGTCTGATACGCGATGGTGAGGGTGGTGAAGGTCTTGCCGCCACCGGGCGCGCCGACGATCGCGATGCCCGGCGGTTTGTTGTTGCGTGGCGCGAAAAGCGGGTCGAAATGCACGATCTCCTGGCTGCGCCCGGTGGTCCGCCCGATGTACGGCCCCTCGCCGTCGCCGAGGCTGTTGGACGCGGTGAACAGGCCCGCCGCGATCGCCTCCAGCTCCTGCACCTGCCGGTACGCCCTTACCCGCAGCCGGGTCTTGTCGCCGGGGAACTGCTCGGTGAACAGCCGGAGCTGGTCGTTCGGCGTCCACGCCACGTCGATGCCGATGTTCCGGTAGTGCTCGATCAGCACCTCGCACCGCCGGGTCAGCTCGTCCGGATCCTCCGCCGAGACCATCAGCCGGCCGGCGCCGTACACGATGTATTTGCGTTGCCGCTCCACGTCAACGTCCAGCTGGCGGCCGTCCGCGAAGGCGTCCTGCACGCCGGTCGGCACCTCGGCGCCGGCCTCCTGGATGTGCCGGCGCTGGCCAGCCACCTTCTGAATCTGCTTCTCGACGTCCTTTTTTTCGCCTTGCGCGGCGGGTGAATCTCCCAGCGGGCCGAGAACTCCACCGGGAAACCCAGCGACGGGTCCTCCGCGTGGTGGATCCACGGGTTGCCGTCCCAGGTGTCCATTTCCCTGGGAATGCGGGAAACGCAGAGGGTCGCCACGTACGAGTCGAAGAACCGCTGGGGCGTGGTGGTGTTCGAATTCTGCGCGTGCGCCTCGTGCTGCTTGACGAAATCCCAGTTCGGCTGGGTGATTTTCAGATAGTACGGGCTTTCCGCGTTGTCGATGAAACCCTCGGCCAGGTGCTGCACCTCGCCGCGACCCCAGGGTTTGGCGCTCTTGTGGGAAACCGAGGGCGCCGGCATCGCCGGATGCATCTGGTGCTGGAAAAGCCACGCCACCTCGGCCGCTGTCGCTGGCACCGCGCCAAAAGCGCTGCCGGCGAGCACTCGGTGGATGGGCCGGGCCGAGCCCTGCCAGCGGTCGATCTCCTTCTGGTCGACCACGTCGTCCTCGCCCACCAACAGCTCGGCACTGAACGACACGAACTTGGACAGCGAGGTGAGCAGCGAGCGGATCATCCCGGTGGTCTCGGTGACCCGGGTGCCCAGCCTTACCCCCAGATAGACCTCTTTGCGCAGGAACTGCTCGCTCCACAGGTGCTGCTGCTGCTGGGCCACCAGCAGGTTGCGCCAGCCCGGCGAGCCGATGGTCGTCCGGTTGTCCAGCCGCTCCGCCCAGTCGGCGATGTTGTATTCGCGAAAGACCGTCTTCAGGTGAATCTGGCAGTCCTGCAGACCAGCCATCCCGTGCGCGTAGCTGGAAATCAGCCGGTCCCACTCGTCCGCCGTACGGAACTCCACGGAAACCGTGGGAAGCCGAAGATAGGTCCAGGCCTCGGTGTCGGTCAGCAGGATCTGGTCGTCGAAATACCGGACCGCGAGCCGCTCCGGCAGAGTCGGGATGTTCCGGGCCGCGTTTGTACGCTCCCAGCGCCGCACGCCGACGTACAGAAAGGCGCCGATGAGGATGATCAGCAGCAGATAAGCGGTCATCTCGGGTCACCGTCCAACTGGTTGTCCGGGACCCACCGGGAGGCCGTCAGCAGCACCCGACGGCTCGGCGGAGCACCGGTCAGCGCGGCCAGCCGGCGGCGCGGCTCGGACTGGCGCACCAGCCACGAGGACAGCCACTCCTCAGAGGTTTTCTCGTGCGCGATCGGCCGGTCCGCGTACAGCAGCACGATCACCGGCGGCACCGCGATGATCATCGTCGCGAACCCGAGGTTGCCGACCCAGTTCGGTACGCCCAGGAGCAGGCAGAGCGGCACCCAGACCACCGCGGCGGCCAGCCCGGCGAGCACCTGCGGGATGGAGATGCCGTTCTTGACCGGCAGCCGGATGTCGTCGAACGCGTAGATACGCACGCGCATGTTCCACGCGTGGGTGAACGTCCGGACGATCATGGCGCTCCCTCTCCCCTGGTCAGCCGAGCTAGCTCAAAATGCCGTTGAGAATGCCGCCGAGCGCCCCGAGGATCGTGTCGCCGAACTTGATCAGCGCGAACACACACGCCCCCAGGAAAACGAACCCGATGAAGCCGGCCAGCGACCGGTTCTCCCCGAACAGGTATTTCAGTCCGACGAGACCGATCAGGATCCCGGCGATGGGTGCGACGAAGTTCTGCAGGTTCTGCGCAATGCTGTTCCCGGACGGCGCGGCCAGCGGCGCGCTCGCGTGCACGCTGGTGACGACCTGAACCGCGGTGTCGAGCAGTGACATGGACTTTCATCTTCCTTTCGCGGCTGTTCAGCAAAACCAGGCGCATGGTGATCGGCCCTCAGCGGGCCGGTCCGGACGGCTTGGCGGACGGTTGCCCGCCGGCCGGCGGGGAGTTGGACGGGCTGCCGGCGTGCGCTCCCGCGCTCGGCGACTGGCCGGTGGCTGGCACCTGGTTGCCGGACGGGTTCGGCGCGACCCCGCCCTGCTGCGGCGCGATGTCCGAGCTCGGCGCGCCGCCGGCGAGGCTGAGCACGCCCCACCGGTCAACCTTGATCAGGGTCACCTGATACGACTGCGCGAGCACGCCACCGGACGGGGTCTGCCACGACACGTTGACGGTGGCCACCCGCTGGTTCGGATCGGCGCCCTTGGTCGCCGTCGGCACGATCACCCGGTCCACCGACACGAGTTTGACGCTGCCCGCGAGGCCGGTCACGGTCGACCCGGTCGAGAGCGTGAGCGGGAGGTCCGAGCTGGAGGCGCCGTACGCCCGGAAGAAAGAGTTCAGCACCGGCGACAGCTGCGCCTCCAGGGTGCCGTCCTCGTCGGTCACGTTCGGGACGGTCACCGGCGCGGCCGCTGGGCAGGCCACATAGGCCGTGTACGACGTGATCGCGAGCGTCTGGCCGCGGTTCGGCGAGAAGACCCCGACCTGCATGCACGTCCAGCCGCCGGGGCTCAGATACGCGGTGAGCTGGACGACCGCGTGCTGGTCGTCGGACGCCGACACCCCGGCCGGGATCGGGCTGCCGATCACCTGCTGGACGCCCTTGCCGTCCCAGCCCAACTGCAGGTTGGTGGTGCTGGGGAAGAAAGGTTGCAAAGCGGTCGAGCGGTTCTGCGGGTTGTTCTCGTCCCAGGAGAAATACGCCTGGGCGAACCGGGGGCGCGTACGCCGAGGCCGCCTGGGTCGGGAAGTTCGAGCCGGCCGGGGCGGTGGGCGGGTCGTACAACGCCTTGCCGGCCAGCCGATAGACGCCGTTCAGCGCGATCACCGCCAGCACGACGACGATCAGGGTCTTCACCGCGAACTGCATCCAGCGACCGCCGGCCAGCGGGCTGGAGCGGCGCTTGCGGGCCGCACCGGTGGGCACCACGGTGCCGCCCTGGACCTGGAAGCCGGGGTCGTTGGGGTCGACCGGCGGAGGCTGGGCGGCGCTCTGGCGGCCCTTCTTCTGCCTTGGCTGCCTCGGTTGCTTCGGCTGCTTGGCTTGCTTGGCCTTGCGGCCCTTCGGCTTGCCGGCCGGGACCTCCGGCTGGCCGCTCGCCGCCGCGGCGGCACATACACCCCGGGCTGGGCCGGCTGGTACGTCCCGGGAGACGGGATCTGCTGCGGCGGGGCGTACGCCGGCGGCGGCGCGGCCAGTGGTGCCGCGCTGACGGGCTGTGGCGCCCACGCGGACGGCGCCGTGCCTGGCCGGGCCGCCGGTGGCCGTACCGTCGCGGCCGGCTGGGGCATGCTGGGCATCCCCGAGGTAGGCATCCCCGAGCTGGGCATTCCGGAGGCAGGAATGCCGATGGTGGGAGGCGCCGAGCCGAGCGGAACCGAGCCCGGCGGGGCTGAGCTGGGGGCTGGCGGCACCGGGGTGGCCCGGCCGACCGGCGCGTTGGGGCCCCGGCCGGGGCCAACCGCGGGCTGCGTGCCGGTCGGACCCGGCGCCGGCGACCACCCGTTGGGCGGGCCGGAGGCGGGCGTACGGAACGACGGAGGCGCGCTCGCCGGCGCGTTGACCGGGCCACCGGACACTGGGATTCCGGACGCAGGGATTCCGGACGCTGGACGCCCCGGCTGGGGCTGGCCCGGCTGGGGTTGGGCGGACGCGGGCACGCTGTATGTCGGCTCGCTATACGTCGGGGTGCTGTACGTCGGCCCGGCGGGCAGCTGCGTCGTACCAGCCTGACCTGGCTGCGGAACAGCCGCCTGACCAGCGGCCGGCGGTGCTGACGCCGGCCGACGACCCGACTGCGGACCACCCGGCCGCGGACCAGCAGGCAGCGGACCACCAGGCTGCGCGGGACCAGAGACCGGAGCTCCGGACAGCGGGACAGCGGACTGTCCAGTGGCCGGCCGGCTGGACTGCGGCGGGACCGCCGCGGAACCCGTCTTGGGCTGCGCCGGAGTCGTACCAGCGGCACCGGCCGTACCAGTGGCGCCGGCCTGCTTGCCGCGACCGGGCGCCCGGAACACCGGGCCCCTGCTCACGTATTGAGTGACCTCGTTCGGATCCTCGACCGCTTCTGGCGGCTGCCCCGACCCAGGGGTCGTCGACGGGCCGGACGACTGGCTGCCCGGGTGTGCGGGCGCGCCGTCGCGACCGCGCACGCCGTCGTTAGTCATCGAGTGAACTCCCTGTCCCGCCTCTCGGTGCTCCGCCTACCTCCGGCGGGGCTGCTACCTACCATCATTCCTGCTCTCGTACCCGCGCCGCGCAACGCATCCACAGGCAGCGTCATCACGCCGCGTAAACATGTCGGCACGGTCCATGGTCGCAGATATCGGGCCGAGATCAGAGCCGGTTGGGCGAACTATCACCCTCTGTCCCGTCTGTGGATACACGCGGGACGGAACGGCCCTGGCCAGCGGGGTCCGGGGCCGCCGGCGGACCGCCGGCACTCGGCGGCAACGACGAGGCGGCCGATACCGAGGGTGACGAAATCGGTTGATTCGGATACAGCTGGCCCTGTGGATAACCGGGTTGGGGAGGGCACGAAGGAGTCGTCTGCGGTTGGGCGGCGGGGGCATAGGGGTCGACCGGGGGTGCCGGTGGCTGCGCCGCGAAGGTGCCGGGCTGGTCCGGTTGATACTGCCAGGGGTCGACGGTGGGCTCCACGCCGGCCGTGCCCCGCTCAGCTGGTTCGGTGACCGGCGACAGCGGGTTGCTGATGGGCTGGCCATCGTACGAGAACGGAGTTGCCTCGCCGGCCTGCGCCACCATCTCGTCCCGCAAGTCCATGATCGCCTGCGCCCTTACCCGGATCTGCTCCCGCAACGAGACCGAGCGCTGCACGTCGCCCTCGCGCTCAGCGGCCAGCGCCTCGCCGGCCGCGTCGATCGACGACTCGTCGGTCCGCGCGTACGAACCGGTGAGCACCTGGCTGGCCCGCTCGGCCTCGAAGAGTTGGCCGGCCAGCCGGTCGATGTCCACGCAGGCGATCGACATCTCCTTGAGCACCGGCTCCAGGTTGACCGGCACCTCCACGCTCATCGGCGGGTGCTCGGACAGCCGGCGGTCCAGCAGCAGCAGCCCGGCCGACAGCACGAAGCAGACCAGCGGCACCAGCCAGGCCGTCCAGCCGGCGGTGTTGCGTACGGTCGCCACGCACGAGGCGACCAACGTCAACACGCCAGCCGCGCCGAAGATCAGCACCAGCCAGCTGACCAGCCGGCGGATCCAGCTGCTGTTGCTCCCGCTCCGGGTCCTCGCTCACCTTGCTGACGAACACACCATCGGCGTCTCCCGGCGACCGCCGACGCAGCAGTCGCCGCAGCGGCCCCCACCCGAGCCGTTCGATGCCACTGATGTCACCCCGTTCCACCGCTGGCCGGCTGCCGCGAGCCGGCGTCCGGTTCACGATAGATTGCCACCCGGACCGGCTCTGGCCAACCTCCCACTACCCGCCGCTGAGGAGCCCGTTGGAAACGCCCTGGTGTGCCGGTGGATGACGATGCCGAACGTACGACCGCGACCGTGCTGTCAGCGGTGGCCGTCTGGCGACGCGCGGCCGCCGGAGCTCGGCCCGTACGACACGTGGAGCTGCGGCTGCTGGTCGAGGACCCCCATGACGCTGCTGTCCCGGACCACGAGGTCTCGCTGACGCTGGTCGACCCGGCCGCGTACCGCCGTGGCCAGCGGATCCCGGTCGTCGTGGACCGGCGTACCGGCCAGGTGTCGCTGCCGGCCTTACAGCGTTCCTCTCTCGACGTCGGCCTCACCCTGAAGGTGCTGGTCGGCGTGGCCGTCCTGGTCGCCGTCGTCGGCGCTGTCACCTTCTTCATCCTCCAGGCCCGCCAGCCCGTCGTCGTACCGCCCGTCCCCACCCCCGTCCGGCACCGCCGCCCCATCGCCGCGCTCCTCCTAAGCCGTCGTGCCCGCCTGATGTCCGCATGCCCCGTGGGGGGCCTGGCGGCGAGTGCGGGACTTTAACCCACACTCGACGTCGAGCGCAGAACAAAGTCCCGCACTCGACGAAAATCCAGCCCGGAGGGTTGTGCCGCGGTAGACGTGGACAGGGCCATGAGACGTCCGCAACGCCCCGCTCCTTGCGGCTGGCGCAAGGAACGGGGCGTTGCGGGGTAAAGAACCTCAGACGGTCTGGAGCATCTCGGCTCGTACGGGCTGGATCAGCGACGGGCTGACGGCCCGGTTTTCCGCGATGGCGCGGTCGGTCCCATTCGGTACGGGCCACCACCCAGACGACCCGGTCGCCGGGGTTGAGGCCGGTGTCGACGGCACCGTTCGGGACGTGCGAGAGGCGTACCACACCGGTCGCACATACCCAACCGGACCACGCGCCGCTGTCGTCGAACCACATGACCTCGACACCGGGACCGAGGATCAGCTCGGCACTATCCCGGCTCGTCGGGGCGCTCACCGGCCGCTCGACCGGCGCCGGCGCCGGCGCCTCGATCCGCTCGGCCACCTGATACGGCTTCCACGCCTGCTGGTTCGCCATCGACTCGCTGCCGGCGGCCCGGCCCCAGACCTGGTCATCCCAGGTCGGGCCGGTCCGCACCGGCTCGACCGGGGCGGCGGCCATCGGTGGCGGCTGGACCCGCGGGAAGTCCGTACGGACCGGCATCTGTCGCTGCAGCGCCTGCGCCACCCTGCGGCGGGTGACCTGTGGGCTGACCTGCGACCGCGGCGCCACCGGGACCGGCGCGGACCTCGGCACCGGCCGTGCCGGCGGGGCGTCCAACGGCACGGTCGGGAGTCGATCTGGTGCGACCGGAAGGCGATGCGCCGGGGCCTGCTCGGTCGGATAGAGCACCGAACGGGCCCGCCGGACGATCATGTCCAGCTGGGTCGGGGTGTAGATGGTCTCGCCGTAGCAGATGCGGTCGACCAGCAGCGCGACGGCTCCAACATCACCACGTCGACCGGGCCGTCGAGCTCGCGCGGCGACACGGTGGCCGGTACGACGCCCGGATACTGCGGCGGGAAGGTCGCACCGGGCAGGGCGACCAGCGGGAGCACTCTCACGCGGAGGGCGTCGGAGACCGCGTACGCGCTGACGGCCGCGTCCAGCAGCAGGTCGTCCATGCTGCGGTTCTCCACCGCGACCCGGCGGGTGGCCGAGACGTTCAGCTGCAGGCGACCGATCGCGTCGGCGACCATCACGCCGTAGACGCCGGTCTGGGCCACCACGTACGCGTCGAACTGCAGGCGGGCGCCGCGAGTCCCGCGGCACCGACATCTGGTGCAGCACGGTGGCCTTGCGCGGCGCGTCCGCCAGCCGGTCGATGATCTCGCGCTGCTCACCGGTGGACTGCTCGTACAGCCGGGACACCCGGGACCGCTCGCGCACCCCTGGTGACGTAAGCGCCGACAGCGCCGGTGCGCCAACACAGGTACGTGGCAATCATGGTCCATCCGATCAGCACAGTGACGCCGGGCGCGAGCAGCGCCAGCGGGCCGGCCGCGGACGCGTTGATAGCCCAGCACACCATGATGCTGAGCCAGGAGCTGCGGGAGGGCAGGAGGACGGCCAGCAACCAGACCAGGACGCCGGTGAAGAGGATGGACCCGGCGGACTGGCTGAGCTGGATCACCGGATCGGCGGCCGGGCCGTGCAGGCCAGCCACCGCGCCACCACGGGAGCGGTCAACGCCACCACAGATGCGGTTGCGGTGCCGTCCGACACTGTCCGGCGCAGGAGCCGCTCACCCAACACAGACC